>JAPKXZ010000021.1 GCA_026394555.1 Methanothrix sp.
AAGTATAGGGATGATCAGGGGAAAATAAATTTCAACTGCCCCGCGAAGCAAGCTGGCTTAATAGATCATATCTGGAGCCTGCATGAATTATTGACATTTCCATATCATATAATTAAAACCTATTAAAGATTCACGACCCAGAATCTTTATATGGGCAAAATTCATCTGTTCTATCTCAGGTGATCCTTTGAAGATAATGGTTTTGCTGATAACTGTATTCTGCTTAATGGCTCTATCTTTGACAGGCATATCTGCTGCTGCTGATGCAAAATCACCCGCGAATCAGGTGATATATTCATACGAAGGGAATATTACAGAGAAGGATATTATTCCCGTTGATTTGCTATCGCTTATCGGCGCTCCTGCATATTTCTTTGCGGAAGCAGTTAAGTTTAAGGCACCAAAAGCCGATTGGAAAGTAAATGCTGTGCAACTCTACGGATGGGATGGTTTTAACGGCAGCGATCAGTCGATTCCGAAGGAGCGCATCATCGCCATCGAAATAAGAGACAAGAATCTTAAATTGCTATATAAATTTGCGGATTCTCAACTCCCTTACTCCAATTATGCACGCAATGCAACATTAATGTATCCATTAACTATCCCCATTCCAAAAATACCTGTTAGCGATGACTTCTACGTATGCTTCTATGATAGGGGGGCAATTGCAGTCGCCAGTGAACGCCTCAATGAGACCAGCAAGAATTCTTTCATCTATGTCGAAGATGGAAATCAGCTATTGCCTGCGGCACTGCCAACCCGAGAGAATGCAAGCACACCCATTAATTGGATCATGGCAATTAACGGAGACTAGATTTCATCTTTTTATTTCACACGTCTTATTTATCATATTGTTTTAATCATCAGAATCTTTATATGGATAAAAATCATTTGATAGATCTTGGGTGATCACTTGAAGAAGACGATATTATTACTGGCTTGCCTATGTTGCGCAGCACTATGCATAAACGCTATTGCGGCACAGATCGCAACATCAAAATTAACTACACTGAGGGAAGATAGCGGAAAGAATTATTCGGAGATGAATTTTACATTATTCTCTTCATTAGCTAAGTTTGGCATTCTGGATGCAGGAGAGGCAGTAAAGTTCACTGCTCCCAAAGCAGGCTGGAAGCTGCAAAAGGTGCGAATTGTAGGGTGGAGCGGATTTAATCAGTCCGCACAAAAGTTCCCGGACGATGGAAACATCATGCTGGAGATAAGAGACAAAGATCTCAATATTCTCTACAAATTTGCCGATGCCCAGAACAATTACTTCCTGTCTGATGCGGGGCCGTTATTCGGTGAGATAGAGATACCTACAGTACTGGTAACAGGAGACTTTTATGTAGTCTTCTACGATCGCGGTGCCGCTCGCATCGGCATGGAGACCACTGATAGTACCGGAAAATCCTTCCTATTTATGGACGGCCAGATGCAGCCGGGAGATATCCCCCTCGGTGAGACTAATGAGACCGTTAAGATCAACTGGCTGATCGAGGCTCTCGGCAAATGAGAAGGCATTAGTATTAAGTATCGGAAAATGGGGTTGGCGAAAGTATGTTATAGCTGCACGCCAACCTTATTCCGATGTTTGAGTCTCGTTTCATCTGCATTTGCGGTCTTCCGGGAATTGGAAGCGTTGGCAAAGTGGCTGCCGATTACCTGGCTACTGCCCTGGAATGCAGTACCATAATGCCCTTTTTTTCAAACAGTTTTCCGCCCCAGGTTATGGTCTCCCAAGGGTTAGCGGAGTTGATGCATGCGCAGCTGATGCGTCCCAGGGAAAAAAATAACCTGCTTATTCTCTCCGGCGATGCTCAGCCCCTGGATGTAGTAGGCATGTATGAGCTGGCGGGAAACATTCTGCAGGCCTTAAAGGAACAGGGAGTTACGGATGTGATCACCCTGGCGGCTTATGTGGGAGAGACGAACGAGACGGTCCTTGGTACTGCTACGGATCTTGATTCTGCTACGGCTCTTGGTCTGTGCAAAATACCCTTGCTGCGAAGCGGTGCTATCGGCGGATTAAACGGCCTTCTGGCAGGGCTTGCGCCTCTGTATGATCTGCGTGGCTTCTGCCTGCTTGGAGCCAGCTCTGGAGCCGACCCCGTGGACATTCGGGCGGCAACTAACTTGCTCGGTGCAATAAAAGAGCTTTTCCACCTCGACATTGACATCACTCTCATGGAGCCAGCCCTAGAGGAGCCACAAGAGCTAGCTCCTCAAGAAGTGGATATGAACTATAGGTGAAAAACACTATATCGATTTTGCCACCAGAGTTCCCCTGGGCACTCCAATCACATTGGCCACCGGCTCGCATTTGGCTCTCATAATGTAGATAAGCCGGCCCGACAGCCGCTTTTCGAACTCAGAGATGGTCTCGAAGTTGCCCATGCCTTTGGACAATATCAGCCAGCTGGGATCGAATAAAAGAGTGCAAGCCTCTGGCTCCAGGTGCTCTTGGGCCGTTCCCACTACATTTCCGGTGGGAATGACCTCGACCTCCATATCGGTCAAGGAGGATAGCTCCCTCACGGTAACATCATTGAGAACCGGCTCAGACTTTGACCCCACTACCACCTGCTTTCCCATTTCCAGAAGCTTTCCAATTACGAAGAGATCGAATACAACTTCCCCGCTATTGTCAGTAAGATAAAAGATATTGCTAAAGCTGCCTAGACGCCTTTTAACTTCGCCAATATCGCCATGCAGCTTTTCGCAAAGTGTTTTTAAGAAAACCCCGGCAAAGGTACTGTTATCGAAATCATGGCCCTTGACGCCAAACTCCATGGAATTGGCGGCCGCTGCAATGCGAATTAATGCTTCAATCTTGTCATCGGCTTTTTCATAGAATTCTTCGGCCAGGGGCAGAAGATCCAAAGCTACCCGATTGCTCTCTTCTTTCAGTTTCTGGTACGGATCATGATTTTCGCTGCGCCTTTTGATGATGTTCTCTCGCTCTGTCCCTACCAGCGCCGGCACTCCGCCTTTGTGGGTGGCCATGTAGTCCAGCAGCTCTTCCATAGCCGCCTTCTTTTTCTCCTCTTCCTCTAGGGAAAAGACGAGATCACACTCGAATTTGGCCCGGTCCATGATACAGGGATAACAGTTGGAGGCCATTCTCAAGACGGCCACCTTCCTGCCAAGACACAGATCACATCAGGGATAACTCGCTCTGCAACATGCACACACGAGCCGCCGCTCAGCACAAAGACCAGCCCCCTATCGCCAACTGCCTCCATTATCAATTGCACCATCCTGGGATAGGCTTCAAAAGTGAGATTGAAACCCCCATAATCGTCCTGATGGGAGTCATGGCCGAAGATGACAAAAGCCATCTGAAAGTCAAAATCCTTGGCCAATTCCAGGGCGCTTTGCAGAGCTGAGAGGAACCGCTCATTGTTGCCACCAAAAGTAAGGCCGATGTCGTAATTGTTCTTTACGGGATCATGCGCTTCGCCGGTGCCGCTGTGCATGTTGATATGAAATACATCGGCATCGTCTTTGAAAAAGTCGCGCGTTCCGTCGCCAAAATGAGGATCTACATCCACGATAAGGAAGCGGCATAATCCCATCTGCCGCAGACGAAGTATGGTGATAGCCACGTCGTTGAAGTAGCAAAAGCCCCAGCAACTGCCTCGCGAAGCATGGTGTCCGGCCGTCCCGGTATATGCGAAGGCCCTACGGGCTTTGCCCGTGGCCACCATCTCTGCCGCCATCATCACGCTGCCTGCGGAAAGCATTGCTACATCCCGGTATGGATCATTCTCCATATTGGCCATGTGAGCCGCGGTATGAGCCTGCGCCACCAGCTCTCGGGGGGCGGGCCTTGCCTTGAAGACCTGCACATCTGTGCCATCCACCAGCCCCGACTCCATCAGCTTCTCGAATGATGGCCGGATTCGCTCTTTCAGTACGCTAAATCCCCGCTTTCCGAAATCCTCGTGATAAGTAATTGCGACCAACATTTTTTGTGCCCTCTGACGCCTTTTTATAACTCGGTGATCCTGGGGTACCTCTCCAGAAGCATTCCCTCAACTACGATTGGCATCTGCCTCTTGGCATCCTTTACGGCGCTCTCCAGTTGCCAATCCGAAGAGGAGCAGATGGTGATCAAAGGCTCTCCCTTCTTTACCAGCTCTCCCATCTTTCGATGGATTATAACGCCTGCCTTCTTGTCCGCGGGAGCGCCAGCCATGCGAGCCAGCTCCACCAGTCGTTTATTATAGAAGGCCACGATGTAGCCGCCTGCCGGAGCAAGAATATCCTCACAGTTATCACCGATAACGATATCTTCGCTCTTCACCAGGGGATTGCCGCCCTGGACCTCGATGATCTCCATAAGCTTCTTGTGGGCTTTTCCGCTGGTGAGAATATCCTCTGCCGCCTTGTAGCCATCTCCGCGCCCAGCGATTCCACCCATCTCCAGCAAAATGCCGGCCAAAGAGAGGCTCTTCTCCTTCAGGCTGTTCGGTCCGCCCTTATTCTCCAGGACAGTGAGGGCTTCCTGTACCTCCACGGCTGGACCAATGGTTCGGCCTACCGGCGATCCACCGAAGGTCATGGCGCACTCCACGCGAATGCCCAGGCGTCCCCCCAGATCAATGAGATCTTTGGCTAAAGTGCGACCGGCCTCAGAAGTGGCAAGCTTGGTGCCGGGACCTACCGGCATGTCCACCACAACGGCATCTGCGCCTACAGCTCCCTTCTTGGCCATGATGGATGCCAGCATCTGGCTGTAGGGATCGACGGAAAGAGCATATTCAGCTTTGATCAGCTTGTCGTCGGCTGGAGCAATGTTGGTAGCTCCGCCCCAGACTATGACCCCGCCCACCTTCTCAGTCATTTCCTTGATCTCGTCGGCACTAAACTCGACCGGTGCCAAAATTTCCATAAGGTCCGCCGTACCGCCGGCACCGGTAATGGCCCGCGAACTGGTCTTGGGAATGAGAAGACCAGCCGCCGCGACTATCGGCACCACCAGCAAAGAGACCTTGTTGCCGGGAACGCCTCCAATGCTGTGCTTGTCCATGACGGGATGGGTGTCGAAGTGAATTCGCTCACCTGTATCAATCATGGCTTTGGTCAAATAAAACACCTCCTCAGAGTCCATATTATGGATATAGGAGGCAGTAACGTATGCAGAAAGCTCAATATCACTGAGGTTATTATCCACAATATCCCGTACGATGGTGCGGATCTGGTCCTCGGTGAGCTTTTTCTTATCCATTATGCTCTTTATATAGCAGAGAGAGGCGGGCTTGGGTGCAGGCAGAATATCCACGCTGGTAGGATTCTTCAGGTCTTTTAGAGCCTCTGTGAAGATGCCGATCTCCCCTGCCTTGACCATCTCCAAAGTGACGTCGAGAATGGCTGTGGTCGCGGAACCCTTTGTTCTGACCCTGACCCGATCACCGGCATTAAGGCCTCTTTCTCTGGCATCCACTACGTTGAGCATGACTTTGTGCTGACCTATCTCGATATCAAAGGGACGAACTTGCAACATGCAAAAGACCTCTTCATATATAATTTATAATCTGTGTTTTAGCTTTCCAGCAAGGTTAGCGATTTGATCCATTCACCGCGGGCCTCGCGTGTGGTTCCCACTACCAGCCGAAGGCCTTGGGCAGTCTCTTCCAGCACGCCTTTCGCCTCTATAGTTTCGCCGGGCAGCGCCTGGCCGGCATAGGTATGCGAATAGCAGAATATCTCTTTTACCTCTGGGTGATCCAGACGGTAAATGGCTGGACTGTCAAAGGCAAAATCGGCGTTAGTTACTCGGGCCTCAATGCGCCGCTCCCCGGCCGGCTTGCCGGCAGGCTGGGTTTGTATCTGGTTCCATTCACGAGTGAAAAGGAGGTCAAAGTAGGTGCCTTCGATCATGCCTCGATTTCCTTTGCGCGTCTCATGCCGCATGAAGTCCTCGAAGCTGATCTCCGGCTTTCGCTTGGAGTAGATCTTCCTCCAGGTGGGCTCGTCCAGGTCTCCGATTTTTCCTTGGGCCTTGGCCCGGGCCACAATATCCCTGGCCTTCCACCAGATAGGGCCATAAACCACAAAATCGATATCTGAGCTGGGACTGGACAGACCGACCAGCATAGATCCGGTGATGCCCATCTGCTCGCATGACACTCCATCTTTCGCCAGCAGGCCGGCAATCTTTCCCACTCTCGGGTCCCGCTTCGCCACGGCCAAAAGACCCTCAGACGGCCGATAAATCCTGAGCACTTCATTCTCAGGAACCACGTGCAGGTCGCGGACCCAGTCTGGTCGCTCTCTTCTTAGAAATTCATAGGCCGGAAGGAAGTCCATTTTGCGATAGCGTTTGCCATCATTCTCGCGCTCTCCTGCTGGATCAGGAACATAGCGTAGCATGGAGCGAAGACCATCCGGGTGGCAGTAGTCCGCGACAGCGAAGATCCAGCCTTCTTTGCTCATAAAGAAGTCTCTGATTCTGGCCTTCACGATATCGCCTTCATTACCTTATCGAGGCCAGCTCCCGGCCGAATGATCTCCCTTTTTTGCAGATCCAGGAGAGTTGAGGGCTGTGCGTATCTGCATTTTCCTCCGTCCACGACGGCGTCCACTCGATCCCGAATATCCGAGGAGACGGAGGCTGCGCTTGTGGGTGGCAGGGCGCCGGTGCGGTTGGCACTGGTGGAGGTGATGGGTCCGGCCAGATCGATGATCCTTAAAGCCGTCTCATGATCCGGGTACCTGATGCCGAGCCATGGCGAGCCGGCGGTGAGTATATCCGGAACTACGCTTTTTTTCCTGACAAGAACGGAAACAGGACCAGGCAAGAGCTGCTTGAGAAGATCCAGGTCATCTTGGCTCACCTCTGCAACATTCATCAGCATATCAAAGTTGGAGACGGCCAAAAAGATGGGCTTGGAGAGAGGCCTTTTTTTAATCTGAAAAACCCTCATCACCGCTTGCTCATCCAGAGCATTGGCGCCCAGGCCGTAAACGGTCTCGGTAGGGTATACTATCACACCCCCACCAATGACATAGCGAGCTGCACTGGCGATCATTTCTCAGTTTTCCGTTTGATGCTGGCAATATCTCCTAAAGTCAATCCACGGCCAGAGCTGCCGGACTTGACACGAGTCTCGCTCGCCTCATCGGACAGTTTGATCTTCAGCTCCTTTTCGAGCTTTTTTCTAATTCCATCCTCTGGAGAGATCTCCTCCCTCTCGATCTTCTTTAAGAGAGTCACCTTCTCTTTGATCCTACCTCCCAGCTCCTCTGGAGAGAGGCCCAGGCTCTCGCGTGCCTCTCTGATCTTGCGCCCGAAATCCGGGACCAACTCTGCCAAGTCCTTGAAATAGTCGCGCGGTTTGGGCCGACTTTCCGTGAAGGCCCTCGCCACAGGAACCATCTTCTTGGGAACCAAAGACCATTTGTCTTCCGGTTTTCCGAAGCGCGCACAACTCTTGCATACCTCCATCGTTGAGCGGTCGATCACAATCCTCTGGGGCACTCCTGTGATCTCAGCGCCGCAAATCTCGCATTGCTTCTCGTTCATTTCGGAAACCTTTATAGGGGTCGGTGTTTAATAATCTTTGTAATTATGGATAGTGGAGAAGGCATGAATGAGTCACAGGCCGGCGCGGATTTTTCGCGCTACATCCTGGACCGCATGCGCCAGCTTGAAGAGCGCAACCTGGCGCTGCGAGAGCAGAAGGACCGCGTGGAAGGCGAAAAGCGGCTCATTGAGAACCAGAAGCTCAAGTTCGAGCGAGAAGCCCGCAAGCTGAGAAGCGAGCTGGAGCGCCTGCGCGTCGGTCCCATGATTGTGGGCACCATTGTAGATGTCCTGGACGAGAACAGGGTTATCGTCAAAAGCAGCACCGGCCCCAGGTTCGTGGTAAATCTCTCCCAGTTCATCGAAGAAGAGATCAAGCCCGGCGCACAGGTCGGCCTAAATCAGCAGTCTTTTGCTGTGATGTGCGTCCTACCCTCCCCCCGCGACCCGGCAGTCTTTGGCATGGAGATAGAGGAGGCTCCAAATGTGCGCTTCTCACAGATTGGAGGCCTGGAAACTCAGATCTCCGAGATCAGGGAGATTGTGGAGCTGCCCCTCAAGCGTCCGGACCTTTTCACGGCCGTAGGTATTGAGCCGCCCAAGGGGGTCTTGCTGCACGGACCGCCGGGGACGGGCAAGACCATTTTAGCCAAGGCGGTTGCCCAGAGCACCGATGCTACATTCCTTCGCGTGGTGGGCTCAGAGTTCGTGCAAAAGTACATCGGAGAGGGGGCGCGCCTGGTGCGTGAGCTCTTCGAGCTGGCCAAGAGCAAGTCGCCCGCCATCATCTTCATAGATGAACTGGATGCCATCGGCGCGCGGCGCATGGATGGAGCCACCAGCGGAGACCGCGAGGTGCAACGCACTCTCATGCAGATCCTGGCGGAGATGGACGGCTTTGATGCGCGAGGCGAGGTCAAGCTCATCGCTGCCACCAACCGCCTGGACATGCTCGATCCGGCCTTGCTGCGACCAGGCCGATTCGATCGGATCATCGAGATTCCCATGCCCAGCCGAGAGGCACGTGAGGCGATTCTGAAGATTCATACCTCAGGCATGAGACTGGATGAAGATGTGAACCTCAAGTTGATCTCCGATATGGCAGAGGGATCGAGCGGTGCAGATCTAAAATCGGTGTCCACCGAGGCGGGTATGTATGCCATTCGCGAGGAGAGGACAATAGTATACCAGAGCGACTTTGAGGGGGCAGCGATAAAGATACTGCACAAAGAGAGAAACCATATAAGCGAGCCCGAGGGGCTGGTGCAGCAGTACATTTGAAGACCTGTGAAGAGGGGCCGAAAATAGGGCCCATTCATTCCTTATCCATGGGCAAATTTTATAGAATTGGAGCAGTTATCGTCCTGTTCATCCTTTTAACATTGTTAGCAGCGCCCGGCTTTGGCCAGGAGACCAAGACGGCGTACACAAGGGATGGTATTCAATATGTTAGCAAGGAAAGGGTGGACGAAAACATAAGATATGAATACGCGAAGCCTGGCGATTATAGGGAAGTGCAGGTCCCCATCAATACAATAGTAGTAGGCGCATCCGCCATTCCGGAAAATATATCCCTGCCGGAAGGGGAAAAGGAGCCCGTTATAGAGGAGAATTCGCCACCAAAATCCAACCGGAATGCATCTGCTTCATCTTCGGAAAATAAATATCCTTATGCATCACTCTTCATAGGACTGCTGGCAATTGGCGGGCTGGTTTTCTTTATTGCATCCGTTTTTTCTGGGCGGGATCGTCAATAACAAAATGCAAGTGAAATCATAGCAGGGGAGATAGGCAGGATCAAATCACTGCTTTTTTCACCCGAAAGTCTATGACCACATTGCTTCTGTGGGGCGCATAGCTTCTCACTATATTTTTGTAGAGCACTTCCCCACCGGCACCTATCTCCTCTGCCGCCTTTCTTATCAGGGCCTCATCTTTGTAAAGATCCTCTTCCAGAGCGATGCAGTAGTAATGGACCACGCCCCCCGACCTTGCCGCCCGCATGGCGGGAAGAAGGAATTCAGAGGCGCTGTGAGGAAGGTTCATGATCACGTGATCGGCTCGGTTCTCGTAATGCCGGGCCAGCTCTGCTGCATCGCCTTCCAGGATCTCGATATTATTTATTTTATTCAAAAGCGCATTTTCTCGCAGGTATTTCACGGCCACGGGATTTTTGTCCATGGCGATGACGTCTGCCCCCTTTTTGGCCAAGAGCAGGGCAAACGGCCCCACGCCTGCGAACATATCCAGCACGACATCGCCCGGGCTGACCAGGCTGGCGATGCGAAGTCGTTCCGTGCCCAGACGAGGCGTGAAATAGGCACCTTCCAGGTCCACCCGGTAGCGCCGGCCGTGCTCCCTGTGCAGAGTGACCGTGCCAGCCTCTCCGGCCACGTGCCGGAAGCGGCGGGTGCGAAATTCCCCTTCTACGTCGGAGATGGGAGCAATGACCGTCTTTATGCTCTTGCTGGTGGACATGAGGGCAGCGGCCACGCGTTCTGCATCGCTGTCCTCCACCATGGCAATGTCGCCCACCACCTCGAAGCTGGGCCGAAAGCCCAGGAGATCCTCCGGGCTAGGGATCTTCTCTTCCGGCGGGAAGTTGATCTCTACCAGCTCAAACTCTGCAATGTTGCCGACCATCGCGGAGGACTTTTCATCCATCTGCAAAACCGGCAGATAGACATGGGATTCATCTGAGCAAATCTTGCGGCTGCGATCGAAGGCGCCCGTCTCCACCAGAGCTTTGCGAATTTTCTCTCCATTTTTTCGGCTAACCTTCAAACCCAGGGATTTATCCAGCATCTGGGGAGACAAAAGGATGCATTCTATTAAATCTGTCTGTCCTGGCTGTGTCTTTGGAGCCTCGCTATTCAGTTAGGTATGCCGGAAATAGCTTTATCTCCATTCGAATCCTGGACAAAATCATTATGCTAAAACGCAAAAATGGATACAAGGCAATATCGGCATCCGAGATATCGCAATATGTCTACTGCCCTGTATCCTGGTACCTGAAAAGAACCGGAGTGCAGCCGCAATCATTCGGCCTGAAGAGAGGAATCGATGCGCATGAAAAAGCAGGGAGCAGGCTGATTCTTCTGGAGAGGCGGGAGAGGGCAGCCGGCATGTTCCGACTGCTGGGTTATTTCTCTGCGATTGCTGCTATTTTACTCACAGGATGGTTTTTATGGAATTATTTTTAATTTTATTTTTCTTGGTTTTTGCTCTCTTGATTTTGGCGGTTGCTTTTCAGTGGCTGTCAAAGAGAGAGTCGTCATCGGCAGAGACTATGCGCATGGTTTATGGAATTCCTGCGGGAAAGGTGATCTACTCAGATCTGGATCGCCCCGGAAAGGCCCTGTATTCCAGGAAACTAGGCATCAGCGGCAAGCCGGATTACATAGTAAAAGGCAGAGGCCGTAGCTTGATTCCTGTGGAGATCAAAAGCGGGCGAGCCGTGCAGCCCCATAGGAATCACATCATGCAATTGGCAGCCTACTGCTACCTGGTGGAAGAGAACTACCGTCAGTCGGTACCCTTTGGGATAATTGTCTATTCCGATGCAAAACAGCATAGAATCAATTTCGATAAATACCTGCGCTCCGAATTGCTGGCAACGGTAGACGAGATGAAGAGGACAATAGGACATGATTGTCCCAAAAGAACGCATAACTACAAACAAAAATGCCGTCACTGTTCATTTAACGGGAGCTGCAAGAACAGTCTGCTTTAATAAGTAGGTATTTTTTATATCGCGATTAAACTTTTAACAAAATGGCAGCCATGTCGAGGGGAATCATTATTAATTTTGAAACCGCATTAGTTTTGATGGAGAACGGATGGTCATGATACGGCAGTTGGCTTTATTGGTTTTGTCATTGCTTCTGGTTTTGTTGCCCGCGGCTTTAGGGCTGCCTGACGAGGCAATTGGGCGTGTGGTAAGCGTGATCAGCGGCGACTCGCTGGGCATAGAGATGCTGATCGCCGATGCAAGGACAAACAACATCGACAGCATCAAGCTCGCCGATATCCAAGCGCCCTCAACCGTAACCAAAGAAGGCAAAGCCGCCCAAAAATACGCCCTTTCTTTGCTCAAGAATAAGACCGTGTACCTCGATATCAATGACAATGCCTCCGGCGCACGAAACGAGTGGAGCCAGCTTATCTGTGTCATTTATCTCATGGATTCCGAATACCGCCCTGTCTGGCCGCCCGTTAACAGAATCCTTGTGGACGGCGGCTATGCCAGGCTCATTGACGAGAAGAATTGTGAATTCATTTCATCCGCCTGGTGGCTGCCTCCTCCCGTCTTCCCGCCGGGTGAAAATAGAGACCGGCTTTTGGCCATGCTGGAAGGAAGGCCTCAACCAGAACCGGTGACCTTTGTAGGGCCATCTTCCTCTTCGAACGGAGTGATAATGGGCAGTTCCAAAAAGGGCAGCATCTTGGAGAAGGACAGCGTATCCGGGCGCATGAGCATCGGATATCGCACCTGAGGCGCGGGGAACTATCCTGAACGCCAAATAAACCAATGTTTTGACTTCGCGGCTTCGCGTGAAACCGGAACCGGTTGAATCTCACGCGAAGCCTCGATTGGCGCAAAGAACGATTAGCCGTTCACAGAGAACGCATCGATGTTGATAAAAAGAGTGCGGCGGTTTTGGCACTCTCGCTCCGTTTTCAGTACTGCCGGGCCATGTAGGTTCGCCCCGCGCTCAACTTGCCGCAGACAGCACAGGCGGCCTCAGGGAAGCTCTGGTACTGCGGCTCGCCCAGCATGTTCGCCTCCACCTGGTTCTCCAGCTGATGGCCGCATTCCACCGCTCCACACCAGGGCACCAGGGCCACGCCCACCTGCGTCTGAACCTTGGCTTCCTCAATGCTGGCGGTCTCTTTTACCTTGGCATCGTGAAGATTCGTGGCCTTAGTGTAGAGCGCTGCCTGAAGCTCTTCCGCCTCTTTGTTGATGGCTTCGACCAGCCCAACCAACGGCACTGCTTTCTTGGCTCCGTCGCGACGGACCAGGGTGACGACACCCTTCTCAATGTCTCTGGGCCCAACCTCCAGACGGATGGGCACGCCCTTCATCTCCCACTTGTAGAACTTGGCTCCCGGCCGCTCATCGCTGGTATCCAGCTTCACGGCAACGCCGGCAGCAGCAAGCTCGCCCTGCAGATTCCGACTGACGGCCAGCACCTTCTCTTTGTCGCCCAGAAGAATGGGCACTATTACTACCTGAATAGGGGCCACGCCCCAGGGCAGGACCAGGCCCTTTTCGTCTCCGTGCACGGATATGAGAGCGGCAATGCAGCGCTCCGATATGCCGTAGCAGGTCTGAGAGACCAGCTTCTGCTCGCCGTTCTCTGCCTCGTAGGTGATCTCGTAGGTCTTGGCGAAGGTAGATCCCAGGTGGTGCGCCGTGCCCACTTGCAGCGTCTTGCCGTCGGGCATGATCACATCTATGGCCGTGGTGTAGTCCGCACCGGGGAACTTGTCCCAGCTAGGGCGGCGGCTTACCAGGAAGGGCAAAGCCAGGCGGCGGTAGAACTCCGAGTACCGGGAAATGGCCACCTCTACCTGTTCTGCCGCATCTTCCCAGGTGGCGTGAACGGTGTGCGCCTCCTTGAAGGAGGTGATCTCGCGCAGACGTATGAGCGGCCGGGTGTGCTTGGTCTCATAACGAAAGGTGTTGACAATCTGGTAAATTCGTAGCGGCAGATCGGCATGCGACCTGATCCAGAGCTTGAACATGGGATAGATGGCCGTCTCGCTGGTAGGCCGCAGCGCGAGCTTGACTTCCAGGGGCGTTGTCCCGCCAGAGGTCACCCAGTAGACCTCCTCCTCGAAGCCCTTGATGTGCTGCGCCTCCTTCATGAACTCGTTTTCCGGTATCAAGAGGGGAAACTGGGTCTCCTGATGATCGGGATCTAAGAGCTCGCGGATAACTGCGTAGACATTCTTTTTGAGGGCAAAGCCGAAGGGAAACCAGACGCACATGCCCTTGACGGGATATCGGTTATCGACGATCTCCGCCGTCATGAGCAATTCATGATACCACTCGCTAAAGCTGTCCTTGCCGGGAAGCTTGGCTTGCTTGTTATCCTTTGCCTTGGATTTAATTATCTTGGAATCGGTCATGTAACCACCGATATAGCGATAGGGGTAATAAAAGTTTCAATGGCCGCGGCCAGGAAGAGCAGCGGCGTAACAATGCGCCAGAGGAAATGAATTGCGATCCGAATCTCGCCGGAAAGGTCTGCCTTCTCTTTGGCCAGGGTCAGAGCCAGCAGATAGCCCAGCCTAAAGCCGATAGCAATGCAGACCAGGACTACAGGCAGCTCAATGATGCCGTGGGGCAGGATGCCGGCCAGCAGAAAGAGCCACCCTGCTTTTTGCACGGCAGCGTAGCCCACTATGCCCAACAGAAATCCGTTACTGGTAACGACCATCAGGGGAATAAGCCCCAGGCCCAGACCCAGCAGCATGGCCATTGCGCAGGCCAGGAGATTCTTCAGGAATATTATTACCATTATGAGTAGGGGTGGCTGATCCAAAATCCACTTCAGCATCTGTAGCTCTTTCGTCCAGTTGGACGCCAGCTCTGGATCGAGCGCTGCGGCATAATAACCCATTACAGTCGTAATCCCGAAGATGAAGACAGACAGACCAATGAATATGCGAATCGACTTCAGATAGGCCAGATCATCCTTAATTGACAAGCAATATCTCCCCTTCAACCTCGCCCGGCCTTTATTTAAGGATAGCGTGGTTTTATGATAGTGACGCGCTCAGGAAATAGATGCCAAAGCAGACCAAAAAGCCGCCGCATATTCCCAGGATTCGTCGATAATTCGTCTCGGAGAGGATGCTGCGTCCCCGGTCCAGGCTGATCGAGACCAGGGTGTACCATCCGAAGTCCGCGCCCCAGTGGCCGATCATGAAGAGGGCGGCTATGATTACTCCCGAGTGCAGGCCGGAGAGCACCAGGGCGCTGCCGATGGAGAGCCACCAGATCCAGAAGTAGGGATTGGCCGCGCTGGTGATAATTCCCGCCAGATAAGCATTGCCTATTATCTGCCCCTCCGGCACGGCCAGTGTGGCGCTGCGGCTCCCCAACACAGTCATAAATCCAAAGATCATAAGGGCCAGGCCGCCCGCCAGAGCGATAGCGCGGGAATACCCTTGCATGGCATCAGCCAGCCCGCCGATGATGAGGAGAAATATCAAGGTCTCAACCAGAGCGTGGCCTGCTGCCACCTTGGGGCCGGCCGTCCAACCGTCTTTGAGAGAGGAGTTGACCGTGGCCACCAGCGTCGGCCCGGGAGCCAGCGCGCCCGTAAGGCCGATGGTAAAGGCCATTGCCAGCATCTGTAGGATCTCGTACATCTCCCTCACTCCTTTGTCGGATTTCCAGACAAAATACGCTCTAATCTAAGCCAATGACCAAAGACCTTCGGCATAAGCCTTTGCCC
Organism: Methanothrix sp.; assembly: GCA_026394555.1. Classification (GTDB taxonomy): domain Archaea; phylum Halobacteriota; class Methanosarcinia; order Methanotrichales; family Methanotrichaceae; genus Methanothrix. The sequence goes on from JAPKXZ010000021.1 coordinate 15,004, forward strand.
TGAGCAATGATGCTCGAACGAATTAAGCCACGGAAAAGAGACAAAAATGGACAGGTCGGGATTTGAACCCGAGGCCTCTACCATGCCAAGGTAGCGATCTTCCAGCTGATCTACCTGCCCAACAGCACTCAAGGTAAGTCGTACCCCATTTAAACATGTCGGTAGGAGGTCAGCCAATGGACTATCCGCATGTTAGCCTTTCCCTATTCTTCCCACAGAAAAAGCAGTATCTTGCTTTTATTGGCCATCGAGCAGGAGGAGAAGAGCTCGATTAGCCGGAAGAGGCGATCCAGGTTTCCGATGAGATAAATTCGGGACATGGGGCCGAATTCCATTTTTATATGGCAGGAATGGACCATTTCCATCCAACTAGCATGGTGCGCGCAATGCCGCGAGAATGCTCAGCCCAGATCCTAAGAGTTATATCCACCTTATCAAAATAGTAGCGACTATCATGAAACATTTGGCAATAATATCTCTCTTGTTCATCCTTTCTGCAGGCAGCGGCGAAGGGACCATGTATCTCTATGGCGGCAGCGACGCCTACGGCCAAGGTCTGAGCTATCCTGGTTACACCAGCCCTCTCTCCCTCGCCTCCTTTGTGGCCAGCAACAACACCACCGCCGTATCACCAGTATTCCTGATCGCCACGGTCTTCCGGCCCGAGTTCAGGTTTATAAACCAGAACCGCTCCGGCTATTATCATCCCATCCAGCCCCTCTGGGATCAGTTTACCTTTTATATGCCGTTTCTCAGCAGCCAGGACTGGTTTTCCGGCAGCAACATTAGCTATGTCCCTGCCGTCAAGGATTTCCTGAAAGAGGACTGGAAACCGACAGACCCGAATTATGACACTCCGGCGATAAGGCAGTTTATGCAAGAAGACGGCTATCGGGAAGGCGTCGAGCAGCACAACGATCCGGACCGCCTGGAACTGAATCATTTCCTGGATGATGATGAGCCGCCTGGTAGGCCGCTATTATGAAATTGAGAACCGCTCTCCTCTTGCAGGAATTACCACATTGCCAATTCCCAAACGGCTCAGCCCTGCGGCCATAGCCTTTGTCGCATCCGGCTCGCCGTGCACCACAAACACACGTTCTGGCTTCTTCGGAATTGCTGCGATGAAATCGAGCAGCTCGCCCTCATCCGCATGGGCGCTGTAGCCATCAATTTCCTCTATTCTTGCCCTTACTTCGTACTCCTCGCCGTATATGCGCACGGTCCGATCTCCCTGCAAGAGCTTTCGTCCCAGAGTATTCTCCGCCTGGTAGCCTACGAAAAGTACTGTGGTCTTGGTTTCGCCGATATTGCGGCTCAGGTGATGCAGCACTCTTCCCCCCTCGCACATACCCGAAGCGCTGATGATTATGGCTGGCTTTCCCAGGTTGTTAAGCGCCTTTGACTCCTCCGTACTGCGGGTGTACTTCAGCATATCAAAGCCAAAGGGGTCCTTCCCCCCATCTTGCAGCAAGAGCTTCTCGGTTTCCTCATCATAGCACTCGGGATGCTGCCGGAAGATCTCGGTGACATTGGTTGCCAGAGGGCTGTCTACAAAAACGGGCATTGAGGGAATTTGTTTTGATTCCATCAATTCGTGCAGATGATAGACCACGTCCTGTGTTCTCCCTACGGCAAATGCGGGAATTATTAAGAGGCCGCCTCTATGCGCCGTCTCGCGTACGATTCTGGCCAGCTTCTCTTTGGCCTCACTCAAAGGACCGTGATTACGGCCGCCATAAGTCGACTCCGTGATGAGAACATCCGCCCGGCTGATAATATCCGGATCTCGCACTACGGCGGCACCTTTTCTTCCCAGATCACCGGTGAAGGCGAGCGTTGTCACCTTCTTTTCCTCTTGCCCCTCGGCAATCTCCAGCGTCACCGTTGCCGAGCCAAGAATGTGTCCCGCATCTCTGAAGGTGAGTTTTATGCCGGGAAGGATCTCAAGTGGCCGACCGTATTCTACGGTTTGAAAGAGACTAAGTGTTGTCGTAACATCATGTACTGTGTAAAGCGGCTTGAGAAAAGGCAATCTCTTTTCTATGTTTAGCTTGTTTACATATTTCGTGTCCATCTCCTGAAGGGAGGCGGAGTCGCGCAGCATGGCACTGCACAGGTCGCGCGTCGCTGATGTCGAGAAAATGCTGTTGTCAAAACCTAATTTTGCCAGCAGGGGCAATTTGCCGCTGTGGTCAAGATGGGCATGAGACAGCACAACCGCATCGATGCTCTTGACGTCAAAAGGAAATTCGGAATTTAGCTTCCTGGCTTCCTGCCGTTTGCCCTGCACCATTCCGCAGTCCAATAACACACGATGCCCATTTGCCTCAACCAGATGCATCGAGCCTGTCACGGCCTGCGCGGCTCCAAAGAATTGCAGTATCAATTTAAACCACCATTTCTAAAAGTCTTCTTTTTCTATATTCAGAGTTGGGACATCAGATATTTAGCCTGCTTAAGATAAATATCCTCTGTCTAGAAACTATTTAATGCCTGGAAAACTTATTTAAGTCAGTTGGAATGATGTTGATTATGATTCATCCCGAGCGCGTATTCTCCTTCAAGGAGCTGGAAAGCGAGGACGATCTGGTAGAGGCCATGATCAACCATAAGTGGCCTATCTGTTACGGCTTCTACTTTGGAAATCTGCTCTACCTGGGTGACGGAGATAACGAGGATAAACCCGAGTACGCTGTCATGACGATCGATAAAACAGAAGGCCACCATGGCGTTCATGGCCGCGAGGTGGGAAGGATTAAACCTACTGGTTTGTCCGCAGAACAGGTCCATAAGTTCATCCAGGAGATGGCGGCAGGCCACTACAGCAGCGAAAATCCAGTCCAAATCGAGGCCGAGCCCATATGGCACCATAGCTGCCATTTCTGCCGGCTGGAAGAAGAATAAGAATTTGATATATGTAGGTGATTTTCATACCAATAAGTGATTATGGCGTGCTAAAGGGAAAGGCGAAAGACAAAAGAGAGGGACAGGGAAAAAGCCCGCATTTCCATGTAAAGGTAAGCGATCAGGAAAAGTTTCGCATAGCTGTCAACGTCAGATCCCAGGTTGAGCCATCGACTCTGCTCTACTACATAGATGAGAACTTCGATCACCCCATCCTGAAATATCTGCAATCACTCCCCAACGGTTTCAAGAATTTGGACTGCAAAGCCGATGGCATGGCCCTGGACTTCATCCGCGGCAACATGTTCGACACCGCTCAAATGAAGCCGCTGCCCTATAACGTTCCCGGCCCGGACAACGACCTGAACGAACTGCTGCAAAAATACGTAAAGAGAAGTATGGCTATGCAGTCGAGCGTGATCTATGCCTTTGGCCAGAGGTGGGGGCCTGAGATGGATAAACCTGACGATTACTTTGATTTCCTGCCGGGAAACGGCATCCATGACATCCATATGAATCAGGGGAACGCCACCCAATGGAAAGAGGATGATGGGCCCTGGCAGGACGGGGGACTAATATTCCATTTTCCTGATGAAAACCGCTGGGTAGCCCTGTTCACGGCCTTCCAGTCCCAATGCTTCCATACCGATGATGCTACCGGTCACAGAATTTCTGAAGCCTGCGATGTACCAGCCGCAGATGGGCGTGTGTGCATAGTAGCCGCTTTGGTCAATCCCGTGGGTCCCGACAATGGATTGGAGAGCGTCATCATCCTCAACATCACTCCCAAGCCCATCGATCTCAAAGGCTGGAAATTGGTAGACAGCGAAAAGAAGAAAGCTCCGCTATCCGGAATTCTGAAGGCCGGGCAGATTATGACCTTTTCCCTTCCCGGGACTGGCATTACGCTTCCCAACGACGGAGGAATCATAACCCTGCAGGACAACAAAGGCCTGAAAGTGCATGGAGTTAGCTACACCGCAAAGGATGCTGCAAAAGAGGGATGGACCATAGTTTTCTAGAAGCCATTGATATAGCTCTTCGTGGGACAAATTCTGCGCAGACAAAGAGTCCCACCGCAGTTTAATGCCCGATCTTATGCTTCTTCACCCATTTAGAGATTAAAATCCAGAAGATTCTCTTGCCATCTACATAAAATTAATATAATGGTATTCTGTATAACAATTATTCAAATAGCATTCGGATTGGTTGGGAAGCACGGAGGGATTTGATGGCTGAGACAAGAAATTTCGCCCTCAGGGACGAAAAAGGCAATGAGATCGGTGTCTTTACAGGAAAGCAACCAAGACAAGCAGCCTTGAAAGCGGCCAACAGAGGCATCACGGACATACGGCTCCGGGAACGCGGCACAAAGAAGGTGCACATATTCACAGGGGAAAGGGTTCAGGTAACAAAGCCCAAAGGAGCACCTACCTGGATGCCGGATAAGATCTGGAAGCCAAAGGTAAAGAAAATGGGCGTCGAGAAGCTGGAAGAGCTATAGAAATGCATTTTTCTCCCGAACAATGAGTTTTGTACGGCTTGATCTGTCAGGCGAACATATCTCATTGCGTCTCTTATTTTATTCTGGTTGCTACCAATCCCTCGCGAAGGCCCGCGGTCAAAACAACTGGATTTTGCCCGGAACACATGATAAGATCGGTTAGTTTCTGGCAGGCATGAACCCTAGCTAGGAAAAAAGCGAGACTTTTGATCACCATTTCTTCGACTCTTCCTAGCCTTGGCATACAAGAAGGAAGAAGTCGCTGGCCTGAAAGCCGGCGTCCTGTAGCCGCAATCTATATCAATTTTGACATAGACGGATGGCAATGGTAACTATGGCAAAAGACAACAAGACGAGCAAGGGTCCCAAAGATCGCAACAGCAATTATCAAATGAAAAACGGCAATCCCGTCTCCAAGAAAAAGGATAAGAAATCCAATGCTTCCAAGCCCAAAGAGACGAAATCTGCTGCCCAGACAAAGCCTGCGGAGCCTAAGAGCTTCATTTCAGGCATTTCCAGCAGCATTTCCCATGCCACAAACAGCATAAGCAAAATGTTCAAACACTAAAAAATACAAAGAATAGATCGGTCCGGCGCAACATGATGACATGCGCCGGAAATCCTGGGTTTTTTGGGCGATTTCGATTAAATCCTATCCCTGTTCCTTGGTTCTGCTAGCAAACTCATTCTGCACATCGCATCCCAGCCTTCCAATGGCATCAGATCGACATTGCCGGCAATGTTTCATCTGCTTGATGATCTTGCCCAATTCTTCCTGGATATTTCGTTTCTCCTCGGGCGAGGGGGGCTTGATGTGGGCAAACTTGTATTGGGGAATGAGGGGCATGACATTATGGATATAAACACCCATGGACTTAATCTTGCGGGCGATGTCAAAGACATGTTTGTCGTTGATGCCTGGAATGAGGACGGTATTAACCTTCACGATCTTTTTTAGCTTGAGGGCCTCTTCTATGCCTTTGAGCTGGTGGTCGCGAAGGATTGTTGCCGCCTCCAGACCCTCGTATCTCTTGCCCTGATAAGTCACATATTCGTAAATCTGCTGGCCAATCTCCGGGTCTATGGCATTCATAGTAACTGTGATGTTAGAGACGCCCAAAGCATCCAGCTCCTTGATCCTGTCCGGCAGAAGCAGGCCATTGGTGCTGAGGCAGAGAATGACGCCCGGATACTTTTCGCCCACCAGGCGCAGCGTCTCAAATGTCTCCTCATTGGCCAGAGGCTCGCCGGGACCGGCTATTGCCACGACTTTGATGTAGTGATACTTCTCCAACACCTGATCCACGCGCTCCAGCGCTTCCTCTGGCTTTAGAACTTGAGACGTTACCCCTGGCCGGGACTCATTAACGCAGTCGAAGTCCCGTACACAGTACTTGCACTGGATGTTGCACTTGGGGGCCACCGCCAGGTGCATTCTGCCAAAGGCATGGCAGGCCTTCTCACTGAAGCATGGATGCTCCTGGATCCGTCTGAGTTGATCCGGGTCGTATGGAATATCCTTTCCACCGACATTGGCAACGGGAAAAGTCTCTTCGCTCATTATTGAAAACTCCGATCAATTATGGCTCAACATGGCTAAAGACTTTTCGTGCCGGAGAATACTTTAATCATGCGGAGCAAGACCTTGATCTATGCCCGAGAAGGACAAGCTTGTCATATGGCCCATCTACTTCGACGTAGCTCGCACCAGGTCGGAAGGCAGAATGGTTTCCCATCAAGATGCCGTCAATGAGCCGAACCTGGATATGTTGATCACAGCCTCACTGAAATCCGGGTTTAAGCCGGAGATTGAACGCGAAAAGAAGCACCCTAAGACCTGGCACCAGGAAGAGGCTTCCGGGAGAATACTGGTTGCCAAAACCGGTCCCAAATCCGCCGTCTTAAAGAGAATCGCCGGCTCCATGAAGGCAAAATACAAGAAGAAGGGGCATTAATATGATCGATCTGCATACTCACACCATTTTCAGCGATGGCGAACTCATTCCTTCCGAGCTGGTACGCCGGGCGGAGGTATTGGGATATACGGCCATCGGCATAACCGATCATGCCGACTATACCAATATCGAGCACATCTTAGCTTGCGTATCAAAAGTCAAATACTTGGAAGACGTATTGGATATCAGAGTCCTGGTAGGAGCAGAGCTGACCCATGTGCCCCCCCAGAAAATCGGGCCGCTAGCTGCGCTTGCCCGTAGGCTAGGGGCAAAGATCGTGGTTGTGCACGGGGAGACGCCCGTAGAACCGGTCCGGCCAGGCACGAACCGCGCCGCCCTGGAGGCAAGAGTGGACATCCTGGCTCACCCCGGCTTCATCACTCTGGAAGAGGCAGAGCTGGCCCGCGAGAACAATGTCTGCCTGGAGATCACATCACGCTACGGCCACAATATCACTAACGGCCATGTGGTGCGCATGGCAAAGCTGGCCGGGGCAAAAATGGTGGTGGATACGGACAGCCACGCCCCCCGAGATCTCATAAATAGCGAGCGTGCCATAGAGATCGCGGTTGGTGCAGGCTTAGCTCGGGAAGAGGCTACCGCCATAGTAAGAGAGCACGCCATCATCAAAAGGGGTTGAATAGATAGACATCCTGGCAATTGATATTTCCGGCCGGCATGCCGTGAATGGCAGATATATGATGGTATGCGCAGTCGTCTCTGCCCGCATATCGCCCAATTTTATTGAAAAAATCCACTCGGTGAGACTGATACCTCATGAGGCCAGGGCGTTAGACTTCAATGTTGTGGCAAACTTCATAAGCAGGGCTTGTACGTGCCTTCCCGGAACAATCGTCGCTGAATCCGGAGACCTCTACAACCTGGAGATCTGGAGGGTGAAAAGCATCCTGGGTAGGGACTTCAAGTATCCTGAGACCATCGCGGAGAGGACGGCGATTGAAATGGCCCATCACACCTCGGTGGCGGGACGAAGGCTTATCATTGATGCACGCGAAGATGATACCGATGAATGAAGAAAAGACCGCCGTCCTGCTTATACGAGAGAATCCGATCAAGTCACCAGACCCCTACAAAATAAAAGAGCTGCGGGGCCTGGCAGACGCCGCCGGATATCGGGTTTTGGCGGAGGTTTTCCAGCGTAGGAGCCGGGACTTTCGCTTCCAGATGGGAAGGGTAAAGATCGAACAGGCCTTGAGCTACAATCCGGAAAAGCTGATTTTTTACAATGCACTCAGTCCCAACCAGGTCTTCAACATAAGAAGCGAGTTTTCCGCCCAGGTACTGGACCGGTTCAACCTCATTTTAGAGATCTTTTCCACCCGAGCCTCCACCCGCGAGGCCAAACTACAGGTGGAGCTGGCAAAGCTCAGCTATGATGCGCCCCAGGTAAAAAGTGCCCTCGCCCTGAAAAAGCGTGGCGAGCAGCCGGGCTTTCGCGGCGCCGGCGCTTATGAGCAGTCCATGTACCACGACATCCGGGGAAGAATGTCCAAGATCAAGGCCGAGCTTAAGGATGTGGAGAACATGGGCGAGGACAGACGGCAGAGGCGCAGAGAGCAGGGCTTTGATCTGGTGGCCCTGGCCGGTTACACCAACGCCGGCAAGTCCACGTTGCTAAACTCCCTCACCGGCTCCAAGGTAGAGGCTAAAGACCAGCCATTTACCACTCTTTCGCCCACTACCCGGGCGCTGGAGGTTTTAGGCAGAAAGGTCCTTCTCACAGACACCGTGGGCTTCATCGACGATCTGCCCCACTTCCTCATCAAGGCCTTCCGTTCCACTCTTTCCGAGATCTCTGAGGCCGATCTGGTGCTCCTCGTGGCGGACATTAGCGATCCACCTGAATTGTTGCGGCGCAAATTGGCGGCCTCTCACAAGGCACTTTTTGACTGCGAGGTCACGGCGCCCATAGTGACCGTCCTGAACAAGGCGGACCGGCTGGAAGAGGGCAAGGCGGAAGAATTGGTGGAGCTGATCCGAGATTTGGCTCCCTATCCGGTTTTGGCATCGGCTATTACCCGCCAGGGCCTGGGTGTGCTGGAAGAGTGCATCGCTCAGCGTCTGCAGCCTTTGCAGGAGTATAAGATCAGTCTGCCTTACACGGCGGAAGGTCTACGCGAGCTTTCCCGGCTCTACGAGACGACCGAGCTATTGTCAGTAAGCTATGAGGAGGAGCTGATTGTCCGGCTGCGGGGAAAAGAGGAGACGGTAGCCAGGGCCGGGCTATCCGGAGCGCGCCGGCTGTGAGCAGCCATGCCTGAAATTATCCGGGAGCATTTCCAGCTCAAAGAGACCATTGTCACCATTTTTGCCCGCGAGATCTGTCACATAGATGCGGCCCGAGAATCCATAAGAGAGCAGCGCGCCTATCTGGAGGATTTTATAAGCAAAGATCCCTTCTTTCAGATAACCTTGGAGCCCTACGACCTTGTGTATGACGACGCCCCGCGAATCGTCCAGCAGATGATAGAGAAGAGCGCCGTCTTTGGCATCGGCCCCATGGCGGCGGTAGCTGGCGCCATTGCCGGAAATGCCTTGCAGGCCATGATGGATGAAGGAGCCACTTACGCCGTGGTGGATAACGGCGGAGATATCTGCATCTTAAATGATCAGCCCATAGTAGTAGGAATATATGCAGGCAGCTCGCCCATTCGGGACCTGGCCTTCCAGCTTCCGGCCCGGCGGGCGCCTTTGGGCATCTGCACCAGCTCGGGCAACGTGGGGCCTTCCATCTCCTTTGGCTTTGCTGATGCGGCGGTGGTGATAGCCGAGGATGTGGCTCTGGCAGACGCGGCGGCTACGGCTCTGGGAAATGCCGTTACGGCAAAGGGGCCGCTGGAGGAGTGCTTCCCGGCCATCGATCGGCCAGGGATCGAAGGCGCCCTGGTCATACGGGGCGAAAAAATGGCGCTGTGGAAGGAGCTGCCCCCCCTGCGGCGCGCCCGAGTGGGTGCGGAGAGGATAACCAAGGGATAGAGAATAGATATAATAATGCGCTGCGCATTCCAGATTGTCAATTAGAAGTTCGCAAGAAGGGCAAAAATGATGAGACAAAAGTTAAAGCAAAAAAGGCCTTTTCACGTCATGATCATCCCCACCTTAGGCTGTCCTTCCAAATGCGCCTACTGCTGGAGTTCAGAGGTGGATTCCCCCGTAATGAGCATAGAGACCGTTAAGGATATCGTGGCCTGGCTCAAGGATTTTCGCAGTGATCCCGTCACCTTCACATTTCATGGAGGGGAACCGCTCTTGGCCGGGGCCGATTTCTACAGGCAGGCTCTCCCCCTGCTTATCGGTGAACTCCAGCATATCGAGCCCAACTTTGCTCTGCAGACCAACCTCTGGAAGCTGACACCCGAATTGGCAGACGTCCTGGCCCAGTACAGCATCCCCATCGGTTCCAGCCTGGACGGGCCCCAGGAGCTCAATGACCTACAGAGGTCGGAGGGCTACTACGAGAAGACCATGCGAGGCTATGAGCTGGCGAAAGAGCACGGTTTGCAGGTGCAGTTCATATGCACTTTTACCTCCCACTCGGTGCAGTTCAAAGAAGATATATTCAATTTTTTCCTGGAAAACGATCTCACTCTCAAACTGCATCCCGCATTGCCGTCGCTACGAAGCAACGATCCGGACAAGTGGGCGCTCTCTCCGGAAAAGTACGGCGAGCTGCTGGTCTACCTGCTGGACAAGTACCTGGAAAACATGAATCGGATAGAGGTCAGAAACATCAACGACTACTGCCGATGCGTCTTCACCGGACGGGGCACAGTGTGCACCTTTGTGGATTGCATGGAGAATACCTTTGCCGTAGGCCCGGATGGCAGCATCTATCCCTGCTATCGCTTCGTGGGCATGCCGGAGTACGTCATGGGCCATGTCCGAGATCGGCCCAGCCAGAAGGAGCTGGCAGAATCTGCGGCTGGAGTGCGCATGCTTCGCTTCAAGGAGTATGTGGACATAGAATGTAAGGGCTGCAAGCACATTCGCTACTGTCGGGGAGGCTGCCCCTACAATGCCATAGCGCCCACCAACGGCGAGATTAAAGGCGTCGATCCTCATTGCATTGCCTATCAGAGGATCTTCGATGAGATCGCGGACCGCTTTAACCAGGAGATGATGGGGTCCCTGGGCCAGGAGATGAGCTTATCTGCGGGGCAGGCGAAGCCTGCTAAAGGCACCAGGCCGGCCATCATGCCTCTTGTCCGAAAGCTGGCCTCGAATTGAGGCCTAATGCTTATGGTCTTTGCAGGCATTGTCTATTTGAAGAGCGAACTGATTCGATAATCTGATATATTCAGCCGAGCTATATACTAGCATGAAGCCAATCATTGTCGCTCTATTTTTAGGTTTGCTGCTCTTTTCCTCCGGCTGCATTCAGCCTGAAAAAGCTCCAGTCGTGGCGGAGAGGACCGCCACGGAGGAGTGGAAAGCGGATGGAATTGTGGGGGATAGCGAATACTCTCGCAGCATGCTCCTGCAGGCCCCGGCCAGGCAGGGATACAGCGGAGGCGAGATGCAGATCTCCTGGAAGAACGATCCGGAATATCTCTACCTGGCCCTGAACGGCAGCACGGATGGCTGGCTGGCTATTGGCTTTGAGCCCCAGGAGTGGATGAAGAACGCCGACATAATCCTGGCCTCGGTACAAGGAGGCAAAGCGACAGTGCTGGACGAGTATTGCACGGGCAACTACGGTCCGCATATCGAGGATACGTTGCTGGGAGGCACAAACGACATCGCAGAATTTGGCGGCAGCAAAGGATCCGGTCGCACGGTCATCGAGTTGAAGAGAAAGCTGAATACGGGAGACAAATTCGACAAGGCGTTCTCGCCCGGCCAGACGATCTCCATAATCTGGGCATTGTCCCAAAATCAAGAACTCAGCCTCAAGCACAATGTGGCCTACGGCGAGGGCGTTATGACCCTGACCAGGATGAGCTGAAAGCTACGGCCACCTTCGAGAGATCGTAAATGCGAATTAAGCCCGTAATCCAAAATTAGCGGGGAGCCACATGGGCTCCCTATTTTTCAATTTTCTCTATGCAGGCGCAATGTATTTTAAAATCACGATCTAATTAAAATGGAAATATCGCAAAACAGCTAAAAAAGAAAAAAAGAGATGTAGGCTTTTGGCCTACACTGCGGGCATGACCAGGCTTCTCTCGCCTGCAGCACGGAACTCGCGGGCTCCACCCTTGCCGAAGCAAGCGCGGACATCTGCCCAATCGAATACCATGCCGGGGTTGGCGAAGGTAACCTTGATCAAGGGGTTGCATGCGAAGGCGTCCATGCGGCCGGCGTGTGCGGCGCTGGAGATGCCTGCGTACTCGCCCTGGTGACCTACGTTCATCGCGTAGTTGGGGTAGTTAGCTCCCCTCAGCTCGAGAGGCGAGCCCTCGTCGGACTGGTAGGAGAACACGTTGGTTGGACCGCATTGATCCTGCAGGTCGTAGCCGAAGAAGCCCAAGCGTCCCCAGCCTTCCTTGTGCAGGAGCATAGACAGGTACCAGCCAGCAAGGCCTACCTGGCTGTGGCCAGAGGCGATGGCGGAGGTGATACCGGATGCGGCTGCCAGAACGGATGCTCTCTGGGATCCACCGAAGTGATCCTCGAGAACTGTCGGGAACAACTCGTACTGCTCCATGCCGTAGGCGTTGACCTCAGTGGCCAGCTCCTTGGCAAGATCCAGGGTCTTGGGTGCCTTGGCGAATCCTCCGAACTTATCGGCGGCAAAGTCGACGCCGTAGTAGCAGAAGTCGTCCAAGATATCGTTGGTGTAGGCTGCAGTGGCGTACTGGGTGAATCCCACACCGCCGGACATGTAGCTGCCCAGCCAGATCTGGTCGTAGAGCGCAGCGCCTGCGGCGACTACGTTCAGGGAGACCTTCACTGGATCAGCTGCTGCCACACGGGAGGTCTGGACCATATCGGCCAGGAATCCGAAGGACAGTCCACCGGGGTTGTTGGGTCCGCGTGCGCGCCTTGCGGGCAGCATCTCGGACATCTGCAGAACGGCTGCGTGCTTGGCAGCGTAGGCCAGATCAGCCACAGCGGCCTCACCGGCGCACATGTTGTAGGCGTCGATGAAGGTCATACACAGCTGCATGGCGCTCCACCGGGAGGTGGTGCCGCCGTCGCAGGATCGCACGACGATGGTTGGGATGTGGATGGCCTGCCAGCTAGTCTTGCCGATAGCGGCCTTGAGGGCCTCGGCCTGCTCAGCAGGGAACATCTTGTTGATGTCGATCAGGTACTGGTCGTCAATCTCGTCTGCCAGGGCATCGTCGCCGGTGAAAACGCGAACGTTGCAGTCATCGACAAGGCCAGGGTGAGTCTCCACCATGTGCTCCTGAACTACGGCTGCGCCGGGCATGGCGTGGTTGAGGATCTCGAGGTAGTTGTTGATGGTCTCGGGTGTGACTTCCTTGCCGAGCCTCTTCTGCAGAACCTCATGGGCCATGTCCAGACCTACTACAATGGTCCTTCTGACATCATCCCACATCTGCTGAATGGCTGGGTTGTTGACGAAGTGCAGATCGTCGCCCTCTACAACATACTCGGTTCCAGAGAGCTTGTAGGGTACGAGCTGCCTCTGTCCCATAGGAATGCCGCCAGCGTGGACCATGGGGTTGTAGCCGGTCATACCGCGCTTGCCCTCGACCTTCCTAGCGTACTCGATGAACTCTCTCTTACGAGCGCTCTGCTCGATACCAAGTCTCTTATACTCTACCTTCTGGCCTGCAAGGTCGAAATCCTTTCCGAACTTCTTGTTAAGAGCCTTTATGAATAGTTTTTTGGTGTGTTTAACTGCCATTTTGTATCACCCCATTTACTCCGGCCTGAATCCCCACTTGCTGCGCAGCTCCCACATATGGTGCAGAGCTTCGACTGCCTCGTCGTACTTCCTGGCGCCGACTGCTCCGCACATGGGAACGCCGTCCGCCCGGAATATAGTGGTTCTCTTCTTGGCCTCGGCCTCGGTCATGGGCTTGCCCAGGTTGACCTTCTTATCCAAGGGAATGCCTACCTGATCCTTGACTGCATAGACGTTTCCATCCTTGCCCATCTCGGTTCTGGCCAGCATATCGAACTGCATGCCGTTCTCTTCCAGTCTCAAGGAGTGGCCGTGTACAGTGCAGCCTCTCATGGAACAGAGTGCGACATCAGTCATCTCGCTATCGTACTGAGCCTTGGTGTAAGCCTCGATATCCCTTTCCCTGGCCTCGATGATCTGTCTGCCGGACAGGGTGCCTGGATCGCAGCCCTTACAGTTGATGGCTCCCCAATAGGATCTCCAGTATGGAGTGGATGGGGCGAAGTACATAGAGTCAGTCCACTGGGAGTACCTAACACGGTCACCAGCGGCTGCGCCTGCTGTGGGTGCAACGAGCTGCCTTACTGGGCAGTCGGGCTCGCCCATCTCTTTAAGGGGTGGGTGAGTGCTTGAGTAATCGGCACCTGGAGCCCTGTGGCCCATGATCGCCGTGACGTCTGCCTCAGGAATATCTCTGAGCTTCTCGAGGTTACCGGACATGTGCTTTCTTCTGTTGATGCCAACAGAGGTGCTTCCGGGATAGAATTGTGGTTTGTATGCCATATTTTATCTCTCCTCATCGTCAATAGTCACTCTTTCTTCAGACAATATGGCCAGCCTATCTTTCTTGGCCCTTGGATCGATCAGTCCCAGGATGCGTGTGTCCTCCACCTTGCCAAATTTGGCATAGTCCGTTATGGTTTGCCGGGTGTGGAAGAACTTGCCACGCCTGATCTGGAAGGATATGGGCAGCGCTCGCTCACACGCTGCTTTCAGCCCGTCGTAGTATTTTGCACTCTCCAGTTCGAGCCTGATCCTTCCAACTTTGACGCATAGCTCAAATGCCTGCCCGCCCACCTCGATGAGAAGGTCTCTATTCTCGTCGATAGGGGCACCCCTGCCGGGGCCATAGGGCACGCTTCTAGGGAGGTTGGGGCCGTGGATCATTATCCTGATGAGGCCACCATTCCCATAGATCTCGTTTAGCAGCTTTTGAGCCGATGCCGGCATAAGAAACCTGCTAGGGACTATTTCTACCTGTATCGATTCCGTGTCTGATTCTGTGACCATTTCTTCCGCCTTTACACAGCCTCCGCAACCGATACGATCGGCTCACGGAATTCTTTGATCTCGCCGTATATGGCACCGACCAGTCCAGATGTCATCTCAGGTGTGAACATCTGAGTACCGGCATCAAGTGCTACTGCTGCAGCCACGCAGGGTATGGCAAATCCTCTGGAGTGCCTGGTTACCACGTGGTTGCCGTTGAATACACCGGGGCCGCCGCCGCCGTAGATGGAGTGGCTGAAGAATGAGAATCCGACAGCAGTTCCCATTACCCTGCCGAAATCGCATCCGGGCAGAGCGGTTTCCTTCTCAATGATATCGTTGAAGTACAGCAGTGTCGAGGACACAGCCTGTGCGCCCCGGAGGGAGCCGCAGTTGACCATGGTGGCAGCCAGTACGCCAGCAGCGCAGTAGGCGTTCCACTTGGATACATCATTGGCCTCGTACAGTACATAGCCGGAGGGCAGCTTCTTGCCAGCCTTGATGACCTTGTCTTCAAGGGCTGCAGCAACTGTGCTCTGGACTACTGTGCCGATGGTTCCGGTCTTGCCGTTAGCCTTAACGCAATTGTAGACCATGTTGTTGGCGTTCAGACCCTGGTATGCCATGCCCAGGAGCTGGTGGCGCTCGAATATGCCCATAGCATTGCCCATCTCCATCTCGCCGATCTGCTCGTAAATAGATGCGAGAGCTGCGGAGTTCATGGCGTTCCTCTTGGTGATGACGGCAAGGTGGTTTGCCATGACGTTTCTGAGGGCAAAGCCCAGACCTTCATCGTTCTGGGGGATGTTGAGAACAGATGCGACGTTTCCGCCGGACATGCCTACTGTCTGCGGGTACTCGCCCCAAACAGCGGCGTGAATCATGGGGGCCTCAACCATACCGGCCTTGAACGTCTGGATAAGTGTCTCAGTTGTTGCTGCGGCTGCTGCGGTCAATCCGACCACGAACTCAGAGGCGGCGTTGAGCCTCATTGTTGGGATCTGGACCATCAGCTGCTTGCCGCCGCCGAGCACCTGAACATTGGTGTCGTCGCCGGGAGTAACCTGCAGCAGTGCCTTGATCTTATCAGCAATAACGCCAGCGTTGGCAATAACATCGTAGTTAAGCTCGCGTCCCTTGATTTGCCTGCGGCCTCCTGCGACCTTTCCGGTCTTAAGAGCGCCTTCGATGCCGGCCAGGTTGACGGCTACGGTTCGCTTTGTAAGAGAAATGAGTCTCTGCATGGCCGCGTTCTTGAGAGGGCTGACGGCACTCAGCTCAACGTCGCTCTTCAAAAGAACTCCGCGGTCGCTATATAGGTCTATCTTGTCAGACACGTTCTTTATCCTCCTTTACCTTTTTAGCAGCAAAAACTGCAACGACGGCAATGCCGAAGCGATGATATGAGTGCCCAAGCTAAAAGGTATCATATCCGGCACCATCTCAATCCGTTACAATCTCTCGCCGCGTTCTGTAATGCTTAATAGCTACTTAAAGTTTTTGCGTGACGCATGCAAAGCTACCCAATTTATAAGGATCTGTAAGCCATTTTAGCATAAAATAAAAGCATTTTTCTGATATGATTTATATTATATAACCAAACTATAATTGTGCAATTCCATTCATTAAGACCCCTATCAATCCCATTGCTTTACCGACAAAGCCCGGGCTTAATTCCAGCCATCGCGATAATCGTGTTGAATATCCTTGAGATAAGATTTTTTATCTCGTTGGGGTACAGGGGTAGAGAAGACCCCAGACTTCAGGCTGGGGATGAATCGTACCCCGGTCATGATTACTTTCGCTGCGCACTAATTGACTTAATATAGCATGGAACGACCCTATTAAGTTAATATGAAAACGGCCTACAAGTTCCGGCTATACCCAAACAGGCAACAAGAAGCACAATTGGCCTTAACGCTGGATACCTGCAGGCATCTTTGGAATAAAGCACTTGCGGATCGCAAAAATGCCTGGGAACGCGAAGGCATAACCAGATCTTACGAAGATCAGGCCGCTTTGCTGGTCTTTGAGAAACGGTCCAATCTCAACCTCAATGCCGTCCATTCTCAGGTCGAACAGGATGTCTTGAGGAGGCTTCAGAAATTCTCAATGCAAGCATGGGAATCAGAACCCTCGGACTGAGTGGGATAGCCTGTGGAGAACCGACCTATGGCTTTGGCCTATGCCCAAAGTAAGCGCCGGTTCGTCGAAGCAGGAAGCCCCATCCTTTAGGGTGGGGAGGAAGTCACGGAAAAACTTAAATCAACCGCCATATTTGGCACTCTGGAATGCATCTCATAATAGCAGAGAAGCACGATGCCGCCAAGAGGATTGCAGAGATCCTGGCCGGCAGCAAGCCCAGCTCCGAACGAGTGGCAGGCGTAGATACCTATTGCTTTGACGACAAGGTGGTCATGGGCCTTTCCGGCCACATCGTG
This sequence comes from Methanothrix sp., assembly GCA_026394555.1. Lineage (GTDB taxonomy): Archaea > Halobacteriota > Methanosarcinia > Methanotrichales > Methanotrichaceae > Methanothrix. Next base: position 31,918 of record JAPKXZ010000021.1, read on the forward strand.
GGTGTAGACTATCCACCCGGATACAACAATTGGCAGAAGGTGGATTGCAAAGAACTGATCAGAGCTGAGATCGTGGTTCGTCCCATCCAGGAGAAGATCATCGCGGCGCTGCGTTCCTTGGGAAAGCGGGCCGATCGCATCACCATTGCCACGGATTACGATCGCGAAGGAGAGTTGATCGGAGTTGAGGCATTAAAGATCGTTAAAGATGTAAATCCCGGCCTTTATGCCGATCGCGTCCGGTACAGTGCTATTGTCAAAGAGGAGATACTAAAGGCCTTTAAAGACTCGGGAAAGGTGGATTTTGACCTGGCAGCCTCAGGCGAGGCCAGGCAGATCATAGATTTAGTCTGGGGCGCGGCCTTGACCAGATATATATCCCTGACCTCTGGGCGACTGGGCAAGGAGTTTCTCTCCGTAGGCCGGGTACAATCTCCCACCCTGGCCCTCATTGTCGATAGAGAGCGAGAGATTCAGGCATTCGTGCCCAAGGCTTACTGGGAGATCTTTGCCGATCTGGAGAAAGAGCTTCGCGTGCAGCATGCCGAGGGGCGCATCTGGGAGAAGGCCGAGGTTGACAAGATAATAGCTCGGCTTGCGCCCATTGGCATAATCAAGTCCATCGAGACAAAACCGCGCATTGACAAGCCGCCTACTCCCTTTGACACCACGAGCTTCATCTCCGCCGCCAGCGGTATAGGCTTTTCCGCTGCCAATGCCATGCGTCTGGCCGAATGGCTCTACATCAATGGCTTCATCTCTTATCCCAGAACGGATAATACCGTTTATCCGCCATCTATTGACCTGGTGGCCCTAACCCGGCTCTTCCTGAAAGGCGCTTTTTCCGAGGAGGCAGCGCGCCTACTCAAGGGAAAGATGCAACCCACGCGCGGCAAGAGGTCCACAACCGACCATCCGCCTATCTATCCTACCGTCCCCGCAACCAAGGACGATCTGAAGGACGATCAATGGCGCATTTATGAGCTGGTAGTGCGTCGCTTCTTCGCCACCTTAGCCGAGGAGTGTGTCTGGGATGCCACCAGCCTCAAGGTGGACATTGGACCCGAACCCTTCCGGGCCAATGGTGCGCGCCTCGTGGAAGCGGGCTGGAGATACTATTATCCTTACAGCAAAGCGGAAGAGCATATCTTGCCAAAGCTTAAGGAAGGAGAGCGCCTGGCGGTCTTAGGTCACAGCGTGGATGCTAAAGAAACCCAGCCACCAGCTCGCTTCGGTCAAGGCAAGCTCATCAAGGTCATGGATGATCTGGGGCTGGGAACGAAGTCCACAAGGCACGATATCATCAGCAAACTCTATGCGCGAGCTTACGTGCAGGGCAATCCCATGCGGCCCACCAATACCGCTTATGCTGTGGTGGACACGCTGCAAAAATATGCACCCACCATTACCAAGCCGGAGATGACCCAGACTCTAGAGAACGATATGACCCTCATCTCAGAGCGAAATATCAAGGAGGACGAGGTCATCGAGAAGTCGCGGGTCATGCTCACATCGGTCTTCGATGAGCTAACCTCAAACCAGGATGGCATCAGTCAATCGCTCAAGGATGGCCTGCGTACCGACAAGATCGTGGGCACCTGTGAAAAGTGCAAATCCGATCTCATAATTCGGCGCGGCCACAAGGGCACCCGGTTCATCGGCTGCTCCGGCTACCCGGAATGCCGGTTTACTCTGCCCCTACCCCGGTTTGGAACGTTGATTGTAACCGACAAGATTTGTGATGTGCATGGCATGTTCCATACCCGGATTATCAACAAGGGCAAGAGGCCCTGGGATCTGGGTTGCCCGCACTGCAACTTCCTGGAGTGGCAGGCCAAGAAAGCTCAGGAAAAGGCAGATCCTGCGAAGACAGGAGAAGACGCGAAACCGAAGGCCAAGAAAGCGACGGGTGCGGCAAAGAAAAAGGCAATTTTGGCAAAGGGCGACGGCCTGGTGGATGTGCCGGGAATAGGACCCAAGACCCTGGAGAAGCTGGCCGCGGCAGGAATTAAAACGGCTGCGGATCTGGCAGGGGCAAAGGCCGGCAGCCTGGCGAAGATGACAGGCATCAGCGCCAAGAAGATCGTGGCCTGGCAAGAAGCCGCCGGCGCCATGAGCTAAATTCTTTCTCCAGAAAAAATTAAGGGGAAACATCCATCTACTTACAATCGTTACAATATTACTCATGCTTGCTGTTAAACGCATTCCTGTGACTGAGGCCGTGTGGGTTGAGCTGTCTGACCTCAAGACGGCAGGACAGACCTATTCCCAGCTCCTGGAAGAGATGATCGAAGATAGGAAAAAGGCTCGTTTTTTCCGAGATATGGAACGAATTGAGGAAGAAGGCGAATTTGTGGAGTTCCCGTGGTGACCTACCATCTGGTCATCGGGAAGAAAGCTTTGGAGTTCATCAGCGCATTGCCCTCAAAAAGCAAGAGGATAGTGATCGAAAAATGCAAAACACTTGCAGACGATCTATTCCCTGGCCAGGGTGACAAAGAACTAATTCACCGAAAAGACCATAAAGACATCTATCGGCTGCATATCTCAAGATCCTACACCGCTTTTTACAAGATAAATAAATTGATTTTATTAAATTATTATTTAACTTGATGGATTCGACGCATATTTAAACTATATTATTCAAATTAATACAAATTACTATAATTGCCGCGGAGTTTAGGCCCTATCGCACCAAGTACGACAAGCTTAACATTCGCGGGTCCTCCATCCACGACCTGTCTTACGACGACACAGCTTATTACCTGTTGATCGAGAACTTCAAAAAACTGGGCTTTACCGACGATGCCGGCGAATGCTACTACTCCTATCGCTGCAAACATATGTGGGAGCTGCTCCGCCAGGGCAAATTCGATAGCTGGTTCTTCGACCTCCTGGCCTGGGCCACCAACGGCTACGGCCTGCGTCCGGTGAGGCCCCTGGGATGGTCTGTGCTCTTCATCCTGCTGGGGGGCACATTCTTCTTCGTCACCAAGAGCATCAACAGATCAAAATGTCCGGAGCCGTCCGGAAGAAGACGGCGCGCCATTCGCGGCAAAGATAGCTCGCCGCGAGAAGGCGAGGTCTCTTTCTGGGAGGACCTCTTGCTCAGCGCCATCATCTCCTCCGTGCCCCAGGAGTTCAGCCCACTGGGCAGATCGAGATACGTGGTCGTGATTCTCAGGCTGCTGGGATGGATCTTCTTCGTGCTGTTCCTTACATCTCTGGGCAAAATAGCTTAGAGCCGCGGCAGAGCCATCTGTCCATTTTCATTTTATAAGCTTCTGATAGTATTAACCGCAGAGACGCAGAGTTCGCAGAGACGTGAAACTTACCTTATTACCAGCAATCGAGTAATAGTCGTCTCAGTTCGTTCGTCCTCCGCGCGCTCTGCGACTCTGTGGTATGATTTGGTAAACCCCAGGTATAATCATCATCTCCGTAATTCAATCAATTTTGTGCTTGAGGTCATGAGAGAAGGACAATTCTTGCCATGCATCCGGCTATCCCTTTCCGTCCTCTCCCGGTTCTTGTCTGGATATGGCCAGCCATCTGGCCAGCATCTCGGCCAGCTCCTCCGATTGGACAGGCTTGGCAATGAAATCGTTCATCCCCGCCAGGAGGCATTTCTCCTTGTCGGCCTGCATGGCGGAAGCGGTCATAGCGATGATGGGAATGCAGGGGCTGCTCGCCGCCGACTCTTTTTGCCGGATGGCGCGGGTGGCCTCAAAGCCGTCCATCTCGGGCATCTGGCAGTCCATCAGCACCAGATCGTAAGGTACGGTCTGCAAAGCCTCGACCGCCTCAAGGCCGTTGGCCACCATATCCGTCCGGAAGCCCAGCTTTTTCAGCATGGCCCTGGCTACTTTCTGGTTTACGGGATTGTCCTCCACCAACAGGATGCGCACCTTGTCGGGTAGAGATGGAGCTTCATCAGCCTCCGGCGCCTTTTGCACCTTGCTGTCCAGGACCTCTACCTCTGCTCGCTTGTCTGGAACCTTCTCGAACCTGGCTGTGAACCAGAATGTCGATCCGACTCCTTCCACGCTTTGTGCTCCGATCTTGCCGTTCATCATCTGGGCCAGTTGTTTGGAGATGGCAAGACCAAGGCCCGTTCCGCCGTATTTGCGTGTGGTGGAGCCGTCTGCCTGCGTGAAGGGCGTGAACAGGGCTTTTAATCGGCTGGCCGGGATGCCGATTCCGGTATCGTTGACCGAAAAGCGAAGCAGGATATTTCTCTTTTCCACTTTCTCCACGCTCACCTGGATCAGGATATTGCCCAGGTTTGTGAACTTCACGGCATTGCTTCCCAGATTGGCCAGAATCTGACGCAGCCTTCCGGCGTCGCCCCGCAGCAGCATAGGCACGGCCGGTTCCACCTGGCAGGATAGCTGCAAGCCTTTTTCCTGGGCACTCCTGGCCAGGAGATCGGTTGTATACTTCAGCACGCTGGCTAGGTCGAAGTCTCGCACCTCCATCACCAGCTTATTGGCCTCAATCTTGGAGAAGTCCAGGATGTCGTTGACGAGTGCCAGCAGCGCTTCTCCGCTACTTTGAATGGTTTGGGCGTATTCCTGTTGCTCGCTATTCAAATCAGTGTCCAAGAGCAATTCGGTCATGCCAATGACACCGTTCAAAGGCGTGCGGATTTCATGGCTCATATTGGCCAAAAATTCGCTCTTGGCGGCGTTGGCCTTTCTGGCCAGTCCGGCCAATTCATTGGCCTTGGCAATTGATTGCTTTAATTGCCGGTTGGTCTTTTGTAGCTCCTCTTCCGCCCACTTGCGCTCGGTTATATCCCGGATGATGCCCACAATAAACTTGTTCCCGGAAATGTCCGTATACAATGTCTTCTTGGTTATTATGGTGCGATCGACTCCTTGGGAATCGGTAATTGTTTCCTCATTCACGTTCTCTTTTCCCGTCTCAAAGACCCGCTCGTCCTTTTCCAGGAAAACGTCAACTTGCTCTTCCGGGAAGAAGTCGTAGTCGGTCTTTCCAAGGAATTCCTCACAACGGCGACCCGATAATGCACAAAATGCATTGTTTACCAAAACAAATTGATGCTGCCGATTCTTGACAAATAAGGGATCGCCAATGGAATTGATTATCTTTTCCAGGTAGTCCCTGGATTCTTGCAGCTCTTCTTTTGCTCTTTTGCTCTCGGTAATGTCGCGAATGGATTCTATGGCACCCAGGCGCTTTCCTTTGGCATCGAATATCGGCGCTCCCGTTGCCCATATATGTGCTCCTCTGCCACCGAACAATGCCGGGGTAAATATTTCTGCGTAGACAGTGTTCCCTTTTCGGCGCACATATTGATAGTTGTATGCGATTTCATTATCGTCCTTATCGAACAGATCGAGCAATTGTCGCCGTCTTTCACCGTAAAACGGTATGGCATAAGCATGATCTCCTTGCCCGACCATATCCTTCTTGTTGATCCCGGTCATCTCCTCCATGGCCCGGTTCCAGGCGATCACCTTTCCTTCTAGATCGATGACAAAGGTTGCATCCGGAAGAAACTCAATAATCGCTGCCATCTTACTCTCTGATTCCTGCTTGGCATCATCCTTTTGCTTCTGTTCGGTTATGTCTGAAAGCAGTCCGGTTATTCCCAATGTCCGACCATTTTCATCGACCTCAATTCGACTGGAGGTTCTTACATGCTTGTATTGATTGCGATTGTTCCTTATGCGGAATTCGTAAGGCTCAAGCTCGCCTTGCAGCGTCTTGAAAAAGCTGACTTTCAGGCCGGGCGTGTCATCAGGATGAATGAATGCGGCAAAGTCCTCTCCAATTACTTCTTTGGGCTTGTATCCCAGCAGTTGTTCCACTACTGGACTGACGTAAATGATGCGGCCGGCGTTGTCCAGGGTAAAGATAACATCGTTGAGGTTCTCGACAAGCGTTCGATATTTTTCCTCCGACCTTTTCAGCGCCTCTTCCACGATTTTGTGTTCCGTGATATCTATCAGAAATCCCTGGTAAGATGAAGCCATATTATTTATCGCACCGGCCTGGATGGAAACCCAGACCTTGTTACTGTTTTTACGAAATAGCTCAGCCTCGAAGTTCTTCACGCTGCCCGTTTCTTCCAGGAGGCGATGAAACTCCTGATGCCGTAAAGGATCGACAAAAACCTGCCTATCGATGTCTGTGATGGAATTAATCAAATCCTCCGGAGAATTATATCCCAGGATGTGAGCAAGGGCTGGGTTCGCAATCGCATAGCGTCCTGCTGCAGATGTCTGATAGATTCCCAGTACCTCATTCTCAAAGAGGGATTGGGAAATTACTCCGGCTCGCATCCAATCGTCTTCCATTTAGATCTTCCGTCCATTTTCCGACCATAATACAATAGATTATGATATACTTTAATCTGATGGATTTATTGATCGGTATTCTATTAGTTATTTCTACGGCCTCACGACGCAAACTTAGGTGATTTTCTTAAAAAATAGCGAAGATTATTTACCTTTATTCCTCAATCGGTCTGCCATGAGATATCTTATGCTTTTGGCGCTGACCCTGCTGCTCTGCTGCTCTGCAGCTCTCGGCCAGACTAACAACACCACTTTAGATGATTTAATGACCTGTGCATTGCAGTCTCTGGTGGTCGATTCTTCTGCCAATCTCGGGTCCTACCGCTTTTCCCTGGAGATGGAGCAGAAAGTAGATCTGATCAACCTTACCTCGGGTGATGCCCAGAAACTCCACACGCGCTCTTTCGGCTACGGCATGGCCAACATGACCGATCGTGCTCTAAAGCTGTCCATGGCCTCCCTCTCCTACGCAAAGGGCGATGAGGATAACACCAGCGCCATTGCGCTGGAAGAGTATCTTATCAACGACACCCTCTACCTCAAGGTCGATGGAAACTGGACGGTCATGAAGATGCCCGACGTGGCTAATGCCTGGTCAAGGCAGAACACAATGACCCAGCAGCTTGAAATCTTCAATCAGTCTCGCCTCACCCTGATCGGCTCGGAGAAGGTGGAGGGAGTGGACTGCTACATGGTTCGGGCGGAGATGGATCTGAGCAAAGTGGCCAATCAGCTCGCCGGAGATGTGCCTTCTCTTGTGCCCATGCAGAGCATGAACTACACTGAACTCTTCCGCAATATGAGACTGGACGTTCACTATTGGATCACCAAAGATACTCACCTTCTCAAGAAGACGGATGTAACGGAGGTCTTCACAGTGACCCCGCAGTCTTTGGGCCTGCCTGCAAACGAGTCAATGGAGATGCAAATAAATTCTGAGGTATCCATACTCTTCGAGGACTTTAATGAAAGCGTGAATGTCAAGCTTCCGGCTGAGGCAATGAAGGCCCAGTCCTTTCCATCGGGTTTAATGGTCTCCAGAGAAGCAGTTCCCGTTGTGCCAGCGAGCAATGAGACGATGACTAAAAATAATACCACTCAGGCCGCCGCGACTGCCTGAGTGGTATTATTTAATTCAATGCCCCAGATGGCCCCCCGAGCTGCTCTCAATAGGTCCTGCATCCTCGTAGCCCTGCCGCTGGCCCGTGCCGGCCAGGCGGGTGAGCATCTCGGGATGGTAGAGCAGGCGGACCGCATTCAGCGCATGCTCTTCGGCACGTCGTTGTGCGAGCAATGCCAGCGTGCGCTCATCAGGGGCCTCGTCCTCATGCACAAAGACCTCGATGATGTGCTTGTTGGTCATGAGCTGGGCGGCGATCAGACCGCTGGAGGCCTCGTGGGCACACATCTTATCTTTCTCCGCAGCTCCTGGCATGCCCAGGGCCATGACGATATCGCATTTCTCCTCCTCCAGTAGCTTTTTAGCGGCCACGGGCAGGTCCTTGATGCCGGGAACGGTATAGCGGATGATCTCCGCTGAGACCTCTTTCTTGATGATGCTGATGGCCGCGCGGGCCATATCCACGCGGGCAAATGTGGTGTCGGCGATGCCGATGCGTTTCATACTCTTACCTCAAATTATCTTTTTGCTGTATTTGGATGCTTAATAACGAACTTAGCAGATCCCGGAAGAGTTGATACTCCTCATTATTCGGATCTTGGATATGGTCAATATTGAAAAAACGGGTAGTTGTCGGGGATTCTTGTTTTGCATGTGCATAATCCAAATCAACTCGAAGCATCGTCCAAAACTCAAAGAAATTTTTACCCTTGGCCTTTTGATGGCTCTTCTCGGCTTCTCCGATTCGATTATGTATGTTCGATTTGTCCTTGCCGCCCTTAATCTCAATGGAGACCAATGGCCTATTTGTTGAGCCGATTTTCTCAATAATGCTAATATCTGGATCACTTGAAAATTCTATAGTTACAATGCGGTTAGAATCGTTCTCAATGATTAGCGCTCTAACGGTTTCGCTTTTCAGAGATGGTGAAACAAGACTTTTAAGCAATTTAAAGATCTTATCCGTTGCATTTTTCCCAAATTCGGTATTAAGTCCGCCTCGAAGTTGAGGCCCCAAAGTCAGTATTTGTAGATCGCGAATTGTGGTCAGCGATAAATCATCGATCTCGCCAATCATAATCTCTGCAGTTCCAATAAGGCTGATGCATAATGGTTCTATCTGCGGTCTTATCTTCTCTGAGATTATTCCTTGCTCCTCCAGGCGTTTGAATGCGCCGAACGGACCTTTATTGTAAAATTCTTTTTGCGAAATTCCTAAAAGCAGACGATAGTATCCGAGCAGTTTAGGGTTGCTCTCCATGATGCACGGAACTGGGAAAAATAGCTCACCTCGAAGGCCATACGAAGCGACCTTTTTAATTGATTCGTGATCTACATAATCAGCCAACTGCTTATCAATATTCGGGATCGACAGATGCTTAACAGTATCGCTTAGTGCTTGGTAAAGGTATTGATCATTTATCGATTTTAACTTATGATAAAAAGCGATTTGCAGGTCCGGTTTGAGTACTGGTAGCAAGGATTGTTTCATGTATTAATTGCCTTCCACTATTCGTTTGCGTGCTATTTCAACATATTCCGGTTTTAATTCAATGCCAACAAATCTTCGATTTAGCTCAAGACATACAACTCCAACTGTGCCGGAACCGAAAAATGGGTCCAGCACAATGTCATTTTCATTTGCGCTTGCCAGGATACATGGCCTTACCAGTTCCTTGGGAAATGATGCAAAGTGCGCATAATGGTAGGGTTCAGTATTTATGGACCAAACGGTGCGACGGTTGCGAAAGCCGTTCTTGGACTTGGAAGGTTCAACAAGCTCATCGTAAACATAATTGTATTTCTCAGATTTGGAGAGGAGAAACATATACTCATGGCAGCGCGTGGGCCGGTCTTTGACGGATTCCGGTTGGCAGTTCGGCTTATGCCAGATGATATCCGAGCGCAAATACCATCCATCTGATTGCAGGGCAAAAGCCAGTCTCCAGGGGATGCCGATCAGATCTTTGGGTTTCAATCCCTGGGGGGTCGGGGGCCGGTAGCTCATAGCCCTTGCAGGATTCTTCCGGTCTGCGTCTCGCCAGGCGCGGTTGCCGCTGGTGTATGAATCACCAATATTGAGCCATAAAGTACCGTCTTGTGTAAGAGTGCGTTTGACTTCTCTGAATACTCGCACTAAATTTTCTATATAATCCAGCATCTCTGGTTCTGCGCCGATTTGATGAGGATCTCCATAGTCTCTGAGGCCCCAATAAGGTGGACTTGTAACGCAACATTTAAAATAATTTTCTTTAAATTTCATGAGGTTTTCTAATGCATCGCCCCGTATGATCAATGAATCAAAATCTTGATTGGAATAATTTGAGGTTAGGGTTACCTTCTGTGATGCGGGAAACCTTGGGCCGATGCGGGGCATTGATTTTATGCATACGTCGTCTTCTATTATTTGGCACATATCTGATCTGTTGCAATCCTCTGGTATCGTGGCATTAGGTGTAATGGTTTATGAAAGTTCTTAGGCTTATCGGTCTGCTCGCAGCGCAAAACCAGCTAACGCTAAGGTAGCTTCAACCGACACAGTTATTAAGGGGTAATTGGTTTGCTGATGGCTCGTGGCCTGGGGCGGCTTTTTGTTACAATCTCCCTCCTTTACCTTTTGCAGCCTCGGGCCCTTTCCTCCTTTCCATCCAATGGCAGTTCTTTGCAGATCAATTTGTCGGATGAGGCTGGCAAAGCTCCTCAATCATTTCTGCCTGCGCGATCACTTTTGCAAAGTTGGTTGCCGACCTTCCCCAGGCAGTCGCCTTTGCAGAACCATTTCTCTCCAGCACGGCCAGGTCAAGCCACCAAATCGCTTCCCAGTAATTGTTTTCCGCCTCCGCCCATAAATTTGCGGCCTTTTCCGGCGGCTGCTTTCCCATCCCCTGGACCGTCATCCACATGACCGCCGATGCATCCTCTTTGAGGTCAAATACGAGGTCTTCCGGCCTTTTTCCTAAGGTAAAGTTGACATAAGTTCCTGTCTGGCCGCTGGCCAGAGTGCCCCAGTAGGGCATGTTGGGATTTCCCGTGCAGATGGAGACTTTATGATCGCTGGGAATGGCTATTGCCGAATAAAGGGTAGCAACATCAGGGCGGAAGCGGTTGATGGTATTGGTGCTCCAGGGATCGTCAAGATGCCATTGTTTCCCATCCCACCAATCGGTTAACGAGAAAGCCTGCACGGCTGTTGTATAGTTGAATCTGCCCTGCTGGTCGGCGATCATCTTCTCGGCGGTGATGTATCGATAATAGCTGGAGGGGTAGTACTTTTGTGGGTCCCAAATCGGTTGAGAGGGTTTCATATTGGGATTGAGATAATGGTTGGTCACCACCAGATAATCCGACTCATTGTTGTCCCCGGCTCGGCGCAGGGCATATCTGGCCCGGGTGGCCTCCAGAACCGTGGCGTTGCCCCCGGCATCAAGTAGGAGGTGGTTAAGTCCGAACATGCGGGTCGAGTTGATGAGGAAACTTTCCGCCTGGGGGGCGGTGTCGCAGGTCATGGCCACGTAGGGCAGCTCCAAAAAGCCGGTAATGCCGGGGCCATTGTCGCCGGGACCCTTCTGTGGCGCTGCTGCCATGATGTATATCAATCCCTTATCGTTGAAGGCAGAGTTGCTTCCTGTTCGCCCTGCCCCGGAGGGAATGATGCAGGAATTACCTGAATTTGGATATAGAGCCAGGAGCACCGGGTAGGAGTTAGAGGGCAGATGATAGTAATCAAAATTTGTCCCCGCGATCATACCTCTGCCGGTGGCGTTGCCGAAGGCGGCTATGGCCGTGCAATGATCGGGAGGCTCCGGACCCTGCCGTCCGCCCCAGTAGAGCATCACCACCGGGTCATCCGGGCCGAACTGCAAACCCTGATCGTTCATGGCATCGGCCATACCACGGAAGAATAAGCCAAAATTAAATTGGGGCAGTTCTCTTGTGATATATTGCCGGTATTCCTGGCAGGTCTGCAGGATCTCTGGCGATGAGTTCTTTGAGAGAGCACTGGCCCAGGCAGCGTCCCGCACGATTGCAATGTAATCTTTGGCCTGAAGGGCATACTGATATCCCATCTCATAGGGGTCTCCCTGCAGCACGACAATAGGCATTATGCCCGGTGGGGGGATATAAGATTTTGATGATATGCACACGGATGGATCAGAATTAGTGGGAATTATCTTTTCCATATTTTCTGCATTTGCGAATCCTGGCAAAGAACAGGAAACGAAGATACAGAGCAGGACAAGAGCTGATTGAAGGGAGCATTTCCGGGAATTTTGTCTGTACATACTACGAGGTAACGTCTGCATTCAATAAAATTCTTTTGAGTGACGATCGCTCTTGGCACCGCCTTCTCTTGTATTCATAGCTCATCCGCAGTACTTGCACCCCGGCACCGTTTCTCCGTGCCCCTGGTAGAGTACTTGACTGCGGCTGCCATAGCGAAATACCGTCACGCCCTTGCACCCCAGGTCGTAAGCCAGATTGTACACATTCAACACATCGTCCACCGTGGCGCTTTCGGGCAGGTTGACCGTCTTGGAGACGGCGTTGTCCGTGTATTTCTGGAAGGCGGCCTGGATGCGCACATGCTGCTCGGCAGGGATGTCCAGAGCCGTGACGAAGAGCTCTTTCAGATCCTGGGGTAAGCCCGCCATATCCGCAGCCGAGCCCTTTCTGGCCAGCTCCGCTTTCAGCTCAGGAGTGTAGATGCCGCGCGCCACTGCTGCGTCCTCAAAGAGGGACGAGACCTCCAAAAGCCGCGCGCCCTCCAGCACCCGGCGCACAAAGGCCAGAGCAAAGAGGGGCTCAATGCCGCTGGAGGTCCCCGCGATGATGCTGATGGTGCCCGTGGGCGCAATGGTGGTCACGGTTGCATTTCTCATGGCGCTCCAGCTCTTGAGCCGGGACTCTTCGAAAAGGGGAAAGGAGCCGCGCTCTTCGCCCAGGCGGGCTGACGCCTCGCGCGCTGCCTGGGTGATAAATTTCATGACCACTTCTGCCAGGCGCACGGATTCCTGAGAGTTGTAGGAGATATTCATCAAAATCAGCATCTCGGCAAAGCCCATCACCCCCAGACCGATCTTTCGCGACTGCAAGGTGGTCTCTTCGATTTGCTGCAAAGGATAGCAGTTCATATCGATGACATCGTCCAGGAAGCGCACGGCCAATGAGACCAGCTCCATAAGTCGTTCCCAGTTCATCTCACCCCTCACCACCAGCTTGGCGAGATTGATGGACCCCAGATTGCAGGACTCGAAAGGCAGCAAGGGCTGCTCGCCGCAGGGATTGGTGCTCTCAATAAGGCCTGGCAGAGGGTGAGCGGCATTGATGCGATCGATGAAGATCATGCCCGGATCGCCACCTTGCCAGGCAGAGTTAGCGATGCAGTCCATTGTCTTTGCGGCATTGATCCGGCCTGTGGCCTGCTCTGTTCGCGGATTGATCAGCTCGATCTCTCCGCCCTGCCGCGCCCTGCGCATGAATTCATCCGTTGCCGCCACCGAGATGTTGAAGTTCTCCAAGAACCCCGGCTTTTCCTTAGCCTGGATGAACTCCAGAATGTCAGGGTGATCGACGCGTAGCGTAGCCATGTTGGCGCCCCGGCGGCGGCCTCCCTGCTTGATCACATCCGTGGCCGTGTCGAAGATGCGCATGAAGGATACCGGGCCGCTGGCCACGCCGCCCGTCGCGCGCACCACATCATTTTTAGGCCGCAGCCGGGAGAAGGAGAAGCCCGTGCCTCCTCCACTCTGGTGGATGAGGGCCATGCACTTCAGAGCCTCGAAGATACCGGCGAGAGAGTCCACTACGGGCAGGACGAAGCAGGCGGACAACTGCCCCTGCGGCAGGCCGGCGTTCATGAGCGTGGGGGAGTTAGGCAGAAATTCCATCCTTTGCATCATCGTTAAAAATTTTCTGCGGAAAATTTTTTCATTGCCTCCCTGCTTTATCTCAGCTTGCGAGACATGAGCGGCCACACGCAGGAACATCTCTCCCGGCGTCTCCATTACCAGGCCGCGCTCGTCGCGACATAGATATCTCTTCTTGAGAACTTCGGCGGCGTTGGCAGACAGATTCTGGCTAGCAATGACTGCTGCAATCTTCTCCTCTTTTATCATCCCGGTGTCCCAGTAATGCTATCATGCAGAATCGATTTAAACATAAGTGTCCGATACTGTAGCAGAACACATAAGAGCTTCATCATTGACTTCTTCGCGCCCTTCGCGGCTTCGCGCGAGATCCCGGTTCACGCGAAGGCGCGAAAGGTTTCCGAATAAGACCCAATCACTCTCAAGAGGTTCATAAAAATGAAAATTGCAATCTCAGGAAAAGGCGGTGTGGGCAAGACCACCCTGGCCGGCACCTTAGCCCGTCTCTTTGCCCGCGACGGCTACAATGTTCTAGCTATTGACGCGGACCCGAGCATGAACCTGGGCTCAGCTCTGGGCATCCCTAATTTGCCCAAGCCCGTCACCGAGCACAAAGACTTGGTCGAGGAGCGGGCGGGCATGCCGGGCGGCATGTTCAAGATGAATCCCAAGGTCGACGACGTGGTGGCCATGTGCGGCTGCATCGGTCCCGATAATGTCAAGCTGGTGGTCATGGGCACCATCGATTCCGGCGGCTCGGGCTGCATGTGTCCCGCCAATGCCTTTGTCAAAGCACTCATCAGGCACGTCATCGTCCGGGAAAAGGATCTGGTGATCATGGATATGGAAGCGGGCATCGAGCACTTAGGCCGGGCCACGGCTCGCGGGGTCGATGCCATGATCGCTGTGGTAGAACCGGGCATGAGATCCATTGAGACTGTGGAGAGGATAATGCATCTGGGCAAGGAGATCGGCATTACCAGGTACTTTGCCGTCATAAACAAGGCCGATGACCCGGGTCCCGTGGCCGAGAAGCTGGCCTTGATGGGCATACCGGTCCTGGGGACCATTCCCTTTGACAAATGCCTGGTAGAAGCGGACCTGGCAGGCAAGCCGCCCATTGATGTGAATTGTCCGGCCATAGAATCCATACGAAAGATAAAGACCAAATTAGAAGAGATGTTCGGCGAAAAAAAGAAGCAGGCCTAGAAGGTCATGCGGCCTGCTTTTATTCCCTCTTTTACAATCGATCCGATTACCTTTGCGCCCGGCCCCATGATACTGCAGGCCTTTTGGGACTCATCTTCGGCTACTACGACCACGAAGCCCATGCCCATGTTGAAGGTGCGGTACATCTCGGCAAGATCCACATTGCCCAGCTCCTGCAGGAAGCGGAAGATGGATTGCGGTTCCAGGGGATCGGTGATCTCAAAGCCGAGCGCTGAGATGCGGCGCAGCTTGAGAAGGCCCGAGCCGGTGATGTGGGCGAGGCCATGCACATCGCACTCCTGCACCAGTTTCACGATCTCGGGATAGATCCGGGTGGGTGTGAGTAGCTCCTCTCCAATGGTATTCTTCCCGCCGGGCATCCGGTCGAAGTAGGTGTACTTAGACTCGGCAATGATGCGCCGGGCCAAAGTATAGCCGTTGCTGTGCAGGCCGCTGCTGGGCACGCCCACCAGAGCATCACCCAGTTGGATCTTCTCGCCCGTCACAACTTTGTCCTTGTCCACGACGCCGATGGCGGTGCCGGCCAGGTCGAAGCCCCGAATGATCTGTGGCAAGGAAGCTGTCTCCCCTCCCACGATGGTCATATTGGATATCTCGGCGCCGCGGGCCAAGCCTATCGCAATTTGCCCCGCACGCTCTGGGTCCACTTTTTCTACAGCCAGATAGTCCACAAAGGCGATGGGCTCGGCCCCGATAGCATAAAGGTCGTTGACATTCATGGCGATGCAGTCGATGCCGATCGTATCCCACTTGGAAATAGCATTGGCAATGAGGACCTTGGAGCCCACACCATCCGTGGTCATGGCCAGGGCAAAGCTGCCCATATCCAGGAGTCCGGCGTAGTGGCCGATTTCAGTCATGGGCGCTCCGAAGCCTTTGCGTTTCGTCGTCAGCACGGCCTTCATGGCATCAATGGATCTGTTCTCCTGGTGAATATCCACGCCCGCCTCTGCGTACGTCAGCCCCTTCATGCTTCTCCTCCCAGGCCAAACTCACGGTGCAGCTCTCTTACCGCCTGCTCGGCGTCCTTGGAGGCGACAACGAAGGAGATGTTAAGCTGACCCGATGCCTGGCTGATCATGACCACATTTATCTTGGCCGCGCCCATGGCCTTGAAGACGCGCGCGGCAACGCCCGGTGTGCCTGCCATTCCTGCGCCAACTACTGCCACGGCAGAGACATCATGATCGTGAGAGATATCTTTGACCAGATCTCTGGGAAACTCTGCTCTCAGGGCGTCCTCGGCCTTCTCCACCTGCCGCTCCTCAATGATCATGGAGATATTGACCTCCGACGATCCCTGGCTGATCATGACGATATTGATGCCGGCCTTGGCCAGAGCAGAAAAAGCGCGGGCGGCGACGCCCAGCGTTCCAATCATGCCTGCGCCGGAGATGTTGAGCAGGGCCACATTCTTGTGCAACGTCACTGCCTTTATCACATCTGCTTTGGGTACAACTTCATGCACAATTAGTGTACCAGGAGCATCGGGATCGAAGGTGCATTTTACGCGCACAGGGATGTCCTTTCGGATGGCAGGCTCAATGGAGCGGGGGTGCAATACCTTGGCCCCAAAGTTAGACAGCTCCATGGCCTCCCGGTAAGAAATCGAGGGGATGGACCTGGCCTCGGGCACGATCTTGGGATCGGTAGTCATGATGCCATAGGTCTCCTTCCAGAACCAGATCTCATCGGCATCAATGGCCGCCCCGATGAGCGAGGCGGACAGATCCGAGCCGCCCCGTCCTAAGGTTGTGATTGTGCCTTTTTCGTCCTTGGCAATGAAGCCGGTGACCACGGGAACGCCTTTGAGCGGCAAGAGCCTTTGGGGAATCAAATTGTAGGTCTTTTCCAGGGGCCTGCTGTCGCCATAGTTGCTGTCTGTGACGATTCCTGCCTCTGAGCCGGTATAGTGCTGAGAAGGTATGCCCATATCTCTTAAGACTCCGGCCAGAATGGGCGCCGCCAGTTGCTCGCCATAGCTGGATATATAATCCAAAGAGCGTGCAGTAAGCTCACCCAGGTAGCAGATGCCGATGTAGGCTTTCTCGAGCTCAGACAGCTTGTTAGATATCGTCTCACTGACCTCTTTGGCGATTTGAGGATCTTTTATGGCATCAGTTATGGCCTGATTGTGCCTATCCGTGAGCTTCTCCATGAAATCGATCACTTCTGAGACATTTCCCTCCTTTGCTGCTTTTTTGGCACAGGCCAAAAGGTCGTCAGTGACGCCTTGCAGGGCGGAAGTAACCAAAACGATCTCATTGTCGCGGCTAAAATGTGAGACCAGATCTCCTACATGCCGCAGTCTGTTTCCGTCAGCAACGGAAACACCACCAAACTTCATTACCAAGCGCGCCATCGTAAAAACCGTTGATCAGCTTTTCTCGCCGCGATTTAAGCTTTACCCATAATTATAATTTCGCGCCAAATTCGATTTTGAAACCGCCCTGAGATGGCCGAAGGCTTAAATAGATTGAGTCCGAGGAATCTGAGTCCTAGTCTGGATTTAACATTTATCTTAAACTTCGCGAGGCGTATTATGGGCAAGAGGAAGAAAATAGCAGAACGTGTAACGACTCTGATGGACAAGCCTGAGTTTATCCGGAACATCGGAATCGTAGCACATATTGACCACGGCAAGACAACCCTTTCTGATAACCTTCTGGGAGGCGCAGGCATGATCTCCATGGACCTGGCAGGCAAGCAGCTCTTCATGGATTTCGATCCCCTGGAGCAGGCGCGCGGAATTACTATCGATGCTGCCAATGTATCCATGGTTCACGAGATAGATGGCAAGGAATATCTCATCAACATGATTGATACTCCCGGCCACGTGGACTTTGGAGGCGACGTTACTCGGGCTATGCGGGCGGTTGACGGCGCAGTGGTTGTAGTGGATGCTGTTGAAGGCGCCATGCCTCAGACGGAGACCGTGCTACGACAGGCTCTCAAGGAAGGTGTCAGGCCGGTCCTTTTCGTCAATAAAGTGGACCGCATGATCAATGAGCTGAAAGTTGAGCCGAAAGATATGGCCATGCGCCTGGGCAAGGTCATTGACAATGTCAACAAGCTCATCCAAGGAATGGATGAAGAGAAATATAAAGCCGGCTGGAAGCTGGATGCTTCTCGGGGAAATATCGCCTTTGGTTCGGCTCTCTATAATTGGGCCATCAGCGTGCCCGAGATGAAGAAGACAGGCATCGGCTTTGAGCAGGTCGTCGAATACTGCCGGGCAGGAAAGATGAAGGAGCTGGCCGAGAAGGTTCCACTTTATATCGCTGTAAACGATATGATCGTCAAGTTCCTTCCCAGCCCCATTGCAGCCCAGAGGGAGAGGGTCAAGGTCATCTGGCATGGCGATTGGGATAGCGCGGTGGGAAAAGCCATGGCTACCTGCGATCCAAAAGGTCCCGTAGCTTTCATGATCAACAAGTTGAAGATCGACCCGCATGCAGGCGAAGTGGCCACGGGCAGGCTCTTTTCCGGAACCCTGCGTCGAGGCATGGAGCTGTATGTATCCGGCGTGGTCGATACCAATCGTATTCAGCAGACGGGCATCGTCATGGGTGCGGAGAGAGTTGAGGTAGAGGAGATACCAGCCGGAAACATTGCTGCCGTGACTGGTCTTCGGGACGCCATTGTGGGCTCTACCATCTCTTCGGAACAGAACATGTCGCCCTTCGAGCAGATCAAGCACGTCTCCGAACCGGTCATGACCGTAGCCGTCGAGGCCAAGAACACCCGCGACCTGCCAAAGGTAGTAGAGGTCTTAAGGCAGATCGCCAAAGAGGACCCAACCTTGCAGGTCACCATCAACGAGGAGACCGGCGAGCACCTTCTGGCCGGCATGGGCGAACTGCATCTGGATGTCACTGTGACCAGGCTGCAGCGCGATCGCGGTGTGGAGCTGAAAACCTCTCCGCCTATAGTCGTATATCGTGAGTCCATCGGCGGCAGAGCAGGACCCGTGGAAGGCAAGTCACCTAACCACCACAACCGCTTCTACATCGAGTTTGAGCCCCTGGAACCGGGCGTGATCGAGTCCTTGAAAGAGGGCAAGATCAGCATGAAGATGGAAGAGGTTGAGCGCAGGAAGGTTCTTCTCGATAACGGCATGGAAAAAGATGAGGCGAAGAGCATTGTCGGATACTTTGGCACCAACATGTTGCTCAACATGACCAAGGGCATCCAGTACCTGAGAGAGACCATGGAGCTCATCTTAGAGGGCTTCGAGGAGGCTCTGAAGAACGGCCCCATCTGCAGGGAACCCGCGCAGGGTATAAAAGCCAAGATCGTGGATGTAAAGCTGCACGAGGATGCAGTGCACCGCGGCCCCGCTCAGGTCATTCCGGCAGTCAGGCAAGCCGTGCAGGCTGGAATACTTATGGCGGATCCGGTTTTATTGGAGCCCTTCCAGAATGTCTATATACAGGTGCCTCAGGATCAAATGGGTGGAGCCATGTCTGAGATCCAGGGAAGGAGAGGCGTTATCCTGAATATGGACAGCCAGGGCGATATGATTATCCTTAAATCCAAGATGCCTGTGGCCCAGATGTTCGGATTCTCCGGGGCCATAAGGTCGGCCACCGAAGGGAGAGCTCTCTGGTCTTCGGAGTTCGCCGGCTTTGAGCCCTTGCCTGCCAATTTGCTGCAAGATACCGTCAAGCAGATTCGGACCAGAAAGGGCCTGAAACCGGAAATGCCCAAGCCTTCCGATTACCTGAAGGTCGTTTGAGCGCGACCTCTAGAAAAGATGAAATACTGAAAAATATTGATAGTGCCAGTTGGAGGAGATAAATTATGGCAGATGCAAAGCCACACCTCAATCTCGCATTCATTGGACACGTCGATCACGGCAAGTCGACGACCGTAGGCAGATTGATGTTCGAGACGGGAGCTGTAGATGCTCACGTCATTGATGAGTACAGGAAAGAAGCGGCATCCAAGGGAAAGGCGACCTTCGAGTTCGCCTGGGTCATGGATAGCCTGAAGGAAGAGCGCGAGAGAGGCGTTACCATTGATATCGCCCATCATCGCTTCGATACCGCCAAGTTCTACTTTACCGTGGTGGACTGCCCCGGTCACAGGGACTTCGTAAAGAACATGATCACCGGCGCCAGCCAGGCTGATGCCGCGGTGCTGATCGTGGCCGTCCCGGACGGCGTCATGGCTCAGACCAAGGAACACGTCTTCCTTTCCAGGACACTGGGAGTCAGCCAGCTTATCGTGGGCATGAACAAGATCGATGCCACCACCCCACCATTCGACGAGAAGAGATTCAACGAGGTCAAAGAAGAGGTAGCTAAGCTGCTCAAGATGGTTGGATTCAAGGTAGAGGATATACCCTTCGTGCCCATATCCGGCCTAATGGGAGACAACCTTTCCAAGCCCAGTGACAACCTGAAGTGGTACAAGGGCCCAACCCTGCTGGAATCTTTGAACAACCTCAAGGTGCCCGCGAAGCCGACCAACCTGCCGCTACGCGTACCAGTGCAGGATGTCTACACCATCTCAGGTGTGGGCACAGTGCCAGTAGGCCGCGTCGAGACGGGCGTCATGAGAAAGAACGATAAGATCATCTTCGAGCCTGCCGGATCTACTGGCGAGGTCAAGACCATCGAGATGCACCATGAGGAAGTCCTAGAGGCCTTCCCCGGCGACAACATCGGATGGAACGTGCGCGGTGTCGCCAAGAACGACATTCGTCGCGGCGACGTCTGCGGATCAGTAGCTAAGCCCCCGACCGTGGCCAAGGAGTTCAAGGCCCAGATCGTAGTGTTGCAGCACCCCAGCGCCATATCGGCGGGATACACCCCGGTGTTCCACTGCCATACAGCGCAGATCGCGTGCACCCTCACTGCTATTCTGGCCAAGCTGGACCCAAGGTCCGGAGCGGTCAAGGAAGAGAATCCTGCCTTCATCAAGGCTGGAGATGCGGCCATCATCATGGTTACTCCCTCCAAGCCCATGGTCATTGAACCGGTGAAGGAGATTCCTCAAATGGGAAGGTTCGCCATTCGAGATATGGGCACGACCGTCGCAGCCGGCATGTGCATCAGCGTGATACCACGCTAAATTAATTTTTTGGTGTTAAAACATGCAAAAGGCAAGAATTCGACTTTCCGGCACTAATCCCTTGATGCTGGACGATATATGCAGCCAGGTAAAGGGGATTGCTCAGAGAACAGGCGTTCACATGGCGGGACCCATCCCGCTGCCCACCAAAAAGATGGTGGTTCCCTGCCGAAAGAGTCCCGATGGCGAAGGAACTGCCACCTGGGATCACTGGGAAATGAGAGTGCACAAGAGGCTCATCGATCTGGATGCTGATGAGAGGGCGCTTCGCCAGCTCATGAGAATCCAGGTTCCAAAGAATGTAAATATTGAGATTGTGCTGGAAAGCTAAATCATTAGTTAGGGGCTGCTTCCTTAGGTTGAAGGGCCCGCTAACTTATATATTCTACAATTTCACTCATAATGGACTCGTAGTATAGTCTGGATAGAATAGAGGCCTCCGGAGCCTCGGACCCGGGTTCGAATCCCGGCGGGTCCGCTACACTTTTTTAATTCATGGCATCAGAACGTGGCGGCACGATCACTAAACCACCTGTATCGATGGGATTGGCGGCCAGCTTTCCGGAAGCATTAATAAAATGGCCTATGGGCAGCTTTCCCCAGCTCCATAGCTGTGTCTCATTGGTGGTGTTGGTCATGTTGGTGCTGTTGTTTAGATCAATTGTGCTGAGAATGGCACGGCCAGAGTTCCCGCTTAGCTGCAAAGGTACGGCAAAAGAGCTGCCTGCCAATAACACGAATATTAAGCCTAACACTATCGAGTTATTCATATCACTCACCCTTATATTCACACATTTCATTTCTTTAATCCATGCCACACTCTATTACTATGCCTTCATGGCTAATTAATGGTTTGCCTCTCCAGTCATCATTGGTCGTCGCAGGAAATACCAGGGCGAGATAATGGAGGTTCGCGACATACCCCAAGCACCAGGCCAGGCTGGTCTTTTCGCACGGCAAGTGCTTGTTTGGATGTGCCTTCGTCTCCTTTTCATCCCTTCCCTGGCTCAGCCGCAAACTACAAATATCTATAACGATCATATAGATAGTTTGTCGCGTCCTGCAAGGGTTGGCGGGCGTGTCGTGGGCTTAACCGCAATTCCGATAACGCTCTGTTTCAGGAGATGCATGCCTTCGTGGCAATGCATTCGGGCTATGGAGCCTGTGAGGCAAAATGATCCGGTGGCTGAAAGTTGCATGCCATAAACGGCCTAGCAATCTGCCGGGATCTCTCACGCTAATACACGACCGGGAAATAGGAGCGCGACGACGCAAACCATTGGCGGAAGGCGAGCACGAGGCCCCATGAGAACGGGTTCCTTTAAAACGGACGCTGTGTCAAATTCCAGTGCTCTGCCGCCTTCCGGCTTTTAGTCGGGCTTCGGGCAGGGTCAGGCCATCACTGCGGTGACTGGCTCCTTCATAAGGACGCTGTGGCTTTCGGCGCTGGCCTGCCTGAGACCTCGATGGCTATTTTCTCCCTCCTACATCCAGATGACTTTTGCCCCCCTCCTTATTCTTCATCTTCGCTCGGAAAACCATCATCATTATAAGCTAAGCATGCGACCGAAAGAGTGGAAAATTGCCGTGCGGCAGGGAGGCTTTTGCGGATGATCAAGCATATCGTTATGTTCAAACTCAAAGAAAGGGCAGAGGGCAGGGATAAGGCAGCAAATATCGAGATGCTGAAGGCTAAGCTGGAAGCCCTACCTGCCCAAATCGAGGAGATCAAGTTCTTCGAGGTGGGCATCAACTTTCTGGAGGCGAGCGTGGCCTATGATCTGGTCCTCGTTTCAGAATTCGAGAGCAAAGAAGCCCTTTACCGCTACCAGAAGCAGCCTGAACACCTCTTGGTGGCGGAATTCGTCGGCAAAGTATGTGAGAGCCGGATAGTGGTGGATTATGTCCTCTGATCTGCCCTAAGATATCTCATCCTTCAGCCCCTTCTGGAAGTGGCCGTGGGTAATGCCCCCCAGGGCCAGGGGCCGGATGGACTCCTTCAGGCTTTCCAGATCCTGGCGGAGAGTACCGCCTCCCTTCTCAGTCAGATCTATGGCCTTTTTGTAAATCTTTGTCATCTCGCGGGCGTACTCTCCCGTCCGGCCCCGCGCGTCCACGGCCACACCATCTAGATCGATGGCGAAGATTTCGGGCATCTGGTCGAGCAGGCAGGTCTCGGCGGAGTTAAAGATGTGCGTCCTATGATCATCATCCAGGCGCAGGGGAAAGATGCGTCTCATGTCCTGCAGGCCCCAGAATTCTTTTGCATCATATTCTCCTTTGGCGGGAAGGGGCATGCAGTCCTCAGCCACCATAACCTCCAGATTGCCCTGCACCATCAGCTCTATCTGGGGCGCGTCTGGGATAAGGCGCACAGCGGCTACGATATCGGCCAGTTGCCGGGCGGACAGTTCCGGCGAGAGGGTGAGTTGCTCTAAGGGCGGAGCGAGTGCCTGCACTGTCAGGTGATTGCAGACGTTGAGACCGGAGGCTCCATAAAGATGGACCTTGGGGCCGGCCTCTATAACGGCCTGTACGGCACCCACGTTCTCCACCATAATCGCGTCGACATTTGCTCTGGCCAGCAGGGGATTAGCGAACTTGAAAAAATCGGCGTTGGTGATTTTGGGCCACTTCCAGATGAGCGGCACTTTTCCGCAGATGGCCTTTGCCTCTTCTATCAGCTTCTCGGCTTTTAGGGTCCGCTCTTTCTCCATCCATCCCAGGACGATCTCAAAGTAAACTCGCTGGCATCCACCCAGAACGGCGCCCCTCACCGTCTCCAGGCTGTCGGCATAGACGGCCAGCGAGGGTATGCGACCAACCGATGTGGTCGGGGCGGGGGAGGCGGGACCAGTCGAGGCAGGAGATGTAAAGGCAGACAGGTTCAGCTCTTTCAATATATCTCGTGCCCTCTCTACCTTCTCCTTCGTGGGGCGCCTCTTTTCCAAAATGGCCTCTTGCACCTTTTCCAGGAGATCGCGCCGAGCCTGGTTTAAGGCGCCGATGGGAGCGAAAAGATCACCCGCGTAGTCCATGGTAATCTTTCGGACGACAAAGAGCGTTCCACCCGTTCGCAGCATCTGCGAAACGATCTGCTGCCGGGAAGTGGGCTGATTTTTGGCCTTTTCCATTTTAAAGGCGGCTTTGACCTGAACGATGCGGCCGTCTTCCAGCCGGGCCTCTAGCAGAGGCGTGCCCTCCTGCCAGGTGATGGTCAAATCCAGGGGGATCTCTATCTTGTCGGAGGCGATGATCTCCTGCGCTTTTTTGGCCAGAGCGGTGCTGCCCGTCAGATAGACTTTGCTGCCTGGGCGCACCCTCTCCGGCGTCATCAGCCGCAGCAGACCATCCTTTTGCACCACTTTTTGCACCACCAGGCCCATCTCTTGACCCGGGGCCAGAAAGACCAGACCATCGCCCTTTTCAGGGCAAAATGGGCCGGAGAGCCTTACTGCCGCCTCGCCTCTCTGCACATCGAAAGAGGCCACGCTGCCGATGAGAACGCCCCGGTTGTCCGACATCTCCCGGCCCATGACATCCCTGGCCTCCAGCAGGTGGCCTTTCGTGAAGTCGCGGTTGAAGGATAAGGCCAGGTCTCTTTCATCCTCAGAAGACGGCGACCACTTGCCTTTGGCAATGGCCTGCAGGGCTCTTTTGTAAATGCGGGTTACGATGGCCACGTACTCCGGGGACTTCATCCTCCCTTCAATCTTCAGGGACTCTATCGGCGAGCGGACGATCCTGTCCAGATGCTGGTAAACGCAAAGGTCGCGGGTGGATATGAGAAAGCGCTCTCTTTGCGGCTGGGCTGCCAGGCCGGTCGGCCTGCCGTAACTGTCTTTTTCTCCTCTGAGCAGCACGTAGGGCTTTCTACAGGGCTGGGCGCACATGCCCCGGTTGCCGCTGCGCCCGCCGATGGCCGAGGAGAGAAGGCACTGCCCGGAGTAAGAGTAGCATAGAGCGCCGTGCACGAAAACCTCCAGGCCGATTCCCTGCATGGCTGTATCCTTCTCATTCTCCAACTCTTGCCCCATCGTTTTTATCTCATCCAGTCCGACCTCTCTGGCCAGGACCGCTCTTCTAAATCCGGCGCGGGTCGCAAAGAGAGCACCCTCTTTGTTATGGATGGTCATCTGGGTGGAGGCGTGCCTCTCCAGCTCTGGCACCATGCGACCTGCCAGCAGGCCTAGCCCCAGATCCTGTAACAGCACGGCATCTACCCCCATCTCGAAAAGGCGGAGAAGATACACAGCCACATCGTAGAGCTCATTTTCTCGGATGAGAGTGTTGACTGTCACATAGACTTTTACGTTCCGGAGGTGGGCGTAGTCTATAGCCATAGCTAAGTCGGGCTCATCAAAGTTTGCGGCGAATTTTCGTGCCCCAAATCTCTTGCCGCTCAGGTAAACGGCATCGGCTCCCCCGGCAATGGCTGCGGCCAGGGCCTCTGGCGAGCCGGCGGGGGCGAGCAGCTGTGGCAGTTTTTTCAAGGTTGATCGCCCATAATATCATCAATAGCTTTCACTGCACTCTGCCACTGCGGGCAATAGTATACCTGGTCGGAGTAATCTTCAATATCCGTACCGTTTAAGCTCCAGGGGTGCAGGAAAAGAATTCCTCGTCGATTGGGATCGCTTCTGACAAATTCTACGATGTTCATATCCAGGTCATCGATCAGCACGTCGGAGGGTATATTATGCTTGGTGCCGGTCCTGGCATGATAGTATTGCGTGAGGCTGGGGAAGTGCCAGTTCAGCCATCTTCTGGTGGCCTCCTCGGCGTTGGGCCGTCTGGCCGTTACCACCAGAAGATCATGCCTGCAAAGCTGCTTTATGGCATTTTGAGAGCCCTCGATCAACGGCACTCTCATAACGTATTCGGGGTCGGCCAACAACCGGCCTATTTCCGTCCATATCTCGATTCCCGCAAAGCTCCAGTGGGCACGATTGATATCGCTCTTGCAATACGTCTGTCCATAATCTTTTTCAATTTCCTTCAAAACAGCACTGACTTGGTCTGCCAGGACCCCGTCAATGTCTACCGCGATTTTCAAATCATGCCTCCCCTAATAATTATTCTACAAGCCTTTTTGTTCACAATAGTCCCACGGTTGCATTGTATGATAAATCTTTTCTGATTCAATAAATGCATGGGTTATTTATTGGAGAAGATGCAATTTAATGGCGGTGAATGGGATGAAGTGTAATAAAGCAATTCTCGTTTTGATGACCCTTGTTCTGCTCTGCTCGTCGGGGCAGGCATTGCGGACTTTTTCAGGAGATACAATTACCATAGACACGGCTATTGCCGACGATATTATCGCTGCAGGCAACATGGTGAGCATCAACGCCCCGGTGGACTCGGCCATAGTTGTCGGCGGCACGGTTAACATCAATGCCCCGGTGAAGGGGGATGTCATCGCAGCCGGTGGCCAGGTTTATGTCAACGCGAACGTGGGGGGAAAGGTTGTAGCTGCGGGCGGAAATGTCAACCTGGGCGGCAACATCGGCACCAATCTGGTGGCTCTAGGCGGCCAGGTGAACATCCTTCCCGGTAATACGGTGGAAAGAGATGCTCTCATCGGCGGCAGCCAGGTGGTTAACGCGGGACGGGTCAACGGCACCATCACAGTCAGCGCCAACCAATTCAATAACACCGGCTCGGCGGGAAAGGTGAATTTCCACAAGGTAGAAGATCAGACTGAGAAGAGAGCGGACAATGATATGGGCTTTAACATCTTCAGCCTGCTGGCCATGCTTGGCTACTTCATTTTGGGATTGATCTTGGTTAAGTACCTGCCCGGCATCATCCAAGCAGTGGATCGCGAGGTAAGAAGCTCGACCCTGCTCAAGACCTTGCTGGGTTTCGTTATGATCATTGCCTCATTTATTGCCTTGCTGCTGGTGGCGGTAACGGTGGTGGGCCTGCCCATTGCCTTGATCTCAACTCTGCTATTCTTCGCAGCTCTCATGCTGAGCGGAACCTTCGTCTCCTTCAGCCTGGGCAAGTGGATTGGCGAGCGGGCGAAGATCAAGCAGGGTGATCTGGTCTACTTCGTGATCGGATTTGTTATACTCAATGTGCTCTGCTGGCTGCCCTTGGTGGGAGGTCTGATCTCATTGATCTCCATGAGCCTGGGCTTTGCTGCATTGCTCTATGCAGCACGCCACCTGGCTACAGCTTGCCAAGCAAAGACGACCTGAAATACTTTATTTTCTATTTTTTCTTTTTTTTCAAACAATAGCCAGAACGCGCTATTTGCCTGTCAATGGTATCTTTGCAGAAACGCTCAAGTCTAAATACCTTGATATCCAGATAATGGCTGCAACTAAAGAAAAGGCGAGCATGCTTTTATTGATAGTGTGGTGAAGGCTTGAAACTGCTAGTATTCTATAATGGCCAATTTGGCGAGAGGGTGGTGGGCAATCTCATCAACTACTCGGGCTTTTGCATCTCCTGTGCCGATGCCTGCACCCAGTGCAGGAATGTCCGACCTGGCATTGCCCAGAACATCGTCTCCCTGGTGGAGATGCCCGATCCAGCATCCCTGGGGGACTTCATTGATGATGTGGAACCACTGCTGCCCCAGAACATCCCTGCCGCAGACATTGCTCTGGTCATAAATGTTCATCCCGACATTCTCTTCGGCCTGCTACCCAAACTGAAGGAGGCGGGCGTGAAGGGCATTGTGGGCGGCTCGGAGTCGCCTCGCGATCTTCCTTTGGGCCAGAGAACGCAACTGGAGGAGAAGGCTAAGGAGCTAGGGATGGAGGCGGCCTTTGCCAAGCCCTTTTGCGCTCTAGTTCCTGATCCGGCCAAGCCGAACATTTATGCCTTTCTCATGGAGGCTGGCATTGGCGATCCCTTAATCGATGTGACGGTACAAAAGAGCCGGGAGGGAAAAGACCACATCTTAGCCGCCAGTGTAATCAGATCAGCGCCCTGCGGCTCCACCTGGTTTGTGGCCAAGCGTCTCCTGGGTCTGGAGCCGGATCAGCCCGACATCCGGGAGAGGATCTCTGAGGCGCATCATGCCTACCCCTGCACAGGATCGATGGAGAGGGACACGGAGCTTGGCGACACCGTGCTGCACAAGGGCGGCTACATCATCCGCGATGCAGTGGAGGACGCCTTCAAGAGGGCGAAGAGGCAGGACTAAAGATATCTTCTCTTCGTCGAAACCTTTTTGCCATAGGAGACAATTCTCCAGTTTATGTTCTCTCCAATTCAGGCTTTTTCCGTCCTCATGATGCCCTCGGCCAGTGAAACGCAGTCTGCCGATTTTTGGCTGGAGAAAGGAAATGAGCTAGGCAATAGCGGGCAGGGGGAAGAGGCGATCAAGGCATACGATCAAGCTCTTGGCATCGACAAGACCCTGATTGATGCCTGGAACAACAAGGGCCTGATCCTGGCCAGCCTGGAACACTTCCCTGAGGCCCTGCAGTGCTTCGAAGAGGTCCTCAAGCTCACACCAACGCATAAGCATGCTCTGAGCAACAAGGGCATGGTGCTGGCCCAGCAGAAAAAATATACGGAGGCGCTACGCTGCTTTGAGGCGGCCATTGCTGCGGACGCTTATTTTTCTGGAGCCTGGTACAACACGGCGCTGACCTTGCAGTGTCTGGGCCGGATAAAAGAGGCTGCGGCCGCCATGAAGACCGCCGAGACCCTGGAAGGAGGGAGGGGCAGCTGCTGTAGACGGTGAGTCATCTCCATCAAAAAGATCTCGCGCGAAGCCGCGAAGGGCGCGAAGAAATCATCCATCTTTGGATCAGCCTAAGTTGGCACATCGTTTATGCAGCGACACCTTTGGATGCACCGAAGATTGTGGCACTTCGCTATTTCCAGTTGCTAACCTCAGGTTACTATGTTTTTCCAGTCGTTAGTTAGTCGCTCTGTGCGTTCTCTGTGAACTCTGTGTCTCTGTGGTGAAAACGTCGCCAGCCACTGGTTATAACCAATGGTTTACGGACTACCACCACAGAGACACAGAGCGCACGGAGGACTCACAGAGGACTCGATTATTCGATTACCAACGCGAAACAGCGAGGAACCAAGATTGTTGCACGGTGAGCTACCGCCGTATCACTCTTCAATTTTAACCACCCAAAGTGTTATCATCTGAAACCAATCAATTCGAGGTAAAGAGGATATGCAAATGGAAAAGAAAATATTGGCCGCCATCTTGTCATTTCTAATTCCTGGCCTTGGCCATTTCTATTCTCGTCGGTGGGCTCGTGGGATAGTCGTCTTTTCTATATACTTTCTAATAGCAGGTATCATCTCGGAGTTTTCTATCCACCTTATCCCTAGTGACATCTCGGATTTTCCTTTTATTCATATCATAATTGGATTTGTCGTGGCATGGGATGCCTATAAAGTGGCCCCCAAGGGGCATCTTATGGCTTGGCAATCGATGTCATTACTTTCTTTCATCTTTTTTTTCCTTGCCCTGCTATCTTTAAAATCAGATAACCTCATCTTTTTTTTGGTCTTCGTAATTGCAGGTCTATACACTGCTAGAATCGTGTATGAATATGCTCGAACACTACCTAATTAGCATCCTGAATTTCATAAACGATTCAATTCCAGACCCACTCTTCAAAGTTGCCAATCGTTATGTGATCTAATGGTTGCATTTTTCACGCCTTCTTGCGCACTTCGTTTTGGACTACTATTCGGCCTTCTCCTATCCGCCAGCGAATTCTCTTTATCAAACCGAGCAGGGTGCGCGCCTCTCTCTGTGTCAGCTCCGCCCTGCCCAAGATGCGGCGCAGCATGAGCAGGGTGAACTCTACCTTGTGCACAGGATAACTGACCTCAGCGAGAAGCCATCTGGTCTTCTCTTGCAGCAGGGCCAGACTCTCCCCGCTGGCCATCTCCACTTTGTTGTCGTCTACGTTCTCGGATTGGGACAGCTCGTAGAAGAGCACGGCAGCGGAATGAGAGAGGTTCATGACCGGATAATCGCTGCTGGTGGGAATGGAGACCAGCATGTCGCAGAGGGCCAGCTCCTCGGAATTCAGGCCGCAGTCCTCTCTGCCCAGGAGCAGGGCCACGGTTCCCTCTTTTCCCCTCAGCTTTTCCGCGAGCGTTGCCGGGGTGAAGCAGGGCACGCGTAGATGCAGACGCAGGTGATGCTGCGCCTCATCCAGCCTCTTTCCGGTAGTGCCCACCACCAGGTTTGCGCCCGCCAGGGCCTCCGGCAGGCTGGCATAGGTGCGGGCCATCTGCAGAACATCTCTGGCGTGCGACGCCATGGCCGATCCAAAGTCCTCGATCTTGCAGGGATTGACCAGCACCAGATCATGAAAGCCGAAGTTCTTCATGGCTCTGGCCACGGAGCCCACATTGCCCTCGTAAAGGGGCTCCACCAGGACGACGCGTAGGTTCATCGATTCTATCCTCTTATCCCTTGGACACACCCAGCGGCACCAGCCTGGCCACCTTGGTGGCGATGCCCAGATTATGCACCACGTCCACCACATCTCCGGAGGGCTTGTAGACCTGAGGAGCCTCCTCGGCCAGCATGCTGGGGCTGGTGGCTTTGACCACGATGCCGTCTCTGTTCAGTGCGGCCTTCACATTCTGACCGGTGAACAGCTTGAGGGCCTGGCTTCTGCTCATGACCCGGCCCGCGCCGTGGCAGGCGGAGCCGAAGGTGAGGTCCAGGGCCCGGTCGTTGCCGCAAAGAACGTAAGAGGAGGTTCCCATGCTGCCCGGTATGAGTACGGGCTGGCCTATGCCCTGGTAAGCCACCTGCACTTCACTCCTGCTGGGGCCGAAGGCCCGCGTGGCCCCTTTGCGATGAACATAAAGCCGCTCGCGTTTTCCGTCCACCTGGTGCTCCTCGATCTTGGCCACGTTGTGGGCCACGTCATAGACCAGATCCAGCTTTGAGCCGGGGAAGTATCTCTCGAAGACCTCTCGCGTCCAGTGGGCGATGATATGCCGATTGGCCCAGGCGTAGTTGGCGGCACAGACCATGGCTCCGAAGTAATTGTCGGCCTCGGGCGAGCCCAGGGGCGCGCAGGCCAGTTGCTTGTCGGGAATGTCGATGTTGTACTTTTTCACGGCCCGTGTTAGAACCTCCAGATGATCGGTGCAGATCTGATGGCCGGCTCCCCGCGAACCGCAGTGGATCATAACCGTAATCTGGCCCTTGAAAAGGCCGAATTTTTTGGCCACTGGCTCATCATAGATCTCCTCCACCCTCTGTATCTCCAGGAAGTGGTTGCCGCTGCCCAGTGTTCCCAGCTGGGGCCGGCCACGCTTGCGCGCCCTCACGCTCACCTGGGCCTGGTCGGCTCCCGGCATGTGTCCGCTCTCCTCGCAGTGGGAGAGGTCGGCCTCAACGCCGTAGCCCTCCTCCACGGCCCATTGGGAGCCGTTGGTGAAAACCTCGGTCAGTTGCTGGTCGCTGACATGCAACCGGCCCGTGGCTCCCAGGCCGGAGGGGATGGCCTCGAAGAGAGCATCGATGAGGGTATTGATACGCGGCTGCACGTTCGTTGCCTGTAGATCGGTGCGTAGCAGTCGCACGCCGCAGTTGATATCAAAGCCTACTCCTCCAGGGCTGATGATACCATCCTCCTCGCGAAAGGCAGCCACGCCGCCGATGGGAAAGCCGTAGCCCAGATGGGCATCGGGCATAGCCATGGAGTAGTTGACAATGCCGGGCAGGTTGGCAACGTTGGCCACCTGATCGATTGTTCCCGACTCCACCATATCCCGCAATGCCGCGGAGACAAAAATTCGTCCAGGCACGCGCATGCCTGGTCGGTAGCCGATGGGCACCTCGTAAGTATTATCATTGATCTTGCTGATCTCTGCCATAATCACACGTCCAAAATAACCTGAATGCACCACACCTCATTCTTCTTGATGCCAAACTTGTGCCGGGTGATGGCCTTGACCTCATTCTCGAAGGCATGTCTCTCTAGGTCAATCCTCTCCCCGCCAATCTCTGCCAAAAGCCGCATAGATTCAGTCCCATCTTGCTCTAGATTGACGGAAAAGGTGGCGAAGACAGCCGATTCCGTCTCGAAGAGGAAGACAATCTCACAGAGCCATTGGTAGGCCAGATCCTCCAGATCAAAGGCCTTCAGCTCCACCTTCCAGGTCTCTTTGACGACGATGGTTGCAGGTTCCACCATGGATTTGAAGAGGGCGGCAGCGGCATTGGAAAGCATCTCTGCCGGCGTTTTTCCGTAGGCTCGAAACTTTATGTCGGCGGTGTGCTCCAGGTACTCGAAGGGAATCATCTACCTATTAATGGGGGCCGCCTGGCATTAAAGCATTCGCAAAAGAAGAAAGGTGCCTGAGCCTGGTGCGGCTTACCAGGGGCGTCTCTTCGCCGTCTTCAAGATGAATTTTTATTTAAACCTTTTTATAAACGACTTGTCAATCCAGCTCTTCAGCGAGTAGATCAGTCGGGTAGGCACGCCGATGCAGGTCTTTCCCACCACGCCCACGGCGCAGTCCGCACCTAAGGAAATGAGCGCCACCTGGCTGTCCGTGCTGGCCCGCACCGAATACCTCTCGATAGTCGCTCCTTTAATCAGGTTCCTGAAATGATGGGCCAGGTACTTGGCCTGTCGCTCCGCCTCCAGGCCGGTCTTGGTTGCCAGCTTGCCATCGACCTCTATCCAGGCGCAGTCGCCCATGGCAAAGACATTTCCTTTGGCGTTGAGGTGAGGGTCCACCAGTATCCAGCCGTTCTTCTTGGGCAGGTCCAGATCCTGGATGAAAGGAGAAGGCTTGACTCCTGCCGTCCAGATGGCCATGTCGCAGTCCAGGCAAGAGCCGTCCGTGAAACTGATACAGTCCTCTTTGACCTCAGCCACCTGGGTAGAGGTGAGGATGTTCACGCCCTTCTTGGAGAGCGCCTTTTCCACCAGCTCCGATGTCTGGGGGGAGAACTGGGGTAGGACGCGCTCACGCGCCTCGATGATGTAGATGCTGGCATCCAGGCTTTCCGCCAAAATTGACGCGGCTTCCACGCCGGTGAGACCAGAGCCCATGATCATGATGCGTTCAGGATAGTTGTCTTCCACGAACCGGCGCGCCTTCTTGGTCTCCTCCAGGGTGTTGATGGAGAAGGTGTTCTCGATGCCCTTGATGCCAAAGTAGTTCTGGGCAGCCCCCGTCGCTACCACCACGTAGTCGAAATCGACACGCGACTTCTCGCAGACGACAGTGTTGCCTTCCAGATAGAGGGCCTTTTCTCGAATATGTGTGGCACCCATGCGCTCGCAAAAGGGCTTGAGGGGTGCCGCCAGATCCTGCAGCCTGGCCACTCCGCCCAGGTACTCGGGATAGAGAGCCTGCATCTCCACCTGCTTTTTGGGCTCGATCAATGTGAACTGCAGAGGGCAGGGCGAGGCTACTCTTATCAGCTCTGCACCAGCTATTCCTCCTCCAATGACAGCAACCTTCATGATCTCTTGGACCTCTTTATTTGGCGCATGGTCTTACTAATTCCTTGAATTCAGGTTGAAACAAATCGGTTGTGACTTCCTCCCCACCCTAAAGGATGGGGCTTCCTGCTTCGACGAACCGGCGCTTACTTTGGGCATAGGCCAAAGCCGGAGGTCGGTTCTCCACAGGCTATCTCCCTCAGTCCGAGGGTTCTGATTACCATGCTTGCATTGAGATCTCTGCAAATTATTAGACCACACCGAGAGCAGATATGCACCCTATCTTTTAGCTTCTTGGACACGATCTCACCACAAGCGGAACATCTCTGGCTAGTGTTATAGGGATTAACCAATATCACGGTTTTGCCAGCTCTTTCAGCCTTGCTCACCGTGAAGCTTATTAGCTTTCCCCATGATACATCCTGAATATGCTTTGCCAGACAATGGTTCTTAAGCATATTCTGGATGTTCAGATCTTCAAATACTATTCGGTCTGCCGAGTTTACCAGTTTCCTGGATACCTGATGCAAAAACTCTTCGCGAAGGTTGGTTACCCTCTTTGCGATCCTGGCCAACTTTGTCTGGGCTTTCTTCCGGTTATTGGAACCGAGCTTCTTGCGGTGCAACGATTTATTGGCAGCCCGATTCTTCTTCTCAGCTTGGACATGGTACTTTGGATAGTCGAAGTACTGACCGTCCGAAGTTACGGCTGCATGAGTGATGCCAAGGTCTACTCCGATCGCGGTCTTGGTCTCCCGCTTGATTGGATTCTCAAGCTCGGTCGTAAATATGACATACCATGCATTTGTCTTATCTCGTTTTATGGAACAGGTTTTGATCCTGCCCACAATCGGCCTATGCACAAAGGTTCTAATGCCGCCAGAAATTTTTGAGAGTATCAGCCGAGAACCGTTCAACTTGAACCCTGACTGGGGATAGGTAACCGAGCTATAACGGTTAATGGACTTGAACCTGGGGTAGCCTTTTTTTCGAGCCCCTTCGCGAACTCTTCGAAAGAAGTTATCAAAGGATTTCTGAAGCCTCCTCAAGACATCCTGTTCGACCTGAGAATGGACGGCATTGAGGTAAGGATTAGACTGTTTCTCAAATACCAGCAAAGCGGCCTGATCTTCGTAAGATCGGGTTATGCCTTCGCGTTCCCAGGCATTTTTGCGATCCGCAAGTGCTTTATTCCAAAGATGCCTGCTGGTATCCAGCGTTAAGGCCAATTGTGCTTTTTGTTGCCTGTTTGGATATAGCCGGAACTTGTAGGCCGTTTTCATATTAAATTAATATGGTCGCACCATTGCTATATTAAGTCAATTAGTGCGCAGCGAAAGTAATCATGACAGGGGTACGATTCATCCCCAGCCTGAAGTCTGAGGTCTTCTCTACCCTGTACCCCAACGAGATAAATGCATCGTGCTCGGCCTGCAAGCTCAGCTCTTTGCAGAGCTCGCCTTGGCCTGGCCAGGCAATTGCATACAATTTTATAATGGCATATTCATAACAGGCCGTTGAAATGATCACCATTTACTTCGACGGCCTGTGCTATCCCAAGAATCCTGGCGGCGTGGCCGCTTATGGCTACCTTGTCTATCGGGACGGTGAGCCGATCTGGCGTGGATTTGGCGGAGTAGGCGAGGGCCGGGGCATGACCAACAACGTGGCCGAGTATGAGGCGTTGATGGCCGCAGCGCAGTGGCTGGTCGATGAGGGGATCGAGGACAAAATCCTCATCAAAGGCGACTCAGAGCTGGTGATCAAGCAGATGAAGGGCCAGTACAAAGTGTCCTCTGCCACCTCCAAGAAGTACGTGCCCGAGATCAAGAGACTTCTGTTGGGGAAGGATGTGAATTTCTCCTGGGTGCCGCGAGAGGAGAATGATGAGGCGGACAAGCTCTCCCGGATGGGGTACGAGAGCTACCTGCGCCGGAAAAGAGATAAGTAGATCAATTTGACAGGACGTCTTGATTCAAGGCAATCTTCTAAGATTAGCAGATAACCGAGCCAGGGCGCGGGCGATGATTGTTGAAATTATTGCCAAACGAAGGGCCGATCTGCGATTTAAGCTCAATGGCGGCGATGAGATTGCCATCTACCACTGATTTTTGAAAAGCCGTCCATCTGTTTTCCGCCAGTCACGGCACTCCTTGATCCCTGATCGGATCGCGTCCGGGCGCAGGAGGCCGGATGAGCAATATTTCTGCGGGACCGGTCTCCATGCTAATGCTCCGTCTACGATTACTATTAGCCGCTATCTGCAAAGCGACGACGAACGAATCCAACCACAAAGATCACGAAGCTCACAAAGAACGCACCGTGACTTTTCGTAGGGACATTTGACCCAATTACCATCTCGGTCCCGCCAAAGCCCGCCTCCCCAGATTAGTTAGCCCGCTCGCACATACATCGTTGGGGAGGCTAGAACCCACCGTTTCCGTTTCGCTTTGGTTCTTGACATATCCTTGCATCTCCAAGATCCCCAGGCGTGCCCCAAGTTCTTCAGGATCAATTTTTACCAAAGAATTGATCCTATCTGCTTTTGGGTAGGGAACCTTGAGGTCAGCTATTGCTTTCATGATCTCAAAATCGATTTTGTCCGTTGTTTATCACCT
The DNA here is from genome assembly GCA_026394555.1 of Methanothrix sp. Taxonomy (GTDB): domain Archaea; phylum Halobacteriota; class Methanosarcinia; order Methanotrichales; family Methanotrichaceae; genus Methanothrix. The sequence continues at coordinate 67,579 of JAPKXZ010000021.1, forward strand.
CAGTCAATCAGAGTGTAATCCGGTTATAGTTATCGTTTCTTGTGAGTGTCCCGAATCTTCATTTTGTTGGTTCTTGCAGTCATAATCGTTGCTTTCCTCAGGAAAACCATGTGGTTCCCGGGCGGATTGGCATTCTTCGCAATTGTGGTCTATTTCGTTTACCTGTTGCTCAAAGGCAACCTCTAGTTCGTCCGATTAGTGGCAAAAAACAAAGCGCTTTACCGGCAACCAGATTGAGCGGGATGAAAAATCCTGGGCGCAGTCCGGCGATCGATGCTTTTCGTCTCCCGCGGTGAATCAACTATTGATTTTTATTCTAATTGCTAGCCTGCTCGTGGGCTGCCTTGGCGAGGGCGGGCTGCTCCTCCGGGCCGGGCCTCGCACCGGAGTGCCGCTCGGGCTCGGGGGCCCGCCTGCGCGCTCGTGTCCGGTGGCGGGAGGCCGGATGAGCAATATTTCTGCTGGACCAGTCTTCATGAAATGCTCAGTCCACGGTTACTATTAGCCGCTATCTGCAAGCGACGACGAACGAATCCAACCACAGAGCTCACAGAGCACACAGAGGACGCACAAAGACTTTTTGCAGGGACAATTGACCCATTGCCGATCCTATGTCCCGTGACAATTCCTTGACCACCGCTGGTCCGCTCGTGGGCTGCCTCGGCGAGGGCGGGCTGCCCACCACCGGGCCGGGGGGCTGGAGGCCGGGTTAGCAATATTCCTGCAAGGACCGGTCTCCTTGCTAACGCTCCGTCTACGGTTACTATTAGCTGCTATCTACAAGCGACGACGAACGAATCCAACCACAGAGCTCACAGAGTTCACAGAGGACGCACAGAGACATTTTGTCCGGGACAATTGACCCATTACCCTATCCCAAAAACGTATGATAATCCCTTGACCGTCGCAGGCCCGCTCGTGGGCTGCCTTTGGCGAGGGCGGGCCGCCCTCCGGACCGGGCCTCGCACCGGGGTGCAGCTCGGGCTCGGGGGCTCGCCTGTGCGCTCGTGTGCGGGCGCAGGAGGCCGGTCGGGCAGACTATGAGGTTGGCGCAAGGCCAGACCGCCGTAAAATCTAGATGACAGAAAGAATATAGATCTGGGAAAGATACTTTATATTATTATGTCCAACAGTACTTCTCGTTATCGATAAGGTAACGATTTATTAGCCATTCAAATAATAAATGAGGCAAGATGATGTCGGAAGCAGTGTCCGTCAAGAATGCCGAATGCAACTTAGAAGAGTTGCTCAAAGGGCTGCCATTTGGAGAATCCATCACGTTGACTGGCCCGGAAGGCTGCCCAGTTGCCCTTTTGGTCTCGCTGAAATCAGGAAAGGCTGAGCGAAAGCCGGTTTCCGACTGGGATGCTCAAATGGATGAATTGGCCCAGAAGGTCAGCCGTGCCTGGAAAGGAGAAAAGAGTGCAGTAGAGGTTCTCTCGGAGATGCGAAGGTGAAATGCACCATCGACGCCAGCGTTTTTGTTGCATCTGCTCGATCTGATGAACCAAATTATCTTCTGAGCAGAAAATTTCTTCGAGATGCGCGGTCCATGGAGGTTTACTGTCCAACTCTCGCCCTGGCTGAATGTGCCGCCGCCATTGCCAGGCAAACCAGTGATCCGTATCTGGCCAGGGAGCTTGTCAGCATGATCGAGGATTTTCCAGGAATAAAGCTGGTCTCGCTTGATCTCTCGCTGGCCAGAAGGGCAGCGCAAATTGCCATAGAGCATCGCCTGCGAGGTGCCGATGCGGCATATGTCGCCGTTGCTGATGCGTTTGATGCCGCTCTGATCTCATGGGATCAAGAGATGCTGAAGCGATGCCCGGCCGCAGTGGCGACTATGACGCCGGAGGGATGGTGTGGAGATCGATGATATCGGCAAAGAGGCTTTTGGCGGCAGCGGGCTGCCCACCGGAGCCGGGCCTCGCTCCTGGCGGTGCCGTTCGTGCGGGGCCGGTCAGGCCTGTTGACCCGGTGGCGCATACCTCTGGCGAGGGGAGTTTTCGGGTGCTGGGTTAGGAAAGTAATGTCTTCGGTTTGTTATTAATATTGGCCGATAATTATAACTATACCACTAACGGCTCACGCGAAGGCGCGAAGCCGCGAAGTCCCAATTAGAGAAAGACAATTCTTGCCCTACACTTATTGATTTCCGCTTTGACCGGTCACGCATAAAATCGCATTACCATTCCTTGACCGTCGCAGGCCCGGCTCGTGGGCTGCCCTCCGGGCCGGGCCTCGCACCGGAGTGCCGCTCGGGCTCGGGGGCCCGCCCGCGCGCTCGTGTGCGGGGGGCGGGAGACTGGATGAGCAATATTTCTGCTGGACCAGTCTTCATGAAATGCTCAGTCCACGGTTACTATTAGCCGCTATCTGCAAGCGACGACGAACGAATCCAACCACAGAGCTCACAGAGCACACAGAGGACGCACAAAGACGTTTTGCAGGGACAATTGACCCATTGCCGATCCTATGTCCCGTGACAATTCCTTGACCTCCGCTGGTCCGCTCGTGGGCTGCCTCGGCGAGGGCGGGCTGCCCACCACCGGGCCGGGCCTCGCACCGGAGTGCCGCTC
>JAPKXZ010000037.1 GCA_026394555.1 Methanothrix sp.
AGGAAATTGTAACAATATTGAGCATAATATTGGAGGATCGGTGCCTATTTTAGAAAATAATTCATACTTTTCTCAATAGTACTCAAAATGAAGCTCCATAGGACTAAAATCAAGGGCTAAACCGACGCCCTCGGGTTCCGAACTCATTGAAATCAAAATCCAAGGGAGGATCTGATGCTCTCCCAGCGGAATTTGTCGGCACTTGTGCGGTTATCAAAGAAGTACTCATCGAGATATGGCTCTATCTCCATCCTCCAGATGCCTTCCATCTCCGCTTTCAAATCTTTGCACAGGAAGTAGGATATGCCCAGCTCGTAATGAGGATCTTTGATCTCCCGGTTTAGATTGGTCAAGACAGAAACAAGGCCTTCTACCGGAAATTCTGTATCTTCTCTGGCGTGATATCTCCTCAAGACATCGAAGTCGGGCCTCAGTTGGATAAATGCAAACCTGCGTCGCAAGGCATGATCCACCAGGGCGATAGAACGGTCGGCGGTGTTCATGGTGCCGATGATGCGCACATTTTCCGGGATCTGGAAAAGAGTGCCGTCAACCGAGAGAGGGATGTCCTTGTTCCTGTACTCCAGAAGGTACATCAGCTCTCCGAAGACGCGAGCCAGATTGGCGCGGTTGATCTCGTCGATGATGAGGACGCAAATGCCATCTTTGTCTTGAGCTTTCCGGCAGAATTCGAGGAACCTGCCGGGTACCACAGAGTATTCCAGGGTGCCGTCCGGGCGGGCCTGGGGCCGGATTCCCTGGATGAAATCTTCATAAGCATAAGCTGGGTGGAACTGAACCAGCTCTTCAAATCCGTCTCCGTCGCTGACCAGGTGGCGGGCAAGGTGTTCGGCCAGGAAGGTCTTGCCGGTGCCGGGAGGGCCAAAGATGATGGCCTGGCCTTTGCGATCGATGGCCTGGAGCCATTTTTCTAAGAGCCCTTTTTCCAACCCTATATCTCCAGCGAGCGCATCGATAGTGTAATTGATCAAGGTCTCTTCCTCATAGACATCTTTGAGAAATTGGTCTCGCTTCTCTAAAAATAAAACGGCATCAGCAAGTTCTCTAATATGGCTGCTTTTGTATGGTGTACCGTTCCAATTTTCGAATCTCTTTGCAATATAATCCAACGATTTATTATACAACACCGTAAGATCTTGGTCAAGAGGCTTCGCAATATCAATGGGCAATCGATAAAAGTTCACTTTGGGTTCGGAATCGTTCTGCGCAAATACAAAAAAATTATGCACCTCTAATTCTGGAGATTCTGCCAAAAGAGCCACTCCAAAACTGATTGGTGCAGTCTTCTTGTTCCTAAAACTCATAATTAGCCAATTTCCAAAATTTAATCGAAAAGCATATCCTCCACCGGATGCATGCGGAAGTGTAATTGCAAGCCTCTTATCCTCTGTATCATTGATATTGAGGCGATTAAGTGCGTCGTTCATTAAGCCAAAGGCCCGTTCGGCTTCATGCCGTTCTTGAAATACGTTACGCAGCCTTTCTTTAATTTCGTCTCTGCCTAATGGCATATCCCTCTCCCTTCAAACTACAAGCGAAAGACGATTATTACTACTGCCTTATCTTAGCATCGAAAGAAATAGCATTGAAAAACGTAAGAAGGTGCCGGGAGCGGGATTCGAGCCCGCGACTTCGAGATACCTCAGGAAGCGCGCGTTAATCGTATTACCCTATGAGTCTCGCGCCCTAACCAACTAGGCCACCCCGGCACGGCATAGTCCCTCGATTGAATTGTTAAATAAGGTTTGTGCTTCCCAGGGCCACGGGCGCGCGCCCGGGGCCCGCGGGCGGGCTCAGGGAAAGAGCCTTCTTTTAGTAACTGCATAGATTTGCAGGATCATCATGCCCTCCGATATCACATGCTCAGTAAGCGATACGCTTTGTGGAAAGACGATCGTAGTAGGAGTAACCGGCAGCATCGCCGCTGTGCGGGTCGTGGACCTCATTCGCGATCTGATCCGGCGCGGCGCAGAGGTGCACGCGGTAGCCAGCAGCGCCGCGTTGCAGATCCTGCACCCTTATGCCCTGGAATATGCCACAACCCATCCGGTGATCACGGAAATAACCGGCCAGGTGGAGCATGTGCAGTTTTGCGGCGTGGGTGGCCTTGCAGACCTGCTCTTAATCGCGCCTGCCACGGCCAACACCATCGGCAAGATGGCCTGTGGCATCGACGACACGCCCGTAACCACCTTTGCCACCACGGCCCTGGGGAGCGGCAAACCGGTCGCGGTGGTTCCTGCCATGCACGAGGCCATGTACCTCCATCCTGCCGTGCTGCGCAATTTGGAGGCGCTGCGAGCCATGGGCGTGACGCTGATCGATCCGCGTCTGGAGGAGGGCAAGGCCAAGATCGCGGACAACCTGGCGGTTGTGAGGGAGGTGGAGAGGCTGCTGGGACCTGCGGACCTGGCCGGCAAGAAAATTATCATCACCAGCGGATCCAACGCTGAGGTGGTCGATCCCATTCGCATCCTGACCAACCGTGCCTCTGGCAAGACCGGCATAGCCCTGGCCCTGGAGGCGCGCCGGCGCGGGGCGGAGGTAACTTTAGTGCACCGCTTCATCCAGGACATCCCTGTGCGCCAGGTCTACGCCGGGAGCGCCAGAGAGATGCTGGACGCTGTGCTGGCGGAAGTGGCGAAGGGTTGCGACGTATTGATCAGCGCCGCGGCTGTGGCCGACTACACTCTGGACCCGCAGGCGGAGAAGATCAAGTCCGGTCAGGAGCTGGTGCTGCATCTTTTGCCCACCCAAAAAATCATCAAGACGGTGCGTGAGGCCTACCCCCATCTGAAGATCGTGGGCTTCAAGGCAGAGACCGGAGTGACAGACGAGGAGCTGGTTCTTCGGGCAAAGAAGTCCATGCTGGGCGGCGGGCTGGACCTGGTGGTGGCCAATGACGTTGCGCGGGGCGGCATGGGCACGGATGACAATCGGGTGCTCATAATAGACCGCCTGGTCCAGCGCAAAGTTGCCGAGGGCAAAAAGAGCCTGATTGCAAAAATGATCATGGATGCCCTGGTGGAGATCCTATGAACGGCATTACGAAAACCGCTCGGGCCTTTGTGCCCTCTCACATCACCGGCTTTTTTGCCGCCCACCGCCAGGAGGAGCCGCGCCTCGCAGGCTCCGTAGGCTGCGGCCTGTGTCTTTCCCTGGGAGCTACTACTACCATTGAATCTGCTCCAGAGATTCACGATACGGAAATTTTTCTCAATGGTGCACGGTCCGAGGCTCCCGTTTCCAGGTACGTGGTGGAAAAGCTGGTCAAAGAGCCCGTCCGGGTGAAGACGGAGCTCTCCATGCCCTTGGGGGCGGGCTTTGGGGCCAGCGGCGCGGGAGCACTGGGCTGTGCTTATGCCCTCAACTCCTGCTTCAATCTGGGCCTGACGGCGAACGGGGCAGCAGCCGTAGCCCACGAGGCAGAAGTGACCTTTCGCACCGGTCTAGGAGACGTCATCGCCCAGAATGCAGGCGGCCTGGTGGTGCGACTGCAACCGGGTGCGCCGGGCACCGGTCGCATCGATCGCATACCCGTTCCGACGATGCCGATCAGCTACGTGGTGCATGGCCCCCTCTCCACCAGCCAGGTTCTCTCCGACGAGAAGACGATGACTGCGGTCAACCTGGCAGGCGAAGCGGCCCTAAAAGAACTCCTAAAGAGGCCCACATTCACAAATTTCCTGCAGCTCTCCCGCCGCTTCACAGTGCAGTCGGGCCTGGCCAGTGACTGGGCTCTAGAGGCCATCGAGGCGGTGGAGGCGGCGGGGGGCATGGCCGGCATGATCATGCTGGGCGATGCGGTATTTGCCTTTGGTGGCGGCAGTGCCGAGGCCCTGCGAACCTTTGGCGAGGTTCATACTACTACTATCTCGCAACGAGGTGCCAATCTTGACTGATATTCCAAAGTCCCATCCCCGATATGCTTCTTTAGTGGCACGCGAGCGCGTGACCAACGGAGTGAAGAAAGGCTACACCAGCAGCCAGGGTCTCATTGCCCAGGGCAGGGGCGAGTGCTTCGACTATCTCTTGGGCGAGAGGACGATGCCTTCCGCTGAAGCCGCCACGATCGCGGCTGCGGCCCTGCTGCTCCTGGCGGAGCGCCCGGCGCTTAGCGTCAACGGCAATGTGGCCGCGCTGGTAGCCGAAGAGATGGTGGCCTTGGCCAACGCTCTCCAAATTCCTCTGGAGGTCAACCTCTTCCACCGCTCTGAAGAGAGGGTGAAGAAGATCGCCGACCTCCTCCGGGAGAAGGGCGCAAAAGAGGTGCTGGGTGAGAATCCCGATGCCTCCGTTCCCGGCCTGGAGCACGCCCGGGCGCTGGCCACAAGGGGCGGGATTTACGACGCCGACGTGGTTCTCATCCCCCTGGAGGACGGCGACCGCTGCGAGGCACTGACGGCTATGGGAAAGAAGGTCATCGCCATCGATCTTAATCCCCTCTCCCGAACGGCCAGAAAAGCCACGGTGAGCATCGTGGACAACATCCTGCGGGCGGTGCCCAACATGGCGGCGCAGGTCCGGCAGCTTTCGGCCCGTTCGCGCGTCGATCTGGAGAGGATGGTACAGGAATATGACAACGAAAAGGTGCTGCGTCAGGCGGTGCAGGAGATACAGGATCATCTGGTAGAGCAGTTTCGAGAGGATACGAACTAGTGCACCATAACATTAATTTTGCAACTTAATATAGTGCCTGTTCAGCTTTGACCTTGCATCGTTTTTTTGTGAATTTCCATTTTATAGTAGCTTTTTTTACGTTACGTTCTTGCGCCCACACCGACGTCTCCTTGATTAGCGTATCTATGTCGCCAATCCGCCGATCAAGACATTGTTTTGATAAGGCTGAGAGTTCTATCTCAGCCTTATTGAGCCAGCTCCCTTTTTTTGGGGTATAATAGTATTCTAAACATTTTATAAGATTTAATACTTTCGTTATGGTGCACTAGTACGAATCGAGCCAAAAATTTACTGTAAGTGATTTTCACGTGCGGAGAATGAGACCCCCGCACCAACTTTTCACATAAAAGGAGAACACCACTCAAATTTATAATACACATTAATTATTTATATTAAGAAAGCCATCATTTCTCAAGTCTTGATTTGTGGGTCGTAGGCTGAAGGTGTGTCAATGAAAAGGAAAAATGAAATGCGCATCGTATCTCTCATGATTCTAATATTTTGTACCGCATTATTAGTTTCCTCTGCGAGTGCTTCGTTGGGTAATCTGTCTGAACTATCTGGATTGTCTCGATCTGACCCTCTGATCGATCATTTTCAGTCCGTCCAAAATACTAGCTCTGTGATTTCAAATGTTTCGATACCTATAACGCCAGCAGGAACTGCTACCGAGGAAAACGCCAGTCTCAGCGGGGCACAAAACACATCTACGTCACAGGCAGCTGTCAGCGAACAATCATCGGGACAGCTTACAAAGGCCCCGCTCAATCCTGTGTGGCTCGCGTATCAACAGAATCGAACGGCTGGAAAGGTCATAACGACAACTACTTCCACAGGAAACTCATTGGGTCATATTCCCAGCCCCGTAGATCTCAGTTACCTCAAGGGCAAAATGATGACAGGTGTCGCTCAAACGTATGCGCCATCGTACGACCTTCGAACGGTAGGCAAGGTCACGTCGGTTAAAAATCAGAACCCTTACGGGACGTGCTGGGCCTTTGCCACATTCGGATCGCTCGAATCTTACTTGTTGCCCACTGAGACGCGAAATTTCTCAGAATACAATTTGGCAACGCAGTCAGGATTTGACTACACGTTGAATGACGGCGGCCAGAACCTTATGTCGACCGCTTACCTTGCGCGGTGGGGCGGACCGGTGAACGAGGTCGATGATCCCTATCCTGGTGGTGATGGACACTTAGCGACCGACAACGCGGTCGCGTACACCGTACAAAAACACACGCAGGACGTATACTTTTTGCCTGAAAGGACCTCGAGCACTGATAACGACAACATCAAATGGGGACTCACGACGTATGGCTGCTTGGATGTAGCAATCTATTGGAATGATAACTACTACTCCTCCCGTCCTGCGACGTACTACAATCCGTCCACCAACCCTCGTAACCACGCCGTGACCCTCGTCGGATGGGACGACAACTATGCAGCAACCAACTTCCACGGCACCGCGGGAGCCCCGCCAGGCAATGGTGCATTTATTGTGAAGAACAGTTGGGGAACGTCGTGGGGCGACGGGGGGTACTTCTATCTCTCCTACTACGACACTTCGCTTGAATCTGCGACAGCGTTTACTGCCGAGCCTACTTCTAACTATGCTACCGCGTACCAGTACGATCTACTTGGTTGGGTTACAAGCTATGGCTACAGCTCCGCAACCGCGTGGGGAGCAAACGTTTTTACTGCCGATAGCAGCATTAACCCACTCACCGCAGTTAGCTTCTACACGAACGACTTGAATACGCAGTACGAAGTGTACATCTACACCAATCCAACCTCAGGCCCGATAGGCGGAACGCAACATGTCGGCCCTAAGGGCACGATGCCGTTAGTAGGATATCACACGGTCAAACTGGCGTCGCCAGTTCCGCTTAGCGCCGGACAACGTTTCTCGGTCGTCGTCAAGTTCACCACGTCTGGTTACATATATCCATTGGCTGTCGAGTATGCTTTGTCCGGATACTCGAGTGGTGCCACTGCATCGTCTGGACAGAGTTACATCTCATCGACCGGAAGCGCGTGGCAGGATATAACGACCTATGATTCCACAATGAACGTTTGTATCAAAGCGTTCAGCGCTCCGACTGTGATTACACCGCCCACAGTGACCAATAGCAATGGCGCAACATTAGTCACGACTAACTCAGCAACACTAAACGGCCAGATAACAAGTACAGGCGGCGCGAATCCAACAGTAAAAATTTATTGGGGAATAAAGGACGGCAGTACAACAACCTCTTCATGGGCCCACAATGTACCACTTGGTACATTAGGTCAGGTTGCGTTCAATACGGCTATCAGTGGCTTAACCCCAGGAACTACTTACTACTACAGATGCTATGCATCGAACTCCGCTGGGTCAAGCTGGTCTAGCGGCACGACTTCGTTTAAAACTCTGTCTGTTATATCCGCGCCTTCTGTGACCAATAGCAATGGCGCAACATTAGTCACAACTAAGTCAGCAACACTAAACGGCCAGATAACAAGTACTGGCGGCGCGAATCCAAC
>JAPKXZ010000023.1 GCA_026394555.1 Methanothrix sp.
AAAACCTAATATTAATCTAAAGCAAACCCTGGGCCAATGCATATTCATTGCCCGGGGTGATATATGAAGCAAATCGAGTATTAGTTAGCTTATATTCCAGGTAGTGATTCATTGACGGTCATAGAAGAGTCTATTCATAGAGCATATCTAAACAAGCTTGTAGGGGAAGACGGTTTACGCATTGTGGAATGCATACCAGGCGAAGAGATCACGGATGAGAAGCTGGCAGAGCTTACCGGCATCAGCCTAAATACCGTAAGACGCACCCTTTACCTGCTTTACGAACACAGGCTGGCCATATATCGACGCAAGCGCGATCCTGATTCCGGCTGGCTCACCTATTTGTGGCAATTGTGTCCCGAGAATTTTGAAAAGGCACTGGAATCAGAAGCTAAAAGGCTGCTGCGCAAATTGGACGAAAGGCTGGCCTATGAGAAGGAGAACATTTTTTATGCCTGCACCGATGGATGTGCCCGGTTCATCTTTGACGAGGCAAGCGAGGCCAATTTCCTCTGTCCCTTCTGTCAGGGAAGCCTGGAGTTTATGGAGAATGCCAAAGTGGTGGAGACCATAGAAAAGCAGATGACGGAATTAAAGGCTTGCTTATAGGTTCTCCAGGTTGTTGTCAAGGACTGCCGTCCACCACCAACGAGCCATGTCCATCAGATCGCGGCTGAACATCCCGGAGAGCCGGTACTCGCCGCTTTTGTTTGTGATCAGGCCGGCCCCAAGTAACTTGTTTCTCATGGCGTAAAAGGCAGATCGACTAACATTTAGCACTACGAGAAGCTGCTCCCACTCTTCCGTCTTTAATGGATCGCCGCTCTTCTGGCGTTCCTCCACCATTACCAGGAATTTCCCCCCACGCTGTGCCGTTGTTTCCTCCTGAAAGAGACGAAGCATTAGCTCATGATACGGATCACGTGAGCGACTTATTGCGTACTCCGATTTAGAGCGGACCTTGATCGTAGTAGCGGTCCGGGGAGCCTTCTTGACATTGGTCATAAGGTAGCCAGTACTGCTCTGGCTATATCTGCATATTCATCCCTTAAAACATAGCTCATAGGCGCACGATAAGACTTTTTATTGACATGCAATATTCCCAGACGTGAACAAATGTAGCCGATCATGGAGGCTACCACCTTCTTGGAAACATCAATTCTCATGCATACGCTTTCATGAATAGAGTCTACTGTGAACTCCCGAGCCTCGACTATGGACTCAAGAACAACTCGCCTCAGACCATCTGTGTCCAGATTGAGGAACCTAATCATTCGGCCTAATATCTCGGACCGCTGTGGTTTCATCGTACCCCTCCCAAACTACCCCCTAGACATTAAGCAATACTTTAGTAATATGTATAATATATACTTTACTATATGAGCCAATACTTGAATATGGTTTCAACCGAAACCCCAATTGCACCGCCATGAGTTTAAGCCGGCCGCCGCATAGTGCCGATGATAAAGAGCAAGCGGATCGGAATTAATATGCAAGAAGATGAAAATGCAAAGGCTGAGATCCTCTATGCCCAGGGAAACTATGAGGAGGCAGTATCGGCCTGGGAGAAGGCCGAGGAAGTTTTGCCGCACAGCTTCGCGAAATGTTACAAAAAAGGCATAGCTTTACGAAAGCTCTGCAGGTACGATGAGGCAGCGGCGGCCCTGGAAAAGGCTCTCTTGCTCGAACCTAAGAATGCCGATGCTTGGAGGGCTCATGCCCTGGTCTGCAGCCAGATGGACTGGAATACACAGGCTGTAGCGTCCTCTGAAAAGGCACTGGCCCTCGATCCATACAATGCCAGAACCTGGATAATAAGAGGTTTTGCCCTGCACCAGCAGGGGCAATACGAGAAGGCGGTGGAAAGCTATGCACGGGCCATCGAGTGCAATCCACTCGGAGCGGACGGCAGAAGGGCCTGGAATAACCGGGGCGCGGCTTTAGACAACCTGGCTAGACACGAGGAGGCAATCGAGAGCTATGAAGAGGCGTTATTGATCGATCCCTTCGATATCTATGCCTGGAACAACAAAGGCGTGGCCTTAGGAGTTTTAGCCAGGCACGAGGAGGCGATAAGCTGCTTTTTAAAGGCCATAAAGATCGAGCCGGAATATGCAACTGCCTGGAAGAACCTAGGTGTAGCCTACCAGTCACTACATCGCGATAATGAGGCAGAAGAGGCCTTTATCCGAGGAAGGGAATTGGGACTCTGATTGATCTATTTCTTGCCGGATAGAGCTTTAGCAATCTCATCGACGAGAGCCGCACGGTTCTCCCGGGTTACGGTTATCACCTGAAATGTGCTGCGAATCTTCTTAGCCAGACGGTGATTGGACCACTCGTGCAGCACCACCAGCATGGGCCTTGATGAGGCTATGGCCATTTCTACAGCGGAGACGAACCTGTGGCTGGTCAGCTCCATCGGACCCACCTCGTCTACCACAATCAGCTCGCATTTCAGGGCGTTTTCTATGGCCTTTGCACCGAGGCCATCCAGGTCTTCCGGATGGACGCGATACTTTCCCAATTGGGGACCGCTGCCCGTCTCATCGGCCAGCATGCCCACGGCCCCCGAGGCCAGGTCGAGCAGCTCAAAGCCGATGCGCCGATCTTTGTAATGCTTATCTCGTGCCAGCACCCCCCCCACGCGCATGCCTGTGGCTGCGGCCACTTTCGCGACCAATGTGGATTTGCCGACGCCAGGGGTCCCGGTGACTGCTATCCTAAATACCATATTGCTCCCTCATCCTTTCCGCGTAGCGGCTCAGGCTCTCTACGTCTTTTATCTCTTTCTTGACCAGCTTTTTAAGGCGGCTTCGGATCTCTTTGTCCGGTTTCGAACCCACGGAGATAAGGTGGCACTCGATGGTCCTGCACATCTCATCGCCTTTGCCATCCCAGTCGGTGAGAAGTATGATCTCTCTGTAGCTTCGGGCGACGTCCTCAGCCAGGTCCAGAGCCCTGCGACGCGAGGCCATGATCACGGGTCCAGGAAGGCCCAAAGCGCGCAAGGCCTGCAGATCGCGCCTTCCTTCCACAATTACGGCTGCACCATGGTAGGAAGCCTCGAGAAGGGAAGCAATCAGCTCCTCCAGGGCCTCCAGATCATAAGTCCCCTTGGCACGGCCCTCCTGCTCAACTCTACCCCAAGTCATATCTTTCCCGCGCAATTATCTCATCTTCTCTGTTAATGCCAAGACGGCCTCATCCTTTGTCATGCCTTTTACCAAAAGAAGCTTTCTGGCTCTCCGCTGACCGCTCAAGACCACAACCATGAGCTCGGAAATTCCCAGCGTTCCGGCCAGCTCCTCTGTCAGTTGCCGGTTAGCCCGTCCTCGCGACGGTTCCTCCGTCAGATGGGCTTCCAACGACCGCCTCCAGGGATTGAAGCCAGAGGGCACAGCCAGCCGGGAGGAGCCGGGCACCACCTCAAAGCTGATGGTGCAGCCCTGAGGATGAGATTTAACCGCCTCGCAAATGTCCATTATTCAGAAAAGAGGCATTCTGGGGCCTTAAAGCTTATCTCGGGCCTACGACAAATAGCGTTTCGGCAAAAGATTAAAATAGCGCCCGCGATGAAAGGAGAGAGGTTCGATGAAGGTCAAAAAAGTCGTCGTCCTGGCAGATCAGGCTCAGGTGGCAAGATCCATTCTTCCCGGCTTGGAACAGCTTGGCCTGCAAATATGCGACCAGCTCCCTGGCGGGAGCAGTGGAACGGATTGCCTTTTAATATGCGACATGGGATATGTTACCACCCCCAGAGGAGCGCTCCTCATTCGCCAGGCATTGGTTGATGGATGTCCTGTTTTATTAGACAACGCCCAATTGTCATCGATTTTAGAAGAGATCAAGCAGACGGGCGGCCTTTCTTTAGAGACCAGAAATAACCTGGAGGCATATGCCCTCTTCCGGTGTCTGCAAAGCGACTCGCGAAGACTCTTTGCCCTTCAGGCCGGCACGAAGGCCATGCCCCGTTATGCGGCAGCAGCCTATGAGAAGGTGCAGGATCTTCGTTATGGAGAGAACTGGCACCAGAAGGCGGCACTCTACAGCAAAGAGAATGGTCTGGGCCTGCATACAACCAGGAAGCTGAATGGACGGGAGATGTCCTATAACAACATGGTCGATGCGGAAACGGTGCTTGAGATGCTCATCGACCTATCGGAGTACGATGGCATCCCTGCGGAAAAGCCACTATCCGTCATTGTGAAGCATGCCAATCCCTGTGGCGTGGCCTATGGCGAAAGTCTGGCTGAAGCCTACCGTCTCTCTTTCGCGACCGATCCCAAATCCGCCTTTGGAGGCGTCATCGGCTTTTCCCGACCGGTGGATTTGGAAACGGCCCGCGCCATCGGCGACAGCTTCGTAGAGGTGCTGTTAGCTCCTGGCTATGAGCCAGAGGCCCAAAAGCTGCTCATGGATAAGAAGCCCAACCGCAGAATATTAGATATTGGTGATCTGCTGGCCAGAAAGGATGAACTTTATCAGGGATTCTATCAAAGAAGCATCTTCGGGGGCATGATGCTCCAGGATTATGATACAGGCGATCTTAAGGATTGGAAGGTAGTAACCAAAAGGGCGCCCACAAACGAGGAAAGCAAAGCCCTTCGATTTGCCTGGAAGGTCTCCAAGTACGTCAAGTCCAATGCCCTGGTTTATGCCTCGGAGTGCCAGACCATAGGCATAGGATCGGGCCAGGTGAGCCGGGTGGATTCAGCACGCTTTGGTGCGGAAAAGGCAGAGGAGCACGGCCTTTCCACCCGAGGAACGGTCGCTGCCACGGATTCATTCTTCCCCTTCCGAGACGGGCTGGATCAAACCTTCCAGGCCGGAGCTGTTGCAGTAATTCATCCCGGCGGGTCCATACGAGATGCCGAGGTGATTGATGCCGCCAATGAGCACGATATGGCCATGGTCTTCACAGGCATGCGCCATTTCCGGCACTAACTTATAACTGGAAAACCATTGTAATCTGAGGTTAGCCAATGATAATCGCGAAGAGCCCTAAATATTCCTGCATAAAATTTTCAACCATTAAAGGCAACAAAAAGGCCATCTTCGCGCTCCTCGCTCTTGCACTTTTCATTTACGTACCATTTGATCCCGTCTCAGCAAGCGTTATCCAGGCGGGATCCGATATCCAGACGGCCATAAACTCGGCCAAAGCGGGAGACACGATAGTAGTAGGTCCGGGAGACGTAAGTCGCTTCGAGGTGGACCGGCCGTTAACCATTGAGGGACAGGGCGGCCCCATTCTCTCGGCGGCTTTGCAGAAACCGGCTATAATAGTGTCCAGCGATGGCGTCACAATCTCTGGATTTCGCATAAAAGGCGTAGGCAAGGACAGCACTGCCAAATTTAATTACTACATGCAAAATCCCGCTGCTGCGGCAGGAGGAAGCTTCGATGAGCCCAATTCTGCAGTCGTTGTGAGGGGCGACGGCATATCTATAAAAAATTGCAGCATCTTTGGAGCGCAGGTGGCAATTTCTGCGGAGAATGTGCGGGACCTGGTCTTGCAGAATACGACCATGGATGGCTGCGATACGGGGGCCTCTATCCTGCAAAGTACCGAGGTTAAAGTTACTGCCTGCCGCATTACCAACTGCAAAAAATACGGGCTTGATATTGAAAGGTCTAGGGATGTGATGCTGGACAATAACCGCATTGTTAACAACACCAACGCCGGCATACTCCTTAAAGAGACGAACGACTGCATTATTCAGGATAATATCCTCTCCACGAACACCTTTGGGCTCTCCCTTTGGAATGCTTCGTATAACCAGGTAAGAAGAAACCGGGCCGATCATAATTACTACGGAATCCTGGTGACGACTTCGTCTAACTACAACAACATAACTGATAATTTGGCAGAGGATAACAGCAGAAGCGAGATTGTGACAGGATTTGGTATCGGCATCAGCCTGCAAGAGAACAGCAGCTACAACCTGCTGATCCGAAACACCGCCAAGGGCAACTTCAACGGCCTGGAGATCTCAAAGGGCTGCAAGTTCAATGCCGTCTACGACAACAACGCCTCGGACAATAAACACGGCATAAGGCTCAATGAGAACCGGAATAACCTCATCTTCGGCAACAACTTCATGAGAAACAACATCAATGCCTATGAGAATACCAGCCTTAATATCTGGAATACAACTTTCGGCAACTACTACAATGATTATACGGGCAAAGACGAGAATAATGACGGCATAGGCGATCAGCCCTATTCTCTTCCTGGGCCCGAGTCGCGTTCCTTTGACTTCTTGCCCCTTATCCGTCCTTACCGTGAAGCAGGATTGAACAGCACATCGATCAGAGATGAGGTTAAGAAATATGCCGTGTTCGGACCGGCTGATGATGAGTATCCTACCATTAGCAAGCAAAAAGGCGTGATGGTGATATCTCGCAAAGCATCAAGCTTGCCGCCCAAATGGACGGACTCCCGGGCCTTTGATGCCAGCGCTCCGCCGTTTCAAAAAGAGAATGATTTCTGATGAATCTCACAACTGAGGGCGCCATCACCTTTGAGACGGAGGGTGCTTTCTACAATCCCAAGATGCTTCTCAACCGGGATATCGGCGTAGCCATGGCCAGTAGCCTGGGCCTCTCCGACTATCTGGACGCACTATCTGCCAGCGGCATTCGCGGGCTAAGAGTGGCTAAGGAAGCCGGTGTAGAAAAAGTGACCTTAAACGACGTCAGCCCCCAGGCTTGCCGGCTCATGGAAAAAAACCTGAGTCGAAACGGTCTGGCCGGCACGGTAACCTGCTGCGATGCCAATGTTCTATTGCACCAGCAGCACTTCCAGGCAGTGGACCTGGACCCCTTCGGATCACCCTCTTCCTATCTTTCCGCAGCCAGCCGGTCCGCTCGTTCTTATCTATTTATCACCGCCACGGACACCGCCCCCCTCTGCGGTGCCCATCTCATGAGCGGTATCAGAAAGTACATGGCAGTTCCCCTACGTACAGACTATCACCGAGAGATGGGGGCCAGAATTCTGCTCGGCCTAGCGGCGCGCGAGCTGGCCCGCCTCGATAAAGCCATGCAACCCATACTCACCCACGTTACCGATCACTATGTGAGAACTTACCTGCGTGTGATCAAGGGAGCAAAGGCAGCCGACCGATGTCTGGAAAAACTGGGCTATGTCGAGCACTGCCGTAGCTGCGGCAGCTTTGTTCTCCTGGAAAAGCACAAGCCCCAGGGAGTGTGCGGTCATTGCTTAGGCAAGACGACTTTGGCCGGCCCTCTGTGGCTGGGCGAGATACAGGAAGCGCAGGTAATCGAGAAGGCCTCTACTTGGGAGGGGCTGAGCCGCCGGGCAAAAAAACTCCTCGACACATGTGCGAGCGAAGTAGAGGTGCCCATGTACTATGATCATCATAGCATCTGCGAGAGGCTGCACATCACCCCCGGCAAGATAGATGATGCCATAGAGCGGCTGCTCGAGGGCGGACATCGGGCTTCCCGCACCCATTTTTGTGGACTAGGCATCAAGACCGATGCCGGCATGACACAGGTCGAGGCGGCCATAAGACCGATTTAATTTCTTGATAATTTATAAAAAGTTTGATCTGTTTTCCAACCTAAAACTTAATAAAGGAGAAGAGACCTAATAGTGATAGCTGCATTATGATAGGATAATGCAGGAATTCGCGGCACGAGGTGACGTTTATTACCCCCTTCATTGCTACTCCCTTTCGCATCTCGTGCCATCCCTTGTTATATTTTAGCAGGTTCTAAAACGCCGCTCTCATCCTACTTGTCTTATTTGGCGGGCTCCGACCTGCGGCTGGTGATATATTTCCTCTTGGGCGGAACGCTGACAGCTCTCACAGCCTGACTTCGCCAGCCAAGGGCGGGGCATGCTCTCCGCCTTCATCACTACTCTACCCGGCACAAAACCGTAAAATAATAGTTTGGTTAAGACAAATCCATGAAAATTGCGCTCGTTGGCGGAACCGGCGATATCGGCACGGGATTTGCCGTGCGCTGGGGGCAAAAGCATGAGATCATCATCGGCTCACGAAATGTTGATAAAGCCAGGGAGAGCGCAGCCGCTGTATTGCAACTCTTGGAAGGCGTAGGTAATGTGCAGGGCACGGACAACGCCAGTGCCGTTGCTGGGGCTGATGTGGTCGTGCTGTGCGTGCCCTATGAGCATCTGGCTTCTGTTACAACCGGTCTGTTAGACTCCTACAAGAGCCAGCTCGTCATCTCACCCGTGGTGCCCATGATTTACAACGGCAAGTTTTTTCAGTACCAACCCCCCGCCGAGGGAAGCGCAGCCCTGCAGGCAAGGATGCTGCTACCAAAAGGCGTTAGAGTGGTCTCTGCCTTTCATACCATATGCGCCGCAGCTTTGCAAGATATTAAGAGGGTGATGAAGGCGGATATTTTTATCTGTGGCGATGATGCAGAGGCGATAAAGATCACTGTAGAGCTTGCCGGTGAGATAAAGAGCCTGCGACCACTGAACGCGGGTCCTTTGGCCGTCTCCTCCATGGTAGAGAGCTTGACGCCCTTTCTGCTAAATGTAGCCCGCAAGAACAAGATCAAAGATGCGGGAATTACAGTCGTTTCCGAGCGAAAAATTTAAAAAATTAAAGAATAGCCATTTTTTATCATCTCCCAGATCATATCTGCAGAAAGGTTCAGTCCCAGCCAATGCCAGATGAGATAGACGCCAACGAACATGCCGAGCATGGCACCCACGTTTGAAAGTGCCGCCACTAAGATGACCTTGAAGAGGCGGTTTTGCATCATCTGACTAAAGTTGTCTGCAGCAGCCAGCGTTTTCAGGTCGGACACAGTCGGCTTGAGCTTCCAGGCCTCCACCATTCCGGCAAACCAGCCCGCGGCCACAAAGGGATTGAGGGTCGTCATCCAGGCTACCATGAGCGCCGTCAGGGCGGAGAGTGGATGGCCTCTGGCCAGGACCACCCCTAAAGCCGACAGCCCTCCGGTTACTACGAACCAGATGACACAGGCCTGAAGAATGATCTCGCTGGACTTTGCCGTGATCAGCACCAGACCAATGGTGACCAGGATAAGCAGGCTCACCACTACCCCAAATATCTTGACAAAGGTGATCTTTTTGCCGGGCTTCTCATTCAAGCCATCCAGGGCAGGAATATTCTCGGGATGTTCGAGATGCTTGAGAATGCCCTCTCTGTGGCCCGCCCCCACCACGGCCAGCACCCGGCCCTGCTTGGAGAGCAAGTGCAGATTACGAGCCAGGTAGGCGTCGCGCTCATCCACCAGCACGTTCGCCGCCCCGGGAGAGATCTTCCTAAACTCCGATATCATCTGGGAGACAATATCGGCCTGAGTGATGCTGTCGATATCAATTTCTTCTTCATCGCCCCAGCCAAGAGCCGCAGGTATCAGGGATCCGACAAGCCTGATCTTATCAATAAATCCCATAGCCGACCAGAAGCGCTGAATGGTAATGCCAATGTCCCTATCGACCAGTGCCACCCGCGCGCCCGCGATCTTAGCAGCTTCTATGGCCGCCAGCATCTCCGAGCCGGGTTTGACTCCCAGCTCCTCGCCGATCTTTCTCTGAATATAGGCTAAAAACAACTGCACCAGGAAGAAGAAGAGTTTTCCGCCACTTAAAAGCTCACTGATCTTGATCTCCTTCTCTACCTCCTGGCCGATAAGAGCCCGATAGCGAGCAGGACACAGCTCTACAGCCACGATATCGGGGCACGTCTCCTCTATTTTGCTGATTACTTCCTGGACGCTTTTTTCTGAGACATGGGCCGTTCCTACTATTATGATCTCATGGGACTCGCTGCCTGCGGGCATCTCCCCCGGCTCCACCAGCCGGCAAGAAGAAGCGTCGGCTTCTTTCATCGTTTCCGTCGTATTCTCCAAATTGATTACCTCTCACTGCACGAGCTCAATGGCCCTGACCAGGTCCTCCCTGGAGACGATGCCCACCAATCGGCCCTCATCGATCACAGGCAGTCGGCGAATTTGCATTTCATTCATCATCTTCATGGCAGTCGATGCCTCCTCCTCAGGGCCGATCAGATATAACTTTCTTGCCATCACCTGATCTACGCGAGTATGGGCCCTCTCCGCTTCTGGAACCCTCTGTAGATCGGTCAAGGTGATAATTCCCACCAGGGCTTCATCGGACATTACCGGATAGCCTCTATGTTTTTCCCGGAACATCAGCTCTTTTAGCTCTTCAAGCGTCATTTCCAAAGCGATGCTGTGAACCTTTGCGGACATTATGTCTCGCACCGATATTCCCTCCAGGCTGACGCTTATTTTCGTAGCCTTCTCCTCTTCAGATGCACCCACATAAACGAAGAATGCCACAAAAAGGAGCATGAAATTTAAGGTGGACAGGCCCAGCAGAAACATGAGAGTCGCGAAGACCTTTCCGATATCCGCAGCTAGCCGGGTAGCTTTTACATAAGGCATGCGGGTGGCAAACCAGGCCCGCAAGAGGCGGCCTCCATCCATGGGAAAAGCGGGGAGGAGATTGAAGGCCATGAGGATGATATTCATGATGCCTAAAGTCCAGAGCATGATGGCCAGAGCATTGCCCGCACCACCAAAAGCAGCAGCCGGTCCGGCCAAGTAAACCGAGATCAATCCCAGCACGCCGCTCACAGCCGGTCCGGCAAAGGCCATCTGCAGCTCCAGGCGGGGATTTCTGGGGATCTCCTCCATGGAAGCCACTCCGCCAAAGAAGTAGAGAGTTATGCTCTTTATGCCAATGCCGTTCTTGTGGGCGATATATGAATGCCCCAGCTCATGCAGGGCCACGCAGGCGAAGAGCACTACGGCAAAGAGCAGAGAATAGATCAGTCGCAGCTGTGCCGGCTCAATGCCGCCGAAACCATAAGTCTTTCCGTAGACGGTCTGGCTGAAAGAGGCAAAAGCCCAGGCAACATAGAGGATGACCAACAGAAATGTCCAGTGTAGCCGCACTGGTATGTCCATGATCTTTCCAAGCTCCAGAGAAGAGTTCATAGGAGGTATTTAACCGCAGGCATTAATAGATCTTTGGACAACTAATTTTAAGAGAGCGGGTAGGAGAGTGGGGGGTTCAGTGTGGATTTCAAAAACTAGGATTACCCGCTCAAGTTATTGAAGTGACGGTAAAGATATAAATTTATCCCTTGAATAGGCTTTTACAAGATACCTTACTTGAGCGCTATGCTCGGCCATACAGGCTGCAGTATAAGCATCAGAGAGACTATTGCCGGCGGCAAATACGCCATGGCCGCGAGCAATACATGCCTTATGAGTTTGCAGGGCAGAAGATGCAGCCATGGCCAGCTCATTTGTGCCGATTTGGCCCTCAACAATGGGCATTGTTCCTAAAAAGACCATGCCCTCGCTATCCAGCGGCTCTACTGTCTTTCGCTCCAATAGAGATAGAGCCACTGCATAAGGAGAATGGGTGTGAATGATGGCCATGTTTATGGTGCTCTGGTAGATGGCCCGGTGAACACAGGTCTCGCTGCTGGCAATCTTGTCCTGATCGCAGGGACAGCTTAAATCAACCTCCACCACCAATTCTTCCTCCAGCTCGTCGAGCATGCTGCCGGTGCAGGTTATAAAGATCCGACCTTCCCCGAGCAGGCTGATATTTCCGAACCGGGAGCTGGTAAGCCCGGAAAATACCAATTTCTTGCCGAACCGGGCGATCTCCTGCCAGGCTAAAGACATACCAGCTTTACTCCTTCTCCAATAGACGGAAAGGGACCACCTTATCGTCCACCTCCCCGAATTTTCCCAGCAAGTCAACCTTTACCTGGTAGTCGCCAGGAGTCCAAAAGCTCGTCTCCCAGCGGGCAGAGAAGATGCCGTTGCCGTCGAAGTCATCCATGGGTATCTCCATATTTCGGTCCGGCCCTATGATGTTGGCGTTTATGACCCTGATATCGCCTAAAGCCTGCGCCTCGATCATGACCGGCTCGCCTACTGAAGCCTCCTTCCGGTTAAGCTTAATCTCCTCGAGAACAGGGGGCGACAGCCCCGACCGAGTCGCACTAATGCTTTGCAGGGCACCGGTCAGATTGAGGGCCCCATAGCCATAAACATTATCCGACCCGGACGGGCCCAGATCGTCCGCCGTCTTGAGCAGCACCCTCTTTACATCAGCCGGGGCAAGATCAGGCTTTGCTTCCAGCAACAGCGCCACTGCCCCGGAGACTTGAGGAACGGCCATAGATGTGCCGCTTAATGCGCTCTTGCCGCTCTTCGATCCAGCCAGGGCGGAGACTACATCCACACCCAGCGTGACCAGATCGGGCTTGGTGTCGCCTTTGGCCGTCGGCCCGCGCGAGGATAGTTCGAAGATAGTGCCAGAGCGGTCCACAGCGCCCACGGTTATCACGTTCTCGGCATCGCCGGGAATGACAATGGATGAAGCGGCAGGACCGGAGTTTCCTGCTGCCACACACATAACCAGCCCCTTTTCCACCATTTTGTTACAGGCTTCATCCAGGAGAGACGTGCCGTCTGAAGGGCTCTCGCCACCCACGGAAAAGGATACGACCCTAATTCCGTAACGCTCTTTATTCTCCAGGCACCAGTCCAGTGCATTGAGGGCATCAGATAGATAGCATGCACCATCTCGGTCCATGACCTTTATCACTACCAGCTTTGCCCCCGGCGCCACGCCCGTGCCCGCCTCTCCGGCGACTAGGCTGGCACAATGGGTGCCGTGTCCGTTGTCATCGTAGGAATCAGTTTGGTTGTTCACGAAATCCTTGAAGGCCACAATTTTGCCTGCCAGGGTCTTGTGATCACGATCCGCACCAGTGTCAATGAGGGCCACAGTCACGCCCTCCCCCGTGTAGCCTTTATTCATCCGGGAGTCATCAATATTCCAGGGATCATGGCGTGAAGTGGAGAGAGAAGACAGAACGCTAGCCTCGTCGGGCAGCGCCAAAACCTTCAGCTTCTGGTCCTTGTAGATGCCCCTAACACCATTGGTCCGGGCAATCTTCTCCAGCTTGTCGCTGGATACCGTCAAGGCGCTCCCTGGCAAGATATGGAAGCGATCCGCGGATGTAGCGAGATTGCTCAGATTGCCGTCATGAAGGACTATCACCCTCAGCTCCTTCCCTCCTTGCTTTTCCAAACTGTCCTCGATTCCATTGCTGTTGAGATCATTGGGGTCGCGAATGGTAAGGGTTGCTGATTCATCCTTTGCCGCATTGCCGGATTTATCAATGGCCACAATTGTGACCTTGTAGGCCCCGGGCGGCAGGTTGGAGCCACAGTATCCTGTGTATCTGCCATCCTGATCCAGATCCAGCATGAGGTTCATGCGACTACCGATATCGGCATAGACCATCTCTATGCTGCCGGCATCATGGACAAAAGCGTTGATCTCGCTTCGAGGAGCGCCGGTCTTCAGCGCCGAGGGATTTACACTCACTCCATAAATGACCGGAGGCATACCGTCATCCGCATTTGGCTTGAAGTAGCTGTCATATTCCTTTTCAAACCAGATGCTGGCCTTGTTGTTATCGAGCGCATTTTGCATGGGGAAAGCAGCCGCACTGCTAAGCAGACCAGCCAATAAAATAAAATAGGCAAATGAGCTGGAGTTCACACTTAGCTCCAGTTATTCATTTCCTAGATTCTTATATTTACTGGTGCCGACAACCTCAATTTGCATGGCATCCGGGAAGGTCTTTGTGATCTCCCCTAAGGTGGCTACAATATCGACGGTGTAGACGCCGGTTGCCACATTAGCATTCCAAATGCCGGCAAACTCGTCTCCGTCAGATTTGATGCGTTTCATTACAACCCGGGAGACAGTATCACCCGATGGGCTCAATACCTGAGCCGATACAGTGAAACCTTTTTCCGCCGCGCTTTTTTGTGCCTGAGATGTGGAGCCGATCTTCACCACGCCACCGGTACTACTTAGGTCGGCATATCCTTGCGGCGAGCCAAATCCACAGGTAGCGCATCCTTTGATGGTCAGAATAGTTTCGTTGCCGCTCTGGTTAACGTTTTTTGGCAGGCTGGCAGAGCTTATGTTCTTCCCTTCGAAGAGCGCCGTTATCTGAACAACATCACCTATCTTGACTGGATTGGGCCTGGCATAAGCCTTCTGCAAGGCAATGTCCAATTTAGGCGAATTGGCCTGCCAATCCTGCCAGGAGTAAATTCTGGCATCATAGTCCAGTAGATTCAGGGCGAGCCAGATCATGGAAGCCTTGACGCCGGTATTGGTGTAGACTACAACGGGCTTATTTTTATCCAGATACGAGAATAGATCACTCAGCTCTTCTTTACCCTTGATCCTTTTGCCGTCCAGGACTCGATCATAAGGAATATTTACGCTTCCTGGTATCGATCCGGCTTTATATTCCTGGGCCGTTCTGGCATCTATGATCTGGGGCGTGCCGCTATGCACGAACTCATAAGTGGCCAGAAGATCGGACTTTATGGAAGGAGTATAGGTCTGAGAAGATAAAGACGCAGGATGTGTTACCGTGGGCCGCAGAGCTGCCACCCAGTCGTCGATGCCTCCGTCCAGCAGTTTGACATTCTTATGGCCCAGATACAACATTATCCAGTAAACATAAGTTGCAGCCGATGGCCCTCCGCCGCAAGGCTGGCATTCACCGTAAATGAGGACCGCATCATCCTCTGATATGCCTGCCTCTCCCAAAACCGCCGCCATCTCGGACACGGGCTTAAGAACGCCACCCGGACCAAGAAATTTGGTATAAGGGATGCTTATAGCTCCGGGAATAAGCTCGGTGGGATCTGGGCTGATATCAAGAATTATACCTGAACCATTGGCGCTCTCCAGGGGCACCAGAACAGAGGCAAAGCCATCGCTTCTCTTTGCATTTATGTGGCTGCTGGGCAAAGCGCTGGAGACATTGCTGTCTGTTGGGCTTTGTGCCCCTGTTACTGATGCTAATGCCTTGATTTTCTCTGCTTGTAATGAAGGATTGTTCTCCCGGTTATACCGGGGATTGACCAGACCACCTGTGCTGGACATCACCTCTGTTGTTGCATTCTCTTTGCCCAGGAACACCGCCCACTCGTTATTCAGCACGTCCTGTTGAGTGGAAGACGATCCGCCTTTGCAGAGGGAGCATTCTCCATTGACGCTGGATACAGCACCTGCAAATATCGCCATCATTAGCAGGATGCACATGGCAATTCTTGATATCTTCATGGCCTTTGCCCTCGAATACGATTCAAGCCGTCGCATTAGTCGCATCTGCCTTGCCAGTCGCCGCCTGGTTGTACAGATAATTCTCATAGGAGTACAGCCGGGCATCATATCCCTGGAGAGTCAGGGCAAACCAGACCACAGATCCCTTCAAGCCGGTATTGGTGTAGACTACCACAGGCTGTTTCTTGTCAAGGAAGGCAAAGACTCGGGCAAGCTTGGTTTCATCCCTGATTTTGCTATTGATGATAACATTGTCGTAGGGAATGTTGATTGCACCGGGAATGGAGTTTGCGCCGAACTCCTGCATGGTTCTTGCATCCACGATCTGGGCCGAGCCGCTTTTGACATAGTCATAATCGGCTGAAAAATTCCTATTGATTTGTGGGGTGTAGGTCTTGGCAGGCAAGAATGCCGTCTTCGTGGCCGTCGGCTTTCCGGCTAGAGCCCAATCCGTGACCCTTCCATCCAATACCCTGACATTCTCCTGGCCCAGGGACCTCATGATCCAGTAGACAAAGGTCGCGGGCGCGGGTCCTCCTCCACATGGCATGCATTCGCCGTAGATGACCACCGGGTCGCCCCGGGAAATTCCGGCATCTCCCAACATCTTTGCCAGCTCGGCCTCTGATCGCACATTTGTGCCATTGAGAAAATTCGTATAAGGAATGGCAATAGATCCCGTGATGTGTTCTGTGGCGTTCTCGCTGATGTCCAGCAATACCTGGGAGCCAGTGACCTCGTCAATAGGAACGAGCAATCCCTTGGCATTTGCGCTGCGCACAATGGATGTGTTCTCCTCCGCGATTTTGCGCGGCTCGATCTTCTTTGCCAGGCTTTTTGTGGTGTTGTTCACCGGGACATTTTCCTGCAGCGAATTGCTCTCTTCGCTAGCACTGGTTTTATTGAAGCCGGCGAGGGGCTGTTTCCAGATTCCCACCCGGTTCTTCTGAGCCGTGCTCAGGCCCGGCATGACTTCCGTCTTTTGCGCATCGATGTTGCCTATCTGGTCCAGCGCTTTTTCGCCAGACCAGCCTGAATCGCCCTTGCAAGCATCGCAATAGGCTTCTCCCCCGTGGGCTGCATTTGCCAGCATCAATAGCGTCAAGATGCCCACACCCACTAAACAGGATCCCAAACATGATTTGAATGTAGTCATTGTCTCCCCTTTTTAATACACCTAATATAAATCATAAAATATAAGTTATGAAGAGGTAAAGCCGCGTCTTGCGGTAACCTCGACCTCGCCCAAAGTCTCTTGCAACTCATATCCTCGCGCATCTTTTGCAGAGAGGACAATATCGTAACTTCCCGGTTCCAGCAAAGCCGTAGAGAAGTCTCCCTGATAGAAATCTCCGGACAAAACCAGCCGACAGTAGCCTTGCGCTTCCAATCCATTCTGATAAGCGCGAGCGGTTACCTGCAGGAGATCGTACTTGGACTTCAGCTTTGCCTTAATGGCGACGGAGTCACCCACTCTTGCTTTGGCAGGAGTCAGCTCCTTGGCGAGGATGGAAATCTGCTTGACCTGAACGCCCATAATGGGATACTGGTCTTTTCCAGTCTCGCTTATCCTGTAAGGCACATCCCCAAAGCCGTCCTTGCCTGGGGCCTTTTGCCCGGGTCCTTGCATCGCATCCTGCCCCTGGTAGTCGCTCCAGAGGTTTCCGCCCTGGGGAAATTTTGCGTTCCAGCGGTTTATTCCTCGATCGTCGGCTTGAATGAAATTGTCAGCTATGCGGTTGCCGTAGATTTCATTTTGGCTCGACTCCAGGAATATTCCCGTCCGGCTGTCGGAGATATTGTTATAAATGATGGTATTGCCATCCGAGCGGCTCTGTATCTGTAATCCATAGCGTCCGTTGCCTCGTATCACGTTTCCGCTAATGGTGTTTTGACCCGAATCTTCCATGAGGGTCAGTCCGGCAACCTTGTTATCCTCCATGGTGTTGTTGATGACGAGATTATCCGTGCAGTTGATGCGCAGATCCAGACCGGAGTTGGTATTCCTGGACAGATCGTTCTTTTCGATCCGGTTTTCAGAGCAATCGGTGAACATGTAAAGGCCGTACATATTTCCATGCAGCACGTTTCCTCTAATGGTATTATTGCGGCAGGAAGGAAAGAGATTGATGCCGTAAGCGCCATTGCCGTAGGCCACATTGTTCGTGATGAGGTTGTCGTTGGAGTTGGATAGGTATATTCCATACCAGCCCTCTCCCACTATGCCGTTAAAGCTGGCATTGTTTCCTGTGATGGTATTCCCATCGGAAAAGATGAGAGCAATGCCGGGCTGAGTACAGTAGATTACGGTGTTGTTGGAGACAATACAGCCCGACACACTGTTGAGCTTTATTCCATAAAAACCGTCTCTGACCGTAAAGCCGCTTATGGAAACGCCGTTCGCATCTATGTTTACACAGGCGTCTCTATTTCCGGCCCGGATTACCGCACCATTGCCCACCAGATCCAGGCTCTTTTCTATGGTTATTTTATCGTAGACTCCCCTAGCTACCTGCAGGGTATCGCCGGGGGAGGCAGCATCTATAGCAGCTTGCAGATTCGAGCTTACCGGTATCGTAGCACCGTTCGCGAAGGAAGAGATCAGCAAGGCAGCTGACAAGATGCAAAAAGCTATCGTTCTCAAGCAACCCACCGACGCCTGAACGGTTGTGAGGTTAATAAAGCTTACGTAGCGGATTTTCCCATGCAGATCACTCATCGACTCTCAAGGCGAGGACATGAGCGACCTGGGGAGGGCCTGGTGCCCTACAACACACCAGCGACGATGTGATTTGGGCTGAGGCGAGGAAGGCGGCTTTCGCGCTAAGCCTGCGCGGGTACGCGGGAATCGACATCGTGCTAGGGTTGTGGCCAGGGCAATGGATATGAATGCTAGGCCAACCATGTTCCTCATCGGTATTCCCAGGGTGACGCGGTAAGAGATAAGGAAGATGATCATGGGGGCGAGATTTGGAGGAATGCAGGCGGAAGTGCATATGGAAGGAGGAGTATAAATTCCAGAAGAAAGACATTATTTAACGCCATGGTTTCGCACAAATGAGCGCAAAGAGGCAATCAAATCTCTCCATAAAATGCATCAGTTTATTTTGGAGGTCCAGGAAGATGATTACAATTGGAAATGGGTAATAATAGCACTTCATAATTCGACCCAAGCATTTATGGTTCTGGCTTTGCAGGGTACTTCGCCATTGAATGTTATTAAAGATCCCCAAAAGTCATTTGATGCAATACAAAATGGTACAGATTATCCAGAAGATAAATTGCTAAATTTTTTGAGTTTATACCGAGACATTAAATCTCAAGAAAAGATGAAAAAGAGCATTGATAGCCGGAATTATTCAGGTTCAAATGAAATGGACGATGCAATCAGAACACTAAATGAGCTTCGGAATAAATTTATTCATTTCATACCATGCGGATGGAGCATAGAGTTAATTATGCTCCCCAGGATATGCAAGCAAGTCTTGTCCGTTATAGAGTTCTTAATCTTGGAATCAGGGAACATCAGATTTTACGACAATGATAATATTGAAAAAGAACAATTATCAGATTTGGTTGAAAGAATCGCAACCGAACTTGATAAGGTAGAACGCAAGTATGCAATAAGTTATGGCCCATACTCTTAGCAGTTAGCGGACAAAAATCGATATGCAAATACCATCGACTATGTCGCAGCGAAGATGATCGGTAATTAGGTCTTGGCGGAGGATATCCACAGGGTACTTATTCCAAAAGAGACAAAAAAATCCCTATGCAATGCAAGAGACCCCTGGCTGCTATGAAGACAACGAAATCCCATCCCAGGCCCGCTCTGGAGGATCTAAAGCAGTTGCTTCGCGATAACCTGACGGACTTGCAGAGGGAATATCGCGTCGGTTCCCTTTGGCTCTTCGGATCCTACGTCCGGGGCGAGCAGCACATGCATAGCGATCTTGATATTTTAGTGGAGTGCGAGGAAGTGCCCACCCTTCCCAAGTTCATCTCCCTTGAGCGAAAGCTACGCGAGGTTACCGGCATCAATGTTGATCTTGTATCAATTCGCGCATTAGAAGGCGATATTGGAGAGCGCATTCTTCGGGAGAAGGTAGCACTGTGAAGCCCGAGCGAAGGCACATCGACTTTTTACAGGATATCATGGATAACCTGGAGAAGGCAGAGAGCTTCGTGGAGAGAATGGACTTTGAGGATTTTCTGGCTGATGAAAAGATCGAAGCCATTCTCATCCACTAGGGATCAAATGGGAAAAAGAGGTTTGAGCCCTACTCCACATCCCCCTCTTCCACCGCCTCGCGTGGCGCGAGCAAGAGCTCATTGAAGAGCAGGATCTCAATCACCTGGGCTACATAGCGCCTCTGCTGATACCTCTGGATATCCTGGGTCATCATCAGCTCCGCCTCCACCTGTACCCGGATCAGGCAGAGCCTCATGTCCCTTTGGTCCTCCTCCTGGATGCAGAGGTTGAAGATATCCTTGAGCAGCCAGGGCAGCCTCATCGGATTTCTTAGAGCCCTGGCCACGAGCAGGATATAACTCTTAATCTGATTGGGCTCCTTGATCTCATCCACTCCGGAAAGAAGCAACAGATCTTGGGCGGAGAAATTCTCGCCGTTTACCGTTATGGTGTTATTCAAAGGAAATCACCTTGTATTATCTTCTCACAGAGCATGAGGTCCCCCGCCACATTTACATTCACCGCCAGCTCAATTCTCTCCAATATCAGGTGAAAGTCCTCCTGCTCTTTTTCTATATCGACTCCATCCAGCACATTTATGCCTGCCGGAACGATGAGCCGGCCATGGTAGTTGAAGAGGGAATCGGGCCTTCTGCCCAGACGGCTGTGCAGATCGAGGGGAGTATGCGTGGAGAGCGCCGGCTCAGGCCGCCCCTCATAAACCTCGATGATCTCATCGATCAGATCCGAAGTGACCAAGGGCAGGTCGGCCATGATGATCATAATTGGGTCTGTAACCTCTGCTTTCTTCACGGCCTCAATCATGTCCGCCACATAGCCATAGCCACCCGTCTCCATCACACAAAGCCCCCTCTCTGTAGCCCATTTTTGGGTGCGGGGCACATTGTCCGTGGTGGCCACATAGATACGGTCTACACTGCTGTCCTCCAAAGCCAGAGCCACATAGTCGATGAGCGGCCGGCCAAAGAGGGTCACCAGCGGCTTTTCCCCCATATTCAGCCGCGAGCCGCGGCCCCCCGCCATCACCAGAGCATCCAGGGAAGAACACCACCTAAAGTCAGAGCCACCGCCAGAGCCACCACTCTTGCCACCTCATTGGTTGCACCTATCCCGTCCCCTGTGGCCCCTCCAAAGTTCCTCTTGGCCACAAGAACCATGTAAAGGGCGGC
Source organism: Methanothrix sp. (assembly GCA_026394555.1). Lineage (GTDB taxonomy): Archaea > Halobacteriota > Methanosarcinia > Methanotrichales > Methanotrichaceae > Methanothrix. Next base: position 20,573 of record JAPKXZ010000023.1, read on the forward strand.
CACCTGAGCCGCGAACAATGCGGCCAGGCCCAGGGGACCCAACGCCGCCGCGCACAAGAGCGCGGATATGACCAGGCCCAGGAGAAACTGCCGCGATCCCGTTCGCTCAATCATGATCTGGCCAAAGCCCTTCTGCAGGGAAGTGGAGAAGGCGGCAAAGCAGATCATGGCCTCTTTGGCGGAGACTTCCGCGACCAGCAGAGCCAGGGGCAGAAGAGTGCGGGGTATGTCGGATACAGTCGCGAAGGCGGAAAGCAAGATTATGGCCATAAAAACTGCGCCACCGGTTCCCAGGGAGACATCCTTCATGGCAGCGACTTTTTTCTCACGAGTGCCGTGGGCAATCACTCCATCCCCGAAGTCGGCCAGCCCGTCGATATGATTTATGCCGCAGAGCTTATAGAACGCAACTATCACCACAATGGCCACCAGATTGGCGGGGAGCGCCTGTCCCGCCGTATAGGCCACGACGCCCAAAATCGCACCCAAGGCCAGGCCCACCAGAGGAAATACGTAAACATGCCTCATCAGGGCCTCGATGCCCTCCATGGAGATACCTACCGGTATGGTGGACAGCCAGCCAAATCCGGAACGGAGAGCAAAGAGCAGCTCCTTCAATGCAAACTCCCTTCGGACAGAGCCGCCCGGGTATACATATTGGCGGACACCCCCCCGATGAGCCCGGCCACTACATCATCCATGAAGGGGCCCAGGCGAGAGAGGATGCCAGGCTTGGCCTTGTCGTAGCGAACGTAATCGAAAAGCCCTTTGTAGCCGCCCACATACTTGGCAATGGCAAGACCCAAGACTTCATCCGCGATAAGGCAGGTCAGATCGTTCTCATAGTCGGCAGGCCGAAGGTTGGGAAGGTTGCATCTCTCTCCCTCCGACTCCAGCAGGACACCGGCATAAATAAGAAGCGCCAGATTGGGATCTGATAAAGCGAGAGCCATCTCCTGCAAAAACACAGCCTCTGCCTTCTCGCGCGTCTCCACTCCCGGATGGGGAAAGTAAAGCTGCATTGCCGCGGATACGATCTCATCTTCGTGTATTCCCATGCTCTTCAACACATCTCTGATATCTCTCATGGTCATGGTAAGACCTGCTTAGCCGGGGTAGGATAAAAAAATATCTGGTTAAACCGCGAAGTTATTTAAGGTCTGATTGTCCGATATATATAGGGGAATTCTATGAAGACGATGGTCAAGATTTTCGTGGATCACGAGCATCTGGTTCGAGTCATAAATACCTTAACGGAGCTGGGCATCACCGGATTTTACCTCGTGGAGTATCAAGGAATGGCACCGAAAACATGGAAGACCTTCCAGCTAAGCGAGAACCTTGATATGGCCTTGAAAGCGATCCGGGACCACTCTGAGCCGGGAGTCATGGTTAACACCGTCGTCGGCTCCGATAAGTGCGAAAAGATCATAAAGCAGCTCGAGGAAGCTTTAAAAGGGATAAGGTACACGATCATTGGGCACAAAGTTACATCTATAAAGGTGAAAGGGGACTGAAATATTCATGGAAAACCTCAAGGATGACGTCGAGCTCGCTCTGGAAAAGATCCGGGAAGGCCTTCGCGTAGATGGTGGAGATGTCGAGCTCGTCGATATAGTGGATGGAATTGTCAAGGTAAAGCTGCAAGGGCACTGCGCAGGCTGTCCCTTCTCGCAGATGACGCTTAAAAATTTCATCGAGAAAGAACTCATGAAGAATGTTACGGGCGTAAAAGGCGTGATTTCCGCCTGAGGATGGCGCTCAATTTTAGTCGCGCAAATTGATCAATCATTCAAATTACTAAGGAGTCAGGTTTATGTTCCCAACTAAAAAAGTTCAGAGTCTGGTAGGCAGTAAGATTCAGGTGGAAATGAAGGGCTCACCTCGCTATGTCTTGGAAGGAGTTCTTAATAGTGTAGATGAATACTTGAACCTTCACCTTCAGGAGACAGTGGAGCTGATCGGCGGCGAGAAGACTCGCTCTTTAGGATCGGTTATCCTGCGTGGCAACAACATTATTCTCATAAGTCCAATTGAATGAAGATGACTAGAGAGGTCGGAAATGTCTGCTGAGGAGGCGCTGGAGTATATAAAGTCGCGTCCAGAAGGAGCCTTGCAGAGTGATCTATGGAAGGTTTTGAAGATCGATTCTCGAAAATGCTCCCGTATCGTGGCCAAGCTCCTCAAAGATAATCTCATCACCAGAGAGGTGGAGTCGGCAGAAGGCATCAGAACCTATCGACTCAGTTGCACCATAAAGCCTCGAGGCAGGCGTTTCGATCCACTGCTGGCTCTTGATGCTTTCGAGCCCTGCGCGGGCTGCATCGAGGAGTGCATTCCTGAGCATTGCGCCAAGCTCAGTGAGTGGATATTCTCTATCGTGATGGGTGTTGAGGGCGAAGTGGCTGTAGAGAAGGTCAGATCGTAGAAAAATAGCAAGAGCGCAGGCTCTTTGTTATCTTATTTTATAATCACAAGCACATTTTGCGGTACATCATAGCATGTAGCGTTGGAATTTTCAGGGCCTTGGCGAGAGCTGCCAGCTCGTGGGAGCTAGGCATTTGCGCGCGAGCCGGAGGCACGCTCTTTCCTTCTTTGGCATAAACTGCCCCGCCTCTCATGCGAGCGCAGGTGAAGCTTCCTGCATCACCCTCCACCAAGATCTCGCCGCCTCGCATCTCCACGCCCGTGAAGTCACCGGCTCTGCCCCTTACCACAATTCTGCCTCCCCGCATGAGCACCCCCGTGTTGGGGCCGGCATCGCCCAAAACCTCCATTCGTCCGGCATGCATGAGTATGCCGGTACTCATTCCCGCATCGCCTTGCAGGAGGACGGTTTTATCCGTGGGATTTCTAGCTCCCAGGGTATCCCTTAAAATGCCGTCGCAGATGGTCAGGCCATTTTTATCGGCAGTGTTCGGCTCCAGGACGGGCAGGCTTTTTTCCAGCGTTTCTGTGACCGAGACGAACTTTCTGTAGCCATTGAGATCACTGTGGACCTGCACAACGTTTCCCATAGGTGATTTTATCTCACCGGAGACGTAGATGGCACCGCGTAGCATGGAGATTCCCATGTGGCTGCCCACATTGCCATCCACGATAATCTTGCCCGTCCCCTCAATGGGCCCGCCCTTCCCCCCCAGCCGCAGCAGATCTACCCCCAGACTTGAGCCCAGGCGGCTGCCCGCGTCCCCCAAGATCTCGACCGTTTCACCCCGGCGTAGGGCCTGCACCATTTCGCGAAAGCTGATGCCGCTTACGGTTTGATCCATGTCGAGTCTTCTGCCCTGATGCTGCCAGTAAAAATCAAAGGTAAAGTCGCAAAGACATCTCTCGCCCGACGCCTGAATTTGCAGCATTGCCCATCACCATTTGTCGATTACTTGGCAGGCTGCTCTGGCCCTTCTCCAGCTATACGCTTGGAGACATTGACCCCTACCACGGTTATGAGGATGGCAACTATCGCCGATATGGCCAGATACTGCACCGATTCCACCATACCGATGCCGAACTTCAGGTCGGCATTACTGGCCAGGATGAAGCCGGTTGCAGACCAGATGATAAGACCCGTTGCCAACAAGAAAAAGAGATAGGAGATGGTGCGAGCATCTCTTATGCCCTCCAGATACATGTCCATGATCTTGCCCAGATCCACACACAGAGCCGCAACAACATACCACCAGATGCTCTGGTTAAGATAGATCATTACCAGAATGAAGAATCCGGGTGATATGGGTTCATGGTAGTACTGCCAGGAATAGGCGAATCCTCTCACCGTGGCAATGATCACCAGCATGGCCGCCAAAATGTAAGTTATGAATGCGATCTTGCCCGCATAAAGGGATTTTCTTAACGTCTGCTTGGCTTCTTCCATGGAGTCGTCCAGCCCTAGACCCCTAAATAAAAGATAAAGGCCCACCGCTCCGGTGATGGCCACCACAGCGCCGTTGGGGTAGCCCAGGAGGCTGAAGATGGCAAACATGAGCAGAGCTAAAGCGGGTGGAACGAAGAAGGTGTGGCTGATCTTGGGATCGTTAAAGACCTGCTTTAGAAGATAGTAAGTGCTCTCCAGATTGGGACTTTGTTTGATAAGAACCCGGCGTACCCCGTTCACCTTGACGCGAGAATGGATAATAGGCAGTATGGCCTCGTCCTCGGCTCCATCTGAGACTACGATTACTCCGTCGGGATGCAGGCTCTCCAGTAACATTTCCAACTGCGCGGCAAGCTTGCTGTCGGAGACCAGTCCTACTTTCAGGTCGCCGGCCAGGGAAGCGATTTCCACGGATTTACCGGAGAGGGCCAGCTCATCCAGGACCTTTATGCCTCCGAAGATGGTATTGACATCCGAATCCTCCGGGTCGGCCATGCCCAGCTTGAGAGCGGCATCGATATTGGCCTGCCTGCCCACAACCGGACTTATGACTCCGCCCTTGCGGCCCAAATCATTGTCGCGGTCAATACAGAGCACCAGGACATCCATAGTTTACTATTTGAAAAGATTGTACTTAAAGGATTCTGTGGTGATAAGATATTTATCTAATCAAGGGTGAGCACATGCTATGCAGATGCCCGTTCGAAGACACACGATCCTCTCTCTAGCAGTTTTGTTGATGCTCTCCATCTCCTTTACGGATGCGTTTTCATTTGACATGCCTACCACACAAAAATATGTAAATGTATATAATAACCAGATCGATAATGTTCCTGCTGTCATCAAGAGCATGCTTGGCAGCGAGAAGATCAACATGATCATAACCAGAGAAGATGGTAGCGTATTTCGCGTGGGGATGGATATAGTGAGCGCAAGGATCGAGAGAACCGTTGAGGGGGGCATTAGCGATCCTACTATCATAGTAACCACCACACAAAGCGCCTTAAACGAGGTTGGAAAATCGAAGGATCGAATAGCCGCTTTTAAGACACAGACGGATGCCGGCCAGATTCGCTTCGAGGGGAAAAGCTGGTTGGCAGATGCCAAGATAAAGGCCGTTCTCTCCAGCACCAGCTTTCTTCAATTCGGCTATGATCTCTTCTTCGGCTAACGATCAAGTCGATATTTTCTAGAGGTACGATCCATCCCCGCCCAAAAGGACGGGGATTTCTCTATCCCTGTACCCAACAAGTTAAAGTCTTCAACACTCCATATTTTATTTGCAATGTATGATCTGATCGTAGCGGGTGCGGGGCCGGCCGGATCAACCGCAGCCCGAGCAGCAGCCCTGCGGGGACTGGATACTCTGATCCTGGAAAAGGAGACTTTTCCCAGGTACAAACCCTGCGGCGGCGCTCTCTCCAGCAAAGCTGCCTCGCTGCTGGACTTTCCCCTTCCCGGCGATATTTGCGAGAGGACCATAACCGGAGCGCGTGTCCATTTTTGCGATAGAGTATTGGAGAAGCACAAGGGCTACAACCTCACCACCTTAATAAACCGAAGTCTTTTCGATTATCTTCTCTTGCAGAAGGCAAAAGAGGCCGGGTCCGGCATAAAAACGCAAAAGGTCGTGGACTTCCAAGAAAAGGACGGACATGTGTCTGTGAAAACGAATGCCGGGATTTATCAATGCAAGTTTCTGGTGATCGCCTCCGGATGCCAGGATGGGCTGAAAAACAGGATATTAGGCCCGAACAGGAAAGAGAGCATGGGGGTATGCCTGGTGGCCGAGATCGAGGAAGACGATGGGAAGATCGAAGAGCGGCTGGCTGGCACTCTGGACATTCACTTTGGGGTGGCAGAAGGCGGCTACGGATGGATCTTTCCGCACCGGGGGTACTATTCGGTGGGCATAGGCGGCCTGTCATCTCGCCTGCGCAGTCCTCGCCAGGCCATGCTGCAGTTCCTGAAGAAAAACGGCTTTTCGGAAAGGCAGAGGCTGCACGGCCACCTTATACCGCAAGGCGGCAACAAGACCAAGGCCGCCCTGGGAAGAGTGCTCCTGGCTGGAGATGCCGCCGGATTTGTGGATGCTTTCACGGGTGAGGGCATCTGCTATGCGCTCGCCTCCGGCAAGATAGCCGGCCAGGTGATAGGAGAAGTGCCCGGCCTCGAAGTGGCGAAGGCTTACCAGGAGAGATGCAAAAAGGAATTCGGCGAGGAGCTGAGGTATGCCTTATTCTTCTCAAAAATGATGTACAGCTATCCGGAAATATTCCTGCGCATCCTGGCCTGCCAAGAGGAGGTTTTGGACCGGTATATCGAGATTGCCGCGGCCAAAATATCTTACAAGGATTTTATGTGCTGGATGCTGCCCCGCCTTCCCTTAAGCCTGCTTCGCACCCTTTGATTTTAAAAAATGTTTCTAGGTGAAGACCTCGCCCGTCCTCACCTTGCCCGACTTCTCCACAGGGGAGACGAAGATCCTGCCGTCCCCAAACTTGCCGGTGCGCCCGGCGTCGCAGATGGTCTTCATGACTAAATCGACCTCTTCGTCCGCTACATACAGCTCCAGCTTGAGCTTGGGAAGCATATCCACGTCCATGGTTCCGCCCCGGTATTGCAGCTTGATGCCCTTCTGCTCGCCCCGGCCCAGCACCTCGATTACAGTCATGGCTACAACTCCTTTCTCTTCCAGGGCTTTCTTGATCTGCTCCAGCCTCTCCGGCCGCACCACGGCCTCGATTTTTTTCATTTTTTTCACCTTCAGGCATCTCTAAGCATATTCAAGCGTAAGCCTTCTCGCCGTGTTGGGAGATATCAAGGCCAACGTATTCCTCTTCCTCTGTGACCCGCAGACCCATGACGCGGTCAACTATCTTTGCCAGGATGAGCGTCATCACGAAGGCATAGGTCACAGACGCTCCGGCGGCCATTATCTGCACCGCGAACTGATGATAGTTGCCGTAGATCAGGCCGGTGTAGCTGTTGACTGAGGCGGTGGCGAATATGCCCGTTGCGATCGCGCCCCACAGTCCGCCCATGCCGTGCACCGCCCAGGCATCGCAGCTCTCATCCAGGCCGCGACCGACGCGAAAGAGCAGGGCCATGTAGCAGATCACGCCGGAGACGGCGCCAATGATCAGGGCTCCCGTCACATCAACGTAGCCTGCGGCCGGGGTTATGGCCACCAGACCGGCTATGCCGCCGCTCACCATTCCTAAGGCACTTGGCTTTCCTTTCAGCCAGCTGGCGGCAAGCCAGGTAAGCGCTCCCGCAGCCGCAGAGGTGTTGGTGACCAGCAGGGCTGAGGCGGCGAGGCCGTTGGCGGCCAGGGCGGAGCCGGCGTTGAAGCCGAACCAGCCGAACCAGAGCAGGCCCGCTCCGATCATGGCCATGGGAATGTTATGCGGCTCCATGACGTAGGCTCCGTAGCCCATCCTCTTGCCTATAACCAGGGCTATGGCCAGAGCGGAGAAGCCGGAGCTGATGTGCACCACCGTTCCCCCGGCAAAGTCGAGAGCCCCCATCTGGGCCATCCAGCCACCCGCCCAAACCCAGTGAGCCAGCGGATCATAGACCAGAGTGGTCCAGAGGAGAGCCAGCACGATGAAGGAGCTGAGCTTGACCCTTTCCGCCACGGCGGAGGTGAGGATGGCTAATGTAACAGCCGCGAAGACCAGCTGGAAGGCCACGTAGACGAGATGCGGAATGTTGGTGGCCAGGGGGGCCTCACCCAGTCCCACGCCGTTTAATGCAAAGTAGTTCAGGCCGCCGATGATTCCCGATATATCCGAGCCGAAGGATAGGCTGTAGCCGAACAGCACCCACTGTACGCTGGCTATTGCGAAAGCCAAGAAGGACAGGCCTATCATCGAGACGACGGTCTTGCTTCGCACCAGGCCGCCATAGAACAAACCGACGCCCGGCGTCATGAGCATGACCATGGCTGTTGACACCAAAACCCATGCTGTGTCTCCACTGTTAATTTCCAACTACATCACCCTTAAACAATTGTAAAGTCAAACCTATTTAATTTTTGTATCAACTTCAAGACCAGTGCAGAGAAATCCGTTAGCACATCGCTAGAAGAGCCCCTCTCGTGGACTTTAAAAAGGTATTTAATATAAATTAGGAATTGCTATGATGAAATCATATTCATTCATAACCGGAAAAGGTCAGCACTTTAAACCGTCTCGCATCCAGCTCCTTTGTCCGAAAGCGCCTTCAACATCGCATTTCAGGTTGAGATACCAATCCCGCGGCAAGGGTGATGGTGGGCAGATTCGCGACCGTGCCTGTGACGGTGCACTGTGCCGAAGATGTTCGTTGACGGAGGCGGCTAGTCGCTACGTCATCATCACTTGCTTCTTGCGTCCGTACTTAAGCCCCAGCTAAGGACCTCCTCTGCGCCTACGTGCTGGGCAATCTCTCCCCGTTCCAGAAGGCAGGCCTGATCTCCCATGCAGGCCACATCTCTCAGGTCATGGGTGACGATGATGCAGGGAACAGCGCAGGCGCGAATTGTATCACTCAATTTGCTCCAGCTTGCAGTCTTCTCTCATGCCGATCCTCTCTCTCTGCCTTCAAGCAGGGCGTTGGCCATTTCCTCCACCAAATACATCGAGCCCTCGTATCCCAGGAGCAACTGGTGGGAGGCTCCATAGCGATCATGATTGGGCAATCCCACCCGGAGGAGCGGTATCTTCTCTTTTCTGGCAATCCCTCTTCCAGTGAAGGGGCCCACCATCAGCTCGATATCCCGGCTCGATGCTTCCTCTGCGATCTGTGAGAAATCGGCCCCCATCATAACCTTGGATCCAGGTGCAAGCTCTTTTGCTTTTTCAGCAAATGCGGGATTAGCGGCACCCGAGGCCACGATCTGCGGCCTCATGCCCAGCTCCGTCATGATGCGGGTTATGCCCAAAACCATCTCCGTGTCTCCGTAGACGGCGGTCTTAACATCAGCTAGAATCTTATGAGCATCGACCATGGTATCCAGCAATCGGCCCCTCTCCTGTTCATAGCTCTCGGGCATGGAAATCCCGGTCAGCTCCTCCAGATTTGCAGCCAGACGATCGGTGAATTCCTGGCCCAGGGGTAGGGGTAGAGCAATATGGGGAACTTCGAACTCTCTTTCCAGATAGTCTCCTGCTCCAGGCTCTTGCACCCACCCGCCTATGGTCAGTGTCGCTTTGGAGTTGGCCGTATCCCGGATGTCATCAAGAGGCGTTCCCCCCGCTGGGATGAGAGGCGGGTCCTGGCAGAGCGGTGCATCTAAGGTCTCGGATATGTCCGGCATCAGGATATACCCCAGGCCCCAGTCATCCAGGAGCCGCCGCAGGTAACGAACATCCGCCGGTGAAATTATCGCTCCCACCAGTACGTTGATCCGTCCGCTTTGCTTTGATTTCCTGGCCATGGTCTGAACCAGGCCTTTCAGAGCGACTCGATATCCTACTTCATGAGACGCGGCGTAGCTGGGCGTCGAGACGGAGATGATGGTCACATCTTTGGCCAGGGGCTCCTCCGCCTGGAACTCGCGCACGATTTGGGGAACATCATCTCCGATGGTCTCAGCCAGGCAAGTGGTAGCGATGCCTATCACCTTGGGGTGGTAGCCATTTATAACATTCTTCAGCCCCTGCTTGAGGTTGGCGGCCCCACCGTAGACCGCGCCCTTCTCGCTCAGAGCTGAGGAGGCGATGTCCACCGGCTCGCGGAAGTGATGCGCAAGGTAGAGTCGCATGTAGGTGCTACATCCTTGAGAGCCGTGGAAGAGTGGCATACAGCCCTCGATTCCCCGGAAGACCAGTACGCTGCCCATGGGCATGCACATGGAGCAGGGGTTAACTGTGGCAAGGCTCTTGGACATAATTTTCACTCCCGGTAGTAATGCTTAGTTGCGATGCGCTGCCTATCCGGCTGGTCCTTTTAACGGGAAGCTGCCAAACCGGACTGTTGATGGTGATGCTGACCTCCCGTGCGAAATTGACCATTCCAACGTAACCTTCGAAGTTCATGGTCCGATCGTGATTGAAGTCACAGAAAGCGATTCCCATTTTATAGGCCAGAAAACGCTCTTTCACGCCCGCCACCAATAGGTCCGCTTTCTGCTTGAATAGAAGCTCCTTCAGCTCCAGGGGATTGGCATCGTCGATGATCACTGTGCCGTCCTTTACGATACATGCGATCTTCTGATAGTCGTCTCTATCACCAGTCTGCGTTCCTATTATCACCACCTCCATTCCCATCTCCTGGAAAGCCCGCACTAGAGAGACGGCCTTGGCTGCACCGCCCATGTAAATGGCAGCCTTCTTTCCGGCAACTTTCGCCCGATAAGCTTCGATCTGGGGCATCACCTGCGCCGTTTCACGAAGGATTAGCTCTTCTGCCTTCCGCTTTCGTTCTGGCGAGGCGAAAAACTCCGCAACAGTACTTAGAGCGTTTGACATGTCCTGCAGGCCGAAGAAGCTTATTCGTCGATATGGAATGCCATATTTTTCTTCCATCTTCTTGGCAAGATAGGTCATGGAGCCGCTGCACTGCACCAGATTAAGCTGGGCTGTATGAGCCCTTTGAATCTCGGCCACGCGAGCGTCGCCGGTGAGCGCAGCTACCACCTCGATTCCCATCTCCTGGAAGAAGGGCTTAACGAACCAGAGGTCGCCCGCCACATTATATTCACCCAGCAGGTTGATGGAAGGGTGGCGTGGTGCATAATTCCGGGTTCCAATCAGCTCATTTAGAGCGTTGCAGGCTGCTTTGTAGCCCTCGTTCTTGTTTCCTCGAAATCCCTCCGACTTTACGGGCAGGATGGGAATGCAAAGCTCCTCGCTCGCCCTTCGGCAGATAGACTGCAAATCATCTCCGATGATGCCCACAATGCAGGTGGAATAGACAAAGATGGCCGGCGGATGATACCTGTCCGCCAGCTCCCGCAGGTCTTCCGCCAGCTTCTTCTCGCCACCAAAGACCACATCCAGTTCCTTCATGTCTGTAGAGAAGCTATTGCGGTAGAGATCTGGGCCGGAGGAGGTACTGCCCCGGATGTCCCAGGTGTAGCTGGCGCACCCTATGGGCCCATGCACCAGATGCAGAGCATCGGTGATGGGATTGAGCACCACTCTGGCTCCGGAGTAGACGCAGGCTCTCTGGCTCACGGCACCGGCCAGGCTCTCATTATTGCAGGCCAGGGGCAGGCCGTCGCCTTTCTGCTGGATGTGCCCCTCTCTGCCTTCGAAGATCTTGACAATCATTTTCAGAGCACCATCTCAAAATGCGTATCATCAGCGTCCCGATCTCGCCTTTCCAGGAAGGTGTTGCCGATCATCTCCACCAGTCGAGCCGCTCCCGCATAACCGATGACCGGGAAGTAGTGCAAATTGGCGCGATCGGTGATGGGGAATCCCACCCGCACCAGAGGGATGTCCTCTGCCCTTGCGATCAACTTGCCGAAGCTGTTGCCGATGAGCATATCTACGGGATGGTTCTTGATCTTCTGGTGTAAGAGGAAGGTGTCTCCGATAATGGCCTCACAGCTAGGGGCAACATTATGCACCTCTTCTGCGAATTTTTTGTCAGGCGTGCCGGTCAAAGCAAAGACAGGGTCCATACCCATCTCCACAGCCAGACTGACCAGACCGATGACTGTGTCCGGATCTCCGAAGACGGCCAGGCTCTTGCCATGGAAGTGGGGATGAGCATCGGTCATCATGTCCACCAGCCGGCCCCGTTCGTACTCGATATCCTGTGGAATTGGGACGCCCATGAGGCTGGAGACGTTCATCACAAAGGCATCGGTATTGCGGATGCCTATGGGCATGGGACCGATGACCGCGGGTATGCAAAACTTGCCTTTCAAGATCACAGCTCCCGCGGCACCGGCCGTTCTTCCCAGGGCAATGGTGGCCCGGGAGTTGCCGGCATCAATCAGATCCGGGATCGTCGTTCCGCCCGGCGGATACAGGCCACCTGACTCTGGCGAGAGGGGCGCATCGAAGACATCGGTGGTATCGGGGAATACGATATGTGGAACGCCCATGACCGCCAGAATTCTCTTGATCTCACGGATATCTCCCGGGTCCACGAAGCCGGGAATGATGTTCAATTTGCCGTTGGGTTTGCTCTTGCGGGCAAAGCTCTGGGCGATGGCTTTCACGGCATTGTCATATCCGGTGATGTGCGAACCTACGTAGCTGGGAGTATTGGCTATGACCACGCGCACATGGGAATCGAAGAACACCTCTCCCTTGATCTCCTCCATGAAACTGTGCACATCGTCGCCTATGGTCTCAGAGGAGCATGTGGTGTTGATGGCCAACACATCGGGGTGGTAGACGTTGATGACGTTGTCCACGGCCTCCTTGAGGTTGTTTCTGCCGCCGAAGACCACGGAGTCCTCGGTGAAGGAGGAGGTTGCCGCCAGCGTGGGCTCACGGTAGTGGCGGGCCAGCATCATGCGCAGGTATGATGAGCAGCCCTGCGAACCGTGAGTTATGGGCATGCAGTTATGGATGCCTTTATAGGCCAGGATGGCTCCGATGGGCTGACAGATCTTGGCAGGGTTTATGACCAGCGTCTCGCGCTCTACCATCTGTTTAGGTGTATAGTCAAGCATTGATATTCTGCCTCCAGGGCGGAGTTATGAATTTCCAGGTGGGGCTGTGTACAGACATGTCGATGTCTTTGGCGAACTGCACAAAGCCGTCAAAGCCGGTGTAGGGGCCACTGTAGTCGTAGGAGTGCATCTGCCTGGAGGGAACATGCATCTTCTGGAAGACGTATTTGTCTTTGATTCCGGAACAGAAGAGATCTATTCCCAGATCCTTCACCAAGCGTTCGCACTCATGATGGCTGTAGTCATCGATCATGACCTGGCCGTCTTTCATATGAGGGAGCAGGCCCTCGTAATCCATTAGCCTCGGAATTTTTTCCTTCTTCTTCTGGATGGCGGCATCAATGTAGGGTGAAACCACGTTGGGATCGCGTTTGTAATGTATATCGGCCAAGACCTTGGACTGCCCGGTATGAACGATGCTTGACAGGACCTGCCTGCCCTCGTAGTCGTCCCTGTGGGCGAACTCGTAGCCTGCTACGACCACGTCCATGCCCAGGGTCTCGAACATATTCTTGACATGGTGAGCACGTGAACCTCCCACCAGGATCATTACCCTCTTTCCAGCCAACCTCTTTTTGTACATATCAATGATCGGCTGGACGCGAACCATCTCCTCAGCGATTACAGCCTCGGTCTTTTTGGTCAAATCGGGGTTGTCGAAGAAGGCAGCCATATCCCGCAAGGTCTTGATAGTGTCTTCCACACCCAGGTAGTTGACCTTCAGCCAGGGTATGCCGTATTTCTCCTCCATCATGCGGTTGGTGTAGTTGATGGAGCGGTGGCAGAGCAGGATGTTCAGCTTGGCCCGGTGGGCTTTGGCGATATCGTGGAAGGAGGCGTCGCCTGTGAAGGGGCTGACGATGCGGTAGCCGATCCTCTCCAGCAGATCCTTGACCACCCAGTAGTCTCCACCGATGTTGTACTCGCCGAAGACGTTGACGTCGAAGGGTCCGGGGTCCTCCAGCTCCTCCGTGCCCACCAGGTGCTCCATCAGGGCATTGGAGGCGATGTGGTGGCCCGCCGATTGGGAAACGCCGCGGTAGCCCTCGCAGCGCACGGGGATGACTTTGATCCTCAGATCCGCCTCGGCTTTGCGGCAGACGGATTCGATGTCGTCGCCGATGAGGCCGATGGGGCAGGTGCAGAAGACCGAGATGCACTCGGGCTTGAAGATGGCATAGGCTTCCCGAATGGCTGAAGCCAGCTTCTTCTCCGCCCCAAAGACGATATCCGTTTCCTTGACGTCCGTACTCAGGCAGTAGCCAGCGAAGCAATCCCGGCCTTCTTCCGCCCTCATGAGGTTGCGGCGGCTGCCCCAGGTGAAATAGGCACAGCCGATGGGGCCGTGAGTGATATGCAGGATATCCTTGATGGGGCCGAAGACCACACCCTTGGAGCCAGCGTAGGCGCAGCCTCGGTTGGTGAGGATGCCGGGAATAGTGCGGTTGTTGGCCTCAATCTTCTGCTCGACCTCGCAGGCATCTTTGACGATCACATGATTCCTGCGCACATCGCCCGTCCTTTTGGGAAGGCTTTGCAGCATCTCCTCTACAACTTGCTTGCTGCGGGCAATGGTTACCGGTTCCCGTGAGATCTCACCCGCTATTTCGACTTCATTCTCTACCGTTTTTTCGACTCCGCTCATGATATGGCCACGCTCCCTCTCTCGCCGGTTCTTATGCGGATGGACTCATCCACGGGACAGACGAAGATCCTGCCATCTCCAAAATTGCCGGTGCGGTTGACTTTGGTGATAACGGCCACTACCGCCGGAACGAATTCTTCTTCCACCATAATCGAGATCATTCTCTTGGGGATGTACTTCATGCTCTTTTGATCCGCCTGCACGAGCGGGGATGGATGCGGGATTTGCAGGCCGCGCTGTTTTCCCCGGCCGCTGACCTTGTAGACGGTGATGGAGGGAATGCCGATGACGTCCAGAGCGTCTTTGGTGCTCTCCATCTTGTTCATCTGGATGATGGCCAGGACTTCTTTCATTTCTAGATCCCTCGCTGGCCGGTTCGGATGGTGTAGGCATCCTCGACCGTGGTAATGAAGATCTTGCCGTCGCCGATGTTTCCGGTTCGGGCGGAGTCCTCTATTATCTTAACAGCGTTTTCCGTTTGGTCATCACCCACCACCAACATGATCATGGTCTTTGGCAAATTGTCATAGACCACATTGCCTACCTTGATGCCCTTCTGCTTGCCTCTGCCGAAGACCTCGATGCGGGTGAGAGCAGTAAAGCCGCCTGCCTCCAGGTTATCGGCGACCTTGTCTACTGCCTCAGGTCTGATGACGGCGCGGATCATTTTCATTCTACAACACCCCATTCCATCATGACCTGCTCCAGCTCTTCATACTCCATGGGCTGGGGGATCACGAACATCTGGTTCTCATCGACGGCTTTTGCCAGAGCCAGGTAGGCTTTGGCCTGATCGGAGTCAGGGGCATACTGGATTACGGTCTGCTTGTGGATCTCGGACTGGTGGACGACATTGTCTCTGGGCACGAACTGGATCATTTGGCTGCCGATCTTCTTGGCAAAGGCCCCTACCAGCTCCTTTTCTCGATCGACGTTACGGGAGTTGCAGATGATGCCGCCCAGGCGCGTTCCGCCTGACTCGGCGAACTTTTGGATGCCCTTGCAGATGTTGTTAGCTGCATAAAGGGCCATCATCTCGCCCGAGGCCACGATGTAGATCTCCTTCGCTTTTCCTTCCCGGATGGGCATGGCAAATCCGCCGCAGACCACGTCGCCCAGGACATCGTAGAAGACGTAGTCCAGGTCGTCCGTGTATGCTCCCAAATTTTCCAGCAGCCCGATAGAGGTGATTATGCCCCGACCGGCGCAGCCCACGCCAGGCTCCGGTCCGCCGGACTCAACGCATCTTATGCCGCCAAAGCCGACCTTCAGTACGTCTTCCAGTTGTACCTCGCCTTCTTTTCTCAAAGTGTCCAGAACGGTAGGCTGTCTTCTGCCGTTCATGAGCATCTTCACGGAGTCTGCTTTGGGATCGCAGCCTATCTGCATGATCTTCTTTCCAAAGGTCGATAGGGCTGCGGTGAGATTCTGGGTAGTGGTCGACTTGCCAATGCCGCCTTTGCCGTAGATGGCTATTTGCCTCATATTTCACCTAAATTATTTAATATTTAATATTTAATTCTGGGGAGCGCTGCACCGGCTCCGCCGCCATGCTGGGAGGTTGGGGAGAGGCCCCCAACTTTGAGGAATAAGCTCTTGAAAGGAGTGCTTCGTGTCTGCAAGGTCTTGGCCTCACCTCCAAGATAGCGGTGGGGGCGGGGATATAAGGAATTATTTGAGAAGATGGCGGAGGATATCGGAATTGTGCAGAGGGATTGTGAAAAGGTGTGAGGTGAACTTAACAATGCCGGAGCCTATGACAATATTGGAGATCATTTTATATAGTTCGTATTCAGAAGCCATAGTGAAGAATCAAGTCTGGAAAGGGTATAGGTAGATTTGAGAGTAATATAATTGTAGTGAATCTGTTTGAAGATATGGTCAGACACCCCATTCGCCCCATGAAGCTTCGTGGTGTAACGAAGCCAAAGAAAATCCCAATATCAGAGCTTAAACCTGGAAAAGAAGTGATTTTTGAAGTACCTGATGCAGTAGTAGCCTATTTTGATATTTTAGGTTTTTCAGATAAGAAGAATGATGAAGAGATAGAAGCATGTCTTGCAGATTTCTCTGGAGCTCTAATTTTATCCGCAAGACAAAATCCAAATATTAGATTTAATATATTTAGTGATTGTGCATTTATATCGGCACCAATAAAGGATGCAGCAAATTTGCTTTCAGCCATTCGTTTCGCATTTTTGGGTTGGATTGCTGATGGAATCTTAGTCCGAGGAGGAATATCTATTGGTTCGTATAAGGAGATAAGGACCGCTGCGCAAGACATGTCATCGACAAATGTTGTTAGTAGTCTCTTCTCAGGATCGGGTGTTACCAAAGCTGTTAGGCTGGAAAAAGGACCTGCAGCACTTTTATTTACAGATGATATATGTAAAGAATTTTATAGTTCACACTATGATGAACCAATTTTTTTCTTGGACGATCATATGATTATTGGATGGTCTGATGAAAGACAACCCCTTTATCAATTTGCAGCGTTATCACTAATAAGGTTATTAAAGCTTCTAGCTATAAAGGATGAAAAATATCGCTCAATAAAAGAAAAGTTGCTGAATAATCTTAGATATTCGAATACCGTCATAGGAGACCGTCTTTTTTTATTATCTTTATCCCTACCAATCCTCTCTTTGCCTGTCATAACATCAGATGTTAGAGGTGACGCTCTCAGCCTTCTAAGAATAGAACCTGATTACTTTGAATATTGCTGCAAAAATCTCGCGGAATCATGCGATGCCTGGTTGAATAAAGTTGAGAATAAAATGTTATTGGCTCTGGCGGACATGGATTCTAGTATTCCTCAATCTTTAAATTTTACGTTATGTGGGTGAATCTTTTTAAGGAATATATGGTTGCGCAGCATGCATTTATCATCAGTTAAAAAATTTAGCAATTTAGGATTAGTAGTATGCGCTTGCTAATGAAAC
Source organism: Methanothrix sp. (assembly GCA_026394555.1). GTDB lineage: Archaea > Halobacteriota > Methanosarcinia > Methanotrichales > Methanotrichaceae > Methanothrix. The sequence continues at coordinate 37,654 of JAPKXZ010000023.1, forward strand.
AGATTACCACCGCGTTATCTTTCGCATCAGAGACGAATACCCAATTAGATCTGTGTCCCCAGTTTCTATGGCGGGTGGTCTTAACCGATGACTAATGGAGCAGCATGAATGGCAGATTATGCAGTTTCGCCTTCCGTCCGATCCTTGTCAACTCCGCGGGCCTCGATCGAGAACGCGGGTCCTCGCTCCCGGAATCGGGTGGACCTTCTGCCGTTCGCACTCTGGCCCCCAAGGCCGCACGCCCACGCAGGCTCGCGCGCCCATGCGGGAGCCGCACGAGCGTCCGCCCTGACAACAGCACCGCAAGCCCGGACGGCCCGGCCCCACCGACGAGACGGCCACGAGCGCGACCGGAAGTCGGGCAAGGCAGCCACAGTCGATGGGCTGCCGGGCGCTGCTGCCCACAGACCACAAGGAATGCAAAGCTGGAGACTGCCTCGAATCTCTTTGCGTGTCCTTTGTGCCTTCGTGCCTTTGTGGTGAAATCGTTAGTTGTCAGGTTATAATTATCAGCTAATAGTAATAGCGAAATGCCGGCGTAACCAAAATCCAGCGCCCGAAAAGCTGTTTACTCCGGCCCGGTTCTTCCTGGCTCTCAGGCCCAACCGGCCTCCTGTGCCCACGAGCGCTTGCCAAGCAATCCAGCCCGCCCTGACAACAGCGCAGCAAGCCCAGACGGCCCCGCAGGCAGCAGGCCCACATGCGGGCACGCGCGCTTCCCGCTCGGGCGCGAGGCATGCCATGTGCCTGCCCGGCGGGCCTGCTGCCGGCTCTTCAAAACCCTGGCAATCTACTGGCCACCCAAACCTAGCGCCTTTATAAACTGAGCAAATTCAATTGCTTATCGAAATGGTTGGAAGTAATCGGAAAAAATGCCATACTGAATCAGAAAAATATGCAACTACAGGCT
>JAPKXZ010000059.1 GCA_026394555.1 Methanothrix sp.
CAGGGGCGGAACGCATCCGGACCGGCTGCCCATCTACATTTCTGCCTAAATATTTTGACTTATGTCTGATCTGTTTTTTCTCCTTGTCGTAATAAGGAGTTTCTTCATACCAATATTCGATCCCATTTTTCACTTTGATTCGTCTAGTGGATTGCATTATGCGCCTCAATATTAGTAGGCGCATAAAGTATATAAACCTGTCGGTAAGCAAGACTAATTGGGGTTATTTTTCAAAATAAGGGCTTTAAAATTGAGATCGATCAGGTAATGCTCCTACTTGATCCGGGAGGTTAGGTTTAAATACTTGCCAGCTGCCTGGCTGTGCGCCCTGTAGAATGACGAGTCGGATAGTTGGATTGAGATGCTGTCACAAACGGCCCTTTAAAAAAGAAATAAGCGCCGAATTTTCCGGCGGCGCTATTTTTTCAATTTAATACTTACACGCAGGGTAGCCAATCAACGCTGACGGCACCGCAGGTGGAGTTGCCCCAGAGCTGGATGAACTTCTCAATGGAGAAGACACCCGTGAGGTCCTCAACCGATCGACCGTACTCAGCATGGCGACCCTTAAGCTGTGGGTCTGCATTGGGATCTCTGGAGATCCAACCGATGTGGGCAACGCCGATGACATTGCTGTTCAGGTTAGCTTCGAGAACGCCTGTGCAGCAAGCGGGTACGGTAGTGTCGCCGCCTATTTTGCTGTTGTATCCCCTGGTCTTGATCTCGGTGGTCTTTTGCAGATGCTCAGCATGAGTGTACATCTCAGTAAGCACAGCACCTATCTTGTAGTTCTGCACGCAGAGCTTATCCACCCATTTCTGGTCGTAAGTGCCGGTCTGATATGAAACTGGCATGTACTCCAGCTCCTGCTCCGAGGTGAAGTTGATGTAGTCCATGGGATCTGACCCCGTCGGCCATTCACATGACAGGTCTGCAGGTTGCCGCTCAGCTTCAAGCTCAATTCTGGAAGTGATCACATTTCCTGAGCCGGACTGTTTCTCCACCAGCTTTTGCCCATTAAAGCCGTTTTGTGTGGAGATGACAATCTCCAGGCTTCTATACCCCACTCCTTTTACAGACGATTTCTCGTACATGTAATTGGCAGAAGCTGCCATGCCAACTATTGCCATGACAATAAATGCTAAAACAATCAATTCTCTCTTCAATCCACACAACCTCCTCTCGCCTGGTTGCCCCCGAATCGGGCACATTTTAAAAAGTCCAGGCCTTCGCTCTCCTGATACCCTAGCACCCGGATACAGTTTCTCTGGAGGCTATTTTAAGGTTTTGGCTGCCGGAATGCATGAAAAATACCAAAAAAAAAGAACGCTCATGCTCACTTGCCGAATGAATTCAGCCGGTCCACGAAGTCGTTGCATGAGCCGCTTAAGCAGGGACTGGTAAAGCTTGGTGTCGGCTCTTTAATGCCCGATGCTTTCAGACAGTCTCCTTCCAGGCAGGGCGTCTTGGATTTTGCGGCATCCCGGAAGAGTATTCTCCGGTTTATTTCAAAGGATCCGAAATACTCCTCAAACTCCTTCAGATTCTTCTGGCCGGGAATTACCTGCTTAGCATCTATCAGGTAATATCCAGTGAAGTTATCAGCCGTCTTGAACTCTGCCGTTTTCTTTAGAGATCCCGTCTGATGCAATGTGAAATCCTGATTCTTGAACTCCATCTGCTGCACATCATAGCTTTCCCGGACTTTGGCACCCACTCCTCCGAAGATCGCAGAACTCTTGAAGCTCTCCGTTCCGACAAGTGCATCCCCAAGAGAGACGGCATTGTAGTTGTCAACTGCATCCTGTTCCTGGAAATTGGCATTCTTGCCCAATGCCTTGTCCACCAGGTATTCGTTCTTCACCAGGGCATCCACGCTGCCCGAAAACAGCACGTTTTTGGTGGACTTGATCCCCGAGTTCATGGATCTGAGGTCTTTATTGATCTGAAACTGGCCCGTGCCGGCGACCGTGGTCTCTGAGGCGTAGTCGAATGCTTGCACCTTGAATTTAGCAGGGCGTGGCTTAGAGCTGCGGCATTTGGCCGAGGCCTCCACCGCGAATTTGTACTCTCCGGCTACAGCATTTGTATCCGGCAAAACTTGCAGGGCCACAGAACGCGAGACTCCGGCTGGAATGGTCAAGGGAGTGGTCGTCCAGCTAAACCAATCAAAAGGACAGCCTTCCGGCTTGACGCCGACCTGTGCCTCCACCTCCGTCCCACCAACGTTACTTACCGTAACCATGAAGTCCAGTGGTTTGCCGGGAGTTGTATAGAATTTATCCGGCTCTGACTCGGGCCCGGTAAGGCTGATGGCAACGGTGAGGCTACCATCGTCACCGGAACAGGGGCTGGGCAAAAATGTGGGCAACGAGGGCGATGTGGAACCCGTCCAGGGGCTGCCCGAAACATCACCGGATGCCATGCCCGAGTCCTCAACAGTGGCCTCTACCAGGGCTGCCGTCAGGATGAATATTATCATTATACAAATCATTTGTCTTTTCATGCGAACCCCCCGAATATTGCTATAAAAAAAAAAAGAAAAAAAACTGCAGGCTTTCTCAGCCTAGCAGTCTATGCCTTCACAAGGTGCGCGGATTCTCTCCGGCACCGGGTTCTCATGGAACTTAATGGTCTTCTCGGCTTCGAACACACCCGTGAACATCTCGTGAGCCTTGATATCCTTGTAGAATATCTTGTGCCAGGTTGCGTCGGTGCCCCAGGTACCATTAAAGGAGTTCTTGGTCTCGAGACCAACCAGATGGGACGGAACATACACACCATTGCTGGCCGTCATGAGCTGCTCGACTAACGCGGTGTCTCTGCCGGCGCTCTTGAGCAGGCCAGGCAGATTCTCTGGTTTGCCGTTGCCGTAGGGTGTCTCATAAGGCGTGGTGGAGGCAAAGAACGCGGTCTGATCCTGTTCCATCTCATTTACAGAGAAAAGCTCCTGCACATTGGCACCAATGCCTCCGTAGAAGGCCTTGGAGTTGAGGAGTTTGCCACCGGTCAACGGCGTCTCGCCTGCATATGTCAGTTTAGTGGTCTGGTAGAGGTTAAAGGCAGACTCGTTACTGCCGTTTACCGAGTTCACAGTCCTCCTCAGCTTATCGGCATCCTGTGAGTATGCGGTCTCCTGGTCCAGCTCGAGATCTCCGTCACCATTCATGGTATTGAAATACTCGAGTGCGATCTTCTTGTCGATTACCGATGTGCTGACATCGATAATTCCGGTCCCGGATACCTTATGTGATTCACAAAACTGCTCATACTGTACGGGCGGAACTATGGGCGGATTGGCCATCACAGTACCACATAGCCCCATAAGGGCAATTGCTAGTACTACTATTCCTACTACTCCCTTCATGCTACATTCACCCCCGATGTTAATGCTACAAATTGTTTATCCCTTTATGTAGATGCATTATCGCCTAAAATTGCGATCTTTTAACTACAGGTATACTCTGACGTTTTTATTTGATATAAATCTATCTGTTATTTGCACGGGAAAAAGTCATTCCGCGCTCAAGGCGGCACAGAAGTATCTTACAGCCAGCCGGATTTTGCATCCAGGAAAGAAAATCTGACAGGACATATAAAAAAATTTGTAATTGATCTATTTACACGCAGGGCAACCAGTCAACGCTGATTGCGCCGCATGTGGAGTTGCCCCAGAGCTGGATGAACTTCTCGATGGAGAAGACGCCAGTCAGGTCCTCGACAGATCTGCCGTACTCGGCATGGCGGCCTTTCAGTTTTAGGTCAGCATCGGGATCGCGGCAGATCCAGCCGATGTGGGCCACGCCGATGACGTTGCTGTTCAGGTTAGCCTCGAGAACACCGGTACAGCAAGCGGGACAGCTTCCATCGTTTCCGTTATCCGGGTTATCGACAAAGTTTACGCTACCATATCCTCTTGTCTTGACTTCAGTGGTCTTTTGCAGGTGCTCAGCATGGGTGTACATCTCAGTCAAAACTGCGCCGATTCTGTAATTCTGCACGCACAGCTTCTCAACCCATTTTTGATCGTAGGTACCGGTCTGGGTAGAAATGATCATCTCTACGTTCTTTTATCCAACGCCCTTGACCGATGCCTTTTCGTACATGTAATTGGCTGCACCGGCTGTGGCTACTACGGCCATGGCGATAATAACCAAAACAGCTATCAGTTTTCTCATCTATTTCCCACACCATTTTATAAGGATCGAGAGCTGCATTAAAAAGCAATTGATCCCTAATGCATCTGTTTTTGATCTGGCAATTGAGAAAGTTTCTCAGGCACAAGTTCTACTAATCAGGCTAATGGTAGATAAATTTGCCGAGAGAGAGCCGATTTTGGGCAACGCGACGAAAACAAGAGATAAAATTTGAACTCCGGGCTCAAGAGCCCGAAGCCCGATTCTAGAGTTGCAGGTTAAATCTATCTACACGCAGGGCAGCCAGTCAACGCTGATTGCGCCGCATGTGGAGTTGCCCCAGAGCTGGATGAACTTCTCGATGGAGAAGACGCC
>JAPKXZ010000028.1 GCA_026394555.1 Methanothrix sp.
AATTTAGAATTTTTAAGTAATATAATCACCTAAAGGATATAAATGCTTCGATGCATAACGTATATTTCTAATGCAGAACTAATTATTAACAGACATTAAGTTAAATTGATAAGAGTTATATACTTTCCCGACGCCCTCTATATAGAATTACTGAACACATTAAAATATTGCAGAATCATAACTCCATAAAATTGATGCAAAGAGGAGAGCATATTGATCGATCCAGTCTCATTGTGCCAGAAAACCATTTGACAAAAACCTGGTTTCCCACATATGCTGGAAAGAAAATTGGCTCGTTTCTTAAACATGTCGAAAAAACATATCGTAATCATATTGCGCACCTTAATATCGAGGAACTCGGTAATATCGTGCTAGATCCCATATCAGTCAAGACTGATCACAATCTAGAATATACTAATATGGTCCTTATGCAAATAGTTCAACAAATGATCGAAAATGAATGGATGTTTATGAGAGACAATAATCTGCAGGGGGATTCCTAAAGGCTTCAACCATATAAATCTATAAGCGTGGGGAGATTACTGCAAAACGAGTATAAAAGTAAAGCTTCGAATACAAAACTATGTGAGTGGAATGAGGCCTTGCAGATCCGTGAACATATTGATTTTGATTACAATCCCGTCTGGGACTTGAGAGCTTTCGAGGGAGCAGAACCGACATCCTCATATTTAGCGAGCCTTCTCGCCATCCGCTCTCCCGGCCTCCCAGGCAGCAGGCCCACACGTGCACGCGCGCCCATGCGGGAGCCCGCCCGCACGAGCGAGTGCATGCCTACGTGACCGCACTGCAGGCAAACGCCTCGGCATCTGCTGGGCGAGAATGCCCGCCCGGCCGTTGACGGGGATACGACATGGTCGATATGTTACAGGGCGCTGCTCCCTGCGGCCCCGCAAGGACAGGTAAGTCGGAGTGCTGCCCGGAAACCTCTGCTAAAAAGTCTCTGTGCGTCCTCTGTGCGCTCTGTGCCTCTGTGGTGGGCCGTAGTGGCTCGGTTATAATTATCTGCTAATAGTTATAACGAACCGGCATCGCTACCAATAAATCCAGCCCCCCCAGATAAGCTGCCCATTCCGGAGGCAAGCCAGCCCGCCCGAATGACAGCGACGCCACCCCAGACGGCCCGGCCCACGGACAGCGGCCACGAGCGAGCAATAGTCGTCTCCGTCCGTTCGTCCTCTGCGTGCTCTGCGCCTCTGTGGTTATATTCGTAATTGTTCGGCTATAATTATCAGCTAATAAAAATAGCAAACTGCCATCGTCTCCAAAAATCCAGCCCCCCGGAAAAGCTTCCTTCGTTGAACTCCATCCTCTCATGGCCTTCAGACCCGACTGGCCTCTTGCACCCCGAGCACGAGCGCTTGCCTGGCAGCCGGGCCCGCCTGGCGGACGACGACCCTCGCCTCGGATGGCCTTTGTCGAGAAACGGCTCCACCGATGCGGCCCGAGGGCTCTGGCGAAAAATTGTCCTTCTCTCATCGGAACTTCGCGGCTTCGCGCCTTCGCGTGAACCCGTGATCTTTGCCCGACCGGCCCCAGGCCTCAACCCCACGCGGGAGCACACGTATCCATACGGGAGCCCGCGTGGCGGCTCAGCAGAGTCTTCTACTGTTGATCACATAACTCAAAGATCCTCGATTGCAGCACATGCCGCAGGCTGACTGGCTTCCAGTGCCTTCAGATCAACCTCGCCGGCAGCGAGCGGCTTGGCAAGCAATCTTCCTTCATGAAAAGCCTTCATGATGCGATCGATTTTTCTTTGAGTATCTATAGAGTAATAAGCCTCATCGCAGTTCGGACAAACGAATGCCGGAATGTTCTTAATTACTACTACCTGCTCACCAACTCTAGCCACCATCTCTGTTGTCCCGTCTCGCATTTTGCTCTTGCATAGAAGGCATTCACCAGGGTCCATTCTATTTCCTCCGCCTACTATTGATCCACTCATCTTCATTTGGCAGATATACTGTTACTATTATCAATCGATCTTTACAGATTGCCACAACTATATGATGCGGTATTCCTCTTGTCTGCCCTAGCATCAGCACAGCGGGGCAGCGATAATCATCATGGTATTTCTCTATTATCTCTCCGTTCGTTATTAAGGATATCAGGTCATCGGATGATACGCCTCTTTCGAACATCCTTGCACCGGCATGATTTGAGATGATTATATTATTTGATGAAATAAACAATTTCATTTTATCTTGCAGGACATCCTCCTCTTCATTGTTGCTCGTAGCAGTCACCACCACATACCATCAAGCAGAAATATCTGATGCAGATATCGAACGGCTTTCATAAACTACCTTATTTAGTTTAGACATTAATTAGAGTATCGGCTTCAAAGATCAGAATGGGCATTGAATGCTATTACATTCTCTCTCCCACCAAGGCCGCAAACCAATGCGGGCACGCGTCCCCATGCGGGAGCCCGCACGAGCACTCGCCCGGAAGACGGCGAAGCGGCCCGGCCCATTTGGCAGCGAGCGCGGCCCGGAGCCGGACAACGGCAGCAATCACGGTCAACGGGCTGCCGGGCGCGGCTGGCCTACAGCCCGCAAAGATCGCAACGCTGGAGGACCGCCACGAATCTCTTTGCGCGTCCTTTGTGCATTCGTGCCTTTGTGGTTAGCCGTGGCTGCAAGGTTATAATTATCTGCTAATAGCTAACCAAAAGCATCGCTTTCCTAAATCCAAAGCCAGAAATTCCCGCCCTCATCCAACACCTTTATTTCTCCGATTTAAGAATATTAAGGATTGAGGCTCTAAAAATGCTGGAAAGGCTCACGAAATCATTACTGGAGGCTCCGATCTTCAAGAGGGGCGAATACAACTACTTCATACATCCCATCACTGACGGCGTGCCCGAGGTCAGGCCGGAGTTGATCCGGGAGGTTACCGGCCATATCATGCGCATTGCCGATCTGGAGGTAGACAAAATTGTGACGGTGGAGGCCATGGGAATTCCCATAGGCATAGGCCTTTCCATCATCAGTGACATCCCTCTCGTGATAATAAGAAAGCGCAAATACGGCCTGCCCGGCGAGATTGAGATCTCCCAGGTGACCGGCTACTCCAAGTCGCAGCTCTTCTTGAACGGCATAAATAAGGGCGATCGGGTCATTGTGGTAGATGATGTCATCAGCACAGGCGGAACGCTTCTTGCCGTGCTCAAATCCCTGAAGATTGCGGGCGCAGTTGTCAAGGATGTGGTTGTGGTAGTAAAGCGGGGCGACGGTGTAAAGCGGCTGAAGACGGAAGGTTACGCTGTCAAGACCATGGTTGATGTCGAGGTAAGCGAGAGCCGGGTGACCAGTGTTACAAAATCAGATAATGGACGGAAATGAACCGAGAAAAGGGATGCCCGGGAAGAAATATTAAAGCGGCACAAGAGCCTCCCGCAGTCTGCGGCACGAGAAGATGTTCAGAAGGAAAACTGGAAGAAGATCTGCGTGCCGAGACCGTGAAATGGCAAAAAAAGGCCGAGGATCTCTACGAGAAAGTATCAGGGGATGGAGAGTTCCTGGAGAATGTCTCTGCCTACATTCGCGACTGCCAGTATTTTCTGGAGAAGGGGGACCTTATCAGAGCTTTTGAGGCGGTGATCTGGGCCTGGGCCTGGATGGAGATTGGTCTAGAGAAAGGGCTTTTGCAGCAGAGTGAATGAGCTATTATTATCATAGGGTGCTCCAATCGTCAGTAACTTTAAGTTAGTATTATATACTTAGACTGGCCTATGTGCATTTCAAATGAGCACTGATTACCGCACTCGACTGGATGAGGCAAAGTCCCTGCCTGATATCTTCGAACTGGTCAAATCATTGGTATTGAAGAGCATGGGCAAGAGCCGGGGAGGTCTGATGCTGGGCATGGCCAACCTGGGAAACCATCCGCAGGGCTTTTTCGGAGGCTTCTTCACCACCGGCACCAATGTCATCGTCCTCAATAAGATCCCGTTGCAAAGGATCAAGGAGACGCGTCCTGAGCTTTACAAGCCCTACGTCTTTCATGTCCTGCTGCATGAATACATCCATTCCCTGGGCTACCTGGATGAGGCAGATGTAAAGTCAAGGGTCTTTGCCATCACGCGAGAGGCTCTGGGAGAAGAGCACCTGGCCGCGCAAATAGCAGCCAATGCGAATGAGTTCATCAAGCATCTGGCCTACCCGGATGTAACCTGGAAGGCGGAGGATGAGGGGCTGGAACTGGTGCAGGGCTTTGACCGATCCAGTGTCTCCTACATTGCTTAGGATATAAACGCTGTAGGAAGGTGTTTAAGGAAAAAGAATACAAGGGCTATGTGCCCTGCGGTGTTTGCCATCCAATGTGATCGGTTCCGCAAATCCTATTTTTCGAGCCAATGGCAAATCCTTAATTATCAGGCCGATAAGAAATTGGCGGTGAAAAACATGTCAAGAAGCCACAAGCTTGTGCTCTTATTCCTTGCAGTATCGATTCTCTCGATCTCGGCTCTGGCGGAGAGCAATTACACTGTGAACCTCACGACGAATAAGTTTCAGGGCAATTATCTGGTAAATCAGAGCGGCTTTGCTCTTTATTACTTCTCAGATGACGGCAGTAAGAGTGGCGTAAGCACCTGTTATGACGATTGCGCCTCCAAGTGGCCGTCCTTCTATGCCCAAACGATAACCGTTCCGGACAGTCTGAGAACTGCTGACTTTGCCAGCATAACCAGAACCGATGGATCAAAGCAGACTACATTCAAGGGCTGGCCGCTCTACTTCTCTTCCAGGGACAAAGCCGCAGGAGATATCTTCGGAAACGGACGGGAAGATAACCTCTGGCATATAGTTGACCCTCAGGAGCAGCCTCAGCTTTTCTGAGATTCTCAATTGATTCCTTTTTTGGCTTTGCTCCTCAATGTAGAGAGTTTTTGCAGGGCATCCTCCAAAGTCTCTATTTTCTTGGCAAAGTGGAAGCGCACCAAATGTCTTACATCCTCCCGGAAGAAGCTGGAGCCCGGAACGGCTGCCACGCCCACCTTCTTTGCCATCCATTCACAAAAAGCGGTATCGTCAGGACATCCGAACTCGGATATATCCATCATCACATAATAGGCTCCCTGGGGAAAGGTGTAGGTGAATCCTTCCTCATCCAGTCCTTTGATGAAGAAGTCTCTCTTCTGTGTGTACATCTCGCATAGCCCCTCATAATACTCATCCGGAAAGCCAAGTGCAGTGACTGCTGCCTCTTGCAAGGGTGAGGGCGCGCCTACCGTCAGAAAATCATGCACTTTTCTTGCGCCGTCGATTATTGCCGGCGGAGCTATCAAATATCCCAGCCTCCAGCCGGTGATGGAATAGGTCTTGGATAGGGAGCTGCAGGAGATGGTCCTCTCGAACATGCCCGGCAGAGATGCAAAATAAATATGCTTGTACGGCTTGTAGACAATATGCTCGTAGACCTCATCGGTTATTACGAATACATCGTACCGATCAGCCAGCTCTGCGATGAACTGCAGCTCTTCTAAAGTGAAAACCTTTCCCGTAGGATTGGAGGGATTGCATAGAATCAACGCTTTGGGTCTCTGCATAAATGCCTTTGTCAGCTCTTCTTCATCAAAGGAGAAGTTCGGAGGGTGCAATGGCACAAAGATAGGCTCGGCACCGGATAGTATGGCATCCGCACCATAATTCTCATAGAAGGGCGAGAACACAATAACTTTGTCTCCCGGATTGCAGACCGTCATCATAGCGGTCATCATGGCTTCTGTGCTTCCGCAGGTGACAACGACCTCTCTCTCCGGATCGATTGTCAGGCCCATAAATCGGGACTGCTTTTTAGCCAGAGCTTCTCGGAAATTTTGAGCGCCCCAGGTTACTGCGTACTGATGCGGTCCCTTCATGGCGATATCTTCAAGAGCCCGCAAAAGCGGTTCTGGCGGCTGGAAATCCGGAAAGCCCTGCGAGAGGTTGACAGCTCCATGGGCGTTGGCAATTCTGGTCATTTTGCGGATGACCGATTCGGAGAAATATTCCAGGCGACGGCTTGTTGACGGCATAATGCTATTGACCTCTGAAGTTATGGAATTCAACAGGGTCTAAATTAATCTGTGGGTTTGATGCCGCCCTCAAGCATCAGCGAGATTATTTGTCTTTAGAAAAAAAGAAAAGATAAAATGGGGGTTAAGGACCTACTCGAAGTCCTCTCCGCCCATGCCGCCGGGCATTCCGCCCGCGCCGCCAGGCATGCCGCCCGGTCCGCCGGATTTGGAGGCGATGACATCATCGATTCTCAGAATCATGATGGCGGCCTCGGCTGCCGAGTTGATGGCCTGGGTCTTGACCCGCAGAGGCTCAACAACGCCCAGCTTCAGCATGTCCACGGGCTTGCCGGTGTCCATGTCCAGGCCGGCGCTCTTCATGCCCTTCTCATGCTGGCTTCTTAGTGCAACCAGGGAATCGATCTGGTCTAAGCCGGCATTCTCGGCCAGGGTCTTGGGTATGACCTCCATGGCATTGGCAAAGGCCTCGATGGCCAGCTGCTCGCGTCCGCCCACTGTGGAAGCATAAGCTCTAAGCCTCAGAGCCAGCTCTACCTCAGGTGCGCCGCCGCCTGCAACAAGGAGCTTGTCCTGTACAGCCACGCCAACAACGCGAAGTGCGTCCTCCATGGCCCGGTCCAGCTCATCGACCACGTGCTCAGTTCCGCCGCGTAGAATGATGGATACGGACTTGGGATTCTTGCAATCTTCCACAAAGGTCATCTTCTCATCTGAGACCTTCCTCTCCTCGACGAGGCCTGCCTTGCCCAGGTCTTCCTTGGAGATCTCGTGGATGCTGGTGACGACCCTGCCGCCCGTTGCACGTGCCAGCTTCTCCATGTCACTCTTCTTAATCCTGCGCACGGTGTAGATGCCGGCCTTGGCCAGGAAGTGCTGGGCCAGATCATCGATGCCCTTCTGGACGAACAGTACATTGGCGCCAGTGGCTGCGATCCTATCGACCATGCCCTTGAGCATGTTCTCCTCTTGATCCAGAAAAGCCTGCAGCTGATCCGGGGAAGTGATCTGAATCTTGGCATCAACCTCTGTCTTCTCGATCTCCACGGCAGCGTTGAGGAGAGCGATCCTGGCATCGGCGACGGACTTGGGCATATTGGGGTGAAGCCGGTCCTTATCGATGACCACTCCGCTTACCAGCATGGAGTCGGTGATTCCGCCCCCGACCTTCTTCTCCACGGTGATGTTGTCGGTGTCGACAGTTCCATCTTCGTCCACTACCGACTGCACAGCTTGAACCGCCATGGCAGCCAGCTCATCGCGAGCCGATTGAGAGCCCTTGCCGGTCATGGCAGTGACGGCGATCTTCCTGAGAAGATCTTCATCTTTTGCCGAGACCTTTATGGCCAGCCCCTGGAGAATCTCCATTGACTTGTCTGCTGCAGCTCTGTAGCCTGCTGCAATTACAGTAGGATGAATCTCCTGTTCCAGCAGTTCCTCGGCTTGCTTAAGCAATTCTCCGGCCAGCACAACGGCAGTGGTCGTGCCATCCCCGACTTCCTGGTCCTGGGTCTTGGCAATCTCCACCATCATCTTGGCGGCGGGATGCTCGATATCCATCTCTTTAAGAATGGTGACGCCATCGTTGGTGATCACAACGTCGCCCATGGTGTCTACCAGCATTTTGTCCATGCCCTTGGGGCCGAGAGTGGTCCTCACTGCGCCGGCAACGGCCTTGGCTGCCATGATGTTCGATCTCTGTGCGTCTCTTCCAGCAGTCCTCTGGCTGCCTTCCCTAAGAATGTAAATAGGTGTGCCACTACCGAATTGTCCAGCCATTAATTAACCTCAACAAATACTAATTAACAGCTAGATGTTGTTTGAACTTCTATATAAAGCCTATTCAAACAGCATCACTTCCACCGTCTCTCCCTCCTCGATCCCCTCCCGTTCCTCGGCCACCAGCACGAAACCGTCCGCCCTGGCCACGGAACTGAGGATGCCCGCCCCTGAGATCATGATGGGCTCGGCCTGTTCGCCCCGCAGGGCCACTCTGACCATACTCAAATAGCCTGGTCGCGAGGGAATCTTTCTTGCCAGCCTTGCCGAGACTTTCGGCTGAATGTCAGAGCGGCTGCCCATCTTTTGCAGTGCCGGCCGCACGAAAAGATAGAGATCAGAGAGTGCTGCCACTGGATAGCCGGGCAGGCAGACCACGATCTTGCCGGCCACGAGGCCAAAGGCGGTAGGCTTTCCCGGCTGCAGGCGCACTCCGTGCACAAAAAGCTCGCCCATCTCTTCCAGCACGCGCGGTGCATAGTCCTTCTCACCCACGGAGGTTCCGCCGATTATTATGATCATATCCGCATCTATGTTGCATGAGATGGCCTCGCGAATGAGCCCTTCATCATCCGGAACTATCTCTCTTTTCTCGGCCAGGGCCCCCCATTTTTCTGCATAAAGCCGGGCCATGAGCCCATTGATCTCGTATGCTTCGCCAGAGGCAAGAGCGCGCGCGCCGATGGCCACCAGTTCCCCTCCCGTGGGGATGATGACCACCTTCGGCTTTTCATAAACTTGCACCTCGTCAATTCCCAGCGCCGACAGCATGGCCACATCAGGGGGCCGAAGGGTGTGGCCCTGGGAAAAGACCGTTTCCCCCTGTCTGATGTCTTCGCCAATGGGGGAGATATTCTTGTAAGCGTGCAGCTGTGCCGTGATCTCCAAATTAGTGTCACGCTTCCTGCTATCCTCCAGCATCACCACGGCATCATAACACCCTGGAACGGGCATGCCGGTGCGTACTGGCCGGAAATTATCCAGAAAAACGGGAGCATTGGGCTTTGCGCCCCTTGTGTCCAGGGATCGCACAGCAAAGCCGTCCATGGCGGCCCGGTCAAAGCCCGGCAGGTTCACTGGGGAGGCGATATCCTGCGACAAAACCCGGCCTGCCGCCTGCACGTTTGGCAGGAGCGCTGTCCGCTGTATGGGTAAGCAGCGATCAAGAAGCATCTCTTTTGCCGCTACGGCTCCGCGAAAACGTTTAAACATGCAAAAGTCTTGTCAGCCCTTTCCTGGATATATGCTTTTGTATATATTCAGTACATCGTGTGAAAGCTTCATATAATGTAAAGAGGGAGAGGAGGGCAGATACTGAAGATATAGTGAAGAATCATGACGGTGGATGGATGATTTAATGGACGCTGTTGTATGGCTGGAAAAAGTAGGAAAGGATGATCTTTCCGTAGTGGGCGGCAAGGGTGCAAGCCTGGGTGAGATGATAAATATCGGCGTTCCCGTACCTGGCGGATTCGCGGTCACGGCTCAAGCTTTCCGGGATTTCCTCAACCGGGCGGGCATTGCCAAAAAGCTTTTCGAGGCCCTCAAAGTCGATGTGAATCAAGAGTCTGAGCTGCACCGGGCCGAGCAGACGGCCAAGAAGCTCATCATGGATGCAGAGGTGCCTGAGGACATCGAGAATGCCATAAAATCCCGCTATGAGGAGCTATGCAAACGCGAGGGCGAGCAGGTCTTCGTGGCCGTGCGGTCCAGCGCCACAGCCGAGGATCTGCCCGATGCCAGTTTCGCGGGCCAGCAGGAGACCTTCTTAAACATGCGCGGAGCTGAGGATGTCTTCAACGCCGTTCGCAAGTGCTGGGCATCTCTATATGGGGCACGCGCCATCTTCTACCGGGTGGAGCAGGGCTTCGAGCATGATAAGGTCAATCTCTCCGCCATTGTGCAAAAAATGGTGGACTCGGAAAAGGCGGGAGTCATGTTCAGCTCAGATCCTTCTACAGGCGAAGCCCTGGTGGTCTTAGAAGGCGCCTGGGGTCTGGGCGAATCCGTGGTTAGCGGCAGCGTCTCTCCCGATAACTTCGTCGTGGACAGAAAGACCAAGAACATCATAAGCAAGTACATCGCCACCAAGGAGATCATGATTATCAGGGATCCTAAGACCCAGAAGACGGTCACGGTCAAGGTCCCGGACGAGAAGAAAGAGGCCATCGTTCTCACAGACAACGAGGCAATTGAACTCGCCAAATATGCCGAGATCCTGGAGAAGCATTACGGCATTCCCCAGGATATCGAGTGGGGCATAGAGAAGGACAAGATCTACATCCTCCAGTCCCGCCCGATCACCACCATCAATAACGCCAAGAAGGCAGAGCCTGGGCTCGCCGCCAGCGGCAAGGTTCTGTTAACGGGACTGGGAGCCGCACCGGGTGGGGCCACGGGCATCGTGCGACTGATTGCCAGCGGCAGGGAGCTGGATAAGGTCAAGCCGGGAGACATCATGGTCACCAAGATGACCATGCCGGACATGGTTCCAGGCATGAGGCGTGCCGGCGCTATTGTCACCGACGAAGGAGGCATGGCCTGCCACGCAGCCATTGTGAGCCGCGAGCTGGGCTGTCCGGCTGTGGTGGGAACTAAGAAAGCCACAACGATCTTGAAAGAAGGCATGGAGATCACAGTAGACGGCAGCAAGGGCATTGTTTACGAAGGTCGTTTGGCCCTGGCAGCGTCTGCCAAGCCGGCGTCCGCAGCTAGCGGGGGAGGCGTGGTCTTTACTAAACCCATTACGGCTACAGAGATCAAGGTCAATGTCAGCGAGCCTGATCGGGCCGCAGCCGCGGCCGACACCATGGCTGACGGAGTGGGGCTGCTGCGCATAGAGCACATGATCCTGGGCCAGGGCAAGACACCCAACTGGTACATCAAGAACGGCAAGACCGAGGAGTACATCAACGAGCTGGTCAAGGGCATCAAGGTCGTGGCCGATGCCTTCTACCCCAAACCGGTGTGGGTGCGCACCCTGGATGCCCCCACAGACGAGTTCCGGGCCATGGAGGGCGGCGAAGGCGAGCCTCACGAGCACAATCCCATGCTCGGCTGGCGCGGCATTCGGCGCGACCTGACTGAGACGGATCACTTCCGCCTGGAGATAAGGGCGTTCAAAAAGCTGCATGAGATGGGCCTTACCAATGTGGGAATCATGCTGCCCATGGTACAGCACGTTCGCGAGTTTCAGAAGGCCAAGGCCATCATGGTTGATGAGAACTTAGACCTGGAGAAGATCGATGTAGGCATCATGGTGGAGACGCCCGGCGCCGCGCTCACCATTGAAGACTTCATTGAGGACGGAATCGATTTCGTCTCATTCGGCACCAACGATCTGACCCAGTACACTCTGGCGGTAGACCGCAACAACGAGAACGTGGCCGGGCTCTACTCCGAACTGCATCCTGCCATTCTCAAGCTCATCGAGTACGTGGTGGAGCGTTGTAATGTTGCAGGAGTCAAGACCTCCATCTGCGGCCAGGCCGGATCGTACCCGGAGATGGCCAAGAGACTGGTTGAGATCGGCATCACCAGCATATCGGCCAATATCGATGCCGTGGCCACGGTCCGGGAAACGGTAGCTAGATCTGAGAAGATCCTTATGCTAAATGCCCTGAGAAACAGGAAATAAAGCCAATGGAAATGGGGACAAAATAAATGAGAGACAAAGCTCTTCCCGAAGATGAGGTAATGCGCATCCTGGCGGAAACGAGAGCGCGTGACTACAGCTATGACCGCTTCTTATCCACTATGTGCACCCTGCCCCACCCAATTGCGGTAAGGGCTCACAACATGTTCCTGGAGACTAACCTTGGCGATCCGGGATTGTTTCCGGGCGTCTCTGAACTGGAGGAGCGCGTCGTTTCGATGCTGGGCGAGATGCTGGGCTGTCCGGAGGCTTCCGGCTATGTCTCCACGGGCGGCACGGAGTCCAACATTCAGGCCATCCGGGCGGCCAGGAATGAGGCGGGCAGAAAAGACGGGAATATTGTCGTTCCCGCCTCAGCCCACTTCTCCTTCGACAAGATCGGAGATCTTCTCTGTCTGGAAGTAAGAAAGGCAGAGCTTGATGAGGATCTCAAGGTTGACTTATCATCGGTCGAGTCTCTGCTGGACGAGAGAACCGTAGCCCTGGTGGGCATAGCCGGAACCACGGAATACGGCCAGGTGGACCCCATTGAGGGGCTGGCCAAGTTGGCCACGGAGCGGGGCATTCACCTGCATGTGGACGCAGCTTTTGGCGGCTTTGTCCTGCCCTTCCTGGATAGAAAATTTGCCTGGGATTTTTCGGTGCCGGGCGTCTCTTCCATCACCATCGATCCGCATAAGATGGGCATGAGCACCATTCCTGCCGGCGGCCTGCTCTTCCGGGGCCAGGAGTGCTTGAGTGCCCTGGAGACGGAGACCCATTATCTTACCCGAGCCAGACAGGCATCTCTAACCGGCACGAGGAGCGGAGCTGCAGCCGCGGCCACCTACGCCGTGATGATGCATCTGGGCCGGGAAGGCTTCAAAGAGATCGTTGACTACTGTATGGATCTGACCAATCATCTGGTAAAAGGCGCAAGAGAGATCGGCATTTCGCCGGCGATAGAGCCCATCATGAATGTGGTGGCATTGCAGGTTCCCTATCCGGCTGAGGTGCGCGAGGAGCTGATGAAACGAGGCTGGCATGTCTCCATGACTCGCGAGCCCAACAGAGCCCTGCGACTGATCCTGATGAAGCATATGACACGGGAGAACATTGACCTGTTTCTGGAGGATTTGAAGACCATCCTGGCCACTTGATTATTATAAAATTAAACAAATATTTGGTCGGGTCCTGAGAACCTTCGACCTCATTTGGCATGAATCCGGTAAATTTAAACTTTATGACCAATGGCAAAACGTCTCATTACCTTATCTACTTGGATCTTGACTGCGTCGCCTACTTTGGTATCGGCCACGAAGATCACAAAACCTTCCAATCTAGCAATGCCGTCGCCTTCCCTGGCAATGTCCTCAATATTTACATCGTACTCTTTTCCGACCTCTACCGGGGCAGGAGTGCCCATGGAGGATCGATCTGCATCGTAATTTGCCAAAATACATCGCCGTCCTTTGCGATAAGCCACAAAATACTTTTCGCGGTCAGCTCCCTCGTTATCCGACTATTAAATCCTTTTGCTCCATCATGATAATCCATTTGCTCCTAGAAGGCCAATTTATTTCTGCTAGGGTGTCGCTCATCTGTATATGGACTACCTGGATAGATACAGGGAAATCGTGCCGGATTATGATGCCTTCCAGGCTATTCAATGCCTGCCACTCTACAACTCCGCACGCATCAATACACTGAAGATAAAGAGGGAAAAGCTCCTGGAAAGGCTGGAAGAAGAGGGCGTGCTCTTTCAGAGCTTCCACTGGTATCCTCTGGGCCTGAAGCTGGACATAGAGAGCCCCGGCAAGCTGCTGGAAAACCTCCAGGGGTTCATTCACATCCAGGAGGAGCTGTCCATGGTCCCGCCCCTGGTGCTCGACCCACAGCCCGGCGAAAGCATCCTGGACCTGTGTGCCTCTCCCGGCAGCAAGACTACGCAAATCTCGCAGATGATGGAAAATAGGGGCCTGGTAATCGCCAATGAGCCCTCCTTAGCCCGAGTCTCCCCTCTGCGCTCGAACTGCGAGCGGCTGGGGGTTATCAACGTCGCCATCACCCGCTATGACGGTCGCAATTTTCCCCGTGGCCCCTTTGACCGGGTCCTGGTGGACGCCCCCTGCTCCAGCGAGGGCCGGGAAAGAAGAGGCCCAGGGGTCCTATCCAGATGTAGCACGGAAAGATCACTGGATTTGCAGATCCTGCAGATTGATCTTCTCAAAAACGCCCTGCGACTGACAAAGCCAGGAGGGATCGTTGTCTACTCCACCTGTACCTATGCCCCGGAAGAAAACGAGCTGGTGGTGCAGGAGGCACTGGGAGAAGCGGAGGAGTTCCGGCTGGAGAAGGTCTGCATTCCCGGCCTCTTGGAATGTCCGGGAATAACAGAGTGGAACGGCCAAAGACTAAACGATCCGGGAATAACAGAGTGGAACGGCCAAAGACTAAACGATGATTTGTCGTGCACCGCCCGCTACTACCCTCATATCAACGACACGGGAGGCTTTTATGTCGCCAAGATCATCAAGAATTAGGAATGTATTCGAGCCGCTGGACCTGTCTCTCATAACGAAGCTGTGGCAAGACCGGTTCGGCATTCCAGAGCAGGCCTTTTCCGGCTGCAAATTTTTCCGGAAAGCTCAGAGCATCTGGGTCATTAGCGATGTCGATCTTCCCCGGCTCAGCTACGAGACCATTGGAATGCGCATCATGAGCTGCAAAGACCGTCCCTGGAAGCCTACCACCTCTGCACTACAGGTCTTTGGCCGATATGCCGCCAAAAACCTTATTCATCTGAACCGGGAAGAGGCCAAGATCTTTCTGGAAGGAGGCAGCCAGGGTATAGAATCGGACTGTGAGCCCGGTTATGTGGTGGTATTTTATAGAGGGGATGTGCTTGGGTGCGGTCTGTACTCACATGGCAAGCTTGTGTCCCAGATTCCCAAAGAACGAAGAATGGCAAGCACTGTCAAGAGCGAGGACTGCCCGGATTAA
>JAPKXZ010000008.1 GCA_026394555.1 Methanothrix sp.
AAGGAGTCCCTATCTCTTCAGGGTGGGGAGGAATTGGGCGGTCCCGTGCGATAAGTATATTAACTATTGAATGATAAACACAATACTATGCTTCAGACCTTGTTGGTTAAGCTTGATCCCTCCCAAGAGCAATACAAGATGCTATCTGAAACAATGAAGAGGTTTAACGAAGCTTGTAATGAGATAGCTGAAACTGTCTTTGCTATCCATAGTGCCAACAAGATAGAAGTCCAAAAGACGGTGTATTATCCTATCCGGGAGAAATTCGGACTCTCTGCACAACTCACCATTCTTGCTATTCGGAAGGTCTGCGAAGCCTACAAGCGAGATAAGTCCATTAAACCAGAGTTTAGGCTCGATGGTGCTTTGGTCTACGATCAGAGAGTTCTTTCTTGGAAGGGGCTTGATAAAGTATCTATGGCAACTCTGCACGGCAGACAAATTGTACCTACCAAGTTTGGAGACTATCAGATAGCTAGAATGGATCGGATCAGAGGACAGGCAGACTTGATCCTTGTTAAAAGGATCTTTTACCTGTGCGTTGTGGTCGAAGCCTCCGAAGAGTCTCCTTATGATCCTAAAGGGGTTCTTGGTGTAGATCTTGGTATCAAGAACCTGGCTGTAGATAGCGATGGAGAAGTCCATTCTGGTGAGCAGACCACCAATACCAGAGAGCAACTTGATTCCCTCAAATCCAGACTCCAATCCAAAGGCACTAAATCCGCTAAACGCCATCTTAAAAAGCTCTCTGGTAGGATGGCGCGATTCTCCAAAGACGTTAACCATTGCGTTTCCAAGAAGCTTGTTACGAAAGCCAAAGGCACTCTCAGGTCTATTGCTCTTGAAGATCTCCAGGGCATTAGAGACAGAGTTACGGTTAGGAAGGCACAGCGTCGCAACTTGCATACTTGGAATTTTGGATTGCTTAGAATGTTTGTGGACTACAAAGCCAAGATTGCAGGTGTCCCGGTGGTCTTTGTAGATCCCCAAAACACTTCTAGGACTTGCCCTTCATGCAGACATATCTCTAAGGAGAATAGACCTACCAGAGACGAATTTAGATGTGAGTCTTGCGGCTTCGCTGGTGCGGCGGACTACATCGCAGCTATGAACATAGCTTTTAGGGCTGTTGTCAGCCAGCCTATTGTGACGCGATTTTTTGCGCAGTCACAAGCCCCATCCTTTAGGGTGGGGTAGTTGACGTTTGCCTTTGCTTTTTTTGGGAGCGGGTGGTCGTCCCCCAGGAATTTCTGCAATATCCTGATTGATCGCTCGACGCATCTTTTTGCGCCCGCCAGATCTCCCAGGTCTTGCAGCACCAAGCCCAGGTTGTTGACTTCTCTGGCCACGCTGGTGTGCTCCGTCCCGAAGGCCTTCTCGTCGATGGCGAGAGCCCTCTCGAAGCTGCTTTTGGCTTCAGCGAAATCTGCGAAATGACGCTGATAGCTGCCAGCATTATTCAGAATCTCTGCAATAATCTCCGATGCTACGCCATGCACCTCAGCGTATCCGGCGCAGGCCAGAGCATGAAGCAACAAAGGCGTGCACTCTTCCCAGCTCTTCTGGCTATTTTCATCAAATTGGAATGCACCATTCAGCAAATTCAGGGAAGCTGCTGACCACTTCTTTAGCTCATCCTTTGCCATCCAACTTCGCACCACCACCTGCACCAGTTGGTGCATGGAAAAGTTATCTCCAACTCCCGTGATCAGCGAGTAGCGCCTCAGCTCTGCCATGACCGAATCAAGCTCCAGCTCGTACGCTGCTGCAAAGGATAAGGGCTCTGGAAAATGATCTGCACCTGCGGCGATCATTGACCTTGGAATATCGTCGGGTGCAAGAAACGAGCAAAGGACGAGGAGATCCGCGCCTGCCGGAGAGTTCATTCTCACAGCCTGAAAAATGATAATATTAATATCATTACTATCAATTGGATTGAAATCCGCTCAATAATTGCCACACTTCATACATATTAGGGCACTTGAGACATAAAGTTCAAATAGTATTAGGATAAATCATTATTAAAAAAATTAGTTAGAAATAACAAAGGCAAAAGATGCGGGTCTTCTTCAACCATTTCGAGGGGATGGATGCAGCTTTCCCGAAATCCTGCTTGAGTCAACCGGCTTAAATGAAGGGGGAGTATTAAACGTCAATGTTGATACCTATCGGCATAGTCATGCTGAGCGGCGCAGTAGGCGGAATTGTGAATGCACTGGTGAGCGACAACGGTTTTATCAGACCAAGTGAGGAGACGGCGGGTGATGTCACCATAATCCGTCCCGGATTTGCGGGCAACATACTTCTGGGAGCAGTGGCTGCCTTTATGTCCTGGGGCCTTTACGGAGCTTTCAGCAATGCGGTTATCTGGGGCGCGAACACCGGAATGGGAACGGAGGATGTAACCGTTTCCATGGCATCCATCGCCGGCGCAGTCCTGGTGGGGATAGGCGGAGCTCGCTGGCTGACCAACGAGGTGGACAAGAAGCTGCTGAAAATAGCAGCGGTCTCGGCTGCCGCCTCCAAGGCATCCTTTGACGATTCCCAGAAAATTGCCCGGGCCACCCCGGCCCAGGCCTTCAATATCGCCAAGAAGATGTACAAAGAGTGAGAAACCTAAGGCATGAATGGGCCACTATGATCACAGAGTGCATGCGGGCAATGCTGGTGACGTCTGGAAGCATTTCCTACTGCTGGAGGCGGCAGATTGCCTCCTCGACATCGACGGCAGCCTGGTTTATGCAGAAAGCCATGTGGGACGCCCCGAGTATGCCCTGAGAGCGCCCGGTGATTGGGAGGGCGGAATAGGCAAGATCCGGCCTCTTCTGCCATCCCTGGGAAATTTTTGCTATTTTAAGATTCTGGCTGATTTGAATCAGGAAAGTTCCTCTTTTGTTCCCTGCAGGGGACCGGTTTTTGGATCCATTCCGGTACCGATATCGAGACCAATACTTTATCCTGGATCTGCCTGTCTCATCTATGAGCTGGCGAAGAGGAAAGGAACAAATCTGCAGGCCGATGTTTGGGACAACGATTCCTGTGTAGCCAGCTCTTGGGAGAGCTTCACTCAGGCGAAAGCTGCCAAATCGGCCGGATCATTTCTGCCGGCTAAGATCGTCTTTCATCAGGGAGACGGATTTCTGGGAGTGTTGTCTTATCTTCACAGATCTCCGCCTGGACTCCTTTTCATCGATCCTGCTTACCTTGATCCCCAAGATGTCGGGCTGGCAGAAAAGCTGCTGCAAAGAGCCAGAGAACGAGGATGGATTGTGCTCTGCTGGTACATGATGGACATGAAGACCATGCTAGAAGGATTACCAACTTTCGAACTGCGATTTTCAGAGGTGGGGCTGGAAAGTGGAAGATGGAAAGGAGCGAATGT
This sequence comes from Methanothrix sp., assembly GCA_026394555.1. GTDB lineage: Archaea > Halobacteriota > Methanosarcinia > Methanotrichales > Methanotrichaceae > Methanothrix. The sequence goes on from JAPKXZ010000008.1 coordinate 3,383, forward strand.
GGCTTTTGCCGGAGGAGAATGCGAGCGGTTTGACCTTCTCATTAGCCACATGCACCGGCAAATAGATAAATTCATCAGAGTACTAAAGCGTTAAGTTTATCCGCTCTCTTGAGGATTTATTTGCATAAGGGGATCTCACTTGCGCAAAGTCTACAGGCTCACGATCTCACTGATTCTTGTTATGCTCATTTACAGCCTCGCCTTCATGACGCTGATGAGTTACGAGGGCCAGTCCCAGAACGTGAATCTTGCCACGGCTGTTTACTGGGTGGTGGTGACCATGACCACGCTGGGATATGGAGATATCGTCTTCAAAACCCCCCTGGGATATATTTTTACTATCATCGTCTCCCTTTCCGGAATTGCTATTCTCTGGGCGGTGGTGGTTCCACTAGGCATAACTCCCCATCTGGAGCACATGATCCGAGCCGCTCCTTCTTCCGCCCCAGAGAAGATGAATGGCCACATAATTATTTCCGGATACAATCCCATTGTGGAGACTTTGGCGGAGAGATTTTCTCTTTTGAAGATACCCTTTTTGATCATCGAGCGGTCGGAGAGCGTAGCCAGAAGTATCTATAAAAATTATCCTGTGCTCTGGGGAGATCCTTCCCAGGCAGAGGTGCAACATAAAGCTCGCATCACTTCCGCCCGGCTCTTCATAGCCAACGAAAATGACGAACAAAATGCCGAGGTTATTTTAACATTACGAGAGATCTCTGATATCGAGATCATAGCTCTGGTAGACGATCTGACCCGATCCAGGTTCCTGAGATATGCGGGAGCCTCCCGCATCATCTCGCCTAAAACTCTGCTGGGAACCTTCATCGCCCAGATCACCTCTCTGCCTATGAGGAATGTATTTCCAGGATCCATCCAGCTCTTTGGCGATCTTCTCCTGGTGGAGCTGCCCATCTATCCGGGAGCGGAGCTGATAGGAGAGAAGCTGGAGGAGATAGGGATAAAGAGCTCGGGCGCCGGCATCGTGGGCATCTGGCAGAAGGGAGTCTTTCATCCCAGCCCAGGGCCCGATGAGACCGTGCACTCCAACTCGGTGCTCATGGCAGTGGGAAATATCGAGCAGCTCTCTGCCATCAGGGATCTCACGTTAGGCACTCGCAAGGAGGGCCCTCAAATAATCCTGGGATACGGTGATGTGGGAAAACGGGTGGCTGCCGTGCTCTCCGACTGTGGAATAAAACCAACGATCCTGGACCGGCGCGTTTTAAACGATATCGATTTTCCGCACATAACAGGCGATGCTACGGCAGAGGACGATCTGCTGCAAGCGGGGATCAAAGAGGCGGTGGGAGTTCTGATCATGCTCAACTTAGACTCTGATGCCATTTATGCCACCCTTCTCGCCAAAAATCTTAACCCCCATGCTTTTGTAGTGGTGAGAGCCAATCACCTCAAGTCAGCTGAGAATATCTACCGGGCCGGGGCGGACTATGTAGCATCCGTACCAATCGTAGCCAGCCACATGCTGGCCAGGATCATCCAGGGAGAAGAGGAGAAGCTGGATCTCTTATATGAGGACCTGGAACTGAAGATATTCCATGTAAGCAAGAGGTCCCGCTTAGCGGGCAGAACCCTGGTGGAGCTGGATCTGCCGCATAGGTTCGGCTGCCGGGCGGTAGCTCTGGAGCGAATGGGCCAGGCCATGGCTGTGCCGGACACTAAGACGGTCGTAGAAGGAGGCGATATTCTGGCACTGATGGGCAGCCCAAAGGGCATTGAGGCCTTCAGCCAGAAATACGATCAAAGGAAAGACTGGAAGAAGATGCTTTTCTTGAGATCATAATAGATTGGAGAACTTGCAGGAAAGGAAGCTGCCTCAAGGCGGATAATGCAGGAGACGAAGATGGAACAAGCAGAAGCTGAATTGAAAAAAAAGTTCTCTTCTTGGGAGGAAATCCGGGGGAGATGGCCCAGCAAGTTCCAGGAGCAGGAGCGCTTCATTTTTCAGAAAATTCGTCCAGGCAATCGGATATTCGTGGGAACGGGCTGTGGCGAGCCTCAGTATCTGGTCAGCTCTCTACTCAATTTCGTCAAGAACCAGCCCAAGGCCTTCCTGGATGCCGAGCTGATCAACATAGTTACCCTGGGTGTGGCACCCTACACGGACGAAAAGTTCAAAGACAACTTCCGGCTCAACTCCTTCTTCATTGGTGACAACACCCGAAAGGCTGTAAACCAGGGCGGGGCCGACTACACACCCATATTTCTCTCCCAATTACCCGCCCTGATCCGATCGGAGAGGATACCTCTTGATGTGGCCCTCATCCAGACCACGCCTCCCGACAAGGAAGGCAATATGAACCTGGGCGTCAGCGTGGACATCGTCCGAGCGGCTGTAGAGAAAGCAGGAATTGTAATCGCCCAGCCCAACTCCTACATGCCTGTTGTGGAAGGAGACGGCTGGATTTGCATGGATGATGTAGACTATATCATTGCAGAAGATGAGCCCCTGCTGGAGTACATCGAGGATGTACCTGGCGATATTGCTCAGAAGATCGGAAGGTACGTATCCCGCATCGTGGAAGACGGCTCTACCATCCAGGTGGGATACGGCAGCATTCCCAATGCAATTGTCTCCTGTCTGCAAGGAAAAAAGCACCTGGGAGTGCACACGGAACTGCTTAACGACGGCATTGCAGGACTGATGGAAAAGGGAGTTGTAGATAACAGCCAAAAGAGCATCAATCCAGGCAAGAGCATTGCCACCTTCTGCATGGGCCGGCGCCATACATTCGATTTCTTGAGGGAGAAGAGCTCGATAGAGTTTCGTACTATAGACTACACAAATAATCCACTCATCATTGCTCAAAACAGGAAGATGACGGCCATCAACAGCGCTCTGGAAGTCGATCTCACAGGACAGGCCACGGCGGAATCTTTGGGGCACACCTTTTACAGCGGCATCGGCGGCCAGGCAGACTTCATGCGCGGAGCGGCCCTTGCCCCTGATGGAAAGACCATTCTCGCCCTGCCCTCCACAGCGCAAAGCATGGGAACGGATGCATCCCCAAGAGGACAGCTTGTCTCCCGGATTGTCCCTTTCTTGAGGGAGGGGGTGGGAGTGACCTTAACGCGGGGCGATATTCACTACGTCGTCACTGAATACGGCATAGCCTACCTGCATGGCAAGAGCATTCGAGAGAGAGCCATGGACCTCATCTCCATTGCCAATCCCAGCTTTCGGCTCTGGTTGATAGAAGAGGCCAAGAGGCTCTATCTCATCTATCCAGATCAGGCCTTCATTCCCGGCATAAAAGGCGAGTACCCCGAGGATCTGGAGGTTTTGAAGACCACTCGCAAGGGTTTGCAGCTGCTCTTGCGACCGATCAAGATCAGTGATGAGCCGCTGCTCAAGGATTTCTTTTACTCACTATCCGATGAAAGCATGTATCAGAGGTTCATCTCCGTCAGGAGGGACATTCCCCATGAATTGCTGCAAAAGTTTGTGGCGGTGGACTACTTCCAGAAGATGGTATTGGTAGCCGTAAAAGAAGAGGATGACAGAGAGTTGATCTGCGGACTGGGCCAGTATGCCTTTAACAGCGATATGTACACGGCTGATGTAGCTTTAGTGGTGAGAGACGACTGCCAGAGAAAGGGCGTGGCCGGAGAGCTGCTCAGCTATCTGACTTATCTTGCCAAGAAACAGGGGCTCCTGGGCTTCACGGCCGAGGTTCTGGTCGGAAATGAGCCTGTCTTCCGGCTCTTCAAAAAAATGGGATTTGACCTGAGCAAGAGAAACGAGCAGGGCGTCTACGAGATGTTGGCCATGTTCCGATGATGTTTTGCACAATCACAACCTCGCCAATGTCCCTGGACATCTCCAGCCGCCCAGAGTTGAGGGTGAGCCGGCTTGAGGAGGACATGGACGCCCATTTCTGTGACACGGCGCGAACCTGAACCTAAACTCCGGACCTTTTAATAACCAAGTTAGCTTCGATGGGAATTCCAATCTTCATCTTCATCAGGATCGTTATCTGTTTTATTCAACTGAGGTTTGCTTCAGCTCGACCGGGCTTCGTTTTCATGTGGCGGCGCCTCGGATGCCCCGCAGCTCTGCTGCGCGGGTGCGCGGGTTCGCCGCCACAATATAACTTGTTTCTTTTTTTGCATAGATTTATAAGTCATTGACCCTATTAACTTACCTATTAATTATCATCTGTAGTGCAGGTATTATTAAGAGGGGAAACATGAGAAACCTAGAGCGAGGAAATAGGGATGTTCTTTCGATAAAAAGACAACCCCCTCAACCATCTAGCTTGAATGAGCCTGGTTCTTTAACTAGAAAAATGCCGGCATTAATATTTATATTATGTATATTATTCTATTTATCCAATACCGCTATCGCTTTGCAGCTCACCAAAACCTCCGTTCCCGCTACATCCGTGAACTTCGGTGCATCCGTTACTTATACCTATAAAATCACAAATAACAACGCAGTGTCTTTGAACAGTCTCTCCTTGTATGACGATCGCCTGGGCTTAATCCCAATAGGCTCGCCAAATCTTGCCATTAACGAGGTACGTACGGTCACAGCTACACACATTATCAATGCAACCGACATGCCCGGACCTTTAAAAAATAATGCACAAGCTTTTGCTAGAGATCCAAATAATAATCCGGTGTCATCTCTTAATTTACGGTCAAAAATATAGCGGCTAAGGACGTGATCTACCACCCGACTGCTCACACCGTAGTAGTTAACCTTGACAAGACAACTCTCCTTCCTGGTGAAGTAGCTAATGGCATTGTAGTCGTGTATAACATTGTACAGGAGGATATCCGGGGCCCACCTGTGGGCAAGATTGGGGCAGGGCAACCCGTTGTAACCGACTATGCCTGCGCCGTAGGATATCCATCATGGGAAAACCCCGTAACTGGTGATACCGTCTCTGGGATCAATACCAAGACCGTTGGCATTGATTATGAAACCCGTCAAGAACTGGTGAAGACCGCCAGCCCAGAGGAGGGCGCCCCCCATTCTCAAACCACATTTCATATTACCGTTAGCAATACAGGCAATGTGCTGCTAAACAGGACGGAGCTAAGGGATTATTTGCCAGAAGGCTTGAGTTTTGTCTCTGCGACCCCTCCAGAGACATCCGTAAGCATCTCCGGCGGTATTACTACCATCTACTGGACCAACCTTTGCCAGTCATTTAATGCTGTACTCAATCCGGGAGATCATTTTGATGTCGATGTCGTTGCCTCATTCAATGGGGACAAATACGGCAAGCTCACAAACCTCGTGACCAACATTGGGTATAACCTGCGCAATGAGAGTATCACCAATACTACCGAAAAAGATGTCATTGCCAGAAAGCCGAACATCGTCGTGGTCAAGACGCCCAATATTTCCTCTGGTTCCGTCGGCGCGGTTGTAAACTTCACTTTGAATGTTACCAATACCGGAAACATAAGCCTCACCAATGTCTTTGTGAGAGATGTTTTGCCCGCTGGCATGAGCTATATCTCCTCTTCTAAAGGAGGCATCAACAATGGACTCACGGTTACCTGGCAGGATATCGGTCCTCTCGGAGCCGGTTCAAGCAAATCATTGTGGATCAAAGCACTTATCGACGGCAGCAAGTTTGGGCTTTTGACGAATGTCGTTGATGTCATAGGTCAGCCCGAATATGGCGAAAATGTGACGAGCAGAGCCACAGCCGATGTAGAGGCTCAGGCGGCCGGTATCATCGTTGATAAAGTCGCCAATCCATCAGAGGGCACCAAGGGTGCCATAATCACCTTCCCCATGAAGATAACCAATCAAGAAACCATGAAGATGGTGAGGGTTTTGGGAGTG
>JAPKXZ010000007.1 GCA_026394555.1 Methanothrix sp.
CCCAGAAGACTCCGGACGCATCATCGGCTGGATGAAGGATTTCTGGCCACCCAAGAAGTAAAGCCGTAGATTATGTGCTCCCTGCGGGCACATAACCCTTATTTTTTAAGAGCATCATTAGAATCAGAATAGATTTCAATCTAGGGGATTCAATACTTATGTTATCTGCAAAATATGCGGCCTTGGCTCTGGGTGTCATGTTCATTGCCCTGGCCTTTAATGCCTCTGCCCAGTGGTCACCGGGCGGAGGAATGGTGTATATGGGTGATCTGAATCTGGCGGCTTCTTCTGCCTCCAGCGGAAAAGCCGTACAGGCCTTGGGCGGCTCTCAGGCCATTCAGGTACCAACAAACAACTCTTCATTGAATAACAGCTCGATTAATGGTACCTCAATGGGAAATTCTTCTCTGGTCAGCCCATCAATTGTGGTGCCCTGCGCCAGCACTTCCCAGTCTTCCGGAAAAAAGATTCTTGATCTATCCGGTTATTCCAAAGATAGGACAAATAACAACCTGGCCGGATACACGAACATCATGTATCCCATCTCCGGGTCGAGGGGCAGCACAACCTCGACGGCGGGCGGAGGAGGCTGCGGCGGAGGGTGCAGTTAGCTGCTCTTCTCCTTGGTACCTAACCGCAAAAAAGATCTAAAAAATTTTTATAAAAGGCGGCCTTTCCTGAAAGGTCCGCCTTTGGCATTCATTCCTTTTCTGGTTCTTCACCCATGCCCAAATCCATAGACTCAGCCAGGTCATCGATCAAAGGCCCGAGCTTCTCCTTCATCTCTGGCCGGAGTTCAATCATCTTGAAGAATATCAGCATCTTGCTCGACATGCAGATATCCTCAAGCTCGGCATTGATTCCTTCCAGGCTGTCGTTGATGGAGGCAAGCGTCTCAGCTATCTCTTCCATGGTTTCTTCTTTAGACATCTGTCTTTCACATCCCTTGCGTTCCTTTGCTGTTCAGGAAATAAATATAGTTGCTCCTCAAGAATCATATCCTGCCAAAGTAGATCGGCAACGCCAGCAGAATTGTAGGCAAGCCCACCAGCAGCCACACGGTGCGGTTGCTGTCAAAGATCTTCTTGCCGTCCAGGGGGCCGAAAGGAAGTAAGTTGAAGGCCGCTAAAATGAGGTTTATAGATAAGGCGAAGTTGGCCGCCTGAGTGGCAGTGCTGCTGGATGGGGCGAACATCAGCGTCAGAAAGAAGAACGCTGCTAATACAATGTTGGTCATGGGCCCGGCCAGGGATATCCAGAGAGTCTCCTTTTTTATCTCTTGCCTCAGCTCCTCCTGGCCGAAGGAATCCTGCATATAGAATTCCTGCGTAGCAGTGGGCTTGCTAATCATAACTGCTCCCGGTGCAGCGAAGATGAATCCAGCAAAGGATGCAGCTACAGCGAACAGAAGCCCCATCCAGTTGGCTCTGTACTCAGCAAAGTAGCCAAAGTGCAGTGCTACGAACTTATGTGCCATCTCGTGCAGCAAAAAGCCGGTGCCTACGCCCATTGTGATGATGAGGATCGTCTCCAAACCGGGAATTCTCTTCCCGTTCATCAGCACACAAAAGGCAACAACCAGAGCTACCAGCGACAAAAGCAGATCTCTCAGCTCGATGGGGCTGATGCGGTCAGCAATGCTCATGCAAAGTGGTTGCACGTGCTGACTATATCTTTTTGTTGATGCAAACAGTCTGGGCTATCCATGAATTAGATAACCTAATACTACCATCAATACTAATAGCATGGCCAGAAAGGCGAGACCATGCCAGGGTTGTATAAGGCCGCCTTCTCTGGCAGTTTTCGGTCTATTCTTCAGGATCTCTTCGGTCATCTTTTCTTGCTGCTTCATGGCGTCATTCTTTTCCATCAGATATCATCACCTGCCTCTTTTTCACCTTGCTTGCCTGCCAGGAAAATGCAGCGTCCGGCTTAATCCAGAAGCGCGGTTTTAATCTTCTCTTTGAGCCTTTTCTCGTCCTCTTCTGTGACGGGAATCTTGGCAGACATGCCGCACCTTTGGGGCATGGGGATCAGCCCATCCTCTAAGAGATCGTAGTAAGCCTCGTCAAGGCCGCTCTCGTTCATCGCATATCTTTTTAAGATGGCTTTGATCTTCTCTTGATTCGGCTTGCTGGAAGAGTCGATCTTCTCCAGAGCCTGTTCTATCTGTTTGTACATAATTTTCTCTATTGCCAAGATTCATATTTATCTCGTTGGGGTACAGAGATAGAGAAGACCCCTGACTTTTGGCGGGAGGCTTTAACATCCATCAGATAGGTTTATATAGACACTCAACCCAACCGATAGTTGATGAAGCTAAGCATAACTGTCTACTGCATCACTCTAAAATCTGGTTTAGAACGGACATTTTTCTAGCTTTGGCCTTTGACAATCTTTTCAATATGCGAATTCGTGTTATTGATATTTTCGTCAAACCGTATTATAAAACTAATATTATGAAATTTGGAGGTGACTCGCTATGATGAATCGCACAATGAAACTGCTCCTGCTCTCGGACATATTCGTTCTGACGGGATTTGGGCTGATCCAGCCCATATTGGCCATTTACATTAACGATGGCGGTGTGACCGGAGGGACGATGATTACTGCAGGCATGGCGAGCGCTCTCTTCATGCTCACCAAGTCGTTGGTGCAACTGCCATTTGGGCATTATGTGGACAGTCATGCCGGGAAAGAGAGGTGGCTGATCTTGGGAACGCTGCTCATGGCCAGCGTTCCCATAATCTACCTCTCGGCAAACAGCATCTATCAGATTTACCTGGCAGAGGTGGTTTATGGATTGGGAAGCGGCCTGGCCTACCCCACCTGGCTTGGCCTGTGGTCCGTGAATCTGGACCGGGGCAGGGAAAGCTTCCAGTGGTCCATTTACCACACTTCTACAGGCATGGGGACCGCGGCCACGGGCGCAGCAGGCGCAGCAGTGGCTAGCCAGATGGGCTTTTCCATCACCTTCATGCTGGCCGGGCTGCTCTGCATTGTGGGCTGCCTGGTTCTCCTGGTTCTGGAGCGCAGGAGTGCCAGGAAGGCAGAGGATTTGGGGGGTGAGGCCTGTTTCCGTAGAATAGGGATGGGCTCTTTCCTATCCTGGCTGGCGGACCTCGGGCAGAAGTCCTCCAGCTATTGTTGATGAAAAAGAAGAATAAGATAAGATCCTCCCTGGTGCAGGATCTTATCTTCAAGACGAGTTGTAGCTGATCCGGTAGATGACACTGTTCATATCATCGGATACCAGCATTGATCCGTCTTTTAGAGTCTGCATATCAACGGGTCTTCCCCAGGCAGTTTTATTTTGCAGCCAGCCTTCTGCGAATACCTCATGGCCGACAGCAGTATTGTTCTGCAGACGAACCAGCGCCAAACGATAGCCGATGGGTGCGTCCCTGTTCCAGGAGCCATGCTCGGCGATGAATATCTGGCCGCGGTACTCCTCCGGGAACTGTGTGCCTGTATAAAATCTCATTCCCAAAGGCGCTACATGCGGCCCCATCATCCAGGATGGCGGAACCATTGTGTTGCAGGTGTAATTCTTATCTGAGCCCAGATCCGGGTCAGGAATGCTGCCCGAGTGGCAGGTAGGGAAGCCGAAGTTCAGGCCCTGCACCGGCGCATGGTTCAGTTCGTCCGACGGCACATCATTGCCCAGCAGGTCTCTGCCGTTGTCGGTAAACCACAGCTCTCCGGTTGCTGGGTCCCAGTCAAAGCCCACCGAGTTTCTAACCCCCTTGGCAAAGATCTCCATATCGCTGCCATCCGGGTTCATGCGCACAATGGTGGCATTCAGCTCATCATTATGTTGGCAGACGTTGCAGTTCGCTCCCATGGCCAGGTAGAGCTTTCCATCCGGCCCAAAGCCGATGTACCGCCAGCCGTGCATAAGGTACTCGGGCAGCTCTTTGATTGTGACCGGCTCTTTCGGGCTGGCCAACTGGGCCTCGATATCATCGAATCTGATGATGCGGTTGATCTGCGCGACATAAAGAGATCCATCCTTGAAGGCCACGCCATTGGGATTGTTCAGGCCTTGTGCAATGACATAGATCTCGCTTGCCTCAGCATGGTTGTTATTATTCTTATCCACAATGGCATAAAGAGCAGAGCCATTGGGAGAAGAGCCATTGGGAGAGTCAAGGGTCTCAAATGGGCGGCGCGTTCCCACATAGAGCGTTCCATCGGGGCTTAAAGCCATTGATCTGGCGTAAGTCAGATTCTCGGCATAGATCTCGATCTTAAAGCCAGGTGGTAGCTTGATCAGCTCTATTGGGAGCGATGTATTGCCGTTGGTTGTATTTTTGACTCCAGCCTGCTGCACTACCAGCTTTGCATCCTCAACTGTGATCTCGGCGGACTTACTACCGGCAATGATGCAGTAGGCAGTAGCTTTGAGAACGTCGCCCTTGCTGGCATTTAGGGAATAGTTGTAGCTAAATGTGGACGACGTGGGCTGGCTCGTGTATTCTTTAGTTAAGACTTGCACGCCATTTTTCAGGATGTCAATCTTGAAGACATAATGGCTGGTGGGATCTGAGACCTGATGGGTCGTTGTTACCTCTAAGTTCTGATTCTGGCTGTCATAGGCGAGACTTACCTGGGCCGGTGGATGAGCCACAGCAGGCAATGCCAGCATGATAAGCAACATCATTGCCGCAAATGCTTTAATGGTCCAGAATTGCGATGCCTTTGTACTTATCGATTTTTTATCTTTGTGCAACATGCAAAGAACACCTCTTTGACAATGAGAAATAATTTTAGTTAATAGGGCCGGATATTATAAAAGGTTCCTCGCTATTCTAAGTGGACATGGGGCAAAGTTTAACAATATCCTTTCCTAAATTATTATCTATGACTCAATCTAATGAAGATCTACTTAAACTTGCATTGAATCTCCAAGATCCTTGGTATATCAAATCTATAGAA
>JAPKXZ010000050.1 GCA_026394555.1 Methanothrix sp.
TCCGGCCCCCACTCGCCAAAGGTCTCTCCAACAGCCAAAAGCCCTAACGGCGCCAGAATAATCAGCGCTACCAGGCCGATGACAAAGTTTCTTATTATCCTATCCATGGTTTTGCCTCACGCTTTTGTTGCTTTCCTCATTTTCATTTTCTGTGTAGCAGATTTCTCTCCATAAAGCAGAGTGGTATCCGTTCTCTGGATGTAGGCAAAGATCAGTGCCGTAATTAGGGCCTCAAGGATGCCGAATCCGAAAGCATGCTCCAGTACCATGGCGGGAACCGTCACACTCAGTGGGTAGGGCATGTAGAGTGGTACTCCTTCGGCTGTGTGATGCAATATAGGCTGAATACCGAACTCAAAGCCTGTAAAGGCAGATGCTATCACGAGAGAGATGTAGCCGGCGATGGCCGCGGCAATGACCCTCCTAGAAGAAGTAATTTCTGTGCCTCCACTGATGAGCTTGTAAGCATAATAGGCAACGAAGGGCATTACTACAGCCATATTAAAGCAATTGGCTGCGATAGCTGTAATGCCTCCATCGCCGAACATCAGCGCCTGAAGCACAAGGGCAACGGATATGGCAATCACTGCAGCCCATGGTCCCAGAACGATGCCGATTATTGCAGCGCCCACGGCATGACCGGTGCTGCCACCAGGAATTGGGACGTTGAACATCATGACGACAAAAGAGAACGCTGCTGCCAGCGCCAGCAGGGGAACCTGCCTCGACTTCAGCTCAGAGCTGAGCTTCCTTCCCGCATAATACCAGATGGGGATCATTATGATCCACATTGCGATAAAAGTGTATGGCCCTAGATAGCCATCAGGAATATGCATAGTTTCACCGTTGACTGAAATGCTATTCAATTATAAAAGGATATCTTAAATCATATTAAGTAACAATTTTTCGTGATTTTTATACACAGAATGAGTAAGAAGATTATGGTTATACTATCTTGGCAAGTCCAAATTCTTGAAGTGCGTCTCATCTCGCACACCTATCATGCGAACAAACCATGGACCAAAGTCGGCTCTTGTGCTGAAGTATAGTGCGCGAGCACCACGGAAATCGTTAGCGCATGCAGAGCATATATGTACGATTTATCATCAACCGGATCAACATATGACTTTTCAATAGTTTATGCGATATTTGAACATTCCATTAATACAAAAACGGATAGTTATGCTTTCATGCTACCTTTGTAAGCTATTAGCAGATATATTAAAATAACATAAGCAATACGTGTTAACATAGACATGGTATCTGAGGAGGGAAAGATCTGAGAGTGATTATTTTATTGCTGGCTATCTTTGCGCTAATTGGCATAGCCGCAGCCGATAATGAGGAAAAGGAGGAGAAATTACTGGAAAATGGTTCGGCATATGACAATCCCACGACATTGGAAGAGAAAAGTCTAAAATTCAATTTTGAACAGAACGTGAGCGGCACGGGCTTCTTCACTGCCTATAAATACGCTCAAATGCCGGATGCTCTTGGGACGGAAGGGCGCCTGTTCAATGGCGTTGAGGCGAAGAACAAAGCCCACGGCAGCGGCAAAATAAATACTGATTCGACCATATACACCGAGAGTTCATACAGCAATAAGACCTGGATAAACGGTGCTTACGACGATGATGGAGAGGAAATCGAGGATGAAGAAGGATCAACAAGCGTTATTCAGATGAAAGAAGACAGCAAAATGACATACATCCCCCTAGCAATGGGCATAGGATCAAGATATTATAATCACAATCCGGTTGTTTTCAATTCACTCCTGAGCGAAGAGGATTGGATTAAGAATCGCGATGATTTTAATTCCCTGCATCATCGGATTGATCGAGCTCATGGATTAAACAAGGTGCTTGATGCTCAATCAAATGCAGGAGATGACACAATGAATACCACCATGGACATAGAAGAGGACTTGATTGATGGCCGGGCACACTTTGGAGTGCTTCAGCTTCAGGGAATCCCGGCAGATGAAGTGCCGGAAGAAGATTCAGAGGAGGTTCAAGTCCTCGGATTGGCAATGAAAGCCTGGAAGAAGCCTTTGATAGAGATGGATGAGGATTACGTGGGGAACTTCCACATCAAGAAAAATATGAATCTTACCACCTACTCAGAGGAGACCGAGAAGGAAGATTCATGGCTGCCCTGTTGTTCTGGCGGATTTAGCGACATGAACTATGTAGATGCAAAGGCCTTTAAGTCCGCCAGGGGCATCTTTGATTGCACTTGCTTCATAGTTCCAGCTAAGGCGCAATTTCCTGGATAGCGATGTAACTTCGTTGCGGTCAGCGGTCAGCGGGGATAAAACTTGCACCCAACGAGTGGATCGATCAGGGGGGGAGAAATTCCCGGTATAGGCCGAAAGCCTCTTTCTGGAAAGCAGCTAAATCTCATAAAGCATCTACTTTTTTGCTACTATAATCAGAAATTAGTATATGAAATTTGTGTCTATTTATTTCGATTGTAGTAATCGTAATTGAGATTGAGGCAATTACCGACACTAAATAACGATGCATTTATGACGCTTTGCACTAGTAAATCAGTTCTGAGAAAGATCATAATGCTTTGTTTATGAAATCCGTTTTTCTGCTGATGCACCCAATAAGTTTATTACTAAGTAACATTTTACTATCTTACACGATAACATATGGACCAAGAATTAATGAGAGTAGGCATTTCCCTGCCGGAAAATCTGCTTAATAAGTTTGACGAGATAATTTTGCAGCGAGGCTATTCTTCTCGTTCCGAGGGGGTCAGGGATGCCATAAGAAGTTATATAGTCAACTTCGAATGGATGAGCGACGTCCACGGGGAACGCGTGGGCGTGATTACTATTGTTTATTCCCATTCTCAAAGAGGCCTGGAAGATAATCTCACTGAGATTCAGCACGAATTTGGCGGCTTAATTCAGTCCAGTCTGCACGTCCATTTGGATCACGACAATTGTCTGGAAGTTGTGGTGCTGAGGGGCGAAGGGCAGGATGTAAGAAAAGCGGCGGAGAGGATGATGTCTTTAAAGGGCGTAAAGCATGTCAAATTGACTACCACATCGCTTGGCAAGGAGCTCTAGTCATCTTTTTTTTGCATTATCAAATCACAGAGGGATTCAGATTAAGGTTAAAATTATCGTCATTATACTGGTACTGATATCATGCTCCATTTATGCGCTTGGGAAAGACTACACAGCAGACTATTGGCAGCAAAAAGGAGATGGATTCATGCAGATGGGATCCCTGGAAGTCGCCCTGGATTGCTATAATAAATCTATCCAGCTGGACGGTGCAAATGCCGTTGCCTGGATGAGCAAAGGCCAGGCATTGGACGGCATGGAAAGACATGATGCGCTTTCTGCTTACAATGAGTCAATCAAGCGGGATCCAAATCTGGCCGAGGCCTGGTACGGCAAGGGGCTTGCTTTCGCTCACCAGGGCAGATATAATGAGTCAATTGCAGCCTTTGATGGAGCCATAAAGCTGCACCCCAAGGTGGCATTATCCTGGTACAGCAAGGGTCTGGCTCTGGCTAACCTGGGAAGATATAACGAATCCATGTTAACCCTTGATAAAGCCATTAAGCTGGACGGGAAGCTGGCAGGTGCCTGGTTAAGCAAGGCACTCATATTAGCGGATTTGGGCAAGAACAACGAATCATTAGCAGCCCTGAAAAGAACGGTCGAGCTGGACAATGAGAACGAAGACGCCTGGTTTAACCTGGGTCTGGCTTTCACAAACATGGGAAATTATAATGATGCTCTTGATGCATATAACAATGTAACCGAAATAAATCCCATAAATGCTCTTGCCTTTGTCAAGAAGGGAGAGGCTCTTCTTGCCCTGGGCAGATACTCAATGTCGATTGAGGCATTAGAGAGAGCTTCTAAAATTGAGCCGATGGACGCCGATGCCTGGCTAAGCAAGGCATTAGCTTTGCGGCTTTCCGGCAGGTACAATGATTCCATCGCTGCTTATAACAAAACCATTGAACTGGATCCGGCAAATGCGGCTGCCTGGAACGGTCAGGCCCTTGCCTATGCAGAACTGAAAAACTATAATATTTCTATAAAATTATTTGAAAAATCTATGGAAATTGACCCCGAAGAGATCGGATTTTTGTACAACAAAGCCCTAGCACTCAATGAACTTGGCAATTACAGCGAAGCCGTAGCTGTTCTCAGAAAATCTGTAGAGATGCACCCCGAATGTGCCACGTGCTGGAATAGCCTGGGACTGTCTTTGGCTAAAATGGAAATGTTCAGCGAGGCGATAAAAGCCTATGATAAGGCCATTGAGCAGGATGCCAATTACCTGGAGCCCTGGAATAACCGAGGCATCGCCCAGGTGAAGGGGTACGAGGATTTTGTCGAGGCGCTTAAAAGCTTCGATAAGGCCATTAAAATCGATCCCAACTGCATGCAAGCCTGGGTCAACAAAGCCAACGCCCTCAAATTAGCCGAACGCGGTCCAGAGGCTAATGAGGCCCTGGAAAAGGCAAAAAGGCTTGGGTATAAGACAAATTCCGGCTCCACGTAAGGTATTTCCGTAGAAAAGATCGCTCAGTTACACCATGATATTCGTTCTATTTTTATGTTGAGAAAAAAAATATTGGAGCCTCACGGCACGTATCTGTACTTCTCCGTGGGGAACTGAGCCATGCTGGTGTTCCACGCCGGCTTCATTGTGGATATAGAAGTGTTGCGGCAGGTGCAGTCGAATATGCCTTTCTGGCTGCCGTGCTCTTTGTCGAAGTTATTCGATGGAATGTCAAAGAAGCCGCCGCCGCAGCAGGGCAGCCAGTCCTCCATCCAGGTGGGTGCAGACTTCGATATTTCGAGCTTCATGGTCTTCTGAACTTGGAAATCTCCGATGTAGTTGTTGTCAACCTCAATTATTGGATCCTTCCAGCCTTGCTTTGTCTTGAATTTTGGTGTATTGGTGTTAGTCATAGGCATGGATAGAAGCTCGCCGATATGAAGCGTACCTTGAGTGACATCGTCATCGATCTTCATGCTGATTGAGCCTTTACCGGCCACAGTGGCTGTGGGCGCTGTGCAATTCATATCCACAGCGATATCGCCCTTCAGGGCTCGCGCATACTCCACCTGCCGATGCATAGAGGCGGATTCCTGGTAGCTCTTGGCCTCGTTCTTGTCCTTGAGAAGCGAGTTATAGCCCACGGGATGTGAGGCATACCAGCCAGTTCCATAAGCGAAATTTGTAGGAGATTGCACATTATCATACTGCCTGGTATAAGTGATGGCGCTGCTGGCTCCAGGATATTTTCTTGTCCATTGCCCTGTATTGTAATCCATCCAGTAAATGTAGGTGCTGGCGTGGGTAGTTTTTTGCTCATCATAGAGTACATCGGCAAAGTCCATGGTGCCGCTTCCATGGGAATACTCCAGCATGGAGAGGTTATTGGTATTGACCTTGGTGTACTCCATAAAATATCCAGCCCCTTGCACATCACTCGTCACATCGCTCCTATGTTTCACAGCTTCTTGATTGGGGTTGAAGTCCCAGGTCCCTGCCAAGGAAATGCTCGCCATTATCAGAAGCAGAATCAGCGCGGATCCTATCCCTACGATAAAATGTCTCATATCAATCCCTCTTCTGCACTCGCAGATAAATGAAGGCAATTTGCTTATAGTAATATTTAATTCTTTGCTAGTATGAATATCTGATATTAGATTTATCTATATTATATTTTCGTGCTAAATCTGTATTTATAGTAGATTGTTTAGTTATACTTATCCGACAGATTTATAAGCAACGAGTAACCACTTAGGCAACCTAACTCCATCAAGCGAAGAGAACAGGTGTGCATGGAGATGCACATCTGTTATTCTATTTGTGAATATCTGCAACCATTATGGATTAGGTTCCTTTTTATAAATTAGTTCTTTCGTGTTACTACAGAAAGACTTATAATACTAAATGTTATTTTCATGATAATTAAACAAGGGGAGACAAAATGCACCATCTCAAGAGAAGAACTATACCATTCGCCTCCATCGTTGGCCAGGAAGACATGAAGTTCGCCCTGATTCTAAATGCCATCAATCCTCGCATAGGCGGCGTCCTCATCCGGGGCGACAAAGGTACTGCCAAGTCAACTGCCGTGCGCGCTCTGGCCGATCTGCTGGAGAGCATTGCCGTGGTGGAAGACTGTCCTTTCAACTGCGATCCTGCCAATCCGGAGGAGATGTGCGATCTGTGTTTTGAGAAGAGCGAGACCGGCCGGATAAAAGAGACCTGCCGCAAGACTCCGCTGATCGATCTGCCGCTGGGGGCCACGGAGGATCGTGTAGTAGGCTCTTTGAATGTAGAGAGGGCCATCAAGGAGGGCATCAAAGCCCTGGAACCGGGCATCCTGGCGGCAGCCAATCGAGGCATACTCTACATAGATGAGGTCAACCTACTGGATGATCATGTGGCCGATGTCCTTCTCGACTCCGCCGCCATGGGAGTGAATATCGTTGAACGCGAGGGCGTATCTGTGGCTCATCCCTCCAAATTTATATTGGTGGGCACCATGAATCCAGAGGAGGGAGAGATCCGGCCTCAACTCTTGGACCGGTTCGGGCTGCAGGTGAGCGTTGCCGGCATTGCTGATGTGGATCAGAGGATGCTGATCGCTAAGAATGCAGAGAGCTTTGACCTTGACCCGGAGGTCTTTGCCTTGCGTTTTCATGCCAGGCAAGAGGAGCTAAAGGGCAAAATCTCCGCTGCCAAAAAGATCCTGAAGGATGTGACCCTGCACGATGATCTCTTGAGAACCATTGCATCTACCTGCATCGACCTGGGAGTCAAGACGCACCGGGCCGAGATTGTCATCACCAGAACGGCCAAGACCATTGCGGCCTTCAATGAAAGGACAGAGGTTCGCCAGGAGGACGTAAAGTTGGCCATGCAGCTGGCTTTGGCTCATAGAATGAGGAGCAGGCCCTTTGAGCCGCCCACCTTGAACAAAGAAAAGTTGGATGAATCCCTGGAAAAGCATCAGCAAGAACAGAAAAAGCGGCAACATCCGCAGGAACATCAGCAGGAACCACAACATAAACATCAACAGCCCGATAAGCCGCAGGACTCCAGCCAAAGCCTTGCAGCCAAGCCGGAGGAGCAGGTCTTCCAGGTCGGCTCTCCCGTAGATGTGCGCCGCATAGACATGCCCCGCGAGAGAGATCGAGTCGCCCGCCGTAAGACCCGCGGCAGAAGAATGAATACCCTCGCTTTGCGTAACCGTGGCAGATACCTGCGACAGAGGATGCCCCGCACTGGCAAAGATATTGCCATCGATGCCACGATTCGAGCAGCTGCACCTTACCAGAAGGTCAGAATCGGCAGCAATGCTATTATTGTGAAGAGTGAAGACATCCGTGAAAAAGAGAGAGTTGGAAAGACCTCGGCCGTAGTGCTCTTTGTGGTGGATGCCAGCGGCTCCATGGGGGCCATGCAGAGGATGGAGGGTGCCAAGGGGGCAGTTCTCTCCATGCTCATGGACTCTTATCAGAAGAGAGACAAAATTGGTATGGTGGCCTTCAAGGGAACGGAGGCAGAGATCATCCTCTCTCCCAGCTCCAGCGTGGATCTGGCCTTGAGCCGACTGCAGGCCCTTCCCACTGGCGGCAAGACGCCGTTATGTGCCGGCCTCTCCCGGGGACTGCAGCTATTGCATAGCGAGCTACAGAAAGACGAAGAGACCAAAACGATGATGGTCCTCATATCTGATGGAAGAGCCAATGTGGGAATGGGTGGCAAGATCAGGGACGAACTGATGGAGATCTCACAGCAGAGCAGAATGCTTGGCGTGCAGACTATTGTCATCGATACCGAGGTGGTGGAGAGCTCCTTCATGGACATGAGGCTAGGCTATTGTCGAGAGATCGCAGAGAACGCAGGGGGACGGTATTATCCCATCTCCAGCTTGAGCCCACAGGCCCTCTACAGCATTGTGGATCGAGAACAACAGCTTCTATTCGAAACAGATCACAATACATGATTTTGATCGATGGCTTGACCCGTGAGTACGCGGGAAAAAGAGTGGTGGACGGCCTGGACTTGAGAGTGGAAAAGGGCGAGCTCTTCGGCTTTCTCGGGCCCAACGGGGCAGGCAAGACTACCACTATTCGCATTCTTACGACTCTTACCAAGCCCACATCAGGAAATGTGTTTATTAACGGCTTTGATGTGGCTCGTGACCCATCAAGTGTCAAGTCGCAGTTTGGGATTGTGCAGCAGCACATGAGCCTTAATCGAGATCTGAGCGTGAGAGAGAACCTGGATTTTCATGCCCGGCTTCATCACCTGGCCCCGGAGGTTAGACAGGAAAGGATCGAGGAGCTTTTAGAGTATGTAGAGCTGACGGAGCACGCCGATCAGCTCATCGATAAGCTCTCCGGCGGCCTGAAGAGAAGGACCATGATCGCTCGCGCCCTGCTACATCGTCCCAGGCTCTTATTTCTGGATGAGCCGACGGTGGGACTGGATGCCCAGGCCAGGAGACGCGTCTGGGACCTCATTCGCAAGATGAATATGGATGGTTCTACGGTCTTTCTCACCACTCATTACATCGAGGAGGCAGAGGCGCTCTGCGACCGAGTGGGAATAATTCACCACGGACGCTTGATTGCTCTGGGTACTCCTCTGCAATTACGCCAGAAGCTGGGGATGATCACCGTGGAGATGCAGGGATGTGGCAACGGAACCGATTACAGATTTTTCCCGGACCGGGAAGATGCAGCGAGATTTTTAAGCAGCCTGCCCGTCCAGGATAAGGTCATCATGCGCGAGTCGAATTTGGAGGATGTCTTTGTCGAACTCACTGGTCAAAAGGTTCTGGATAAATAGCCAGGACGCTTACACCGTCCTCTGGTCGGATCTGCTGATACTGAGAAGCCGGTCGGGCCGCTATTTGATCACCACTACCATCAGCCCGCTCCTCTACCTGGTGGCCTTTGGCTGGGGCCTGGGCCGGGGCATGAGCGTCAACGGAACCAGCTATCTGCAGTTCGTGGTGCCTGGCATAATTGCCTTGACTGCCATGACTGCCAGCTTCAACGGAGCTGGAACAAGGTTAAATGTGGACCGGCTCTATTTTCGCAGTTTCGATGAGTGTCTCATGGCGCCCATCAGCCTGCTCTCACTGCTCCTCGGCAAAGCTCTTATCGGGGTGGTAAGAGGTCTGGTCAGCTCCATCGCCTTCATTGCCGCTTCCCTGCTCCTGGCACCGGGTTTTCGTGTCGGTCCGCTGTTTTTGATGGAATTGCTGCTAACCTGTCTGGTCTTTTCCTTCCTGGGAGTGCTGGCTGCTCTGCTTGCCAGGTCTCACCAGGATCTGGCCACCTTCAGTAGCCTCATTCTTCTGCCTATGACCTTCCTGGGAGGAACCTTCTTCTCCCTGGCTCAGGTTCCTTGGGGACTCAAGCTGGCCCTTTATGCGCTTCCCCTCACCCACTGCAGCATTTGCCTGCGAGCGGCAGCTCTCGACCAGCCTGTTCCCTGGGGTTCTCTACTGGCCATCATATTTTTCTTGATGCTGTTCTTCTCCGGGTGCATGGTGGTTTTAAACAGGTCGTCTTTGTGATCAAGCTTGTGATCAAGCCCTTTGCGGCGGCACCACCTGCCGGACGCACAAGCTCGCCAGCAGACAGAAGATGCCCAGATAGAGGAAGACCAGGAAGAAGTTGTCTCCCGTCACATCCAGCAGGTAGCCGGAGAGGGTGGGCCCCAGAGGCCCGGCCACAAAGCCGTAGGCGGCGAAGGTCAGGCCGAAGACGGCACCGAAGTGCTCCAGGCCGAAGCAGTCTGCCACCAGTGGCGCAGAGACGGAGAAGAGGGTGCCGAAGGAAAAGCCCACTACCGCGGCCAGCAGAGCGCAGGTCACCAGATCGTTTGCCCAAGGCAGGACGAAATAGGCGACGCCGGCGGCCAGGAAGGCCAGGCTCATGACCTGATTTCTGCCAAACCGGTCAGAGAGAATGCCACTGATCAGGCGGCTCATTCCGTTGGTGAGATTAAAAGCGGTCAGGATGATGATGGCTGAGGATAGAGGGAAGCCCAGGAAGAGCCCGTAGCCGGTGGCGAGGAGAGTCATGGAGACGCCCGCCGCTCCTGCAAAGGTCCAGGTGATCCAGAGCAGCCAGAAGCTTCTGGTTTGCAGGCTCTCTTTTACGGTGAACGATTTGGCTGTGGTTATGATCTTTGCCGTCGGTTTTGCCACCGCTACCCCCCGGGCGCGTCGGGCAGAGGCGGCATTCTCCCAAGCAGGCGGAGCGCGGGCAAAATAGGCTCCCAGAAGGCCGATGGAAAGGGTGAGAAGGGCGACAACCAGGTTCATGGTCTCGTAGCCCAAGGCAGAGTGCATTTTTGCAAAGAATGGCGAAATGATGGCTGCCGCCAGCCCAAAGACCATGCTCACCGTGCCCGCCACCAGCCCTCTCTTTAGCGGGTAGCACCACTGTACCAGGGTCAGGGCGGGAACGTAGACAAAGCTGGAGGCCATGCCGTTGAGAAAGGCCCAGATGTAGACGGTGTAGATCGAGGTGGCCTGAGATACGAGCAGGGAGGCGAGGGCCGTGAGGATGACGCCCAGAGTGATCATGCGCCGCAGGCCCCAGCGCTCCTGCCAGCGGCCCACCAGGAACATGAAAGCGCCTACCGCCGCGAGCATGAAAAAGATAGTCAGGCCCGTGGCGGCGCGCCCGACTTGAAACATCTCCTGCCAGATGGGAGCCATGACCCCAGCAAAGCCGAAGGTAAGAGCGCCCGGCCAAAAGAGGGCGATGCAGGAGCCAAGGACGGCAAGAAGGGCTTTTTTGTCTCCGGGCAATCTAAATCAACATCTCTTTTTCTTTCATGTAATTTATGATTTCAGCAAAGCCGTTCCCGTATTCGGCCTTGGCTACGTAGTCGGAGATCTGCTTTAGCTCCGCTCTAGCGTTGCCCACAGAGGCCCGAAAGCCAGCCAACTGGTACATGGGCAGGTCGCTGTTGCTGTCGCCGATGGCGGCAAACTCGGACAGCTCGATTTGCATGCGCTTGGCAATGCGAGAGAGGCCCGTGCCCTTGTCAACCCGCTTGTCTTTGATATGCACTGCAAAGGTGGTATCTATGATATGCACGGGCAGGCCCAGCTCCTGGACGCGGCGGGCGGCAGCTTGCACATCGAAGTTGCGCTGCAGGGCAATATCGGTAAATCTGTAGCGAGAGGAGCTGAATCTCTGCAGGGGAAATTCGGCGGCCAGCTTTTGGAAGGCATCCTCACAGACTTTCAGGTCCGCCAGTACCTCGATCTCATCATCGGAGTAGGATAGAACGCCTCCGTTCTCGGCGATGAAAATACGGGGCGTGCCCAGGAGAACACAAACCGTTCTGGTGAAGCAGTGGGAGTTGCCCGTGCTCAGCACTACGGGCACCTTCAGACCCCGCAGCGCCTGCAGGGCGGCGGGGCAGAGCACTCGATCTTGGTCGCTCAGGGTGCCGTCGATGTCCACCGCCAGAGCGCGGATCATGGCCATTGCCCTAAGCCCTCCGCTGAGTAGGCGTCCTCTCTTTTATCATTCCGGCAGATGCAAGGATGAAAGCTCTCTGCTTTCGCCGCCCCCTGCGGCAAGGCTGAAATGTTGTGGTCCGACATGGTCAAGTTGATACGGGCATTGCTTAATATAAAGTCTGACGCCTGGTGAATACAAATGCTGATCGGAAAGAAAGCCAAGCCAGAGTCACCGGAGGAGATGGCTCTGGTGCATCATGCCCTGGAAAGCCCCATTCGAAGGAAGATGATCATCCTCATGAACCAGGGAGTTTTGAGCGTGCCACAGATCGCTGCCGAGGTGGGAGAGAAGATGCTCGACTACCACCTGCACCGCCTGGAGCTGGCCGGGCTGATCGATCTGGTGGGGGAAAAGATTGTGCTCACCGAGGCGGGCGTGGCCTACGGCGGGCTGGTGAGGGAGCAGAAGGAGAAGGGAGGGGCGGACAAGGTCTGAAATCGCCCCTTTTTGGGGGTGGCATCTTTGCGGATGCGGATCTGTCCGGCTCTTTGCACTTGATTTCGGCCCAATCGCTTTTACTGGATGAACGGCATTCCAATGAACGAAGTGGCCCCTCTGTATCCAATATCGACAGGACCACGGGCTGCAAGGTTCCTGCAAATTTTTTGCGGACAATCTTTAAATCTATGCGGCACTTTCCTTGAAACGATTCATGAGCAAAGGCGTTCAATAATTCTCTGGAAGAAACTAAACATCCAGCAAAACGGTGGGAGAAATAATTATCGAGCAATGGAGATAGATTTAACTTGAGCATGCTTTCACCTTCACCAGATCTTGTCGAAGCTTTGAAAAATGGTAGGGCAATAGCAATTGTCGGGTCGGGCCTCTCGTCCCAGGTAGGTGGACCGAGATGGGAAGATTTGCTTTATGGAATGCTTGCAGAAGCTTGTGAAACTCGGCCTGAAGAAACTGATAGAATCAAAGCGGCATTTCAGGAGATTAAAGAAAATCAACTTCTAAGCGCGGCAGGATTACTGAAAGTGGTGCTCGGGGCAGGTTTCTCGAAAGCTGTTGTTCGCCAAATTGAGTTCAAACGTGAGTTGCGGCCACGTACCGATATCAAAGAGACTAAGGATATCCTCGATGCACTTTTTGAGACTTGCGGGCGTCCAGAGAAAAGGAATTTAGTTCCATCTATCAATCACCGCATACTCATGCAGCTTCCTTTTAGAGCTATTATTACAACAAATTATGATAGACTCTTGGAGCAAGCGTCCCCTGCTGAAAAAATCAGTTCAGTATTCACACGCTCTTATCGGTATTTGCCAGAAAGGGTGGTAGAAAGAAAATGGTTTCTGCTAAAGGTTCACGGCTGTGTTGATACTCCCGAAGATATTATTCTAAGCCGTGATGATTATCAAAAAGCCCTATTTAGCGAGCCATTACGCGAAGTCTTAGAATTACTTTTTAAAACAAATGAAAAGTTCTGGATCGGTTATGGACACAATGATCCGACTCTTGACTTTCTCGTTGATGAATGTCGAGAGAAATTGCATTTGAACGGTGGCTTCGCTATTGCTAAAAAAACTAATTACGTATTGCAGAACCGGTTCGAAACAGCAGGCATTCAGCCATCATGGTTAGATGATTACTCACAGATCTCTGACTATTTGCGAAAATTAGCAGAGGCAACAAATTCTCTACTCATTTTTGAAATAACGATAAAATGCGAATGGACTGGAGAGCGAGACGTAATCTCTATTGGAAAGAAGATTGCGGATGCATTTTCAAAATTGGGTGGTGATTTCGAACTATTTAGTGTTGAGAATGGCCCAATTCGCTTATTTCTGGAAACTAGAGCTACGACATTGGCTGAATTTCAAACTCGACTTTCTGGCGGCGATCCAGAAATCTTAAAAATAATCAAGCAATTTAATATATCATCCTTTGATAGCTTAGATGTAACAAAATTAATCGATAATGAAATTATTGATGAGAACGATTTAGTTGAATCTACAAAGGAAGATGTGTTTGAATGCAAGGACAGGCTTCCGGTACCTCGCCAAATCCCGCCGCCCCCCCGTGACTTCAAAGGCCGTGAAGAAGAGATTGAGGACATCCTCTCCAACTTCGAAAAGGGAGCTACTATCACTGGCCTGCGTGGCATGGGAGGCATCGGCAAGACGGCACTGGCACTGGTTCTGGCGGACAAGATCAAGAGCCAATTTCCGGATGGCCAGATCTTCGTAGATATGCGGGGAACAAGCAATAATTCGGAATTGCCACCATTGACGCCAGAAGATGCCATGGCTCAGGTAATCCGGGCCTATAATCCTGCGGATCGCCTGCCGGAAAACTCAAACGAACTGCGTGGTTTGTATCACTCAATTCTAGCCGGCAAGCGTGCTCTCCTGCTGCTGGACAATGCCGCCAACGGCGAGCAAGTCGAGCCTCTGCTGCCCCCCGCAGGCTGCGTCGTTCTCATCACATCGAGAATAAAATTTGCCTTGCCCGGTTTGGCGGAAAAAGATCTGGACATCTTGCCTTTAGATAAAGCGTGCCAGCTTCTTCTGGAAATTGCCCCGCGCATTGGCAACCGGGCTGAAGAGCTGGCAAAAGTGTGTGGCCGCCTTCCTATTGCTCTGCGCAATGCAGCCGGCGCTCTAGCTGAAAAGAAGGATCTAAGCGTTCCAGAGTATGCAAAACGTCTGAACGATAAGGTAGCGCTGCTTAAATTAGTAAAGGGCTCCTTCGGCCTCAGCTATGATCTGCTCACTCCCGGAAGAAAAAAGCAATGGCGGCGTTTATCAGTCTTTCCGGAAGATTTTGATCGCAATGCTGCGACTGCCGTCCTAAAGATGGATTCACGTCCATCAGCTGAGGCTCTAAGCGATTTGGTGCGATGGAGTCTGGTGGACTTTGCTGCAGTTCATGATTCTGAGGATGGGCGATACAAACTTCACGATTTGGCTCGTCTTTTCGCAGAATCGCGTCTTGAGGGAGATGAACTTGCTGATGCCCAGCAGAAACATGCCAAGTATTACTCAAAAGTCCTTTCTCAAGCTGATAATCTCTATCAAAAAGGTGGGACGAATGTCTCAGCAGGTCTCAAGCTTTTCGATCATGAATGGGCAAATATTAAAGTTGGACAAGCCTGGGCAAAGAACATAATTCTAATCTCTAGCAAATTGAAAGAGAGTGATTTGAAATCTGTCCTGCAATTGGCCAGCTCTTATGCGGGCAATGGCAGCAACGTTTTGTCTTTGCGCCTGCATCCAGAGGATAGAATTGGATGGCTTGAAACAGGCTTAAAAGCAGCAAAGATGATGAGGTATCGAAGCGCTGAAAGCATCCATTTGGGCAACCTGGGTAGTGCCTACATAGATCTTGGCGAGACACGCAAGGCCATCGGATACCTGGAGAGAGCACTGAAGATCTCCCGCGAGATTGGCGACAAAAGGAATGAAGGAGCCTCGCTGGGCAACCTGGGCAGGGCCTACTTCGGGCTGGCCGAGACGTGCATGGCCATCGAGTACTACGAGCGGGCGCTGGCCATCGCCAAAGAAATCGGTGACAGAGGGAATGAAGGAATCTGGCTGGGCGGCCTGGGCAATGCCTACGCCGAGTTGGGCGAGACGCGCAAAGCCATCGAGTACTACGAGCAGGCGCTGGCCATCGCCAAAGAAATCGGCGACCGTAGGGGTGAAGGATTCTGGCTGGGCAATCTGGGCAATGCCTACGCCGAGCTGGGCGAGACGCGCAAGGCCATCGAGTACTACGAGCGGGCGCTGGCCATCGCCAAAGAAATCGGTGACAGAGGGAATGAAGGGGTCTGGCAGGGCAACCTGGGCAATGCCTACGTCGGGCTGGGCGAGACGCGCAAGGCCATCGAGTACTATGAGCGGGCGCTGGCCATCGCCAAAGAAATCGGCGACCTTAGGGGCGAAGGATTCTGGCTGGGCAACCTGGGCAATGCCTACGCCGGGCTGGGCGAGACAAGCATAGCCATCGAGTACTACGAGCAGGCACTGACCATCTTTCGCAAGATAGAAGATAAGAAATTCGAGGGCAAAGCTCTCTGCACCTTAGGCAAAGCCTACTCTGATCTTGGCGAGGTCGATAAGGCGATCGATCATTGCGATCAGGCCTTGAAAATCTTCAAGGATATCGAATATCGCAGCGGGGAAGGCGAGGCCCTCTTCACCAAGAGCCAGGCTCTGGACAAGCTCGACCGACGAACAGAAGCAGTAGCCCTCGCAACCGAAGCCCTCCAGATCTTCCAGCAGATCGAAAGCCCCCTCGCCGAAAAGGTCCGCAGCAAGCTGGCCGAGTGGGGCGCGAGCCCGGAGGCGAATTAGTCATGCAGGTCATATTTCTGGGCACCAACGGCTGGTATGACAGCCCCACCGGCAACACCATCTGCACCCTCATCAACTCCGACAAGTACCACATCATCCTCGATGCCGGAAACGGCCTTTACAAAGCGGACCGCTACATCAAGGATGACCTGCCCGTCTTTCTCTTCTTAAGCCACTTCCACCTGGACCACATCGAGGGGCTGCACGTCCTCAGCAAGTTCCGCTTCAAAAGCCTCACAGTCTTCGGCCAGAAGGGCACCAAAGCGGCACTCCATACTATTATCAACGAGCCCTTCACCGTCCCCCTGGAAAAGCTGCCCTACCCGGTGGAGCTTCGCGAGCTTTCCCCGGGCCCCTACAAGCTGCCCTTTGCCCTGGACTGCCGCTTCCTGGTGCACGCCTCGCCCTGTATGGGCTTTCGCTTCGATCTGGACGGCAAGATCATCACCTACTGCCCGGACACCGGGGTATGCGAGAACGCCGTGCTCCTGGCGGCGGACGCCGATCTGCTCATTGCCGAATGCGCCCACCTGCCCGGCGAAGAGAACCCGGCCTGGCCTCACCTCAATCCGGCTGCGGCGGCAGCCATTGCCCGGCGGGCCAAAGCCAAACGCCTCGCGCTCACCCACTTCGATGCGGGACGGTACACGAGCCTGCAGATGCGGCGCGAGGCTGTGGCCACGGTCCGGGACTTTCCGGGGATCGTAGTAGGAGAAGATGAGCTGGTGGTGCAGCTCTAGACTTCGCGGCTTCGCGCCTTCGCGTGAAAACGGACCCGGTTGAATCTCACGCTAAGCCTTGATTGGCGCGAAGAATACAAACTCAATAGTTTTAATTAAAACGGCGAATGTCGAACCGCCTTTTCGGCTCACAAAGCTTATGGACTTGAAAATATGATAGGCTCATCCATGAGATTAATTTGCTTACTATTCATATCCCTGTTGCTGGCGTCAAGCGCCGGCTGCCTGGCGAAAGACCCGGCGGGTGCATCGACTGCGAATCCCGCGGTGCCAACGGAGAATCTGCCGGACGGCTTCAAGCTGCTGGCAGCTCTGCCCGAGATGGACCGCAGTGTGAATATGACCGATTACATCAAGGATTTCTACGGATCGAAGGACATTGGCCCGGCCAATACCTCGGTGGGCATTTACCAGTGGGGCAAGCCCGGCGAGAACTATGATGCCAAGATCACCCTGATCCAGCTTTCCGATGAGGAGCACGCCAGGGCTGCCGTCTCCAACTTCAAATCCCAGGAGACATACCTGGATCAATTGGCTCGGAAGTTGCCCATATTCGGCAATGCCACAATCAACGGCCATGAGACTCTGGAGATCAAGGACATTCGAGGAGATAACAGCTTCAGATATCTCTATCTCTGGAATACGGGAAGCATTGTCGCACTCATTGAGGGCAACAACGATCGAAGCAAAAGCCTGGAGCTGGCCAGCGCCTCAGGGCTCTGAGCCAATTTTTTTATGAAGCCGCAATTTAAGTCTCAGGTAATTGAGACGGTGCAAAACACCAAGTCATCCCGGTCAATTCGGTTTTACCGGCCCCCAGGATTTGATTACCTTCCCGGTCAGTTCATAATTCTAGAGCTTAATGGCATAGAGGGTGAAATCAGAAAGCCTCTCACTCTCTCCAGCAGCCCGACTGAGGAATTTCTGCAGGTCACCAAAAGGCTGACCGGCCACGAGTTCTCCAATGCCCTCCTTTCCCTAAAAAAGGGAGACACTATCAGGTTTTCCGGACCCTATGGCAATTTCACCTTTAACGGGGAGTACTATAAGGTCGCCATGCTTTCCGGGGGAATAGGCATAACGCCTCTACGAAGCATCATAAAATACTGCACAGACAAGGGCCTCGCGACTGACATTTTCCTGTTTTACTCCAACCGGCAGGAGGATGATATTCCCTTCAAAGATGAATTCGATAGCCTAATGACGAAAAATCAGAATCTTACTATCATTAATACCCTGACCCGTCCCGGTCCTTCCTGGAAAGGCCGGATGGGCAGAATCGATGCCGATATGATCAAGGAGCTTCTTCCCAATTATGCAGATTGGACATTCTATTCCAGTGGCCCGCAAAGAATGGTAGATTCCATGCTCCTCTTGCTTGAGGAGCTGGGCATCCCAGAGAAACAGGCTCGTCTGGAGTATTTCCCTGGATATGACTGATCTGAAATCCAGCCAATTCAATAGGGATTTTCCTTTTTTTACTCCTCGCTGGATGGCATATCGACCACAATCCAGTGCTTTCCGCGGGTTGGAGCTTTCCTCAATGCCTCCTCAATCTCCGCATTTGCCAGTCCGTCCAGCCAATCGTTGAGTTTCTTACCAGGATTATGTCCGGTCCAGTATGATTGAAGCCTGATGTGCAGGTCGCACATGTGATTGAGGCTTATGCCACGTTGGCAGATAGAGCCGCGGCACGGTCCATGGCCCTTGAGGTCGCACTCTGGGGAATTCATTTCAATCTCCTTGGATGTTATAGCGAGCTTATCTAGCTTATCCCGGATTTTGACAATCTTACCTTAACAAACAGCATCCAAGTTCTGCAGATTGAAGGACT
This sequence comes from Methanothrix sp., assembly GCA_026394555.1. GTDB lineage: Archaea > Halobacteriota > Methanosarcinia > Methanotrichales > Methanotrichaceae > Methanothrix. The sequence continues at coordinate 18,433 of JAPKXZ010000050.1, forward strand.
CAGCTAATACATCCTGGTTAACTTTGCCGCTTACAAAAGTGCGCCTCGACTTAATTTCGTTCAGGACAACCTTGGCCGGGGCAAAGACGTTGTGATCCACCTTGAAGAAGTCGAAACCCGCCGCCTTGAAGGTCTTGTAGAAGGGTGCCCCCCAATCACGAGAGGCCTGGGAAGGCATGCCTTTCAGATATTGCTGCAGCTCCACCAGGTTCTCGTATTCCAGTGTGTAGTAAGTCTCCCCGCCGTAAATTATGGCGTCGTTGGAGGAGCCCATGCACATGGTAGCGTCGCCAGTTATGGGCGAGATAGGAGCCCGGCCCCAGCCGCACTTGATGGTGTTTATGTCAAAGCCCATGGTGAAGAGCTTATGAAGACCCGTCTCGACTACCCGCGCCGAGACCTGCACCAGCCCGGCCACGCTGTCCGTGGGCGCCACGGCAATTCTCAGGTCAGCCGGATCTATGCCGCACTTTTCTGCAATGAGGGCAGAGACGGTTTCGTCCGGCAGCTTGTTTGACTCCAGGACAATGACTGCCACATCTGAGGACTCCTCAAAGCCGATCTTCTCGTAGAGGTCACGGGTCTTTCTGGCCAGCACGCGCGCCGGACCGCTGCCCATGGCGAAGTACTTGTCTGCCTTGATCTGCCACATGGCACACTGAGAGGCCATGCAGGAGACGGCAGGATGGTCTGTCGCCACCTGAATGCCCGGCAATAAAACGCCTTTGATATCATAGGGCGTAAGCTGAATTTCCGCCAGGTCTGCCATGCAGAGGCGAGATAGGTAGACGCCTGCGCCATAGCCGCCATGGGCTTCCACGCCCGCATCAGCCACTACCGTACCGTTATCAAGTTCTTGGACCTCGATCTGCAGTTCGTCTGCATAATCGAGCATCTCTTCGAAGACCTCGAATCCCATTTCATTGATTCCCATCAAGCCGGATCACCTTCCTCATCAAGAATTCAATCGTCCATAAAAGTCTATCGATTTGATCGAGAACGGTCTCGATCAGCGTTTCGATCCATCTCGATCAGGCTCCAGATTTGCGGCCATTTCCCGTGGACGCTGACTTCACTGGACACGACCCCAGTACGGAGCAATTCTCTTCGGATGAGTTATTTTGAGCGCCTGAGGCACCTTTAGGACAGATGCAGTTTCCGCTGCCAATCCCGCTGCAATTTGTGCCGCAATTCCCACTACAGCTTCCATTTACCTGACATGAGCTGTTTTCTCCGGCAAAAGGGCAGGAAATGCCGGACGAGTTCAAGACCAGAGCCATTCCTGCCAGGAGCAGGACCAGTGCAACTATTGGATATTTATTCATCATTTGTCCCCTAATCTTTGTCTTCATCCCTTACCCTACGAAGCAGATAGACTCCGCTTTTTCTATTTATATTTCATTGTGAAACCATCCTAGCCATGCAGACTCAGTTATTTATAGTTGTTAATCAATTCGTTTGCCATTCGAGGTGGAAACGTGATCAAATCGGCAGAAGGATTTTTAATGACGGCCATACTCATTGCAATTATGCTTTTGATTAGCGGTTCAAGCCTAGCCGCATCTCCTGAGAAAGAGATGACAGGACTGAATCTAAGTGAAATTACCACTTCCTGGGATTTATCAACCTTATTTAAAGATAAGGAGACGGCAACTGCAGAATTTGAAGGGCTGCAAAATAAGTCGCAAGAGATAAACGCGACATTTCGCCCCCTGTTTAAAAACCTCACAGGAAAGGCTTTGCTGGAGTACATCGAGACAAATAAAAACTTCAGCCGGAACATAAACGTAGTTATGGCGTATGCTTATGCTCAAAACAGCCTGAATGTCAACGACAAATTCTTCGAGAAATTCGTCTCCGATGTGCAGAATTTATACACAGAGCATGCCAAGGCCACATCCTTCGCCGAAATACGGCTCAAGTCGCTCTCTCCTGCGGAATGGGAAAGGCTTTTTTCGGAGGAGCGGGCCCTGGAAAAGTACCGAGCTTACCTGGTGGACAGCTACCAGCGTTACAAAGATCACCGGCCCAGAAATGAGACGCATGCCGCCTATCTGGCTGATATATCCAACCAGCTTATGAAGATCAATACCGAGGCGGAAAAGACGGTAACCAATAACGTTACCGTTGCTGGAAATATCACTTTAGAGAACGGAAGTGAGCTGGCCATAAACTCTCAAACCTACTCTCTGCTTCTCTCTACGGACAGCAACCGGAATAACCGAAAGATGGGTTACGACAAACGTTTCTATCATCTCATCAACGAGTCGGATAAGATGGCACAGATCTACGGCAATAAATCCAGATTAGACGACCTGCTCGCCAGTGAGCTGAATTACTCCGACTCTTACGACGCCAAGATGTTCGAGACCTATCTCACTAAAGAGCAGGTGGAGACAATGAACCAGGTCTTCAAGGAGCGCAAGGGAGATTTCGATGGCTATTACGAATTCCGCAAGACAAGGATGAATCTGTCGCCCCTTAAGCCTTATGACCTGGCGCTTCAACTGCTGGAAAATCCCGACAAGAAATACGGCTACGAGGAGACGCTCTCCAACATATTCACTTCTTATGCGGCAATGGACCCGGCCTTCCAGGACATATTTGTAATGACAACGACCAGCGGCTCAATGGATGTCTTCCCCAACCCCGAGGGCGGAAAGCAGCCGGGAGGCTACTGCCAGGATATGTGTGCTCTGAAGCGGCCGGCGTTGATATTCATGAACTACAAGGGTTTGATGCAAGACCAGAAAACCCTTACTCATGAGATGGGCCATGCCATCAACTTCTACCTGATGGGCAAAAATGTGGATTATCTTTATTGTTATGGCAGAGAGTACGAGATGGAGATCCCCTCAACCTTCAATGAGGAGCTCTTTGTGGACTATGCCCTGAAAAACTACGACCAGGATACGGCCCTGGCAATTTTAGCGGAAAGCGTCAGTGATTATGATAACTACTTCACCTTCCAGCCCATGATCACCGAGTTTGAGAACAAGGCACACGAGCTTTGCCGCCAAAAGACAAATGTGAGCGGCAGCGATCTTAACCTGCTCTGGACCAACCTATCCAAGGAGTACCAAAGCGATTTGGTGGATTATTATCCAGAGGACAGTGCCCAGTGGACCTACATCAGCCACATCTATCTCACCAATAACTACTACACCTTCAGCTATGCTCTGTCTAAAGCCGTGACTTTATCTTTATTCAAGATGTATAAAGAAGATCCGGAAAAGTTCAATGAGAATTATATGGCCTATCTCTCCGCCGGCAGCAGCATGACCCCGCCGGAGAAGCTCAGGAAATTCTTCGGCATTGAGATCGATAGGAAACTATTCGAGGATGCCATGGATGTGGTGCAGATGAGGGTGCTCCAGTTGCAGGAGCTGGAGGCAAAGAGATTGGCAAGTTCCGCCTGAATTCAGGGCGGAACTCGCATTTCTATTTTTGTCACCATTTCTACATTCACAAATTCATATTTAAGTTAACATAATTGCTTATATATTAATACTAATATTATAAAAAAATTAATAGAGCAGATATGCTCCAGGAACCACTATCTATTATCTGGTTTATCTCTTCACAATTACTACAGCAAGCCCCGGTGCGGCCATCAGCAGATATAGCAAGGCCGTGGCCAGTGCAATTTTTATTTTCAGGTTCATGGAATCTCGCCTCCACCAAATATCTGTATTCGCCAAACGCTTGCAATGGTATCTGTTAGGTATAAAAAGCTACAATTCAATTGCATCGATTACAGAAAATCCATTGCGTTAAGGAATAGATTTTTCATTTTTCCTTTGCACCACCTCTCCAAAATGTTGTAACGTCCTATCTGATATAGTTAATGGTAGTATAAATTTTTTCTGGACTTTACACTTCAATGAGGTGCTCTTTGTGGATTATGCTCTGAAAAACTACGACCAGGATACCGCCCTGGCGATTTTAGCGGAAAGCGTCAGTGATTATGAGAACTACTTCACCTTCTAGCCCATGATCACCGAGTTTGAGAACAAGGCACACGAGCTTTGCCGCCAAGAAACAAATGTGATCGGCAGCGATCTTAACCTGCTCTGGGCCAACCTATCCAAGGAGTACCGAAGCGATTTGGTGGATTATTATCCACAGGACAGTGCCCAGTGGACCTACATCAGCCACATCGATTATCTCTCTGCCGAAAGCAGCATGACCCCGCCGGAGAAGCTCAGGAAATTCTTCGGTATTGAGATAGACCGGAAGCTATTCGAGGATGCCATGGATGTTGTGCAGATGAGGGTGCTCCAGTTTCAGGAGCTGGAAGGAAGATATTGGCAAGTTCCGCCTGATTTCAGGGGGAACTGCAATTTAATTTTTGTCTCCGTTGAATTGAGGAGGAAATAACCATTTTACTGCTCGCGGGAACGCGCGCGTGCCTGGCAGCGGGTGCGAGCGGACGTAGCGGCTTCCTACTGTAGGTGGGTGTGAATTGAGAGATAAATACTGTGAAGTCATTCAAGTGCGTTGAAATTTTTATACGCATTCTTTCGTTCCTCTCGTTGGATTCTATACACATCACGTTTCCGATTTTGTTCGTCTCTTTTTTTCGTATTGTCGTTATTTATTTTAATCGCTATCAGGGTTATTATGCCTGTCACAAAACCGCCTACAATGCCCGCAATGGTATTTACCAATGGATTATACCAAGGTTGTCTTAAGTTCTCTGCTAAAGTAGATGCGATCTGGCCTGTTAAATTGATATCCATCTAATCCCTCTTTTTGGTCGCGTAAATAGTATCCTCAAAGTGCGCTTGAAGTAGACATCAATGGCTGCGTCCAGCCACTGAGCGCGGATAATATCTTTTTCTTAGCATCTTGGTCGATTTGCGCCAAGATCGACTCATCGAAAGACGCATGGATTCTTTGCATTGCGCCGCCTTGCTGGAAATATAGATTTTCCGGTATTCGGCAAGGCCGCTTCAGCCTTGATCTATTCATGAGTCGCTACGTTGTTAGATAATTCCATGAAAACGAGATCATGGCAGCAATAAATGCAACTATTCCGAATATAAGCAGCCTTACTGACAAAAGCGCCCAATCATATTCGTCCACGTAAACATCATGCAAATCATCCATGTACTGGATTTTCGTTAGTATCGGTTTTTGCGTTTTTACCGTGACCGATTGTATGCTCGACACTATCGAACCAATCATGGATACCGAAGTTAATAATAACAGATATATAACTAAAGGACTTATTGAAACATCCACATGTTGGCGGCTGTTAAGAATGAAGTACAACAAACCAAGTGCGCCTGTTAGGGTCAAACGGCGGCGGCGCACCCCGATGCAAGCATCGGGGCATGCAAGGCGCCGCCGCTGGTTTAGCTGAAATCGATAAGTTTTGATTGAGCATGGCTTTCTGGTTCATTTTTAATTCCTTGCTTATTGATATACTCTCGAACAATTTCTGATGTTACATCATCTCCAACAGTGCCTACATACCCACCTTCGCTCCAAAAATGTCCACCCCAAAGCTGTTTCTTGATTTCAGGATATCGCTTAAAAATTTCCCTCGCAAGTATGCTTTTTATAATTTGCATAATTTTAGAAGGTGAATATCTTGGTGGCCCCCCAACAAAAACATGCAGATGATCGCCATCAGTGCCAATTGTATCAAATACGATTGAATATCGTTGCTCAATTTCGGAGCATATGAATTTTATGAACTCTATTTTATCAGAATCATAAAGCAATTTTTTCCTATATTTAACGCAAAGAACCATATGATAGCGAATCTTATAAACACAATGATTCGCACTTTCAAGTTCAATCATTTTAAGAAATACATGCATCTCAGGTTAAGTCGGTTTCGTGACCATCCCCGATGCAAGCATCGGGGTATTCGAATAAATAAATCCATCAACCGGAGCTAATATTTTGCTTAGGTCTCTTATATGGTTTCGGTTATTTATATTTATCTAAATGTGATCATCAAATTCTAAATATTCGTCGTCTTCTCCGAGATCTGCCAATTAAAGTCTCCCATGCTCTATCTTATAACAGTTCTTGGTAGAAAATGCAAATTATTGCTGTGATTAATCTCTTGTACTTTTGCACCGTCCGGAAGAAATTCGCGTTGTGTTTTTGGTCCCGCTACATAAAAGCCCCAATTTCGCTTGTCAACTCCCAGACTATCTGCAATCTTCTCTGTTAAAGTGCCGATTGTCTCGGTTTCGCTAACATCTCCAAAACAGAATGGCTTCCGCCCGGGAATTGCGATATGGACACAGGTAGGAGATTTTTCGCAAGCCTCGTCGATTTTGGTTTGGATCTTCCCAATGTGACGAGTTTTATCCTTCACCACCGAGTGACCACGATCTAACTTCTGCGCCGCTCGGTCCGCCTTGATACGAACAATATTTCTTTGTAACTATTCAGCCCTGCCCACTAAATCATTAAGAATTCAGACCGCAATCAAAGTTCTCCCAGGAATGAATGGCTTCCCTTCAAAGGCTCCTTGAATTGCGTCGATAACTGAAATAGAGTTCTTTTTGACCGTTGAGA
>JAPKXZ010000056.1 GCA_026394555.1 Methanothrix sp.
CCAATTTCCTGGAGCTATGAAGCATGAAGTTTGATCCCAGCCTGATTAAAGAGGCTGCCAAAGAGGATTTCGATAAGGCCTGGCAGCAGGGGAGAGAGTATCTTGGCAAACCTTCCCTAAATGAGAGATATCCCAGAAATAGCTATTCTTTCGGGACAGTGCACCCCATATTCGATACCATCCAGAAGCTTCGGGAGGCCTACATCCGCCTGGGTTTCTCCGAGGCCATGAACCCGGTGATGGTCGAGGCATCGGACGTTTACCGCCAGTTCGGCTCGGAGGCGCTGGCCGTGTTGGATCGCTGCTTTTACCTGGCGGGGTTGCCCCGACCGGATATCGGCATGTCCGATGAGAGGATCTCTCAGGTAAATGCCCTTCTGGGCCGGGAGCTTTCCGGAGAAGAGGCGGAGGCCTTGCGACAGATTCTGCACGGCTACAAGAAGGGCAAAGTGGAGGGCGACGACCTGGTGCAGGAGATTGCCAAGGCCTTGGGCGCTCATGATGCCCTCATCTCTGTCGTCCTGGAGAAGGTATTTCCTGAGTTTAGGGAGCTGAAGGCCGAGGCCACCACGCGCACGCTGAGAAGTCACATGACCTCGGGGTGGTTTTTGTCGCTTTCCAATCTTCATCACAGGAGCCCGCTGCCACTCAAGCTCTTCTCTGTGGACCGCTGCTTCCGGCGCGAGCAGGCGGAGGATGCGGCGCGGCTGATGAGCTACTACTCGGCGAGCTGTGTGATCATGGATGAAGACGTGAGCGTGGAGGACGGAAAAGCCATTGCGGACGGCCTGCTCAGCCAGTTTGGCTTTGAGAAGTTTCAGTTCCGGCCGGACGACAAGCGAAGCAAGTACTACATTCCCGGAACGCAGATCGAGGTCTTTGCCTACCACCCCGGCTTGGTCGGCTCGGCCACCAAATACAAGTCGGGCTGGGTGGAGGTGGCCACCTTCGGCATCTACTCGCCCACCGCCCTCTCCCAGTACGACATTCCCTATCCGGTCATGAACCTGGGGCTGGGTGTAGAGAGGATTGCCATGATACTGCATAACTCTCAAGATATGCGGGCCCTCTCTTATCCGCAGTTTCAGACTAACTGGGAGCTGACGGCACGGGAGATGGCGCAGATGATTCTCGTGGATAAGCTGCCCACAACGCCTGCCGGCCAGGCCATCGCTGATGCAGTGGTGGCCGTCTCTACCGAGCACGGGGAGACGACCTCGCCCTGCCAGTTTACGGCCTGGGAGGGGGAGCTCTTCGGACGAAAAGTCAAGGTCTCCGTGGTCGAGCCGGAGGAGAACACCAAGCTGTGCGGCCCGGCCGCCCAAAACGAGATCGTGGTGCACAAGCAGAACATCATGGGCATACCTCACACCTCCCGCTGGGAGGAGGCCTTCAACGAGGGCGTGAGCACGGGCATCAAGTACATCGATGCCTTTGCCGCGCTGGCCGCCTACGAGATCGAGGTGGCCAGCATGGCCGGCAAGGAGTCGGAGACGCGGGCCCGCATCGTGAGAAGCCCCGGCGATATCAACATCAAGATCCATCCAGCTCTCGAGAGGTACATCACCAGCTACAAGCACAAGATGGACCTGCGTGGGCCAGTGTTCACCACGGTGAAGAGCGAGATCGTGAGCTGAAGAAAATCCAATGAGTGAAGAGTTTAACCAACGGTTACGAATCCCACCACCGAAGACACAGAGCTCACAGAGGACGCACAGAGAACTCGATTTAACTGGGATAATTTAGAGGCTTCATGAAGGATGTTTCTGCTAATGCGGATGCCAAAAGGCTTGCCGGTGAGGCGGCTGCAGAGCTGGTGAAGAGCGGCATGGTGGTGGGCCTGGGCACGGGTTCAACCGTGGCCTGGACCATCAAGCGGCTGGGCGAAAGAGTGAAAGAGGAGGGACTCGACTTTCTGGGGATTCCCACCTCCTTTCAGGCCGAGAATCTGGCCATCGCCTCCGGGATAAAACTGACCACACTCAATTCGCACCCTGTGCTGGATCTGGCCATCGACGGAGCCGATCAGGTGGACCATAACCTGTTCGTCATCAAGGGCGGGGGAGCGGCGCACACGCGAGAAAAAGTGGTCGCAGGCTCAGCGCGGCGGTTCGTAATAGTAGCCGACGAGAGCAAGTATGTGGAAAAGCTCACCTGGCCGGTGCCGGTGGAGGTCCTGCCCTTTTCCTTCCGGCTGGTGGAGCAGAGGCTGCGGGACTTGGGCGGAAAGCCGGTGCTGCGCCTTGGCAAGATGAAGGACGGGCCGGTGATCACGGACAACGGCAACTTCGTGATGGATGTGGACTTCGGTGTGATCGAAGATCCGAAGGGCCTGACTGCGAAAATCATCTTACGGAAGTAACTGAAGCTCAGTCATTATTGGCTCAAGGCTGCTCTTGATATGGATGAGTTCATTTTCAATGATGTTCCAGACTTCGACCAAATCAACTCCCATGTAATTGTGAATTAACACATCTCGAAATCCTGCCAGTCCTCGCCATTGGATTTCGGGATGTGATTGTCTCATCTCCAAAGATAGATGCTTGGTGGCTTCTCCAATAATCTCAAAGTTCCTGATAATTGCATCCTGCATCATTGTAGATGCCAAGAATGCAGACTTGCCTTCAATAGAGTAAGACTCGATGCGTTGAATGCATTCCCATATATGGATCAAGTAAACCCGATCATCCTTCATAGTGGCGTAGCCTCAGCGAGCACTTTGTCCCGAATGTACCAATGCAGGGCTCTCTCGCTAACCACATCCACCTTTCGCTGCAGGAGGTCTTCTAGGTCCTGCATTAGGGCCACATGATCCAATAGGCTTTTTCCTAGCTCCATCTCTACAAGAATATCAAGGTCGCTCTCCGGCCCGGCCTCTCCTCTGGCTACGGAGCCAAAGACCCGAAGGTTATGGGCACCGTGCCTGGCAGCTATGGCCAAGATCTCCTGGCGCTTGGCTTTCAGCAAATCCTCAATTTTCGGGGGCATATCTTTAGGACCTTGACTCCTCGTCGATCTCTTCCGGGCTCAGGAGCGGTATGCCGGCAGCTATTATCTTTTGCCGCAACTCCAGGAGGCGACGCCCACGCGAAGTTTTTGGGGAAAACGATTCAGTTTCGCATCCGGGAGCCATCCGGGCGACTTTAGTTTTGGACATGCACATATTACCATCCCAGAGTAATAATGATAATTAGGTAAAGGATCTACTCTTTCTTCAATCTTCCGACTGGATGCCATAGGCGCTGCTAAATGGACATTTCAAGTAGTGTCTTTCGTCTTTCATAATGGAGTTGACTCGGCAAGCACTCGGTCTCTGATGTACCAGTGCAGGGCTCTTTCGCTGACCACATCCACCTTTCTTTGCAGGAGGTCTTCGAGGTCCTGCATTAGGGCTACATGATCCATCAAGCTCTTCCCAGGTTCCATCTCTACCAGAATATCCAGATCGCTCTCCGGCCCGGACTCTCCTCGGGCCACGGAGCCGAAGACCCGAAGGTTATGGGCACCGTGCCTGGCAGCGATGGCCAGGATCTCCTGGCGCTTGGCTTTTAACTTGACTACTTCACATTCAGTTACTATTACTACTTAATTATATTTACTATACCGCCCCCGTAATATAAAAAGATGGTATGATTCTGAAATTAAATCCTGAATTCTCGCAGGCAAAATTGCGAATGGTTCGTCGCATTTTGAAGAGATTGAAACTCGAATATAAAATATTTTGTCGTACCTCAACCAGATCTATTGACCATAGAGTATTTCAATACATAAGTGGTATATTTCTAGAGAGAGGACGAGGAAATATGAGCAAATACACCCAAGTAGTCCCTGGCTCAAGCAAACAATCTCTCCAACATATGATCTCAAAATCACACTGGAGAGATGATCTCATTTTGAATCAAATCCAAAAAGATGTAACGAAGTTGATTGGAAACGAAGTGAAACGGCGGCGGCGCACCCACGCGCAGCAAGCTGCGGGGTATTGCGTTTTAAAATCAATGAAGCTAAAAGAGCCTATTTATCTAAGAGAACTGAGGGATTGCGAGTCTCTCCCAACTGATATCGCTCTGGGTTTATGGAACTGGTGAGGTTATCGGGAATCTGAGGCTGGGTCGGAGCACCGTCCGCCCCAAGCTCAGAAGGGGGTTATGATCATATTCCAAGGTCTTCCCCCATTTCTCTCATCTCACCACATCTTGAACCCCAGATACCTCACTGCATAGACCAGCCCGATCACTATCACCGCCACACCGAAGATCTTGGTGACGTACTTGCCTGCCGAGATGTACTTCTCGCCGATCTGCCCGCCCACTGCCCTAGAAAACGTCGCTATGGGAATCACCGGCACGCCATGCCCAACGCCGAAGACGAAGAGCATCAGGCCACCCGCCAGGGGCGTTACATCCTGGGAGATGAGCCAGATAAGCACGGGAAAGACCAGGGATACGGCACAAGGAGCCCAGCCCAAGGCGAAGAAGACGCCTAGAGTGAAAGCGCCGATGAAGGCCGAGTACTGGAAGAGGCCCATGGAGAAGTGAACCAGCCTTTCCATGATGCCCTTCTTCTCCGGCGCATAGTCTCCAGGAATGGCATCGGAATGATTCCGGCGCAAAGAGAGGCGCTGGCGCACCGGCTCGATTATTTCACCAATGGGCTTGATGATATTGATGCCCAGGATTACCATCAGCATTCCTGCGGCCAGATCAAAGAAGCGGGCCTGGCGAATGAAGACGCCGATGTCGGAGAGGAACAGCCCCACCACGAAGAAGACCATGGCCATGCCTAAAGTGAAGGCCACTCCGATCATTAAGCCCTCCTTGGATGCCGAGGCTGACTTCTTAAGGTACTCTTCCTTCCTGCGAGCGGTCATGACGTAGGAGAACATGGCCAGCAGCAGGGCTACCGAGCAGGGGGAAAGGGAGGTTACGATTCCCAAGCCAAACATGCCCAGATAGTTTACCCCCTGGCGGGAAGCTACGCCTTTGAAACCGGAAGCCGAGGCCTCGCCGCGCTCCAGGCCCGACAGATCGCGGGATAGATTCTCAGCGCTCTGGATGCCGTCTATCTCTCCCTTGCCAAGCTGATAGACGTGATAGAGGCCGGCTACATTTCCAGCTTTATCGATCAAGATCAGGGTAGGGTTGGCAAAGCCGCCCTCCAGGGTGGAGTAGTCGATGTACTTGCCCGTGAGTGGATATGGTTCAAAATCCTCAATCCAGGTCCAGGTTACATTGATGTTCCACCAGGCTTTGGCCAGGGTGGGCCCGTCTTTAGAATAGGGATTTTTCCGGACGTTGAGGGTTATGATTTTTATGCCAGGATCTTTCTTGGCGAGCAGGGAAATCTGGCTGGTCTGTGCGTTTAGAGCATGCTCGCACTCCCGGCAGAGGGGATTTTCAATGTTGGTAATGTGCAGAAGAACAGCCTCGCCCCGATAATCGCTTAGAGATATATCTTTTCCATTCTGGTCCACTGCCTGAAAATCGGGGGCTTTCGCCGCTTGAGATAAGCAAGAGGACGAGCACAAAAATAAGATAGAACAAAAGACGACAAAAAGTTTGATAGACCCTGATATCAGGGATTTTTTACATTTTATTGAAAATGGCATTCGATCCCTTATCCGAGGTCTGCCTTCAATAATTCCAGTCCGCGGAGAATTCATTGTATTGGCTCAATGCATCCTCCACGTAATTCTTGACCCAGGCATCGCCCGTGACCTTATCTGTGCTGTGCCAGACCGGCACTACCTCGCCTTCGGAATTGGGAGCCAAAGTTAACAGGACGGTCAGAGGCACATACATGGTGCCGCCATCGGGATCATAGATCTGCAGTGCTTCCTCGGACCTGGCATCACTACCATCGGCACCTATCTCGAAATATGTGATCTGGCCATTGAATTCATCGGTTATATTCTTCACGGCCTCTGTCTGAGGCGCACAATAACTGCACGACTTGTGCACATAAATCAGCACAGGCTTAGATTTAAGGGCGTCCAAAACCCAGGATGGATGATTGACGTCGCCGCCGGCGCCCGGGGACTGATCAGGATAAGCCGTCCACCAGTCATTATTTCCAGATCCCACCGAGAATTCAGCACCCATGGCGCTAATGCCGGATGCAAAAAGGATGATCGCAATCAAAGATGATATTTTCTTAATTTTGTCCATTGAAATACACTCTCCACGTTGCTTGATATTCTTTTCCGCACTCATTCTGAATGCCGATAGCATCGACATTATTGGATATAAGCCTTTCGACTTTATGATCTATATAGGCATACATAAAACAAAATATTGCTTCAAATCCCTTAGATCCAACTTTATTTCAAAGAGCGTATGTGTTATCAGTTGTCAATTTATGTCCGCTTGTTTTGTAAATTAATTTATAAACTTTTCTATATTCAATTAAAGACAGATGTCGTACCTTTGTTTAACTGTATGACGGGAAAATCTTATATATCGAAATAGCTGGATATGGATGTCAAGACAGCCCAGCAATTAGGGCGGATCAAGATGCATGAGAATTAGGTGAATGCCAAAATGAGCCCAGTGAAATGCGAAATTTGCAATAGTGAAGTAGAATCCCTCTTCATAGTCAGTCACAAAGAGAGAGGGAGAATAAGGATATGCGAGGGTTGTTTGAAGAAAGAAGCGCATAGCCTCCTGGCTCAAAAGAGTTGCGGTTGCTGCTGAGAGAGGATCATTGCATGGCATGTATTCCGAAAGAAGCCGTCAACAGAATGACGCGGTTGATTGGAGATGCCGATAAGGCCGAGTGCAAGGTCAATAAGCTGCGCTCCATTACAAGCAAGCTGGATGAGAGGGAGATCGAAGTTGAGGCTGAAATATTTAAGGCCATGGCCGATCCCTGCCGCCTCAAGATCCTGTCGCTCCTGCGAGAAGGCGAGCTATGCGTCTGCGAGATCATGGTCGGCGTGGACCGACCGCAATCCAGCACTTCTCACCACCTCTCCATCCTCAAGGATGCAGGGCTCATCAAAGAACGCAAGGACGGAAGATGGTCCAGATACCGGCTATCCGAAGGCGCTGTAATAGATATGCTCAATTTAGTGAAGCTGATGAATGAAGCTAAAGTCTGAGAGAGGCAACAATCAATGACAAAATTCAATGCAATTGGAATTCTGATACTTTCCTTGATAGCTTTTGCTCCCGTGGTGGATGCAGGCTGTTGCAGCGGGGGCACCTGGGATCCGAGCGGTTTCCTGAACTCTGAGATTGGCACGGGCCAGATCGTGCCGCCCGGCAGCGCCGGAGATAGCTCTGCAGGAAATTCTGGGAGCGGCACGGCCGGCACGCAAAAATCGTTCGATAGAGTGGCATCTTTTCCTAATGGTACGATCCTCAAGGCTATGAAGAGCGTTTCCAGCTCAGATGTGGTAATGGACGTGTCCAACACAGATAGCTATTCTACATCTCACATTAAGAATGCCATTCACATTCCCAGCAAAGCCTTCCTTAACGGCGAAGGCAACCTTAAGACCAATGAAGAACTTGCCAAGGTCCTGGGAGATGCCGGTGTCTCCAGAGACGATTCCATAGTTCTATACGCCGGCAAAGAGAGCTCCGGCGAGGCTGAATTTGCCTTTTTGGTGCTGAGCTACCTGGGACAAAAGGATGTCCAGCTCCTGGATGGAAGTCTGGGCGACTGGAAAGCTTCCGGCCTGCCTGAAGAGACTTCAGAGAACATATTGCCAGGCACGGAATATGGGCCGATGGTCAAGCCACAGGTAATAGCTGAATACCAATACGTGAAGTCCGGCCAGGCCCAGATCATAGATGTCCGGCCGTTCGTCGAGTTTGGCAAAGGCCGCATACCTGGTTCTATCGCACTGGATCCAGCCAATGTGATCAAAGGGGATAAGATCAAAACCGGTACGGATTTAGGCATGGTGTTCAGCAGGCTGGACAAAGAAAAGCCGATTGTGGTCTATTCCGATGATTACAGCCGGTCTGCTCTGGTCTGGTATGCCTTGCAGCTCATGGGATATGAGGCCAGCATTTATACCTGGGAGGACTGGAAGGCGCACAAGGCCGCAGAGGTGCCGGAGGGTACAGCTCCCGCCGGAGGGAATACTGTCGACTCGAAGTACACAAAGCTGGGCACGACATGATACAATTTTAATTTTTATCAATGGAGGGAGGAGTTAAATGTCAAATGGTGTCAGTAAGGGCCTGGATTTCTTATCCCGCTACCTCACTATCTGGATCTTTGTAGCCATGTTCCTCGGTGTGGCCGTGGGCTATTATGCTCCCGGAATTACCCGGTTCATCTTAAGCCTGCAAATCGGCACAACCTCGATACCTATCGCCATCGGCCTGATTCTCATGATGTACCCGCCCCTGGCCAAGGTAAAATATGAAGAGCTGGGAAGGGTTTTCGAAGACAGAAAGGTTCTCAGTCTTTCTCTGATACAAAATTGGATCATCGGTCCCATTCTGATGTTTGCGTTGGCGGTAATCTTCCTCAGAGATTATCCTCATCTCATGTACGGCATAATCCTTATCGGTCTGGCTCGCTGCATCGCCATGGTCATCGTATGGAATGAGCTGGCTCGAGGCTGCACCGAGTACTGCGCTGCCCTGGTGGGGCTCAACTCCATATTCCAGGTGCTGTTCTATTCCGTTTACGCTTACGTTTTCATCACAGTGCTGCCGGCTGCTCTAGGCATAGCTGAGGGAACGCAGGTCAATGTAACAATTGCCCAGATTGCCCAGAGCGTTTTCATTTATCTTGGCATACCCTTCCTGGCCGGCATAATCACCAGATTCAGCCTGATCAAGGCCAGAGGAAGAGTTTGGTACGAGAGGGATTTCATACCTAAAATCTCGCCCCTGACGCTCATCGCCCTGCTCTTTACCATTGTGGTGATGTTCTCCCTGAAGGGGGACTACATCATCCAGCTTCCCCTGGATGTGGTGCGGGTGGCCGTGCCTCTGGTCATTTACTTCCTGCTCATGTTCTTTGTCAGCTTCTTCATGGCTTACAAGCTGGGAGTTAACTACGAGAACACGGCTGCTCTCTCCTGGCATCGCTTCCCAGGAGGCATTTGCTGCCGTGATCGGGCCGCTCATCGAGGTGCCCATGCTGATCGGACTGGTGAATGTGGCACTGAAGCTGAAGGCGAGGTATTTTGCGGAGGATCGGGCTGCATGTGATAACCAGAACCGATGAAAAACAAAAGTTTTTAATTTTTCCAGACAAATCAGTTGACACGATCAGCGATCTGCTGTAGCCGGTTTTTTGGGATCATTTCTTCCGATGGGCCATAAAGAAAGCATAACAAAAATACTCCCTCTGACTTCGGTCGTTCGGTATAATTCCCGGATTCGTTTTCAATTATTACTGCCTTGATTGCGATTCACGGCCACCTCAATCATTACGTTGAAATCTTCTTCGTGAATCCTTCGGCATTTGACGAAGCAGGGCGGAACTGATGGCCCGGTTTGTCTGTGATTGCCGCATACTTCGCTTTCAGATTATGCATCAGGGTTTGGTACGTTGGACGCGGTTTGGCTGAACATCGAGGAGATCGAGTTGATAAGCTCTTTTGTAGCCTACCCGCTGTATATCTCCTATATTTCTCGGCAAAGATCAGTGTTATTGCGTGAAATCGTTCAGTATTTATTGCGTTCCTGTTTCACTCCAACATCAGCATTAAGGTCCGGCGAGCTTATAATCCTAATATCAGATGCTTGATTGGCCTGTCTCTTCAGGCTTTCTGGTGACAACCTCATGGCCAACCATTCGTGGATAGCTGATCGCTCCTTCAGTTGCTGCGCGCTCACGTTGAAGGTGATGTATTTTCCGCCTCTTGTGCTAAACGAAATTCCATCCTTATTCAAATAGTCAACAGCCTCTTGGAAGTTTCCCTCGCCGTGCTTCACCTCCACGAAGGCTCGGTCACTCTTCCTCTTAGTAACCCATACTCTAGCCGTTCCACTTACCGAAAGGGAGATATAGGACTCAAAATACTTAGTGGGAATTTCGCCATATATCTTTTCGAGCAACGCCTTATAAAACCGAGCACAATTCAATGTTCCCGGATAGTTATCAATCCAATGCTTCTCATCATAGGCTTGTTGCGGCGTCTCTTCTTCCTCCGGCTCCTCATAGGAGTCGATGACCTTGGTAAAGTTCAGTCCCTTCATTTCGCCGATTTGCACAATATTGGCTTTGATGGCAATGATTGGAACCGTTAGGCCAAGTAGATGAACGACGTTGAAAAATCTGTTCGTTATTTCCTCAGCGATGAGAACGGCTGTATGACTTCGTTTTGGCCATTTCAGTTTCATGTTGTCCCAGTACTCTATGGTCCTGATGATGTGCGATTCATCAGTGGCTCCCAGTTGAAGTTCGACCTCAAACATCGAATCATCTTCAGGATTCTTCAGGAGGAGATCCAGACGTCCTCCTTGGGACAGTTTCTTTTCCTTTATAACTGCTTGCAAGTCGCCGAGACCGAGTTGGGTAGGATCATCGAAAATCCTGTCTCGCAACCAGTATTCGTCGTGTCCGCATTCGCGGATCGTCAGTACCTTCGCAGTTTCGACTGTATCCATTGTCATATCCCTTTCTGGCGAACTTCATGCTTCAGACTGATCCTACCAGGGGTCGGCAATAGCCTGAAAGCGCTGGTTCGGGTGTCTGCAAGTCTTTTGATCATTTCTACCGCCACGTGTGCTGACAATAAAGACATTGCGATTTATGAACATAGAGTATCTCACCGCATTTTGGGCAGATCCACCTTTCTTTTTCGGCTCTTGTGAAATGCCTTATGCCGAATTTTCTTATCTCTGTTTGCAGTTGTCTTTGTCGATCTTTTTGATGTCATGACAAAATCCGGGAGCGGTGCGTTTCTCGCCTTGTGCTGGATTGGCTGGCTTCTATGCGCCGGATCTTGCACGCGAAGGCGCGAAGTCTCGACCTTTGAAATTTATACCTTATAGCCCATCCAACCACCATAGAGAAATCCGCAATAGTATTTGGACACCATTGTGAAGACCGCCGTTTCCAGCAATTCCAGTATACGCGACTCTGGAACAAATTGAAGCATCTTCATAATAACTTCATTGAAGGCGGTTTCCACCATCTCACCGGGCACACCATGAATAATCGGGTAATGCTTCCACGCCATTTTGATATCCTCGAAATCCGTACTGCCCGACTCTCCAAAATCATCTATCAAAACAAAAGGCGCACCGTGCTTTAGGCGTTTGCAATTGCTTTCAAGCAGCTCCAGCCTGGACCCGTCGTCTTTCAAGAAATGCATTACCAGAATGCAGGTGGCAGCGTCGAAGACTTCCTCATAATAGAAATTTATAAAAAATAAGATTGAGCCTGAGCCAAAAAGCCCAGGCGCCTTACATGCTTATGCCTTTATCAGATGTGTTCAGATCCCAGTCTGGCGGCTGCCATCCGTCATACTTGGTCGTTCTGGGAGCCACTCCCGTCTCCCTCACATCTATGTAGGCTGATGCGTCGGCAGAACCGCTGCCCGATCCATCCCGCGCGCTGGTATCCACGTGCACCCTATTGGTATAGGCCCCATTTCTTGCCACCCGCATGCTGTACTCGATGCTTACCAGCTCACCGGGCCGCAGATTTGCAAAATTCCAGTGGATATAGTTCGAGTCAATGCTGTATGGCTCAACTGAAGAATTCAGCAGTCTCATATCTCCGGGAATCTCGTCGGTAACCTTTGCTGCCACGCTGCTATTGGCATCGTTCCTGAGCATAATGGTGTAGT
>JAPKXZ010000024.1 GCA_026394555.1 Methanothrix sp.
CTGTCTAAAATTTTAATCCAAAAATTTTAATTAATACAATTTTCAAATTGAAAGGAAATAATGTTAATTGTATTCCAAATTTGTAGCTGATTTATTAAAATATTTATTAATCTAATTCAGTTATTAATTAAACAATCAAAAGAAATGATAACTTATATATATGTTGGGACAGTTAATACTCAGAATATATGTTAGTGGTGTATATTCTAGCGGTTGTTGAGGGAGACATGATATTTGATACAGATCCGCTATGTGATATGGTAAAGCAAATATTAATTCAATCCTTTTTACATATCCCATTTATTAGTTCTGTTAAAACAGGTGGACAAGATGACAGATGACTGCAACGTTTTCTCTTTAGGCATTTTAGCCGAGGCCCTTTGCCAGCCGGGCGGCTACGAGCCAAAGCGACTGTGCTGCCTCTCTCGCCAGGGGCCTGATATCGTTTCCACCTTCATTGAGGCCATACTCACCTCCGATGAGGATCAGATGCAAAAGAGGCTCACCGGGCTGGCTGATTCTCTCACCGGCAATAGCAGCTCTGCAGCCTGGTTAAATCTGGGTCGGCTGGCTGCCAGCCTCTTCTTTCGCCGCGCCGCCGGGGAGTATTTTGAGATGAGTGCCAGTCTGGCCCAGGCAGAGGGAGACGATAAGGGTGAGGCAGAGGCCTGTTTATCTTTGGGCAGCCTCTCTTGTGATGATGAGGACTGGATTCGAGCCTGCCGGTTCTATGAGAAAGCCTTGCAAGCCCTTGATAAGGGCAAGTGCCAGCCTCTTATGTGCACCGTCTTGACAAATTTAGGCAGGGCCGCTCGTTCAGAGGGAGATCTCTCCAAATCGGAGCAGTGCTATTCCAGGGCTTTATGTTTGCTCGATGGCAATGATCATTCTGGCCGGGCCGATGTGCTCTACTGCCAAGGAGAGCTTTGCCAGATAAGGGGTGACTATGCCGGGGCGGAGGAATGCTATCAAAAGAGCCTCTCTCTGAGGGAGAAGGCCCAGGACCGGGTGGCAATGGCGGCATCGTTAGCAGCGCTCGCCGGCGTCTATCAGCTCACCGGGGCGGTAAAAAAGGTGGAAAGCTGCCTGGAAAAAGCCCGGCACCTTCTAGAAGACATGGGCGACGAGTTGGCCGCAGCCAGGATGCGTTTTCAGCTGGCAGATTTCTTCTTCCGGGAAGGCCGGCACAAAGAGGCTGTAGACCATT
This sequence comes from Methanothrix sp., assembly GCA_026394555.1. Lineage (GTDB taxonomy): Archaea > Halobacteriota > Methanosarcinia > Methanotrichales > Methanotrichaceae > Methanothrix. The sequence continues at coordinate 1,208 of JAPKXZ010000024.1, forward strand.
ATGAAAAGAGCCTGCCGGCCTTAGAAGAAGGCGACTCAATCCTTGCCGCCCGCGCTCAAAGTGGCATGGGGCAATGCTTCCAGGACTTGGGCGACTACGTCCGGGCAGAGGATCATTTAGAGCGGGCCAGAGAGATCATGCAATGTCAGGGCGACCTATGCGGCGTTGCTGATCTGCTCATAATGCTTGCCGGCAATTATCGCAGGCAGAATCGGCTTGATGAGGCTATGCAATGCTCCCGGCAATGCCTGGAGATCAGAGAGCAGCAAAATGACCCCCATGATATTGCCGATGCATATAGCTGCATGGGACTGATTCATGCCGACCGACGCGAATACCGCCTGGGAAAAGATTGCTTTCAGAGGGCAGTAGATCTCCTTATGCAGAACGGAAACGGCTTGCCAGCGGCCGAGGCGCTCTCTAATTTGGGAAGCTTATGCCATCTGTCTGGGGAGCCGGAGGATGCCTTGAACTGCTATCGTCGCTCTTTAGAGATCTTCCAGGAACTGGGCAATGAACGGGGTCAGTCCCAGACCGAGGCAAATTTAGGCATGATCTACCAGAGCAAAGGAGAGTTCTCTCTTGCTGAGGATTATTTTCAAAAGAGCCTGGCGGCCAGAGATGAAGCCGATGTGGCCGGCGCCGCCGCCATCAAGCTCTCCCTGGGCCTGACAGCTCAGCGTAAGGGCGACTGGGATAATGCCCTGGATTATTTTCTGCAGGCCGCCAAAGATTTTGAAGATCTGGGTGATCTGCATGGTTTTTCTCTGGCCCAAAACAATCTGGGAAATCTTCACTCGGATCGGGGAGACATTCAGAAGGCTATTTTATGCTATAACTTGAGTCTGGATGCCAAGCGTGCTCAAAATGACCGGCACGGCATGGCCACAACTCTTGCCAATCTGGCGGCTGTAAATTTTCAGGATGACGAGCTGGAAACGGCGGAGGAGATGTACCGGCAGAGCCTGGAGATCTTCCAAGAGATGGGCGACCAGAGGGGCGAGGCACAGTCGCTCCTCGGCCTGGCCGGGGTAAGGGTCGAGAAGGGGGAGCTAAAGGAAGCTTTGCAGCATTTTCAGGACTGCCTCATGCAGGGGATGGAACGGCAAGACTCCCTGGCCATGACAGCATCTTTGAATGGCCGGGTTATGGTATCTCTTCGGCTTGGTCTATGGCAAGAGGCAGAGGCCTGCTATGTTCAGGTATTGGATGTTTTTCGCACCATGGGCGACCTTGGGGCTGTGGCGGCAGTATTATGCTCCTGGGGAAATCTGCAAGCTGATCTGGGTAAGTGGGATCATGCCCTTGAGAACTATCAAGAGAGCCTGGTCATCCTGGATCGGCTGGGAGACGAATATTCCATGGCTGTGGCCCAAAACAACCTGGCCAATATCTTTTACCGGCGTGGCGATTGGACCGAGGCTCTAGAGAACTACCGCCAGAGCCAAGAAGGCTTTGCCAAGGCGGGTGATGATAAGAGCCAGGCATCCGTCTTGAGCAACATGGCCAGCCTCTGCTACAAGAGAGGCGAATGGTCCCAGGCTTTAGAGTTCTACCAGGAGAGCCTGGATCTCTTCGAGAGGATGGAGGATATGGCAGGGGCGGCGCAGGTGCTGGGCAATTTGGGCAACTTCTACAGTCGCAGAGGCGAGCAGAGTTTAGCCAAAGAGCATTTCTTAAGGGGCCTGGAAATTTTAAAGCGTCTGGGAGACCGGCAGGGCGCCCTGGAGATGCAAGCCAATATCGACATGTTAAGGCCTGGCCGGGGCGACATTCCTGAGAATCTCGATGATTACTATAAGCAGCTTGGTGAGTTGAAAGCACAAGGAGACCTCTCCGGTCAGGCAGAGGTACTCTCGGCACTGGCGGGCTCTTTTGCGGACCGCTGCCTGTGGGAGTCTGCCCTCTCCTGCTACCAAGAAAGCCTGCAGCTTTTTGCAGCGGTAGGGGAGATCTACAATCAGGCTCAGATTCGCTTCAATATGGCCCTGGTCTATAAGGACAAGGGCGATTTAGCTGGAGCCGTCACGCTTCTTGGCGAGGCGCTGCAGATCTTTCAGAGGCTTGACGCCGCTCCTTGCATCGCCCAGGCCAGGCAGAATCTGGGCACCATCCTTGGCCTGAGGGGCCAGGCGAAAGAGGCCGAAGATCAATTTAGCCAGGCCATCCGTCTGCAAGAGGTGCTGGAAGCTCCGAACGATCTGTGCGAAGGATATCTGGCCAGGGGGCAGTTCCTGGTCCGGGAGGGGCGGCTGGTTGAGGCAGAATTCTATCTTTGCCGGGCAGAGACGCTCATATCTCGCACCGATTGTCCGAACCTTAATATCCTGCTCTACAATACAAAAGGGGAGATTCGTCAGTTGGAGGGAAGCCTCCCAGAGTCAATGAGCTGTTTTGAGAGGGCTTTATCCCAGGCAAGAATGCTCTCCAACCCCTACGAAGAGGCCAAAGCCATAGCCAATCTGGGTAGAATTGCATTGCAGGTCAAGGACTATCCTGATGCACTGGTCAAGTTGCAGCAGGCGTTGGCAGCCACGAATCGCCTGGGGGCAAGGCATGATTCCCTGGCCCTTTACCAAGATCTTCGCCGTCTCTTCCTGGCTCAGGGGGATTATGCGCGAGCGGAGGAGATGGCAGCACTTCGAGAGCAGGAGGTCGGCAGGCTCGGATATATGGAGCAGCAATTATCCTGTCATGAGGAAGGCCGCAGTAACGTAACTCTGCATGCGAAGAGGGAAAAAGAAAATTCTGAAAAGCAGCCCGATCCTTCGCCCCATCATTTGCAGCACAGCACGATATGCTAGTACAGCGAGGCCGAAATAAACCAATGTCTTGACTTCGCGGCTTCGCGCCTTCGCGTGAAACCGGACCGTGGTTGAATCTCACGCGAAGCCGCGAAGAACGATCAGCCGTTCACAAAGGCACGTTATCCTCTCACAATCATGGATTTAATTAGGCCCGGCTGTACTAGAGGTCGGACCAGACCATGGAAGGCAATAGACTCAGCTGCAAGTCGTTCTCCGCCAGGGCATGCCTGATATGCGGCTCCTTGAGGAGCAAATCCAGCTCGTTTAGCCGCCCCATTACCTCACCAATGCCTGCGGCTTTATGCTCGCTCCGATAGCGAACCGGGGCATAAAATATCTCGCCGTTGCTAGGGGCCGCCTCTACGCCAAAGAAGTCGCGACTGTAAAAGCCCTGGAACTTTAGGATGATGGGCTTGTAGACCTCCTTTAAGGCCGGGACATAAAATTCCTCCAGCATCATCTGCTGCACTCGGTTCTTGGTTTCGGCGATGCGCAGTCTGATGTATCCCTGGCCGTGGATGTAGCCTGCATAATGGATGTCGTATCTGATGCGCGAGCGCAGGTCGGTTTGTAGTCCCAGGGTAAACTCGCAGGTATCCTCAGTCTCGGTTGGATCTAAGTTTAGGAAGTACCTGATGAAAAGAGTGTATTGATTTTCAAAGGTGATGTGAATATAACTTTCGTCGTTCTCTGTACTCTTGACCGCGATATCGCGAACATTCCAGCTAAAGAGCTTCTGGGCCTCTTCTTTGGTGAAGCTATGTAGCGCAAACTCGCGAACCTTCTCCAGGAGATCTCCCATAGTTTCCATTTGCAAACACTCTTCTCTCGGATCGGATAAACATTATGCTGAATACGTCGTGTGCATGAAGCAATGGTTCTGTTGTCTCGATTTAGGATGCCTAAACCGTTCTCGAAATAGTTATATAACGTTGCCCACAAGCACAAACCAGGAAAAGAAATTGCGGAGGAAATTCTATGATCAATAAATTAATCATGGCTACGATGGCCATATTGCTGACAATATCTTTATCGATGGCATTGGACCCCCAGGGCAGCCAAGAGCCGGGCCTCGGTTTGTCTAGTTCCGATATCAAGGAAGCCGCCCAGGAAACCTCTCAAAACCAGACGGCTAATGACAGTCTCTTTTTAAAGGACTTCAACCAGGTAAATAATCCCTACAAAGAGACGCTCTTTGCCACTGGGCAGGGACTACGTAACGAATCTATCAATTTCTACGTAAATCTTACGGTTGCCTTGACAGCTTTCCAGGAGAAATATAAGGATTACCGTCCCCAGGTAATCGAGTCAGATAAACAGTTTTCCAAAGATATGGAGAATGTATCTGTCATCATCTCTGATGTAAAGGATGACGTCTACACCGGCAACCTGACCATTGCTCACAAGAAGCTTGAAGAGGTCAGGCCCATCTTCCAGAAGATCCTTACTCGCAATGGTTTACTGCCGCTTAGCGTGGCACTGGTTGATTTCCATGATGTCATGGAGCTGGTACTGGATGCTGCCAATAATAAGGACGCATCTAAGGTGGCAGAGGTCTACCCCAAGGCTGATGAAAAATTGCGAGCGGTGGAGGCTATCAGCAGCGAGTCAGGAATCATGTCCATAAGGGCTAACCTGGATGAGGTATTGAGTCTGGCAAAAGAGAACAAAACAGCCGAGCTGCCAGCCAAGGCCGGCGAACTCAAGGCGAGCTACGTTAAAGTCTATTTGGCAACTAGCTAAGCCGGAAGGCGCAGGTATTCAAGAGATTGGATTTGGGGTTGGCAGAGGTCAACCCCGAAAATTTTTCCTGAATGCGCACCATCCACTGCGCACAGGTACGTTAAATAATTAGCACCCAAATTCATTTTAGTAGATTATTATCATGATCTGTACCGCACTTAGGGCATGCTTTCGCACTTGAAGCGATTTTTGAGCCGCATTCGGAACATAACTTAGCAATTTCTTTTGCTTCAGCCTGTTTTTTGCGCTTCCAGACGGCAAGAATGGTACAATCAATATATAATGCCGCTTCTCTCAAGAATGATATTGACTGAATCGATGCTAGAATATCATTCCAGGTTCCATTTATGATGGCACATAACCTCAATAGGCCCTCTGCAATCGGATCTTTTTTTGTTATGTCTGCATTTACACCATCTTCAGAGCTGCATTTGGAACATGAGTTGCTGTTCTTGGCCATTTCCTTTTGTTCGGGGATTTTTTCCGTGTTCTTAGCCATGTTCCTCCTGCAACCAGACATTGCCATGTCCTGCAATTATATCATGATTTCCGAAAACAACAGGACTAACAAATCCTGATATCAAGGAGGCAGCCCAGGGAACAGGTCAAGGTTTAAAGACAGTTAATGAGACCAATGCATCAACATCCACCCCCGGAATTCATGAACCGGGAACGGGAATAACAAATCCTGAAATGAAACAGGCTGCTCAAGGGACAGGACAAGGCAACCAGACGCAAGCTGCAGAGCCTGCCAAGCAAACTGAAACTCCCGCTCAGAAGACTCAGCCAGGGTTTGAGGTTATTTTTGCTCTAACAGGTTTTATCGTGGTTGCTTTTATTGTGCTCAGAAAAAGAAATTAAGTCAATCTAACTTTTTTTTCTTAACAAACTTCGAATTCGGGCCTTATGGGCCAGGAGACAATCATCCATGATTCTATCTACCAGGAAAACAGTACCAATAATGCCGCCGCTAAGGTGAGAGCGATTGCCTTCTGCATGAGTTGCAGGGCGCGCGGCACATCTGAGGTCTCCGGCTCCATTCCTTCCTCCACCAGTACATAATAGCCGGGCTTTTCCAGGCGGATATTAAGAGCGCCGGCTAGAGTAGCCATGGGCCAGCCGGAGTTGGGACTGGGCGTCCTGCTGTGGTCGCGCAGGGCTGCGCGCAGGGCCGCGCTTGCCCCGGCGGGCCGGGCCAGGGCGATGAGGATAATGGATAGGCGAGCGGGAATGTAGTTGGCCAGATCATCGAGCTTGGCCCCGGCGAAGCCTATCTCCTTGAGACCGCAGGTCTTGTAGCCGATCATGGAATCCATGGTGCTGATGGCCTTGAAGGCCAGAGCGGCTTCCAGGCCATAGCCCAGGGGCGCAAAGATCAGATAGTAAAATATGGGCGAGAGGATGGAGTCCACATAGTTCTCGGAGAGCGACTCTATCACCGCCGAGCTGGCCTGACTTTGGGAAAGCGAGCTGGTATCGCGGCCCACCAGGGCGGGCAGCATCGACTTGGCCTCGTCCATGTCCCTGTCGATCATCAGCCCGATGTCCCGGGAGACCTGCAAAAGACTGCGAATCGCGAAGGTGGACTTGAAGAGGTAGGCGGAGACGAGCAATGGCAGAAGTGGAACAAATCCTGCCGCTTTCACAGCCAGGTGGCCACAGAGAACGGTTACTACTATTACTACTATGGCCAGAGCAATTCCGCTCGCCCGGTTGGGCCGGGCATGGGCGCGCAAGGCGGCGATCAATTTCCCGATCCAGACCACGGGATGAACTCTGGCCGGCATCTCGCCTAAGAGTATGTCGTAGGCCACGGCCAGGAGAAATACGGCCAGGCTTTCTGCAATCATTGTCTCTTCCTCACAGATGCGCCTCCAGCTTCTTCCAGACGGCGTCCACAGTCTCGCCCTTCATGAGTGCGTCCAGGATCATTGCCGCCATCTCGGGGCGGTGGATGATTTGGCAGGAGTCGCAGCACCAGCTGCCGCCCTGCTCTTTGCCGCCCGTCCTCTTGTCCCGGCAGGGATAAAAGGGGCAAAAGCAGAGGGCGCAGTCCTGCTCTAGGGAGTGGCAGGGAAATCTCTCGCAATTCAATCGCTGCATTTGAGAGATCTCTCCAGGGCGGCTATCAGCCGCTCGTTCTCAGAGCGGCTACGCACTGCTACTCGGATGTAGCTCTTGCCCAGGCCAAAAGACTGGCAGTCCCGCACCAGCACGCCCTTCGCCATGGTCCTCTTCGCCAGGACATCAGAGGTAAGGCCGGAGGGCTCGATATTCACCAGAATGAAGTTGACGCTGCTTGGCAGAGGCCGCAGCCCCAGTTTTTGCAGGGCCGCCTCTAGCCAGGCCAGCTCCTCTTTTATGACGTGGCGGCTCTTCTCCAAATGCTCCTCGCAGCCCAAAAGGTAGGTGGCCGCGGCGGCAGCGAGCGAGCCTATGGACCAGGGAATTCTGGCCAGATTCAAAATACCGGCTAGCTTTGCATTGGTCACCCCAAAACCCAGGCGCAGGCCCGGCACGCCAAAGGACTTGGTCAGCGACCTCATGACGAAGAGAAACTCTCTGTGCGGGGCGAATCGAGCCACGCTCTCCTCTGGCTCGGATAGCTCAATGAAAGCCTCATCCACCAGCAGAAAGGTCTCGGTCTCTTCGCATCTATCAGCCAGATCGATGACCTGCTCTGCGAAGAGCAATCTACCCGTGGGATTGTTGGGGTTACAAAGGAAGAGCAGCTTGGCCGCAGCAAGATCGCCCTTTGCCAGAAGCGGCAGGCCGTCTTTGCCGATGTTCACTCGTTTGACCGTCGCTCCGGCCAGAAGGGACTGGTTGGTGTATTCGCCAAAGGAGGGCGTGGGCACCAGGGCCCTGTCGCCCTCTTCAAAGCAGCATTCGGCAAAGAGCCGGATCAGCTCCGAGGAGCCGTTGCCGGGCACGATGCATTCCATATCTACATTTACAAATTTTGCGGCGGCGCGACGAAAGTTGCCGTAGCTATTGTCCGGATAGTGGCCTATATGCTCCAGCTCTTCTAAAAACAATTCTTTGAGGGGCGGTGAGCCCAGTGGATTGATGTTGGCGGAGAAATCTAGAGGCTCCGCTCCCAGGATCGATGCCGCCTCCTGTACCAGGCCGCCGTGCTGGCAGGCGCCGGCCATGGCAAAGCTCTTCCGTATCCGGTTTATCATGGATTTGCCAGGACTTCTTATGGGAAGGCATTTCAAGCTTGTGGGCAGAAAATCTTCCATTAACGATCGTGACTAGATAGCATCACCATGTGCTGGTGATCAGTATATAATAATACTACTATGAAACTATCAGCGATTTCGAGAATTTTATATTACTAAGTATCCGAAAGTGTTTTATCTACTCTATGCGAACTCAAGCGGCATATATCAAAGGAAGAGGAGGCTAAGATTCCGATGGCAACAAGAGAGGGCAGCTTTTCGGTTGAGGACATGAAGAACGTCCAGATCAACATAGGGGCTGTCGTTAAGGAAGCGGATGAGTGGGACCAGGAGATGGGACCACATCCCAAGCCCGGTGTGGCAACGCTCCGATCCTGGGATCATATGATCGCTAACAGATACAAGATCATGTACGCCCCGGCAGACGATACATGCACTCTTTGTACCTATGGTCCATGCGACCTTACCGGGAACAAGCGCGGAGCCTGCGGCATTGATCAGGCCGGAGCTTGCGGCAAGATTGTTTTAATTGCATGCCTCATGGGTTGCTGTGCGCATGCGGCCCATGGAAGACATCTTTACCACTGGTGCATGGACAAGTTCGGCGACATGAAGTTTGACATGGGCGACGAGATTCTGGTAGACTCTCCCCTGTACCAGACCATCATGGGCACCAAGCCCAAGAACTTCAAGGACTTCAACGAGGGACTCTACTACCTTGAGGAAGAGGTCGTACAGCTTCTGGCAGCTACCCACACCGGTCAAGAGAGCGCTTTCATAGATTTCGAGTCCAAAGCTCTGCATGCCGGTATGTTGGACCTGCTGGGCATGGAGATCTGCGACATGCTGCAGATTGTGGCTTACAATATGCCCCGTGGCGCAGCTGATGCCCCCATCATTGAGATCGGCATGGGTACTCTGGACCAGAGCAAGGGCGTTCTCATCGCCTACGGCCATAACCTGGCAGCCGGCGCGGAAGCCATGTTGTACGCCGAGAGCAACAATCTCTGGGACAAGGTGGACATAGGCGGCGTCTGCTGTACAGCTCATGACCTGAACAGAATTGGTCTGGGCAAGGGCGAAGCCAAGGTTCCTGCCGGCATAGGCATGAAGCCCAAGGTGGCTGGCGCTATGGGCTGGTGGAGAAAGATGATTCGCTCCGGCGTCATGGACTGTGTCATGGTGGACGAGCAGTGTGTCTTCTGTGATGTTCTTGCAGATGCCGAAAAGCGCAAGATCCCTGTCATTGCCACCACAGACAAGATCATGCTTGGCTTGCCGGATAGGACCAATGACTCGATTGATGCCATAGTTGACGACCTGGTGAGCTTCAAGATGCCGGGCGTTGCCGTATTGGACCCAGTCAAAGCCGGCGAAATAGGCATACGGGTTGCCATAGCCGTGAAGCCTAAGCGTGCTGAGGCCAAGATTCAGAACCTGATCACAGAAGAGCAGTTCAAGGAAAGCGTAGCGAAGTGTACTCAGTGCAATGAGTGCGCATTTGTCTGCCCGCCCCACATCAGGATCAGCAAACTCATTGCGGATGCCGTGAAGGGCGATCTGTTGCCATTCTCCAACTATTACGAGATTTGCGTAGGATGCGGCAAGTGCGAGCAGTCCTGCCCGCAGGGCATAAACATCCTGGACCTCTTCGAGTATGCCAACCGCCAATATATCAAGAACCAGAAGTTCAAGATGAGATCCGGTCGTGGGCCCGCTCGAGATACTGAGATTCGAGCTGTAGGTGCGCCCATTGTTCTTGGCACCATCCCAGGAGTCATAGCTCTGGTCGGATGCAGCAACTATCCCAACGGCACCAAGGAGTGCTACGACATCGCCAAGGAGTTCGTAGACCGCGGCTACATCGTTGTCACTTCCGGATGCATGGCCATGGATATGTCCCTCTACACCGATGTAGATGGCAAGACTATTTGGGAGCAGTATCCCGGTGGCTTTGACGGTCGCAACATCTGCAACACCGGCTCGTGCGTCTCCAATGCCAATATCGGCGACGCCGCCATCAAGGTGGCTACCATATTCGCCCACCGAAACCACAGGGGCAACTTCGACGATATCGCCGACTACATCCTGAACAAAGTTGGTGCCTGCGGCGTGGCCTGGGGAGCTTACTCTCAGAAGGCAGCTTCTATCGCTACTGGCTGCAACCGTTTGGGAATCCCTGTAGTAGTTCAGCCTCACTCGGTCATGTACCGCCGCTCTTTCATCGGCAGAACGGACAAGCCCGAGGACTGGATGGTCATCGATGCCCGCGACGGCAAGATGCAGCAGATTGAGCCCGCACCTGAGGCCATGCTCTATATTGCCGAGACCAAGGAAGAAGCCATGGTTGAGATGGCCAAACTCTGCTTCCGGCCTTCCGATAACAGCATCGGCAGAGGTATCAAGCTGACGCACTACTGTGATATCTCCATGAAGTACTGTGGCAAGCTGCCCGACGACTGGCATATCTTCGTTCGCGACGCCAAGGACCTTCCCCTTGTTTATAAGGAGCAGATGATGAAGGAGCTGGAGTCAAAGCACGGCTGGACGATCGACTGGAAGGCCAAGAAGATCCTCACCGGACCACTGCGGCCCGCTGATGTGAGCTTCGATCCGACCAACCTCCCGCGCAAGATCAGGACCAAGAAGTGAGGGCAAGGAGGAGATAAAAATGGCAGCAGAAGTTAAGAAGGGCATTGACACCACCAAGAACCCCATTCCCTTTGAGATGGCCCAGGTCCCCGGACCGGAGCAGGCCAAGTGCTACATGCCGAAGGTTATGGGCGCTATAATCAAGAAGGCCAAGAGGCCTCTGCTCGTTGTGGGAGCAGAGCTCTTTGACGATCCCATCATGTTCGATAAGATTATCGAGATGGGCAAGATGGGAATTCCCATCGCCGCCACGGCGCATTCCGTGAAGGGCTTTGTAGATAGAGGCTATCTGGAGAACGTCTACCAGATCGGCCTGCACCCCCTGACCAACAACCTGCGCTTCCCCGACTGGAAGGGCCTGGATGGACAGGGACAGTACGATGCCGTTATCTTTATGGGCATCTTCTACAAATTCGCCAACGCCATGTTCGCAACTCTCAAGAACTTCAACCGGGACATCAAGCGCATATCCGTTGACCGGTACTATCACATCAACGCGAATATGACCTTTGGCAACATGGCCTTCATCCCCGACGACTACCACGCCGCCGTGGACGAAGTAATCGCAGCAATGCAGAAATAAAGTTTATCTCATAAACAGAAGAGGTGTATTAATGGCAGACATAAAGTTGGATATATCCCCTATGTATGAGGGCGAGAGAATCAGAAAGGACGATCTATGGGTAGAGCTGGGCGGCCCCAAGGCAGACGGATTCGAGCTGTCCCTGTCGGCACCCATGGATGAAATACAGGATGGAAGGGTTACTGTCATCGGTCCTGAGCTCAAGGATATCAAGGAAGGCTCCACCATTCCCTTCGGCATGATATTCAAGGTCGGCGGCGAAAAGATCGAGAAGGATCTGGAGTCCATCATTGAGAGGCGCAACCACGCCCTGCTTTCCTACATCAGCGGTCTCATGCATCTCAACCAGAGATACGATATCTGGATGAGAGTAGGCAAGAGCCTGGCCAAGAAGGGTGTAACCTCCTGGAAAGAGATCTTTACTCCCATCATCGATCTGTACAAGGCCGAGATGCCCTTCATCGAGAAGATGGAGATCACCATTATCACCGACCCCGCCAAGGTCAAGGAAGAGCTGGCCAAGGCCATGGCCGTCTACAAGACTCGTGACGAGCGCGCCAAGGGACTGCACGATGAGGACGTAGATGTCTTCTACGGCTGCACACTCTGTCAGGCCTTCGCACCCACCAGCGCCTGCGTGGTTACCCCGGACAGGCCATCTCTGTGCGGAGCTATCACCTGGTTCGATGGACGCGCTGCTGCCAAGGTAGACCCAGAGGGTCCCCAGTTCCCCATACCCAAGGGAACGGCAATGGACGCAGTTTCCGGCGAGTACGAAGCCATCAACGAGATGGCCTCCAAGAGGTCCGGTGGCGAATACAGCAGGATGTTGCTGTACACGTTCTTTGATGCACCCCACACCTCCTGTGGCTGCTTCGAGACCATCGGCTTCTACATGCCCGAGGTTGACGGCATCGGTCTAGCCGACCGTGACTTCAAGGGCGCAACCCCCAACGGCCTTCCCTTTTCCACCATGGCAGGACAGACCGGCGGCGGCAAGCAGGTTGTAGGATTCCTGGGAATGGGCATTCTCTACTACCTCTCCCCCAAGTTCCTTCAGGCCGACGGCGGCTGGAGAAGGATCGCCTGGATGTCCAAAGGCCTCAAGGAAAGAGTAAAGGCAGGCATCGATGAGGACATGATGGCCAAGATCGCCACTGAAGACGATGCCAAGGATATCGCCGCTCTCAAGTCCTTCCTGCTCAAGGTCGACCACCCCGTTGTTAACGGCGTCACCAGGAAAGTAGACGGCAAGAAGATCACCGAGGGCTGGGTTCTGGAAGATATTTCCGACGAGATCAAAGAGAAGGTTCTGGCCTATATCGAGAAGACGGGCGGAGACATCAATATTGATACCGTCAAGTCCGAGATGGCGCTCTCCGAAAACCAGTTCATGCAGGTCGTTGAGGCTCTGCAGGCTGATGGCGTTCTCGAGTGAGCTAAATTTGCGAATGAGTAAATATCAAAGAGGGTGAAAATCTATGCAGTTAAAACTCAAGCCAAAGACACCGGCCGCCGCGGCTCCCGCAGCCGCACCGGCCGCCGCAGCAGGGGCAGCAGCACCAGCTTTTTCCATGTCCGGCAGCGCCGGCGGCATTAAGCTGATACTCAAGGATGCCAAGATCAGCATAGACAAGGTAGTACTCGCTAAGTAGAGTCTGCCTATCCCCTTTTTTGGGAGAGGCAGATTTTGCGAGGCGAGTGCTATCGTATAAGTATAAAGTGAGGGAGATATTATGCAGCTTAAGCTTAAGAAAAAAGAAGCAGCTCCAGCCGCAGCCGCACCTGCGGCAGCAGCAGGCGCAGCAGCAGCTCCGGCTTTCGCTATGCCAGCAGCATCATCGGGTGGAATGACCATTGAGCTAAGAGGCGCATCCATCCACGTAGCGGAAGTTATCATAAGGAAAAAATAAGGGAAGGCTAGACATTGGGGAAAGTAATAGCGGTAACCGGTAAGGGCGGCACCGGCAAGACAGCCGTGACCGCGATGCTTATTAGATATCTTGTAAAGAATTCCGGAAAAAAATACCGAATACTTGCGATCGATGCGGATCCTGATGCCAACCTGGCTGATGCGCTGGGCGCAAAGGCGGGAAAGACCATCGGAGACATGAGGGAGTTCGTGCAGCAGTCCCGGTTCACAGCTTCACCGGATACTGACAAGCAGGCGCTTCTTGAGGCCAAGCTCTTCGAGATTCTCTTGGAGGAGGAGGGCTATGATCTTCTTGTCATGGGCAAGCCGGAAGGATCTGGGTGTTACTGTTTTGTCAACAATCTTCTGCGCGCCGTTATGGATAAGACCACGGCCAACTACGATCTGATCATCATTGACACGCCGGCGGGCCTGGAGCATTTCAGCAGGAAGACCATTCCCGACCTCGACGATCTAATCGTTGTGACGGATGAGTCCAGAAGAGGGCTTACCACGGGCGAGCGCATACGTGACACTGCCCGCGAGATCGAGCTGCAGTATAAAAATCTCTATGTGATCGTCAACAAGGTCACCGCGGGAAGCAAGGATAAGGTTCTTGAGAATGCTAAAGGCATCGACCTGTTGGTTATCGGCACTATCCCCTATGATGAAAGCTTAGCCAAATTCGATTTAGTGGGAGATCCATTGATGGGCCTTCCCGATGAATCGCCTGCAGTACAAGAAATGACGCAGATCGTCGGGAAACTGGGCCTGTGAGGGTGATTTGAATGGCAGAGAAGATCTCTTTATCTGACCTTAATAAGACATTAGCAGAAATGAATGTTCAATCCCTCGAGGGATTAAAGATCGAGGGTGATGTAGAGATAGAAATAGATGCAGGTGCGGGCGGCGTAGGCCCCCTGTTTGCATACTATTTCGGACAAGAGGCGGCCAAGATCGCCATGCAGCTTATGAACTTCGCCAAGGCGGTAGGCTATCCCGTAGAGAATCTGCTCCAGCCGGTAGCTATCGCGCAGGCAATTTCTCCGGCTCCTAAGGATCTGGCGGCGGCGGCGGCGGCTGTGCCGGCCTTTAGGGTGGCATCAACCTTGGCGAGCGCCAAGTTTGCCGTCGGCGTAGACAAGACCTGGAGGAACACCATTCAGGAGGTCACACTGGGCGCTACCAAAGCAAACGGCGGAAGCCGCGGTCATGTGGTCAAGCTGGGCGGCGAGAAGGCTATGCCTTTCTTCCCGGATGCAGCCATGCCTCATGCCCCCAAGATCACCATGGACGTCTTCGACATGCCCATCGGCATGGCCAAGGCCGTCAAGGTGCACTATGAGGACGTCATCAACAGTCCCGGCGAGTGGGCCAAGAAGGCCGTCAAGAAGTACGGCGCCGACATGGTCACCGTTCACCTGATCAGCACTGATCCGCTCCTCAAGGACACCTCTGCTCAAGAGGCAGTCAAGACGGTGGAAGAGGTTCTTCAAGCTGTGGATGTGCCAATCTGTATCGGCGGATCCGGCAACCCCACCAAGGACCCAATAGTGCTCTCCAAGGCGGCAGAGGCTGCCCAGGGCGAGCGCGTTCTCATCGCTTCTGCCAACCTGAACATGGATTGGGAGAAGATCGGCAAGGCCTGTGTGGACAACGGACATGTGTGCCTGGCCTGGACACAGCTTGAGATCAACTCTCAGAAGGAGCTGAATCGGAAGCTCATGAAGGTCGCCGGCGTTCCCCGCGAGTCCATTGTCATGGACCCAACCACAGCCGCGCTCGCTTACGGCCTGGACTTCGCCTACTCCAACATGGAGAGAATTCGCCTCGGCGCTCTGAAGGGCGACGAAGAGCTGACCTTCCCCATGTCCTCCGGCACCACCAACGCCTGGGGTGTCAGAGAGTCCTGGATGGTCCGCTCACCCAACAAGGACGATTCCGACTGGGGAGACCGCATGCTTAGAGGCCCAATCTGGGAGATTTTGACCGGATACTCTCTGGCCATGGCCGGTGTGGACATCTTCATGATGATGCACCCAACGGCTGTTGCCTATGTGCATGAGATCACTCAGTCCCTGATGGGAAGAATTGAGGCTAAGACGCCCGATACTGCCGCCTGGCTCAAGATGGGGGTGTGAGAGACAATGAAGGAAACTAGCCCGCTTAACCTTTACAAGCAGCTTCCACAGACCAACTGTAAGAAGTGCGGAGAGGAGACCTGCATGGCCTATGCCGCTGGCCTGATCTCCAGGACCAGGAAGGTAGAGGAGTGCACTCCACTGGTAGATGAGAAGAAGTACGCCAAGAAGCTTGAGACTCTGAGGAGCATCGTCGCTCCTGAGCTTAAGATGATACACATTGGCGTCGGAGAAAAGCAGGTCAAGGTTGGCGGCGAGGACATCATGTACCGTCACCAGATGACCTTCTTCAACAAGCCGCCATTTGCCTACGATGTAGCCGACAACATGGATGAGGCCAAGCTAGTAGAGCGCGTCAAGAAGATCTCTACCTGGCGCAAGTTCTACATCGGCAAGTGGCAAAACGTAGAGATGATTGCAGTCCGCTCTGTGAGTGACGACCCGGCTAAGTTCGCCGCCTGTGTCAAGACGGTCATGGCCAATTCGGACTTCCCGCTCATCCTCTGCTCCTTTAATCCCGCCGTTCTTAAGGCTGGACTTGAGGTCGCCGCCAAGGTCAATCCCCTCATCTACGCCGCCAACAAGGACAACTGGAAGGAGGTCGCTCAGCTCGCCTTTGACTATAAGGTGCCAGTGACCCTCAGCGTGCCCTTCGATCTGGATGGCTTGAAGTCCATGGCCGTCACCTTTGCCGGCATGGGCCTCACCGATCTCATCTTAGACCCAGGCACTGCACCCAACGGCAAATTGCTGCAGCAGACCCTGCTCAACTTCATCAACCTCCGCAGAGCGGCTGTGGAAGAGGCTCAGAGGGATATCGCCTATCCAGTCATGGTCCTGCCCATCAACGCCTGGCTGACCACGGATGATCCAGTTCGAGCTTCCTACTGGGAGTCTGTGCTCACCGCTGCCTTCACCATTCGCGGCGGAGCCATTATGATCAAGCACTCGCTTGAGGCTCACAGCATGATGCCGGATATGCATCTGCGCTTCAACATCTACACCGATCCGAGGACGCCCGTGCAGGTCAAGCCCGGCATCTACAAGGTTGGCAAGCCAGGGCCTGAGTCCCCGGTCTTCTTGACCACGAACTTTGCCCTGACCTACTACACAGTAGAGTCGGATATCGCCTCCAATGGTATCGATGCCTACATCATTGCCATCAATACCGACGGAATCGGCGTGCAGGCGTCTGTGGCCGGCGGCCAGCTAAGCCCGACCAAGATCCTGGATTCCTTCAACGAGGCTGCCTTCAAGTGGGAGGACCAGAAGTATCCTGCCATGGTTCTGCCCGGAATGGCTGCCAAGTTCTCCGGCGAATTGGAGGACCTCTTCGCAGGCAAGACCAAGATCATGGTCGGCCCAGAAGACTCCGGACGCATCATCGGCTGGATGAAGGATTTCTGGCCACCCAAGAAGTAAAGCCGTAGATTATGTGCTCCCTGCGGGCACATAACCCTTATTTTTTAAGAGCATCATTAGAATCAGAATAGATTTCAATC
>JAPKXZ010000061.1 GCA_026394555.1 Methanothrix sp.
ATAGACTTCCGATAGCTCTGGTTTGGATTCTTTCCAGATGGGAAGCATTCTCTTAGATTCAAAGTAGCTTATGGATCGATCTTCACTCTCCCAGGCGTTCTTCCGCAAAGCAAGTGTCTGATTATAGGTCCACCTGCATAGGTCAAGTTGCCTGTTAAATATTGCAACCTGCGACTTTGTGGGCTTCAATCTATAACGAAACACTTTAGGCATTATCATTTAATCGGCGTCATTACCTAATATAGTTGCTGGTCCACAGGAAATAACAGCGGGGCACGATTCATCCCACCTCTGAAGAGGCGAGGATTCTCTGCCCCTGCGCCCCGTCCTTCCTAAATCCACTACAACGGATTGTAAACCGCCAGTTCATATCCGCTGCCTTGCCCATCCGGCAAGGCAAAGGCCGCCGCCGCGCAGACCGGCCTCTCTAGGGGCAGATCAAACGCCAGGCGGGCAATCTCACCGGCACTGCCGCCCCCCAGGGCAGCGGCCTCAAAATCGGTCTTCTCATATGTCGCGACCAGAAAGGCTTGGGACCCCTCCAGATGAAACTCCCTAATTCGAAGCTCATCCCTCTTGGCAATGCCCAGCCAGCATCGATCTCCTCGCACCGCGCCGGCTATGCGCGGGGTGTCAAGCTCGTCCCTCTCATAGCCGTAAGCCACGAGACTCAGAGCCATGGCATCCATTGGCCGCTGACCATCCTGGATTCTCTCCAGGATCATATCGGTATGAGTGCCATTGCTTACAACCGCAACGTCGCCTGCGATATTGCTGCCGACGCGAATGCAGTTGTAGGCGATGTAAGGATTTTTGGCTAAGTCGGCACTGTCCAGGGGCGATACCATGATGCTCTGGCCACGCACCTCGGCCCTCCGGTTGGGAAAAGAGCGGGAGGAGACTCTGTAGGCGACAAAGCTCCTTCCTTGGCTATGGCCTACTATTACTATTCGGCCCACATACATTTTCAGTCAACCAGCTTGTACTTGGCGATATTCGCATCCGCCATGGCCTGGATCTGGCCAAGCATATCCGCACATTCCGCTTTCTTGAAGAGGTGCTTGTAGCGGCCCTGCAGCTTGAGGTACTCCTCAACCAACTTAGGCCGGCGCACCTTTTTGACGCCCGTCAGCTCTCCGTTCTCATATTCCAGGAGCGGCCACAGACTGGTCTCCACAGCCAGACGCGCCAGCTCGACCATGAGTCCGGCTTCAAAGGTCCAGCCGGTGATGCAGGGCGCATTGACCTGAATATAGGATGGCCCATTCACCTGCAAAGCCTTCTTGACCTTTCGTCTCAGGTCCACAGGATAGGCCACGGAAGCGGTAGCCACGTAGGGAACCTTGTGGGCCAAGGCGATGGCCGGCATGTCCTTCTTGGGCCTGGGATTGCCCTGGCTCTGGCTGCCCGACGGCGTCGTGGTGGTATGCGCGCAAAAGGGCGTAGAGCCGCTTCTCTGCACTCCCGTATTCATGTAGGCCTCGTTGTCGTAGCAGACATAGAGAATCTTATGGCCACGCTCGAACATGCCCGAATTGGAACCCATACCGATATCGAAGGTGCTGCCGTCTCCACCAATGATGACCACGTTGGTGTCCAACCCCTTGCGCTTTTGCATGACCTCAACGCCGGAAGCTACTGCTGCCGCATTCTCGAATAATGAGTGAATCCAGGGAACACACCAGGCGCTTTCCGGGAAGGGAGTGGTAGTAACCTCCAGGCAGCTCGTGGGCGAGACCACGATGGTGTTGGGTCCGGCGGCATCTAAAACCAGCCTGATAGTAGTAGGCATAGCGCATCCTGCACAGGCCCTGTGTCCTGGTGCCAGCAAAGATTTTTCCATTCTTTTAGCCTCCTAAAGGATCTCCATCCGGAGATTCAGGAACTCGAACTCGAATTCTATTCCCTTGCGGGCAGTCTCTGCCTTATCTACGATCTTGCGGATATCCTTAACAGTGATGTCCCGGCCACCAAGGCCCGCCGTAAAGCCGATGATAGGTATACGGATATTGCTGTTGTAGAAGGCCGCCTTCAGGTCTGTCACCAGACCGGCTTCGCTTCCGATGGCAACGTCTTTCTCTATAACCGCGATTACGCTGGCGTCTTTCAGAGCTTTACGCAGAGCTTGCACCGGGAAGGGCCGGTAGCTTCGCACCTTGACCAGGCCGACTTTCTTGCCTTCGGACCGCATGGCATCTATGGCGTCCTTGATGGTGCCGATGACCGAGCCCAAGGTAACTATTACTATCTCGGCGTCCTCGGCCTGGTAGCTGTCGATGAGCCCACCATAATACCTTCCAAAGGTCTCCTCGAACTCGCGAGCAACCTTTTCAATCTTGTCCAGAGCCTTTAGCTGAGCCTCGAACTGCTGGTAGCGAAACTCCGTATAAGTGGAGGGATCGGCGAAGGCTCCAAAGGTCTTGGGGTGGGCCGGATCCAGGATATCGGCCGGCTGGTAGGCGGGCAGAAACTCCCTGGCCTTTTCCTTGTCTAAAAGCTCTACCGGCTCATAGACGTGCGTCAAGATAAAGCCGTCCATGCAGACCATGATGGGGGTTCGAATCTCTGCATCCTCGGCGATCTTGTAGGCCTGCAGCGTGGCGTCCACTGCCTCCTGGACATCCTCCACGTAAATTTGCAGCCACCCCACATCGCGAGCGCCCACTGAATCCTGCTGATCGTTCCAGATGTTGAGCGGCGCGCCCAAGGCCCGGTTGGCGACGTTCATGACTATGGGCAGCCTCATGCCGGAAACGTTGTACAAAACCTCATACATCAGGGCCAGGCCTTGGCTCGTGGTCGAGGAGTAGCTTCTGGCACCGCAGGCGCTGGAGCCGATCAAAACGGACAGGGCTGAGAACTCGGAATCCACCGTCAAAAATTCGCTGTCAAGCTCACCATCCGCCACCATCTGGGAGAGGTTCTCCACGATGTGAGTCTGAGGCGTTATGGGATAGGCAGAGATCACATCCGGCCGGCAGCACATGACCGCGTGGGCCACCGCATAAGAGCCCTCTACCACCTTCATATTAGCAGTCTTCTCGCTCATCACTTCTCCTCCAAGACCATTTGTACCGCCATGCGTGGGCACTCGTTGGCGCACACGCTGCAGCCTTTGCAGTAGTCCAGGTCAGGGACAAAGAGCCCTTCTTCCTGGCGGATGCAGCCCTCGGGGCAGTAAATCTCGCAAAGGCTGCATTTTATGCATTTCTCATGATCGAATACAGGCACGAACGTACGCCAGGCACCGGTCTTTGTCATGCGGGTGCTGCACGCCTCTACTAAACTCCCTGCTTTAATTGCCATTAAGATACCCTCTCGAAGGCGGCTTTGATGGCAAGCAGGTTCTTCTTGCCTAACTCCCCTTTAAAGCGTTCCGAAATAGCTTTGTTCATGCTCTCCAGACCCACCTCTTTGCAGGCTCCGCAAAATGCTCCCAGCATGGTGGTGTTGACAATAGGCCGCTTTAGGATCTCCATAGCGATCTTGGTAGCGTCGATAGTGATGACCTTTGCATCTGTTTTAAGCTTGAGCGCCTCCCGGGGCCGGTCGGTGTTTATTATTATCTTCCCGGTCGGTTTAAGTCCTGCTGCCACATCCACCACATCGAGCAAGGTTACATCCTGCACAATGACGTAATCCGGCTCATAGATCTGACTTCTGATCCTGATGGGCTGGTCGGCAATTCTGGCAAAGGCCATTACCGGCGCACCTCTCCGTTCTACTCCGAAGGCCGGAAATGCCTGAGAGAACCTTTTGTCCTCAAAAGCCGCAACGGCTATCATTTCGGCTGCAGTGACAGATCCCTGACCGCCACGACCATGTAAGCGTATTTCTTTCAAGGGCTGACCTCCAATTATTAGCGGGCTGATCTACTCTTCTCCGCGGAAAAGTGATGAGTAAATATATCTCTTTCGGAGCCACGGCAAGTTCTTATGTATGATGCTCTTCTTATACCCCAGTTCATGCCGCCTGGGCAAAATGGCTCCGGCGTATGAGGATAGCCTATGGATAACAGGAATGAAATACTCTTTGCGGTCCGAGAAGCCAGGAAGTTCCTTGGAGAGGCAGCAGACTTTCGCGTCGCAGATGCTCTGGTCATCTTAGAGGGCATCGCGCCGTTCCTGAATAAGGAAGTTGTCATAGGGATGAAGTGCAAAAGCTGCGACAATTATGCAACGGCCACATTCCCTTTGAGCCGGGATTTCTGGGCGGTAGATGACAGCGAATACTGCCATGCCAAGGATGCGTCCTTAAAAAACCTCCCGACTTCTAAGCTGGCCGGCTGCCCCCAATACTCCTCTGTGGCTACCCAGGATCTGATAACTTTAGGCACGGTCATAATGGAAGAAGATCTGCGGCCTGCTTTCCAGGAGAGAAAGCTCTATGATCGAAGCAAATTTGCCAGCTACAGCGTGGCCTTTCGGCTGCAATCCTCGCAGGGAAAAGCCTGCATCGAACTGGGACATAGAACCGATGAAGGCTTTGCCTGCAGCGACATAAAGCTCCACATCTTAAGAAGGCTAGATCCCGGATTTGGGGCAGTGGCCTCCCAGAAGATATCCGAGGCTATGAAGAGCAGTCCCATCATGGTGGTACAATCCAGTCTGCAGACCAGAAGACAACTGGACATTGACTACGTGCTGGAATGGATAGCTGAAAAGCGAAAGATGGATATAGTCTATCTCTAGCTTTATTTCTAGATGATAATTGATGATTAAAGGATGTTTTCGACAATGGCGCAACCGTTAGTGCCAGATACCAGCGTGGTAATTGATGGCAGAGTCTCTGCCAAGATCAAAGCCGGTGAGCTGCAGGGCCGCAGGATCGTTGTACCTGAAGCTGTGGTTGCCGAGCTGGAGGCTCAGGCCAACCACGGGCGAGATATTGGTCTTAGGGGATTGGAGGAGCTAAGGAAGCTCTCTGAACTCGCCAAGACGGGCAAGATCGAGCTGGAATACGTGGGCATCAGGCCCAACTTAGACCAGATCAAGCTCGCCGGCGGGGGTGAAATAGACGCTATGATTCGGGATGTAGCCCTGGAACTGGGCGCCTCCTTCCTTACCAGCGATCAGGTTCAGTTCCGGGTGGCTGAGGCCATGGGCTTGGACGTGGAGTATGTCCGGCCGCAACGCGAGCCTATCAAGCCCTTATCCCTGGAGAAATACTTCACAGAGGATACCCTCTCCGTGCATCTCAAAGAAGGTGCTATCCCCATGGCCAAACGAGGCCGCGTGGGAGACTTTTCCCTGGTTCGAATAGGAGAGAGGCCGCTATCGGAAAGGGAGCTAAGAGACCTCTCTCGCGAGATCTTCGAAAGGGCCAAGGCTGATCCGGAAGGCTATGTGGAGATGGAGAAGATTGGTGCCGCCGTAATTCAGATAGGGCCCATGAGAATCGCCATAGCCAAGCCCCCGTTCTCGGACGGTCTGGAGATAACGGCCGTGCGACCCGTGGCCAAGGTGAGCTTTGACTCTTACCGGCATAGCAGCATGCTAAAAGAGAGGCTGAAGGAGAGTCAGAGAGGCATTCTCATCGCCGGTCCGCCTGGATCGGGAAAGTCCACCTTTGCCGCCGGAGTTGCCGAGTATCTCTTAAGCTGCAACTATGTGGTCAAGACCCTGGAGTCGCCTCGCGATCTGCAAGTTCCCCCGGAGATCACTCAGTACGGGCCGCTGGAAGGCAGCATGGAAGCCTCGGCTGATATTTTGCTCTTGGTCAGGCCTGACTACACCATCTACGATGAGGTCCGAAAGACGCGCGACTTCCAGGTCTTCGCAGATATGCGCCTGGCGGGCGTGGGTATGATAGGTGTGGTGCATGCCAATAAGCCCATCGATGCCTTGCAACGTCTTCTCGGTCGCGTGGACATGGGCATGATTCCCCAGGTGGTAGACACGGTGGTCTTCATCGAGAAGGGCGAGGTCACCCATGTCCTGGATGTAGAGTTCGTGGTCAAGGTTCCCGCCGGCATGGTGGAAGCGGACCTGGCCCGGCCGGTGATTGTGGTCAAGGACTTTGAGACGGGTCAGGCGGAGTATGAGCTATACTCCTATGGCGAGCAGATTGTGGTCATGCCCGTGTCCAAGGAGAGTCGCAAGCCCTCTCCATCCTGGAGACTGGCCAGTCGCGAGATTGAGAAGGAGATAGCGCATCATGTGCATGGTCCCTTCCAGGTGGAGATGCTCACCGACTCATCGGCAGTCATCCACGTCCCCCAGGATGAGGCGGCAAGAGTGATAGGCAAGGCCGGCAAGAACATCGATCAGATCGAGAAGAACCTGGGACTGCACATCGACGTGCGCACTCAGGATGCGCCGGCCCTGGCAACGCCCAAGGTGGAGGAGACGGCCAAGCATCTCATCATCTGGCTGGAAGGCATGGCCGGAGAGTCGGTGGAGGTATACGTTGGCGAGGAGCCGATCTTCACGGCCACCGTGGGCCGCCGAGGAGATATCCGGGTGGCCAAGTCCTCGGAGATGGCCAAACGCATCATCAAGCGCATGAAGACCGGAGAGAAGATCGAGGTGCAAAAGGCAAGCTCTGAATGAGCTTGCATTAGATCTAATGATCAACTCTCTCTGTTTTATTTTTTCTGTTTTTTTGCAGGTGCATTCTCTGCACTATTATTTTCAGATATTATCGGACTTAATGGGAGGCTAAAAAAATGAAATATACTAATATCAAATCTCTGATCGGCATTTTGATTCTCATTTTCCTGGCAGCCTGGGCTGTTGCACAAGATGATCCTTTGAATCCAATGCAGGACATAAAAAAGACCATGGGGGATGAGATCTTCAGCCCCGGCCAGCAAGACCAGTTAGGCAATGCCACGCCGGTGATAACGGGAAAGAATCTGCCCGGCTCTATTGCAGACTCGCAGCCCTCCCAGCCCAAGGCGAGGCTGCTCAGCCCCACCAGTACCTGGAGCTTGAATCTGATTGACAGCCTGGAGCGATCTGTCGCTTTGCAGATGTACCAGTCTAATGATGTCGTATTCGGCAAGGGGACTATTACCATGGGAAGCAGCCTTCAAAACGCCACGGCAACCGGGACCGTCACCGGGAACAAGCTGAATTTAGACGTCCTCTCCGACGACCTAACGCTCTTTCATCTTTCTCTTACCATGAACGGCAAATCCCTGTCCGGCGACTATCATGGCTACAGTGTTAGATATGTGCCCTGGAAGGGAATCGCCATGGGAAAGATTAATTAATTTATAAATTTTTATATTAGTAATAAACGTTGTTTGTCGTATAACCATTAAGCTTATCAACTAATAAATTGCATGGCAATGCGAATGGCGACAGAATTGAACATATGCCAGGTCAATACGACCGGAAAGCATCCATTCATGAGGACTAGAAAAACCATTCCTAAGAAGGTCGATATGTCATGAGATTTAAAATTCTAATATTATCATCATTGCTTTTCATTGCCTTCCTGGCTGTGACGGCTTTTTGCGTCGATTGGAGTAATCCTAGTTATAACGCAGATGAAATGATAAGCGCTGAAGGGGTAACAGTATATAAGAATCCGTCCGGCTTTGCAGCAACACCCCAGGCACAAAGAGATCTCGATAAAAACAAGAGCTCACTGGACTGGACCATGCCCAGCACTCTCACAGGTGGCGGTGACAGCGCCAAGTCATCCAGAACTCAGGCGGAGGCGTCCAGCGAAGAGATCGCACCAGCCGCTAACACATCCAATGCCACAGATACTGAGCTGCCCCCCGCAAAGCTAGAAGTAGCGACCGCGGGCGGAAGCTGGTATTTTACCCTGAACGACAGCGTTGAGAGGGAGCTGAACCTGGCCATCTTCCAGAAGGGAAATGATGTCTTTGGAGCCGGCAAGATCAAAGAGGACAACAACACCCGGGATGTGACGGTATCGGGAGCAGTTGCCGATGCAACCCTGGAGCTGAAGCTGGTCACTTCTAATCCCATCGTCCAATACAAGCTCAATCTCAATCTGAGCGGAGACTATGCCACCGGAGAGTACCAGGCATTTTCCACCAGCGGCGACTCCTGGACGGGAAGCGCCGAGGGCGAGAAGACGGCTTAGGGGAAATCAAGTACCGGGAAACCGGCACTTGTATATCTATTTTATTATTGTGGTTGGAAATCGTAAGGCACGGGAAAGAGACGGCAAGCACGCACCGAAAGCGATATGAGACGTGAAGCCCGAGCATGAGAAGATTATGTCCAAGCTCTCTCCCCTCATGGAGCAGTATTACCGGGAAAAAAAGCTGTACCCGGATACATTGCTGCTATTCCGGGTGGGCGACTTTTACGAGACCTTTGCCGAGGATGCCGTAATCGTCGCCCGCGACCTGAACATCACCCTTACCTCCCGCCAAAAGGACGATGAGGGCAACAAGATTCCTCTGGCGGGTGTGCCCTACCATGCCCTGGAGGTCTACCTGGCCAAGCTCATCCGGGCCGGGCACAAGGTGGCCATCTGCGATCAGGTGGAAGACCCCAAGCTGGCAAAGGGTCTGGTGAAAAGGGAGATCACTCGCGTGGTGACACCAGGCACCATCATTGAGCCGGCATTGCTCGACGAGTCCTGCAACAATTTTCTCGCCTCCGTGGTGCAAGAGGGAGGCAGGATGGGCCTGGCTTTTGTGGACGTCTCCACGGGAGAGTTCCTGACCACGGAGATTGCCGGGGAAAGGCTCTCCTCGGAGCTGGCCAAGTTTCGACCGGCGGAGTGCATTGCGCCCTTTCCGATTGACTGGCAGGGCAGCAGCCTGCAGATCCTGGATGAGGCTGCCTTCTCAGTGGAGAGCACATCCGCGGCCCTGGTGAATCGCTTTGGCCCCGACTGGAGGGAGCAGCAGCACCTGGCCGACAAGCCCCTTTCAGCGCGCGCCTGTGGAGCCATTCTCACCTATCTGCACGCCGCGCACTTCGACGCACTGGGACACCTGCATGACATTCGTATCTACAGCGCCGCCGAGTTCATGGTTTTGGACGAAGTCACCCTGCGAAATTTAGAGATCTTGAGGAACATCCGGGACCGCTCCAGGCGGGGAACGCTCCTGGAGTTCCTGTCCCGGACAAAGACGGCCATGGGCGCACGCACCCTGGCCCGCTGGATTCAGATGCCACTGCTTTCAGAGGAAGCGATTACCAGAAGGCATTTTGCAGTAGAAGAGCTGAACAATAATTCCGTACTGCGGGAAAGCCTGACCGAAGAGCTGAAGGGCGTGTGTGATCTGGAGAGGCTAATGAGCCGGGTCTCCTGCGGCTGTGCCAGTCCCAAAGAGCTGGTGGTACTGAAAAGCACCATTGAAAGGCTGCCCAGAATGCAAGGGATCCTGGAAAATGCCGCCGCTCCCTATTTGGTCGAGCTGCAAAGCCTGCTTGAGCCCTGTGAGGAGATTGTCTCTCTCCTGGAAAGATCGATAGTTGAAGATCCGCCCACCCACCTGAGAGACGGGGGCGTGATCAAAGACGGCTTTAACACCGAGATCGACGAGCTTCGCTCCCTCTTACGGGACGGGCGGGGCTGGATGGCCCGCCTGGAAAGTTCAGAGCGAGAGAAGACCGGCATCAAGTCCCTCAAGATATCTTACAACAACGTCTTCGGCTATTATCTGGAGATCTCCCGAGCCAACCTGCATCTTGTGCCGCAGGATTACATCCGCAAGCAGACCCTGGCAAACGCCGAGCGCTTCATCACCCCAGAGCTAAAAGAGATGGAATCCAAGGTTCTGTCGGCCCAGGAGAGGTCCATATCTCTCGAGCAGGAGATCTTTGCCGGCCTGTGCAAAAAGATAGCCGCCGAGGCCCGCACCGTTCAGGAGAGAGCCGCGGCTCTGGCAAAGCTGGATGTACTTGTGGCTCTTGCCAATGTTGCTGCGGAAAGCGGCCTGGTGAGACCACAGTTCAACGGCGAAGGCAGGCTGTTCCTGCGCGGCGCAAAGCACCCCGTCCTGGACAAGGCTATGCGAGGCGGCTTTGTGCCCAACGATGTGCTCCTGGATAATGATCATAACCGGTTCATCATTCTCACCGGCCCCAACATGGCCGGAAAATCCACCTTCATGCGCCAAATCGCGCTCTGCGCCATCATGGCCCAGGCAGGCTCCTTTGTGCCGGCTGCCTATGCCTCTCTCTCTCTGGTGGACCGCATCTTCACCCGGGTGGGAGCTTACGATGATCTATCAGCCGGCCAGAGCACCTTCATGGTGGAGATGACGGAGATCGCCACCATCCTGGCTGCGGCCACCAGGGACAGCCTGGTCTTGCTCGACGAGGTGGGGCGCGGCACCAGCACCTTTGACGGACTCTCTTTAGCCTGGGCAATATCTGAGTATCTGCACAGCAACATCAAATGCAAATCTGTCTTTGCTACCCACTACCATCAACTGACGCAGTTGGAAGGCATCCTGCCCGGAGTGAGAAACTACAGCATCGCCGTAAAAGAAGAGAAGGGAAACATCACCTTCCTTAGAACCGTGGTACCGGGAGCCACAGACAAGAGCTACGGCGTGCATGTGGCCCGCCTGGCCGGCGTGCCCGAGTCCGTGACCCGGCGGGCGGACCAGATTCTGAAGGAGATCGAGAAAGATGCGGTGATAGATCCACTGTCAGGCTCGAAAAGAAGCAGAAAGTCCTCGAAGTTCACCCAGTTGATCTTCTTTGACCAGCCAGACGGGGAGGCGATCTTGCAGGAAAAGCAGATACTTACCGACCCGGTCGCGGAAGAGATCCAACGATTGGATCTTGATTGCATGACTCCTCGCGATGCGCACAGCAAGCTGGCGGAGTATCAGAAGAGGCTAAAGGAAAGAGAGGCCGATGCATAAGATCAGCCACCTGGATGAAAACACCAGGAATGCTGCGATGGCTCTCCTTTAATCAGGTTTCATATCAATCTATATCTTCATCCACTATGAAGTCTTCCTGAGTGGATTCCACTTCCGTAATCGATCTTTTTTTCTCCCCATATTTAGCCAGGATCTCTGTTGAGAGCTGAGGATATGGCCATACCTTTACGGCAAGATTAGAAAGATTGGCTGCCCTATTCTCGATTTCTTTTTCATTCCAATGCTCTATGTCTCCAAGCCCCTTATTTAGTCTTAGTTTGCTATGCGCATATCCGATTTCATTTCCGGTTTCCTTATCTACCATATCACGCTTTTCCAAGAATGGACGGTCAGAATATTTCGGTTGAAATTCTTTTGGCAATAGAGTCAGATTGCCTATTGTATGGAGGTAACGATCTTGAATTTCCTTCCAATTATTACCAAGCTCTTTTATCCAGTTTTCAGATAGATTAGGATTTTGCGGCATTATATGCTCAACGGTCAATTCTTTGACATTAATTACGACCTCATCTTCGTAATTTTCAAGTTTAGCAAGCCAATAATTGCGATCGAAATGATACAGATCCTTCACGATCAATTCTCGCATGAATTCGTCGTTTCCGGGAAAACGTTTATAAGACTCTTTGAGAAGCAAAGCCGCCTTGAAGCTTTCGAGATAATGTTCCTTGTCACGAACCAATTCCTTGCTTAGCGTCGCAAAGATTCTATTAAGACCTTGAGTCGGGATACCACAAATAGCACGGCGAAATACATAGCTTTCTATGAGCTTTAGTATCTCGATTAACCCTCCTTTTCCAATCAATTCTTGGATACAATCATTGTAGACTTCCATGAGGAAGGGGTACGCGACATCAACCTTCAAATCTTTGATATCATTTAAAATGCTCCTTATCGACTTTGCAGTAGCATCCTTATCATCTTCTTTTGAAGTAGACTGTAAATAAATATAATATTTTGAATATTCATATATATCATCGACAATATTCTTGATGTCCTCGTTTATTGACCGATCGACATAATAGCGTTGGAACACGAAATATATTTCCCTAAACGTGGGGATAATTCCGTTTTTCTTGATGGTTAGGTAATCCCTAAAAAAGCGGTCAATATGTCCTGACTGCTTGGAATTGAAGAAATTTTGCTCCATTTGAGACCAAGTTTTATAAAGATCCTTTTGCTTTTCTGGCTCCAAGCCCATGAGGACGAAGTTTCTTATTAAATCAGCTTTGGAGAGATTTAGGCCCGTAGAATTTAGGCTCTCGAAGATTCGTTGAGGATCATCTTCATTGCGCTTAAGTTTAACATCAACGATCATAAGCTTTCCGATACCCTCGTAGAGTTTGACCAAATCTATCCCGGTTTCGCCAATTTTCTTTTCGAAAAATTCATAATTCTCGGTAAGCCTTGATTCAGAGAGGTCGATCTTGCCGCCATCCATTAGCAGGAAATACGTTTTCTTATCGCTCTCCGTTGGTTTAACCCTGTAATGTAGATCATCTTCTTCAAACTTATGGAATAGGTAAAGTTCTTTTATCTCTTCGCTTTTCTTGATCAAATAACCATCGGGATTATTCGGATTCTCCATAGCTTTAGCGAGAATTGCTTTAGCGAGAGCGGCTAAGAGCAGTGACACCGTAATCAGGCGTTGTTGACCGTCTATTACCATTAGCTCTGAGACTTGCGCTTCAGAAGAATCCTTCCCTTGAATATAGACTAGAGATCCTATGAAATGACTTGGAATTTTGGGATCTTTCGCTACTCTCAGTATATCCTCCCACAATTGCTCGCGCTGTCTCTTTTTCCAACTATAAGGACGTTGATAGATTGGGATAACGAATTGCCTATGCACACTTAATAATTGGAACAAACTGGCTTGCTGAGCATTCATCAATTGCATCTCCCTGATTAAACGGATCGTAATGCAGCATTTGGTTGATGTTCTTATCGTCGCTTGCTTTTTCTAGTTTCAGCAGCGGCCCTCTTGGATGACCCGCAGCTTCATTCACGGATGCGCTACCATGATGTCACTTCTTGCAGTCTTTGTGTTATTTATATTTTTTCTTTCAACAGAGGATTCCTATTTACACAGGTTTAATCGACAGATCCCCCTAAAACGAGCCACAATTGCCACAATGAGAAGAAATCTTACCAAATTCTCCCCATTTTTATCTTTATTTTGTCAATTTTTCGATAGCATCCGCTATGTTCAAATCACGTTCGCTTTTTTCAATGTGCAGAGCGGATATAGGTTAAAAGCAAATGCAGTAATATCATTTTTACGCTAACTCTTCGAATTGTAGTAACTAAAACCCATCCAGAATTAAAAACTCTCTTGATAACCGCATGAGGGCGTTCTCCTGGGGATCTCAGTTTGCTGATCAATCGATTTCGTTCCTTGTCAAGCTCTTCCAATGGCTTATCGGTCGTCCTGCGCTTCATCGTAAAATCGATTCCTTTGGCCTTTGCTCCAAAGTATCCTCGATCTCTCAAAACCGGTTCGCCTTCAATTGAGAGATCTGTCTGACAATCATGCAGCGATGCAGTGGTAGTGGCGATTTCGCGGATTAGACAATAATCGAGATCTGTCTTCTGATGCAGCTTGTAACCGAAATGGGTTTCATCACCTTTCTTAGCCCATGTCCCATCTCTGCTGCGACGTGTCTTAGCCTCACCGCCACGTGGTTTTTTTGAAGATCCATGATCTGCCTCGATAAACGTGGCATCTTGGATCGTTCCGCGCTTGACCTGCAAACCCATAGCATCTAACTGCCTTTGAAGTTCTGCCCAGACCACTTTGTCCATTCCGGTCTCATCCATGCGTTCTTTGAATAACCATATCGTCCTGGAATCTGGGGACGGATTGGGAAAACCAAGAAATGACATAAATGATATGCGATCGGCCATTTGCCTCTCAACTTCCAGATCGTTCAACCCAAACCACTGTTGGAGTATCAGAATCTTGAACATCAGAATAACATCGCAGTTCGGCCTTCCACCTTCTCGCCCTTATTGTGATACATTTCATCGAGTCTTCGGCGGATTGGCATCCAGTCGATCAGATCCGGTATCTGTGATAATCGTGTCTTAGCTTGTTTTCGGCTAAGTCCTTGCAGTACCCATGTGGTAAAAGAATCCATACTATATAATAGTAATAATAATATATATATATATATACTTTTCAATATTATCAAGAAGGTAGGTTTATAGGAATCCTCTTAGGTCATAAATATAAAATTTCTGAAATCATCTATAAGTAATTGGTGTTAGAATTCTCATCTTGCACTGGATCCCTTCTCTTCGCCGTTCTTGTTTTGTTGCTCTGATTTTGCCTAGTATTTTTTACTATTCAAAGATAAAATTTAAAAGTAGTATCATAACATTCTTATAGAGAAAAACCCCTGTTTATATAGAGGAGATCTATATGAAAATGAAGAGCTTTGAAGGGGATACATTTGTTGCATTTCTTGACATTTCAGGTTTTAAAAAAATGATGGAAGAAGAAGGCGGCAAGGCATGGGAAGCCTTAGATCTCTTATATAATACAAGATATAGAATTCTTAAAAATCCAAACAACGAGAAAGTTTGCGGGGTCTTTGTTTCAGATAGTGGAATATTATATATTAATGATAAATCACAAATTGATTGCGATCTCAAAGCCAACCTGATATTATTGTTAAATATAGTAAAAGAAATAAATAAAACAATGCTAGAAAATAATTTCATGCTTACAACATCTATATCTTATGGAGAATTCAAATATCAAGATAGAATAGTAATTCCCAATGTTGACAAATCTGCGGTATACGGCGGAGCATACGTCAAAGCATATTTGGATAATGAGCATGGAAATCCAAAAATAAAACCGGGCCAATGTCGCATAATAAAAAAGGGACTTCCGGATCAAATTTGCAGATATATAAGAGAAGAATTTGATATATTTAAAATGTTCCAGGCGCATGACCTGTATTATTACTATTATTGGATGTGCAATAACCAAGAAGATATACAAAAATTCAAATCTGATTATAAAAATGCACATGAATGTAGATATCAAAAACTATGCAAAGTACTAAAGAAAAGTAATTCAATCAATAATAATCAGAATTGATACATTCCCTCTGAGCAATGATTCCATCATCCCAAGAAACTCATTCAAGCAGAGAAAAATCGCTTTGAAATCGAGAGATTCCGATGCATAAGATCAAACTTCTAGATGCAGATACCATCAACAAGATCGCCGCCGGAGAGGTCATCGAGCGACCGGCTTCCGTGGTCAAGGAACTGGTGGAAAATTCCATAGACGCCGGCGCCGGAAAGGTGCTCATTGAGCTGGGGGACGGCGGAAAGAGCTTCATAAAAATAACCGATGACGGAAGCGGCATCGATCCCCAGGATCTGCCCCTGGCCTTTCAAAAGCACGCCACCTCCAAGATTCGCGAAGCTAAAGACCTGGAGAATATTGCCACCTTGGGCTTTCGGGGCGAGGCCCTGGCCAGCATTGCCAGCGTCTCGGCAAGCGTCGAGGTAAAAACCAAGACCAAAGGGTCGCTCTCCGGCACCTACCAACGCACTGAGGGCGGCAAGATTGTAGAAACAAAAGAGGTCGGTTCACCAGTGGGCACCACCATCACCGTCTGGGACCTTTTCTACAATGTTCCGGCCAGAAAAAAGCACCTCAAAGGGGTGGAAGCGGAAACCGTGCATATTGCAGATATCGTCACCGAGCTGGCTATCATCCACTATGACATCTCTTTTGAGCTCTTCTCAGGCAAACGCACCATCTTCAAATCGATAAAATCGTCTGGAGGAGCCGGGCCGGGGCTGGAAGCTCACCGGGGTCATTGGTGATCCTCTGGCTGTGCGAAGCAGCCCGGATCGGATATTCATCTTCGTCAACGGAAGAGCGGTCTCTTCCCGAACACTCTCGGCAGCACTACGAGAGGCTTACCGGAACATCATTCCCCTGGGAAAGAGCCCGGTGGCCGTCATCTCCCTGCAGATAAGTCCAGAGCTTGTCGACGTGAATGTTCACCCGGCCAAGAGAGAGATCCGCCTCTTACATGAGCAGGAGATCGCCTCGGCACTCACAAGGGCCGCGGCCCGGGCTCTGGAGGAGCATGCTCGCTGCGCGCCGACGGAGATGGCAGGAGGGGTGTCGAATGGAATGTCAACCTGGGGGCCGACAACCCCGGTCAGTCAGTCCACCATCGCGGAAAACTGCGAGCAGAGTACTCTTCCTCTGAGCGAGGCGAAGGAGATGCCGCAGACACAGCCACAGCCGCGTCCAAATCTTCGCATCCTGGGCCAGATCAAGAAGCTTTACATCGTGGCGGAAAGCGAGGACGGGCTGGTACTCATCGACCAGCATGCTGCGGCAGAGCGCATCCGTTTCGAGCTCCTGCAAGAACGCTACAAGAGCAAAAAGATCCGTCAGGAGCTGGCAGAGCCCATCTCCCTGGAAATGTCTCCCAGCGAGATGATCATGATGGCCTCCTGGCAGGAGACGCTGCAAGACATCGGCTTTGAAGTCTCGCCCTTTGGGGGAAACTCCTACACGGTCAGAGCGGTTCCGGCGCTGGGCCGCCGGCTGGAGAGCGCCGAGGCAGTGCACGACATCTTAAGAGATCTTTTTTCCGAGGGAAAAGTCAGCCCGGCTTCGACCAATAAAGATGAGATTCTTAAGCTCTTGGCCTGCCGGGGATCCATAAAATCAGGAAAAGAGCTTACATTTGCTGAAATGAGAAAGCTTGTTGAAGATCTCCATAACTGCAATAATCCTCTCACCTGCCCGCACGGAAGGCCGGTGATGGTAACAATAGATCAGAATCAATTAGAACGGCTCTTCGCCAGGAGATGAAGCGCTGGTGGGGCTAAATTGCCCTCCTCCGGACCTTTGCCGAGCATCTTTTTGACGATGGCGAGAATCATATCCAGGTTGTAGAAGTCCACCAGCCGCTCCACCCGACGGCTGCCCTCGGTTTGAACTAACCGGAATTTCCGGATAGTTGCTTGCGGGATGAGTTCATGGTCGCGGTAGATGTTGAGGATAGGCTCGCTGATTGTCTTAGGCAAAAACACATCGCAATACTTGCATCAGCACAAGTCTTTCTCTTGCGGTCCCATAAACAATATGCCAGAACAGATGCTCCTCCGGCTTGTCACTGCCCAGGACAAAAACGCCTTGCCAAATACTTTACTAGAGGTGAGTACAACTCCGCCTCATGGATCTGGAAGGGTTTGCCAAGCGGGGCCTGCTACGTGAGGACCCGGAGATTAAGTCCAAGCTCATCTCATTGATCAGAGAGGTCAAGAGAATACCAGAGGATAAAGCCCTCCTCCTGGCGCAGGCGGTATTAGAAGAAGCGGCGGCGACGCTCCATCCCCGGGGCGAGGTCTTCCGGCTGGAAAACGTGGGCGTCACCATGGGCGACTATGGAGTGGGCTCGCGAGGCTCGGGCGATTTTTATACGCATACCAAAATCGCTGAGGTCATTGGCCGCACCAATGCCGTGGTGGACTCGCGCCAGCTGGACGACTCGGGGGTGGTCAAAGGCAAAGGAGAGTACATAACCGTCACCGTCGACGGCATGCACTCCCGCCTCAGCGACTATCCATTCCTGGCGGGCTTTCATGTCACTCGCGCCGCGCTTCGCGATGTCTATGTCATGGGCGCAAAGCCCGTAGCTCTTCTCTCGGACATTCATATCGCCGATGATGGAGATGTCTCCAAGCTCTTCGACCACATCGCCGGCATCGCTACCGTCTCGGAGCTGATCGGCGTTCCTCTCATCACCGGCAGTACACTACGCATCGGCGGTGATATGGTCATCGGCGACCGGCTGACCGGCTGCGTAGGCGCGGTAGGTGTCTCGGATAAGATCACGCCCAGAAAAGGGGCCCGTCCCGGTGACGTGATCATGATGAGCGAGGGTGCCGGAGGGGGAACGGTCTGCTCGGCTGCCCTTTACTATGATCGGCATGAGGTGGTGGAAGAGACATTGAATATCAAATTCCTGGAGGCCTGCGAGGCTCTGCTCAAGGAAGACCTTACCATTCACGCCATGACCGACGTGACCAATGGAGGCATTCGCGGCGACGCCAAGGAGATCTCCTACACGGCAAAAGTAAAGCTGCACTTCGAGGAGGAGAGGATGCGCCGCCTGGTAAATCCACGGGTTTTAGAGATGCTCGACGACCTGCTGATCGACTATCTGGGCGTCTCCATCGATGCCCTGCTCATAATAGCTCCTGAGGAAGAGGCGCAAGAGATCGCCCGGACCATTGGCAAAGCCGGCGTGGCGGTGGATGAGATCGGCACGGTCGAGGCGGGTGAAGGCGCATTGCTCCATATGGACGGCAAGGTTACAAACTTTTCCCCGCGCTTCCGGGAAGCTGCCTACACGCCCATAAAAAAGGTAGTAGGCCAGGACGCGAGAAGAGATGTGGCCGAGATGACGGCGAAGGTCGACCGGGCAGCTAGGAATGCTGTGGAGAAGAAGAGGCAATTTATAGATCAAATAAGAAGAATGTAATTCAAATTTTTACAAAGTTATTAATTTTTAGTGCGTTTGCTGAATGTAGTAATAATAGTAAAAATTTTTTTTACATAAATAAACTATTTATATCATAACGTACTTCATTTATTACAAGGGAGTAAAAATAAGGGAGAAGATATCAATGAAGGAATCGTTCGTAATGAGATTTGACGAGAAAGATATTGAAGTTGTAGAAACGCTGAAAAGCCTGGGAGTGCCGAGAAAGGTCTCCAATATGATCGCCTACCTGGCCAGCGGCACTGAGGCCACCTCTCGCGAGATTGAAAGAGGCTCCGATCTGCGCCAGCCGGAAGTGAGCATAGCGCTACGCACCCTTAGGAAGAACAACTGGGTGGAGGAGAAGATGAGCAGGAGCGATGGCACCGGCCGGCCCATGAAGGTCTACCGCCTCAAGGCACCAATTGAGGATATCCTTCAGTACTACGAGCAGGAAAAGCTCGCTGAGGCCAACCAGGCTCTGCAATCCATACAAAGGCTCAAGGCTCTCTTGGGGGAGGCGGGGTCGAGCTAAGGGCCTCTAATGGGCCCACCCCCCAACAATAATTGAATATATATTTTTTAATAATAGATTGGCAGAGATGAGCCAGCACTGACATTAACTATAAAAAACCGAGTTTTTTGTGAGTCCTTCGTGCTCTATGTGCCTCGCGTGATGATAGTATCGTCCGCCATTTGTTATAACCAGAGGTTAGCAACTGGAAAATTGCGGAGTGCCACTTTTGATTACCGAAAAAAATCTTCACGATGGTGATATATAGAAGGAAAACCTAATATTAATCTAAAGCAAACCCTGGGCCAATGCATATTCATTGCCCGGGGTGATATATGAAGCAAATCGAGTATTAGTTAGCTTATATTCCAGGTAGTGATTCATTGACGGTCATAGAAGAGTCTATTCATAGA
>JAPKXZ010000034.1 GCA_026394555.1 Methanothrix sp.
TATTTCATAAACATTTTTTCCCTCATATAAATGAATTATGGCCAACAGCCGTTCCTTAATTCTTGAATTATTCTCAATTTTATATAATTTAATGAGTTCTTCCTTTGATATATGCCTTACTATTACAGGTTTCCTGCCCATGCCTATGCATATTGTGTACAAATTATTTAAAGATATCTATGAGGTAATATGTTTTACGATTGACTATAGAATTAGAAGCACAAAAGGAGGATTCAAAAAAATGACAAACGAAACTGTAGAGAAAGCAAAGGCTGATGTCAAGAAAGGGATGGCTGAAGTAGGGAAGGCGGCGGCTAATTTAAAAGATGATGTGAAGAAGCTGAAGGCCAGTTTTGAGCATAATGCAGATGGTGAGAAGAAGGCTGATGCAACCAGAATCGTGGTCAATGATGCAGATACTGGGGCGAGGCCTGATTCAGAGAAGAAGATAAGTGATGCAGTTGAATCTGTGTTTGGCGTTAATGCAGGCATCGTATGGAAAGCCCTCAATCTAAATGGTCCGATGACTATTGATGACCTCGTCAAGACTTCAAACTTAAATCCCGGGGAGATCTATGGCGCATTGGGCTGGCTTGGCCGCGAGAACAAGATCTCGTTGGAGACACGTGGTGAGGTAAGGTTTTTTTCACTAAGGCCATGAAAAAGGTTTTGCTCATAGGTTCGCAAAGCCTGGAAGATAGGGCGGGAGCCGAACATCAGTAAAATAATTATTTTTGAACATAACACCCCAATAACTTGCTGCGCGGGTGCGCCGCCGCCGTTTCACTTGCTCGGCAGACCGAAGAGCTAGAAGCGGAACTATCGGTTAAGAATGTTTTAACCTGTGTAATCATGTCATAAAATGCACATTTAGGCTTATACATGATACTCAGAGAGATCTCATATGATGTTTACCTTCATATATCTATCAGAGTGTAGTTGCAGATATCAAGTGATAGGATAACGGGTGATAAGAAATGATGGCTAATGAGATATCGGGATTCTTATCCGCCAAGCTTTGCATTTCGGTCTTCCTCATTGTGGGTTTGCTTGGGACGGGAGCTGCACAGAGTTACGATAACCTTTACAAAAGCAACGCCCCTCAAACGGCGCAGGAACGAGCAGACCTGTTCAAGGCCATGCAAAATATGGATGAGAAGAGCATTCCTCAAACGACGTCGAACGTGACTGATCTGTATAAAGCGCTTCAGAATCCCTATGCATTCAAAGATCCTCAAGCTGCACTGGAGAACGCCAATACGTATAAACAACTGCAAAAGTTGAATGGCATTTACTCCAGCTCTCGCGTTGAAGATAACTGGTACTATTGGACCAACATGTGGCTGAACGGACCCCAAGAAGCAACGGGAACTAATGTGGCAAATATTTATGGGACAATGTCTAATCCCTATGCATTCAAGGATCCTCAAGCTGCACTGGAGAACGCTAATACGTTAAAACAACTACAAAAGTTGAATGGCATTTACTCCAGCTCTCGCGTTGAAGATAACTGGTACTATTGGACCAACATGTGGCTGAACGAACCCTCGACCTAAGGGGCTAGATCAACCTCTCTTTTTTCCGTTTTTTTGCGTTTCCGTCTCAGTTAGCGTCTCTCCCGGACTTCCGAAGCACTGGGGCGCGGCCACCTCGGACTTTCTCGCTACCTACCGCTTCGAGGAGAAAGGAGATATATCTAATGCGATTAATTGTAATTGATGCCTAGACTTACCGCCTTCATTTCGGGCATGGTCCAGAAGACCGGCTACAGAGCAAATGTAGTAATCCTGGCCAATGCTTTCGGACTGCAAGGATACGTGCAGAACCTTCCCAACGGCAAAGTTAAGGTTGTAGCAGAAGGGAAGCAAACCGATCTGGAGCGATTCCAAAGTTGCTTATCGATAAAAGATGCTCTAATCGATGTACAGAGCATCGAAAATGAATACACTGCGGCTACGGGTGAGTTCACTGGATTCGAGAAGATGGTTTCCGGCGGCGAGACCGATCAGCGCCTGGACAAAGCCGCAGACCTGCTTAAAGATCTCATTGTAGTCAGCAAAGATATAGTAGTGGAACTGAAAGGTTCCCGCGAGGACATCAAAGGCGTTCGGGACGAGGTGAAGGGTGCCCGCGAGGACATCAAAGGCGTCCGAGACGAGGTAAAAGGGGCTCGTGAGGACATCAGAGGCGTGCACGAAGCCGTCCAAAATGTCTGCCAAGCGGTCAATAATGTCGGAGAGATTCTGGCAGAGAAGATAGACGATGCCAGAGATGAGGTCATGAGTGAGGTCAAAGAGCTTCGCTCTGATTTGAGAGATGATCTGAAAGAGAGACTGATTCGAATGGAAGCAGATATCTCACAGGTAAAAGCGAAGTGTGGGCTCTAAGGTTAACATCTTCAGTGTCCTTAGATTTTCTCTAAACCCCCTTCCGAAAAATAGCGCTAAAACTCCATCAGGCTCCTCTGCACCGGTCGCGCCAAGAGCTGTGCCTCCTTGCGCCACTCTCCTGCCTTCGTTCTGATCCTCTTCTCCATCTCCGCCATCGCTTCTCCCAGACTGCCAAATCGCGCCGGAGGCGAACGCATGGCCGATCTAGCCACCTCTCGCACTACCCACACTCCCAGAGGGGCCCAATAAGCCTCCGAGATTTCCCGCACCGCCAGCACGCCGGCCTGGCGGCCCTGCCCGGCCAGGTGCTCCAGGACGGCCAGACGCGCCGCGTAGTAGCCGCCTGCCAGAGGGCTGTACTGCTTTTTGGCCTGCGCGTCCTCTCGATCACCGCCGATGAAGCCCTCTTCCGCCCACACGGAGCGGGCCCGCCAGATCTCCACCAGCTCGAAGCTGAAGGGCCGCGGCAAAAGCAGGATCTCGAAGTGATTTCCCAGGTCTTCGCCGGAGAAGAGATAGTAATCGTTCACCTGGCGACAGTCCAAAACCGTCTCCTTGAGCAGCTTGCCGATCATGTCGTCTGAGGCGGTAATGGACCAACGGGTGGGCACCAGCTTTCTCTTCTTGCCCAAAAGGCCTAAGGAAAGCATGCGTGATATGTGATCCGTGCCAATTCCGCTGGTGTAAAGCTCGGCGACTGCTGTCGCCGCAGCGGCGTCCCTGTCTTCCACCATCTGGTCCACCTTCCTGGGAATAAGCGGATTGGTGGTGATCTGCATCTCCCTCATTTCACCGGAGGGCCCGGAGGGGGAGAGAACGCCGTCAAACTGCAGCCTGCCCCGGGGCGGCTTGTAAAATGAGACCTCGGTTCCCACCGGAGCCGAAGACAGGGCGATCTGCTGCATGGCCTCCAGCAGCCTTCCCGGCGCATCTGCCTCTTTTATTACTATCTTGCTCTCGGTGCGGACCAGCGCCGAGCGCGCCGCTATGATCTCGCCGATGTCCATGGCCAGACTGGCCGGCTCCACGAGCTGCTCTGGGCTGCCGCCGGCGGGCACCATGGGCCCGGCTCTTACCAGTGGATAGCCGTGCCTGCCCACGAAGACCTCGGGCGGGGACATGCCCTCCAGGCTCTTGCCGATGCGGGGCAGGGCCGCCGTCTCCTCCAGGCGGCGCAGTATGGGGCAGACGGGCCGGCCGCACAGCCCCCGGCCTTTGCAGGTGATGCACTTCATCCTTATTCTATCCTATTCTATGCTTATTCTCTATGCAGCAAGGCCCTTATAGGTTATATCACTATTATCCTCTTGATGACTGACAGGTTGATCCCGGCTATCGCTCAGGACGCCAAGACCGGAGAGGTGCTCATGCTGGCCTACATGAACGATGAGGCCCTGGCCAAGACCAAAGAGACGGGCAAGGCCCACTACTGGTCCCGCTCGCGAAAGAAGCTCTGGCTGAAAGGCGAGTCCTCCGGGCATTTTCAGCGGGTGTTAGAGATCAGGATCGACTGCGACGAAGATGCCGTTCTGCTGTTAATAGAGCAGGAGGGCGGAGCGTGCCATACTGGCTACAGGTCATGCTTCTACCGCACACTGGATGGCATTATTGTAGGCGAGAAGGTCTTTGATCCCGAGGATGTCTATTGATGTCCGGCTCTAAATCCTACCCGCTTTACGACAGCCCCCTGCTCAAGGCCGAGGCTCGCCTGCAAGTGGGCCAGGCGCAGGCCCTCGTGAAAGTTGATGCCCATGGCCCTCTGGCCCATCTACCCCTCGTCAAGTCCGCCCTGCAGATGTTTGAGGGGCAGATTGCAGCTCACAGAGACTCTGAAAAGCTCTGCCTGTCTACCTGGATACCGCCCATCCCCAGCCGGGCCTTTTCTCGGTTGGCCGACAGCCGGTTGTGGGCCCTTTTAGGCAGACGTACCCCTGACCAGGTGACCATCTCCATCACCGAGGAGTGCCCCAACCGCTGCGCTCACTGCGCCTTGCCAAATTCCGGAAACAAGCTTTGCCTTGCCCCTCACACCGTCAAAGACATTATCCGTCAAATTCTGGACATGGGAACCACGCTGGTCATATTCGATGGGGGAGAGCCGGCCCTCTACGGGGAGCTGCCGGAGCTGGTGGCTTCTGTAGACGATCGAGCAGTCTCCACCCTCTTCACCTCCGGGGCGGGATTTACGGCCCCGCTCGCTCGCCGGTTGAAGGAGGCGGGTCTTTATGCCGTAAACGTGAGCCTGGACAGCCCCCTCGAGGCGGAGCATGATGCCATGCGCGGGCGGGAAGGCGTCTTTTCCGAGGCCATGTCGGCTATTGAAAATGCCCTTGCTGCCGGCCTGCTGGTGAACCTCTACGTGGTATTGCGCCGGGAGAACATGCTTCATCTACAGGGGTTCCATGAGCTTGCCCGCCGCATGAAAGTGCACGAGCTGACGTTCTTTGAGGTGGTCTGTACAGGCCGCTGGTCGGAGCGGCAGAACATCGCCCTTCTGCCCGGCGATCACGCCCTTCTGGCCGACTTTGTCCAAAAGGCCGGATCACCGCGCATATTTTCCGTTCCCGAGGCCTACCAGCGTTTCGGCTGCTTTGCCGCCACCAGCTGGATGCACATAACACCGGCCGGAGAGGTCTATCCCTGTTCCTGCTACCCCGAGGTCTGGGGCAACATCTTCGAGGAGCCCATCAAAAAAATCTGGCGGCGCATGGGGGCTTTCCCCTACAAAAAGAGCAAAACATGTCCTATGAGAAAATAAGGCGTTTTAATACCGCTTTTGAGCTGAATTGCTCGGCAATGAAGCGTTTAAAATCCGATTCAAGTTAAACCAAATTTTTCAGACGATTTTTCGATCAATAAATCTATATAGGACATTAATAATGAACAATGTTGATCGAATTATGGATTTGACACCTGTTCAAAGAGACATCTTAACCGCATTGATCAACATTCACCGTGTTGAAGGGCGAGCAGTGAAGGGCGAGGAGATTGCCGAGCTGATAGACAGAAATCCCGGCACCATCCGAAATCAGATGCAATCCCTCAAAGCCTTAAACCTGGTAGAAGGCGTGCCTGGTCCCAAGGGCGGATACAGGGCTACGGGCGCTGCCTTCGAGGCGCTTAATATTGAGGCCACGGGTGATGTGGTAACCGTCCCCGTAATCCGCAATGGTGTGATGATGGAGGGCACCACCGCCAGCGAGATCATCTTCAACAAGGTCATGCATTCGCAGCAATGTGACGGCGTGGTACGCATCATCGGCAACATCAGGGAATTCAATGTGGGAGACTGCATTGAGGTCGGACCCACGCCGGTAAACAAGCTCTACATCCGGGGCAAAGTGACGGGCAGGGACGACACCATGAGCCGGCTCATTTTCCATATTGAGGAGATGATATCCGTGCCAAAGGTTGCCGTTAAAGGAATCGCGCGGCGCGTCGTTCACATACCGCCCGGCGCCTCTCTACAGGAGGCATCGCGCATACTGGTGCACAACGGCGTCTCTGAGGCCCTGGTGGATGACAGCTCACCGGGATTGATCAACATGGCAGACATCACGCGTGCTGTAGCGGACGGCAAGACCAATCAGGAAGCCAGGGAGATCATGACCCGCGGCTTTTTGACCATCGACTCCGAGGAGCCCATCTACGAGGCCATCAAGATGCTGGGCCGGACGGGCGCCAGCCAACTGGTGGTCACCGAACAAGGAGCCATGTGGGGCATCGTCTCACCCGGCGACCTGGTAAAGACGCTTACTCCCGCCTGATCTCAGTTCCCGTGTGCCCTCCCTGGGCACCTTTTCTCAAGTTTTCAATTTTGCTGCCTAAAACGATAGCCGTAGGTATCGAGCTTCTTTCGATGATCTTGGCGGCCAGAGGATCGACGGGCGAGCGTGAGCCGGCCTTCATCTCTGTGCCGGCAGCCATCCGGGCCAGCTCCCGGAAGGACATGCTCGCCAGCTTTTTCGCAGCCGGGTCCTTCTCAGGATCTGCGGTGTAGACGCCGTCCACCGAGGTGGCCACGATGATCTTGTCGGCATGCACATACTCCGCCAGCAGAGCGGCGACGGCGTCCGTGGTCTGGCCCACAGCCACGCCGCCCATTACTACGACCCAGCCGGGCCGGGCCAGCCGGGCTGCGTCAGCGTAGCTGTCCGGGATCTCCTGGGGCGCAGCATCACCCAGGGCGGCCACGAGCAGCGCCGAGTTGAGCTTGGTAGCGCCGATGCCGATGGTGTCGCAGAACATCTCCGATGCGCCCAGGGCGCGGGCCTTTTCGATGTACTCGCGGGCAATCCTGCCGCCGCCCACGACGACGTAGATCTGGTGCTCATGGGCCAGTTCTTTGAGGGCCTGGGCGTACTCCTTGAGGCTTTGGGCATCGCGGCCTGCCAGGATGGAGCCGCCGAGAGAATAGACGAATATCATGGGGAAGGGCTAGCGGGATTTGAATAAAAAGGTTCCTCGCGGTTTCTGTGTGGTTGTTGTATCGTCTGCCATTGGAAATAATGAAGATCCGAAAAAAGAGTTGTGAAGAGTTTTCTCTAAACCTTATCCAGAGCCTTGACCACTTCGCCGAAGATGGTCTTGATATCGCCAACACCGAGGACGGTGGCGACGATGCCCCTCTTGTTGTAGTAGTCGATGAGCGGCTGGGTCTGGGCATGGTAGGCAGTCAGTCTCTGCTTGACTGTGGCCTCGGTATCGTCCGCCCTCTGGTACAGCTCGCCGCCGCAGGTATCGCACTTTCCGGCAACCTTTGGCTTATTGAACAGTTAGTGGTAAGTCGCGCCGCACTTGCACATCCTTCTGCCGGTCACGCGCTTGACCAGCTCTGCATCGGGAACATCGATGTTCAAAACCACATCGATCTTCTGGCCGAGAGCGGGAAGGATCTTATCCAGTGCTTCTGCCTGGGGCAGTAAGTTGAAAATTAGCCAAAACTCTAGAATCACTTCACCAAACTCAAAAAAAAAAATGTTGATATCTCTGGTATATTAATTACTGAATCCTTTTGATGTTCATTTGTACAATATCCAGAGCAGTGACGACCTTGCCGAAGATCTCCTTGATATCGCCCACACCGAGAACGGTGGCGACGATGCCCCTCTTGTTGTAGTAGTCGATGAGCGGCTGGGTCTGGGCATGGTAGGCAGTCAGTCTCTCTTTGACTGTCTCTTCAGTGTCGTCTGCCCTCTGGTACAGGTCGCCGCCGCAGGCATCGCACTTTCCGGCAACCTTTGGCTTATTGAACAGTTCGTGGTAAGTCGCGCCGCACTTGCACATCCTTCTGCCTGTGACGCGCTTGACCAGCTCTGCATCGGGAACATCGATGTTCAAAACCACATCGATCTTCTGGCCGAGTGCGGGAAGGATCTTATCCAATGCCTCTGCCTGGGGCATGGTCCGGGGGAAGCCGTCCAGCATCCAGCCGCCCTTGACATCATCCTTGGCCAGGCGATCCTTGATGATATCAATGAGAAGTGTATCAGGAACCAGTTTGCCGGATTCCATGAACTTCTTGGCCTCAACGCCTAGAGGAGTTCCATTGCGAACGTTCTCTCGAAGAATGTCTCCGGTGGAGACGTGCTTTACATGGTACTTGTCTACGATCATCTTGGCCTGTGTGCCCTTGCCGGATCCCGGTGGACCGATTAGAATAATATCCATTCCATTTCCTCCTAAATTCCCTTAACAAGCAGCAATTGCCGCTTGTGAGCGTGAAATGATACAATGGCATACTTTAAAAAACCTTTTCTTAGCGCCCAAAGATCGGCATCATCGCTATTTTGTTTGGTGAACTTAGTTTTTCCTAATTATCGTTGTGCGTCCTTTGTGGCTTTGTGCCTTTGTGGTTTGGTTTTTTGGGTAGAAATGTCGAATTAGAGCTTACTACCACTACTACCATCACCACAAAGACACAAAGGCACAAAGACGAGGAGCCAAACCACCATACCTCTAAAGCAGTATATAGTGGGGAATTATGGTGACCGCACTCATGAGCGCGCCTGAGAATATCGGTATGGAGAAGTTGTCGTCCAGG
This sequence comes from Methanothrix sp., assembly GCA_026394555.1. Lineage (GTDB taxonomy): Archaea > Halobacteriota > Methanosarcinia > Methanotrichales > Methanotrichaceae > Methanothrix. The sequence continues at coordinate 8,434 of JAPKXZ010000034.1, forward strand.
CTTCTCTTTCCGACGATAATAGCCACGCCGTCGGCGAAGGTAGCCGCTGCCGCTCCTGCCAGGTAAACGGGAAAGGAAAGCCCGGAAAAACCGGAGGCGAGGTAGCCGATTAAAAGACAGGCTATGAACATGGCGGCCACTACGGGCAGGGGCTTGATGCGACCTCTTCCCGCGGGGGCAAGCGTGCCTCGCACATCGCAGTTCTTCAAAATGGAGCCGGCAAGACCGCTCACTGTATCTCCCAGGATGAGAAAGAGCATGGCGGTAACAGCGACCATGGGCGAAAAGAGCAGCACACAAAAAAGGCTGCCCGTCATGTAATAGATGTAGCTGGCAACCTTGGTCTCTTCGTGATCACGCACCTCCGGCAGCCGGATCTTTCCCTTCAGCCGTGCCACCTCCAGCAGCAAAGATGCGGCCAACACAAGAGCGATGACGCTCGCCGTAACCGTACGGCCCAGGAGGATGATGCCCAAAGGCACGGAAAGGCCGGTGAGGTGAATGGCCTTTCTGCGCACCTCTTTGACCAGCTTGGCACGCCATTCCAAGGCCAGTTCCGGCACGATCAGTTAGTCTCCCCTGGCATCACGGTTCCCTCTTTGCCGTTTTCCACTCGTTTAAGCAGGCTTACTCCTTCTTTCCGGGCATAACCAGGTCCCCTGCATCCTGGATCTTGAGGAGGCCGCCAAGCATTGCCGTTAGCTTGTCCGCCACTTGCCACCGTGGGACTTTGACCTGCTGCATGCTGTCGCGGTCTCGAATGGTAACCGTGCCCTGCTCAAGCGTATCATAATCTACAGTGACCGCGAAGGGAGTGCCTATCTCATCGTTGCGCCGATATCTTCGCCCGATCGATCCGGAAGTATCGTAGTCCACGCGCATGCCGCGTGTTCTTAGCTCCTGCAAAATGGCCTTGGCCGGATCGGACAGCTCCTTTCGGTCCATCAAAGGCAAGACTGCCACCTCAATGGGTGCGACGGCCGGCAGGAATCTGAGCACGGCGCGCGTCTCGCCGTCTACCTCGTCCGCGTAGAAAGAGTGGTCCAGGACGGTGTAAATTATCCTGTCTATGCCGAAGGAGGGCTCAATGACGTGTGGTATGACCTCTTCCCCGCGAATCTCTTCCTCCACGCTCTCAAAGGAGACGAGAGCCGGCTCGATCTCAATTGTCTCTCCTTCGATCGTCAGGCGGATCATTTCGCCGCTTTTTAGCTCCTCTGGGGAAAGGGCCTTGAGGGCCTCGCCTACTGCCTTGGCCTTGGCTTTGAACCTGGGTCCCAGGGCCTTGAAGTCTGGCTTGACGACCATCTTACTGCGTTTCACGGGCTGATCGTAGTGCACGAAGACGCTCAGATTTACTTTGCTGGCCTGGGCGTGAGCTTTCAAGTCGAAGTCGGTTCTGTCCGCCACGCCCACGATCTCAATCCAGCCCAGCCGGTCCAAAAAGACCTCTGCGTCCCAGCAGTCTGCGGCATAGTGAGCCATCTCATCGACTTTGTGCTGACGAAAGCGCAGCTTGTCCGGGGCTACGCCCACGGCCAGGAGGAATTGATAGGTGCGGGCCACGTAGTAGGCCAGGGCCTGGTGGGCCACAATTCCCCTTTCCACAGCCTCGCCAAAGGTCATCTCTTCCGCTTCGCCCCTCTCCTGCGCCGCCTGGGAGTAGAACTTCATCTTGATGTCCGCGACCTCGGCGAAGCGGGGGTGGCTCTTATCCCGTGGATCTATGAAGATTTCCGCCTCGGCTTGAGTGAACTCCCGCAGCCTGATCACTCCCTGACGGGGCGAGATCTCATTTCTAAAGGACTTGCCGATCTGCACCGCGGCAAAGGGCAGAGAATCGCGGAAGTAGCGCAGGAGCCTGGGGAAGTTGATGAACATGCCCTGCGCCGTCTCCGGTCGCAGATAGCCGGTCATCTTGTTGCCCGGGCCAATCATGGTCTTGAACATGAGATTGAACTCGTATACCGAGGAAAGCTCTCCTCCGCACTCCGGGCAGCCAATCTCATTTTCCTGAATGCATTTGTAGATCTCATCGTTGCTGAGGGCATCTGGCACCTCGATGATGTGCTTGATGAGGTGATCAGCCCGGTAGACCTCTTTGCACTCTTTGCAACTGGTAAGCGGATCGGAAAAGCCGCTCAAGTGGCCGGAGGCCTGGTAGATTCCCTCCACGCCGATGGTGGGCGCTTCGATCTCCGCAAATCCCTCCGATATGACGAAGTACTGCCGCCAGATGTCTTCAATGCGCCTTTTGAGGGGCGCGCCCAGTGGGCCGTAATCATAAAAACCAGCAGCACCGCCATAAAGCTCAAAGGCGGGCCAGAGAAAGCCGCGCCTCCTGGCGAGTTCGTTTACCAACTCATTCTTGTCCATGCCAATCCTCGTTATGGTTTTAAAGCACGGGGGGTGATTTAATCTTTGTTATTCAGTTCTCGAAAATAAATATTTACATGAGTCAGTGCCTCAGCCGATTGCCGAGACTGCCAATAGCATCCCGAAGGCAACGGTAACGCTGCAAAGAAGAATTATGTCGCCGTACTTGTTGTGCATCAACTCCTTCAGGCCGGATAGTATGCAGTTTGTGTCTTCATATCCATCCTCCCGGCTCTGCCCCAAAACACCGCTCGCCTTTTGCATGCAGCATACATGGGCCGTCTGCATTTAAGTAGCTATTTTTCACATTGGCGTTTTATCAGCGCATAAAATCCTATTTTGAATCATATGAATGCCATATTGGCCTTGTGTAGGCAATGATTCCTACCAAAAAACGGACCTTGCGATTTTTGGCTGGCTGCAAAAAAAACTGATAATAATGGGCCGAATTTTTCATCTCGGCCCATTCTTTCTCACTCAATTTTGATCTCTTTTCCCTTTCTCTTCTCTTTCTTGTCCAGCTCCAGTGTCAAGACGCCATTCTTGTAGGAGGCTTTGGCGCTGTCCGTGTCAATGGAGGAGTCGAGATAGATCATCTTGTAGAAATTTTTATCGTCATCGGTCTTGATCTCTACACTGTCCTCGGCCACGTCCAATCTTACCTTGTCTTTGTCCACGCCGGGCAGCTCCACGAAGATCCTGTACCTCTCCTTCTCGTTCATGACATCAACAAGTGGCTCACGGCCAGAGCTTGGCTCGATGCCCCGGTGGGATGGCTTGATGTTGCCAAACTCACTGAAGACCGGTTCCTTTCCCGGTTCTGCCGTATAGCTGAAGCCGTAGACGAAGGGGCCGTATCGCCGAGATACGCCTCCTGGTGTCTCATCTTCGCGTACAAAGGTCTTGAACTCGGCTGGCATATTCTCCTCAAACCTCTTGATCATGTCCTCAAAGGGCTCTTTGAACCAGTCTTCTTCGAACTTTTCCTTCTTCTCAAAGGGAAAGCCTTTGGCGAAGCTCTCGAATATGTCGAATATTGATGGATATCTCTTGTCCCACATTTTAGCTCACCTTAAGATTACTTTTCATTACTAACCTTATGATAGTGGTGGGATATAAATTTTTTGGCTCGTCGCAATTTTTCAGTTGCTAACGATATTAGTAATATGCTTAAAAATCGAAAACTTGCAGGTGAAAAGAAGACGAGAAAAACGCTGATCCACAGCGCCCTCCTCCGAGGGACAGAACCGCTAAATTGCGGTCGTCTCATCTCGCCTAAGGCCAATGCGTGAGTTTTTGGCTAGGGCAGCACTGGTATTTTAGCACAGCGCCCGTTTTAAGGGGACCCGGTCATCGGTCGATGGGGGGCCTGGCTCTAGCCTTTTCCTCCACACATTCCTGCGCCGCGTTTTTCCCTCATAATGATCCATGGCGATCCTTGCATTGCGCCTGAAAAGGCGATTTTCGCCACTGCCGAAGACCTACGCCGAAATTTGCGCGGCGCCTTCCGACCCCGGATTATTGATCGATCCGAGCTGAGATGGAGGATGAAATCTATCATCCTGCGCCAGAATGATTGGTCGGACAGACTTAATCGGCCTATGGAACATGGTCCTTTTGGAACACTACGCGACAAACTACTACTATATTCGTTATAGATATATCTAGTTTTCGGGCATGCATGGGAATGTTAAATAGGAACCAGGATGCTAGAGGATAGTCATTGTAGTCCGGGCAAAAAGAGCCTAAAGCCGTGCAAGGAAGAATGATGAAATACTCTGAAAGCCGCCAGGATGTGTATTTATGATAGATGGCTTAGTTCAGTTTGAGGCAAAAATCCAGAGCTTAAAGAGTATCAGATCGAGGGTGATCGGACCTGACTCAGAGGGCCCCTGGATTGAAGGAGGAATGGAGGACCTTATGGTCCATTTCACTTATGCCAGCTGGACCGCCTATAACCTGGGATGTGCCCTGTCCATAGCTCTATCCAGCAAAGATGAGGATCTTGGACGCTCCATCTCGGAAATGATGACCAGGATGATCTCTTCCATGGGTGCCATTCAATTGGCAGAAATCCGTCTTTCGCCTGATGCCATAGACGAGTTGAAGAGAGATCACCTCGAACCCTGAAACGTAATTCGATACAGAAAAGATAGTAGCCCGGCCGGGATTCGAACCTGGGTGGGGAGGTCCAGAGCCTCCTGTGATTGACCGCTACACTACCGGGCTTCGCCTCTACCCTTGCAGCAGGTAGTTATTAATCTATCGATTGGCCAGGCACCCTTTCGGCCCCAGGGCAGCTAAGGAGCACCACCTTGCCTTCACCGCACAGATCCTCTTTAGCCAGTTGCAGGTTTTCTTGCGGCTTTACAGGCCCCTTGCCTTTTAGAAAATCGTTCACAGGCTCCAGCTCAAAACCCAAGGCCCCCGTCCGATAGTGCATGGGTATCGTCACCACCGGATGCAGTTGTTTCATCACCTGGTTCGCGCCCACGGCATCGATGGTATATCTCCCGCCCACAGGCAGAAAGAGCAGATCCACCGGGCCAATGGCCTTTACCTGAGTCCGGCTCAAAGTATGCCCCAAATCTCCCAGGTGACAGACTCTTATACCGTCCAGCTCAAAGCAGAAGATGGTGTTGGTGCCACGCAGCTTTCCTCTCTCTTTGTCATGATACGACTTTATGCCCGTGATCTCCATATCCCTGCTGATATACTCGCCGGGGCCGAAGATCACATCCGCACCGCTTCCTGCCGCGTCGACATTATTGTGATCCAGATGGTCGTGGCTTATGATTACAATGTCCGCCTCAATTATCGGCATGGCATAGCCTACATCGCTCTCATGAAACGGATCCAGGAGCAGAGAAAGACCTTCTTCGCTCTTTATAAGAAAGCAGGAGTGCCCCTGCCAGGTGACAATCATAGCTGCAAATAATATCTCCTGCTAAAAATCCCTATCGATTCGGGCATCGATCACGGCATGAACTACTCCGGGTGAGAACTTTTTGACCAGCACATAATTTAGGATCTCGGCCCGGCGGCCCAAAGCAGCCGCCGCCTCGGTCACATCTCTAATGGCTGCGGCCGGATACTTGCTGGCGGCAATGGTCTGATGGTAATGCAGTATGCCTCCCGGCCTCAGAGCGGAAATGCCTTTTTGCAGGTATTGGTCGGTTACCTGGACCATGCCCATCACCACCCTGTCGGCGACGCCCTCCGGAGTAACCTTCGCGCAGTCACCTAAGACCGGCTCTACGATCTCTTCTACATGGTTTTGCCGGATATTTTGGCAGAGATAATGGTAGGCGTTGGGATTCAACTCAATGGCCACGATCTTCCTAGGCCGGGAATGAACGGCCATGGGAATAGTAAAGTAGCCTATTCCGGCAAACATGTCCACTACATACTCGCCCTTGCCAAAACGGCTCATTCTTATGCGCTCCATAAGGTTCCCAGGCGAGAACATCACCAGGCTGGCATCCAGATTGAAGATCACTTTATTTTCTTTGTGCACCGTCTGGGTCTTGTTGCCGACTATAACTCTTCGTACGGGCTCGCGAAAGGGGCCAAAGATGCCCTCGTCAGCTAAGACCGTGCAGCAGCGAGGATAAAAGTCTAAAAGTGCCTGGCCGATATGGTGCTCATACGCCGTCAGGTCGGGATGAATTTTGACTACTATTACCTCACCGAGTAAGAACCAGCCACGCGGAATAAGATGGATGCATTCTTCGGGAATCTTTCCTTGCAAGGCATGGAAGAGATCCAGCTTTTTCTTGTAGAAGAGAGGGTCCTCTTGCAAAATGAGCTCGCAGCCGGAGACGGATCTAATGACCGGGATCTCTACATGGCTTTGTCTCTTTATTACCTTACGGCTCTTATCAAAAACTCCAAGAGATACTACCATTTTTAGAGCCGCATCAGCGTCCTTTTTCTTGGCTATTACCGCCAGTCTAATTTTTTCGGGTGTAGCTCTGCTCAAAGCTTACCCCAACTCCCGTCAGGTTGAACATCAAGACCGAGGTCTCATTCTTGCGTGTGACAGTAGATGCCAGTCCGTGAACCAGCAGGTTGGTCTCGAAGCCTTCCGGCGCATAAAAGCTGAGGCCGACAGGGATTGTTGTCCAGTTGCCCTGCAGATATATCTTCACGCTGGCGTCTCCGGTGGAGTTCATTCGCACCAGGGTATTCTCTCCATGGGAGATGGTAACAATTCCGCCTCTGGCACTGATGCTCTGGTCGATATTCGGGGGCAGAGCCATCTCCATATCATTGGTCATTCCCTTTGGGTTGGTGATGTTCAGGCCCAGATAGCTTTCGTTGCTGGAATTGGAAAGGTATGCGGAATACAAGACCAGGAACGTCGGCTGTACCGGTGCCTGTACCAGCGTTGGGCCATAGAAGGATACAACGGCAAAAATAGCCAGCAAGATGGCCGCGCCAAGCAAGGTGACCTTTTTTGGCGGCATTGCCATCTTCTTCTTGGTCAATGGGAGCTTCTCCGGCTCTTTTGCATTTACTACTATTTTTTCTGCCGGCTCGCTGGGAGAAGGCGCCTCTACGGTATCCGTTGCCGGGGAGATCTCCTCAAAGGCCTCCGGTGTGTGCAGGGGATAAGACTGCGGTTTTGCTTCTGCATCCTGATCTTTGCCAATGTGGGGCGCATCAATTGCGGTCTCATCCCCGCGAGATGTTTTTGGCCCCGGCTCATCCTCTTCTATCGGCATGGGGCCATCCGGGAGCGAGGGGGTCTTCCTTCGCGTAGGCAGCACCACGATGCCCTCCTCGATGTTCAAGACTAAATCGGTATATGTACCGCTAACATCCACGAACTTGAGTGCGCGCGGAACCAGGTAGGAGACGCCGGAGATCTTGACCTCTTCGAAGAACTCGGTATTCTTCATCAAACGATCCTTGAAAGCGTAAACGGCCCCGCTTTCCATCTTGGCGTCTATCTCGCTAAGGCTGGGGAAGCGGTCCTCCTGCGCGGCCAGTTCTTTGGTGGCCACGACATAGGCTTCGAAGAAAACACGGCTCATTCGGTTGAGCCGATTGGTGTAGCGCCTATCGAAGAGAAAGGAGAAGCTATCTCCTTTGAGCTGCAAGCTCTCTTCTCGCGAATGCCGCCAGGCTGAGAAAGAGACGTCCATCAGATGATGATATCACCAAACCAAATAAGTATTTTATGTATAGAAAGGAGCAGGGTTTCGGCAAAATGAACGAAATGAGTATCAAGTCATCGAATATATCTCATATCAATCTCGTATGACAGGTATCTTTAAATCTCGCAGGCAGAACAATAGAGATCCGATGAAGCATTTGGGATTGGGGCACATTCTTCTGCTCATTGGGATGGGGCTATTATTAGGGCAGGCAGCGGCAGATCTGACGGCCTATCCTAATCCGATACCATCGGCAGAAGTAGGACAGATGGTAACTGTAACCGTATCGCTGACCTACAATGGACAGACTCCTACACAGGCAGTGGTCACGCCCGTCCTTCCTTCTGGAGTCGTCGCGAACGAGGGCGGCCAGAGCACACAGCTGTACCCTGGCGTCATGCAGCAGATCAGCTACCCACTCACAGCAGAGCAGAGCGGGACTTACTGGATCGTTTCTGATATCACCTACGCGGAAGATGGGACAATGCGCAATCTTCGACTGGAAGCGCCGTTTACGGCCACCGATTTAGTTGTGCCCGAACCCAAGCCAGGAGAGCAAACACCCGGTGCAGGGCCGGATGGCTCAAATCCGATGGGGACGGACCCCTTCCCAATGCCACCAGGCAGCGTTCCGCCTGACGGAGTATCGCCGCGTGATGCAAGACCCGACAATAACGGAACGGGAGACGGCGGATTTCCTGATAATGCCCCTGACCAGGGAGAACGGCCCCCTGGAGAGGGAAATGAATCCCGTTTAGGATGATTTCCGTTTATAGGCGCGGGGTGCAGGGGCAGAGAAAACTCCGGTCTTCAGGCCGGAGATGAATCGTGCCCCGCGGTTATGCAGAAAACTATTAATACAATCAACTGCATAACAATTGTCTATGCTTAAGGCGTACAAGTACCGGATCTATCCAACCAAGTCCCAAAGGACAGCGATGGAGAGAACCTTAGACTTGTGCCGATGGACATACAACCAGACCTTAGCATATCGAAAAGATTCCTTTGAAAAAGAAGGCAAA
>JAPKXZ010000006.1 GCA_026394555.1 Methanothrix sp.
GATTTGTTGTTGCAGTACAGCAAAGTGTATCATGTCAGGATTGGCGATCGAACTCTGATCTCAGAGGTCCCGAAGAAAGTCAGGGACTTGGATAGCAGGCTAGGATTGAGTTTATTCCCTACTACATGAGGAGTTAAGGTTTAAAGGAAACGGGAATTCTAAAGTTTCAGGAATTTTTCTTTATCAACCTGAATTCGCAGGCAGCAGAAACTGTGAATTTAGCGGAGAAAGTTTAGCTCATTGTTACGAATTTATAATCAATCCCTCTAAAGGAGAAACACTCAATTCAGAAGGAATAAAATTAATTCCTAAGTTCATAGTTGGGATATGGAATAAAGGATCTGCCCCAATTATGTTTGTTACAGGGAAGAACAATATAATATCTGAAGACACAGAGTACTACAAATATCAATCTGGCCACATATATTATCAGCCAACAAATGACAAATACAACCCCGAAATAGTTAACGGCATATTAATGGAACCATGTATGTCTTTAACAGAAATTGATAAAAAAAGGCGAATGCTGTTTCCAGAGAGCAACGATCTCATATTACTATGAACAATTATGTTATATGTGACTAAGTATCCTAGCAATCATGTTTTGACAGCTAAAATTAGAATGGTCTAGCTACCGGGGACTTGATTAGAATAGAATAGAGCCACCAACCCCAATGCAATGCGCATGCAAAATAACCCTATATGCAACTGTTGATTGCTACAAAAGAAGGCTCGATGATTCGGAAATTGGCCCGGCTGTAATCCGTGCCTCCAAAGATCGTAAGCGTGGAGCTGGGCACTGAGCAGGCCATAAAGCAGGAAATTATTCCAGCTTGCCGGAAACGACACCTTCTGGGCTCCCGGCTATCCCGCTGCCGCAGCCGTGACCACCGAGGAGAGAGGGTGGGGTCCGAGGAGTGGAGGACCTTCATGACTGATGCCACATTCTCGATCAAACACCGCTAAGCATAGCGCGTTTATAGCGGCCAAAGTGCGTAGAGCTGCGGCGGACGGCTCCGAAGAAGCCCATAGAGCGGACCTGGATCTATGAAACAGCGCCGGTAAAAAGGGTAACAGGCGGGTTTGAGCCAGGCATGATTTATCCGGCGATGGACTGCAAGCCCCTCCTGGAGTGGTTCGGAGAGGAAGAATGCCTGGGAAAGCAGGTCGCCGGGACAGATGAAGAGCGACTTCTAGCGATGATCGAGGCACTCGGAGACAAGCCACTGCATGCAATCAGCATCAAAGGAGCCCACAGAAAAATCCGGTGGAACTTCGCATCCGGCCACCACAGAGCTGGATGTACGGCAAGAGATTAGATCCGAACATCGTCATAAATAAGCGCACACAGACATCATTTTCGTCTTCTGCTCGCTTCCCTTGAATGCGATCGCCGTCATGGACGCCTGACCCGTCTTGCAGTTCAGATAATATGTGCCCTTGGCCGCCAGATCCAACAGGTAGCCGCAATGGCTTACGGATTCTCTCATCGAAGTGCCTGAACTGATGCCTATCTTCGTCGTGGTCTCCTTATTCACCTCCGAGTTGGCAGCCGTAGACAAAGTTGCAAAGACATCAAGGTCTCCCGCCGCGGTCCTCGTAACCTCTAGCTCCGCCGCATATTCCACTCTCCAGCGGCCAATAGGAATCGCCAATGAGCCGCCCTTATTATACCAGGTTCCAGCCGCAGGTGATGCTTGAGAGCTGTCCGACGTCACCAGGCTCTCCACCCTCCATTCGGCCTCATCCAGAGGGAAGCCATAGGGAGCTTTTGCCATCGAGAAATAGGGTTCGATGATTGCAAAATTGGCCAGGTCATAGTCAGTGCCGCCGTAGAGCGTCAGCACCGTACTGGGCGAGGAATAGCTCACGCCGGTTATGATAAAGTACTTAATCGCCCCACCGGCCTGCTGCAGTTTCACCCTCTGCCCTCTGCAATACTTCCAGGAAAAGTCTCCGGGAATGGCCAGGGTATAGGTGGGGTCGTCCGCCGAGGCATAAGTCCATTTCTCCTCCACCCTCAAGTAACTGCATTAGAGGCGTAGGAATGATGGGTGAAACGGCGGTGGTGCACCTGTGCAGCAAGCTGCGGGGCATTCATTTAAAAATAAAAGAAAGCCCGAATAAGGACATCTTACGCAATTATCAATTATCCTAAACAAAGGCTGAAATACAGGTTATACATATTTCTTTCTTAGAAGGAGAAATTTTATGGAACAGACACAAGCCCCTATCAGTAAGTACCAACTTCTAGGGAGAACAATTACCGTAAATACCCTAGATGGAAAAGCAATTACTGGCAAACTCATAACCGAAGAATCCAATTGGTTAACCATTGACGATGGAAATGGCTTTTCTTTTGTGGTCCAATCTGCCATTGCATCTATGTTCGTCAATAAGGACCAGAAATTGCTAAACCCACCAGCTATAGGCCGAGATCCAGGGATTAAGTCATTACCCCAAACACCTCTTAAAAAACAATAGACAAAAATCCGATTCCTTTTAATTTTTTAAGACAAAATAAAAAATGTCCTCAGCTCAGATGCCGTCTGAAGATATCCTGATAAAGCCTTTTTACATTCTCCTCTGTCTTGGCCATCTCTGGAAATCCCCGGTACTGCATGGCCTTTTCCACGTCCTCAGCCAGTTTGAGCTTATACTGGCTGCGGGAGAGGAACCATCCTTGCCGGGCGTAGTAGCGGGAGAGATACTCCTGCTCCGTCTGGCCGGGAGTGGGCGTGAAGAGCCCGTGCTTCTTGTCCAGCTCCGCCATTTCCATCATAGTAGTATAGCCGGACCTGGTAATAATGAAGCGGGCCCGGTTCATGAGCACTGCTTTTTCTTCTGTGGAAACGTAGGAGTGCACCGTGGTGTGCCCGTCCACCTTTTGATGCGAGTCCTTTTGCGGGCTACCCAGAAGCACCACCTTCTCGCCGGGAAGCGTCTGCACCTGCTTCATGACGATCTCCTCCAGCTTGGTTCTCTGCGGCTCGGGACCGGATACGATGGCCAGATAGTCCAGATCCTCCGCCACCGCCATTTTTTTGGTGCTGGTCAAAATTCCGGCGTAGTAGACCCTGCGCTTCGTGGCGTTCAGATTGGTTCGACACAGCTTGCCGCTCAGATTTTTGCTTTTGCCCTGGGGATCGATGTCCGGCACAATTACGCCTTCGAATTTGGAATGAAAAAAGCTGTTGAAGGGAATGGTCATCAGTTCTAAAGGATAGAGATAGCCGGGCATGCTGTAGCGCAGTTGATGAGAGATGAAGTAGCTGGGAATCTTCGAGCTGTAGACACACATGCGGTTGTCGCTGATGATCAGGTCGAATTTATTTTCAGCCAGTATCTGCTCCAGCTTCTTTCTCTCCCCAGCAAAAGCCCGCAGTAGGGCGGGAATGCCTGCGATAAATGAGGGCAGAAAGTATCGAGAGTCGCTGTAGGGCGCCGGATAATCCTTGAAAAGAATGAAATTACATTCGGAGCATTCTCTCTGCAAGAGGGTCAGGGCATTGCCGCTCGTGCCTATGGTCACTTCATGCCCCTGGCGCAAAAGCTCCTCGATGATGGAAATATCTCTAGTGGAGTGGCCCAGACCCCAATTTAGAGGACTTACAAATACATGTCCCATGCAAAAGATCAGTGCTGCCAGATATTATAAATCATTTTCTCGGAAAAGCGATACGTTTGGATTATATCGCATGAAATAGCAAGGAACTCATTAAATAGTTGCAGGCGGATTTGCTCCTGATTTGTGCTAAGAAATTATAATAGAGGTACTGATATGGCAAAGGATGTTCGTGATAGATCCATAGATCCCGCCAGCCGGGAAATGCTCGACGTATGCCAGAGAGCCGGTCTGGAGACGGCCTGGGATCGCTTGGAAAAACAGCAGCCACAATGCGGCTTTGGCGAGCTGGGGCTATGCTGTCGAAACTGCAACATGGGACCCTGCCGCATAGATCCCTTCGGGGAAGGTGCCAGCAAGGGCGTCTGCGGAGCGACGGCCGACATAATGGTTGCCCGCAATTTTCTGCGCAGCATCGCCGCAGGAGCTGCCGCCCACTCCGATCATGCTCGCGACGTGGCCCAAACCTTCCGGGCCGTAGTTATGGGCAAGGCTCCTTCTTACAGCATCAAAGACCAGGCCAAGCTGGAGCGCCTCATGTTAGAGTACGGCGTAGATACACAGATCGCCCTGGCAGACGCCATCATGGCACAGTTCGGCCAACAGGAGGGCGTCCTCCAGTTTACCAGTCGAGTTCCTGCCAAGCGACTCGAGCTATGGAAGAAACTGGGCATTGAGCCGCGCGGCATTGACCGGGAGATCGTGGAGTGCATGCATCGTACTCACATGGGCGTGGACAACGACTACGTGAGCCTGATACTGCAGGGGCTACGCACCGGTCTGGCCGACGGCTGGGGCGGCTCCATGATCGCTACCGAGCTGCAAGACGTCCTTTTCGGAACACCCACGCCCACATTCTCCGAGGCCAACCTGGGTGTCCTGGAGCCCAATCAGGTCAATATCATTGTGCATGGTCACGAGCCTCTTCTGTCCGAGATGATTGTGGCGGCGGCGGTAGATCCAAAGATGGTGGAGCTGGCCAAAAAAGAAGGCGCAGTAGGCATCAACGTGGCTGGAATGTGCTGCACAGGAAACGAGATCCTCATGCGCCACGGCGTGCCGGCGGCCGGAAACTTCTTGCAGCAAGAGCTGGCCGTGGCCACTGGAGCCGTGGATGCCATGGTTGTGGATGTGCAGTGCATCATGCCCGCGCTGGGCGCGCTCGCCGGGTGCTTCCACACCAAGTTCATCTCCATCTCTCCCAAGGCCAAGTTCCCAGGCGCGGTGCACATGGAATTTCAGGAACAGACTGCTCTTGCGACGGCCAATGCAGTCGTCTCGGCGGCGGTCCAGAACTACAAGAACCGCAATCCTGCCAAGGTTCACATCCCCAATGAAAAGTCCAAATGCATGGTGGGCTTCTCAGTGGAGACGATTGTCGGCGCCCTCGGTGGAACTTTAGATCCGCTGATCGGGGCCATCAAGAGCGGCGCGGTGCGAGGCATTGGAGCTGTGGTCGGCTGCAATAATCCCAAGATTGTTCATGATTACGGCCACATCAACATGGTAAAAGAGCTCATCAAGAACAATGTGCTGGTCCTCACCACGGGCTGCAATGCCCAGGCCTGCGCCAAGGCCGGCCTGCTCCTTCCCGAAGCGGCGGACCTGGCTGGAGTTGGCTTGCAGGGAGTATGTAAAGCTCTGGGAATTCCGCCCGTGCTGCATATGGGCTCCTGCGTGGATATCAGCCGCATTCTGGTCGCTGCGGCGGCGCTCGCTAATGCACTGGGCGTGGACATAAGCGACCTACCTGCAGCCGGTGCCGCTCCAGAATGGATGAGCGAAAAGGCGGTGGCCATTGGAGCTTATGTGGTGGGTTCAGGAGTGTACACGGTGCTGGGCACAGTGCCCCCCGTCCTGGGAAGTTCTGCCGTAGCCGGACTGCTCACAGCAGGCGCTAAGGATGTGGTGGGTGCATGCTTCGCTGTGGAGCCAGATCCATTCAAGGCGGCAAAGCTTATGATCGATCATATCGACAGCCAGCGCAAAAAGCTGGGGTTGTGAGGCAGCAAGTATGAAAGAAGTATTCGTCCGTCTGGATCGGTGCTTAGGCTGCAAGTCCTGCGAGATGGCCTGCGCCGTGGAGCATTCCGCCAGCAAAAGCCTCATGGCTGCCGTCTCCGAGAAGCCGGGGCCGGTGCGGCGCATCTACGTGGAGATGGCTGAAGGGCAGAAGGTGCCTCTCGTTTGCCGTCACTGCGAGGATGCGCCTTGCGTGGCGGTCTGCCGGACCGGGGCCATGCACCAGGACTCGATAACCGGCATCGTCGATCGCAATGAAGAGAATTGTGTGGGCTGCTGGATGTGTGCCATGGTCTGCCCCTACGGCGTCATTGGCCGGCACACCGAGGTACGGGTGGCGGTGAAGTGCGACCGCTGCAAGAATCTAGAGGTTCCGGTATGCGTTGCCGCCTGTCCCACTGGCACCCTCATCTTTGCCACGCAAAGGGAATTCGTGGAGATGATGCGAAAGGAAGCTGCCACCCGGATTGCCCGCGAGGCAAAGGGCCTGGCTAGAGCCTGAACCCAGGCAAGGCCTGAATATAAATCAAAGAAAAGTGGCAGGGGAAGCTAGACGATGGGCGTCAGGCTGATCCTGTTCCGCTCTTCCAAAAGCATATAATAGGGCTCAGTTCGGGGGATGATTCCATAGAGACACAGCCCGCCGTTCAATTCGTTGACCAGCAAATAAGTATCCGCGGTATGAACGGCCATGTTCATGCTCTCCTGGCCGCTTTTTACCACGAGCACATTTATGTCGTTGGTCTCCTTCCAGTTGCGGATCATCAGGTTAACTAAATTGAGCACCGCTTTGTAGCCGAAAGCAAACTCAATGGAGTCCAGGCCGATTATGTTCAGTATGGGCCGGCCCGTCCTCTCCCGCAGTGCATCCCACTTCTCCTGCAGCTCCTTTCCCCATGCTACCGGATCCTCTCCCTCCGGTTGGGAGACAACGACGTTGGTGGGCACAAAAATGTCGCGGGTGCTGAGCTGGTAGCCAATGCTGGGCAGGATAAATACGCCTCTGCCGTTCTTAATGGCGTTCGACGCCAGGGCCGTCAGGATCTGGTAGTACCTTTTGCCCACACCGTGATCAATCTCCAGGACATTGCATGAACCGTACTTCAGGCCGCCCGTCACGATATCAAGGTCCGGAATGCCTGTGGAGATGCGATCCTCTTTGGGATCGGGAACTCTCATACCATCACTGGCAATTCTGGCATCCTTATGTTCCCGGTATGGCTCAAAGAACCTGAACCGGCCGCTATGCAATGTGACGGTGTAGGTCTTCTGGCAAATCTCCACCCCTCGCAGCTTATCCAGTTTTATCTGCCGAACATAGCGGCTCCTCATGCTTCCCTCGGCATAGCCGGGCAGGCGGAACTGCTCCATGGTCACTACTCCGTCCACGATGTAGTCCAGGGGCATGACACTGGCAAATTCGGAGACAAAAATGAGATGCGTGTCCAGATCACGGGCAAATTCGCAGATATTTTGCTCGAAACTGTGTTGGGCATCGCCGATGAGGTGGGCGGTATAATTCAAGACCGCGTCCCAGCTATCGATGATAATCATGGGATTGTCCATCTCCTCTGCCTCGTCAAAGAATACCTTGAAAAAATCTAAGACTGCATAGTAGTTGGATAGATCTTTTCCCACCCCCTTCAGGCTCTCTAAGAGCTTGGTCTGGGTGGCATTTACCACATTCTTGGGGGGGACGACCTCTTCCACCCAAGGGTTAGTGGCATAAAGCCGGCGAGGATCTATGCGGGTGGATATGTACATTCCATTGCGATCCTCGCATAAGTTATTCATGATCTCCAGAGCTAAAGTGGTCTTGCCGGTTCCAGGCAGGCCCTTGATAAGAAGCGTCTGGCCGCTTTCAACCGTGAAGAAGTCTTTGATCTCCTTTGGTATGGTCATCTGCGGGGCGTTAGGCATGTAGTTATTCCTCTATTAATATATCAGTAGCCTTGCACATGCATTTGTTGGCACGCTTCAAGAGTGCACATATCCGATCCGGATCAACCCGAAATGAAAAGTTAACGGTATTGTCTTCGCCATTGCAAAAATCAATATCTACCATTGGCCCTGCCTCTACATTCAAAGTCTGCGTTCCCTCTTCCCTATACTTTGTGCCGGTTCTTTTATTTCTCCAGAGCTTGGACGGGCCTACCTCCACGAATTCAACCTGGCCCTCGGAGCTGAGCACGGAGAGGTACTTGATCACCGTGGTCTTGCTGACCCCTGCTTTCTTGGCCACATCTACCGTGGTAAGACCTACCTCGGCGTCCCCAATGACTTCCAGGATCTTTTCTTTGTATGAGGCCATTTTAGTGCCACCATTCGCTTGGTAAGACTGATATCGCAAAGCGCAATCTTGTGAGAGTGATTTCCTTATTTGACCTACTCATATTTCAATTTTTCATATTGATTTTTGCAGGGCAGTCATGTCAGATTTAAGACCGGAAAAAAATAAATGCTTGATCTGTCTTCTAGGACAGCAGCAGGGGCAATATGGCTGAAGAAGGCAATAGCTAGCAAACTAGGCTACGAAGAACCCTGGCCGCCTGTGCGCGGCGACTATCAGGTAGGCAACCCAAATGCCGGTGTGGCGGTGGTAACCTTAGCCAGCTTGCTCTTCCCAAAGGGCGCTGCCATCTTTGGCCCGTGCAGGACTGAGAATCTGGGAGTCGAGAAGATCGTGGCCAATGTGATATCCAATTGCAATATCCGGTTCCTTATCCTCTGCGGTGTGGAGTCGAAGGGCCATCTGCCCGGCAATACCATTATAGCTCTGCACAAAAACGGCATAGATGAGCAGGGCCGGATAATCGGTTCGTGCGGTGCCATACCCTTCATCCAGAATCTGCCGCCCGAAGCCATCGCGCGCTTCCAGCAGCAGGTGGAGCTGATTGACTGCATCGGCCTGGAAGACATTGTGCAGATCGAAGAGCTGATCTTTAGGTACAACTGCCTGGCCAATCCCTATCCGGCGAAGCCCTTCCCGGTAATAAAAAGGAAGGCGGCATTGCCGACGGTTGCCTTTGAGAAGGGGGATCTGTTCTTTGGGGCAGGAGTGTTCATGGATACGGCCGCCTGGCTTGTGAGGGAAGAAGGCAATGCAGAGGCTAATGCGGAGAGATGACAATTGTTTCGATTCAGCAGAGAGCAGTCCATAGTGAATGTGGGGGGTGTGAAGTTTGGCGGGCAATGCGGCCAATTGCCTTCGGTTCTATGCGGCACCATCTTCTATCACGGGCACAAGATTGTAGCGGATGAAGAGAAAGGCCTCTTCGATAAGGCGGCCGCCGAGAGGCTGATATCTCGTCAGGCGGAGCTGTCTGAGGAGACGGGATGCCCTTCTGTCTTGCATCTTTACGCGCGCAGCGCACCGGCTTTTGAAAGATACCTCGGATTTGCAGAAGGGGTCTGGAGCGGCCCCTTCATCATCGATTCCGCGGATGCTGCCACGCGCGGCGCGGCTGCGCTGCTGGTCTCGGAGCTGGGCTATGCCGACCGGGCCATCTACAACAGCATCAGCCTGGCTACGGAGGAAAATGAGGCACAGGCCCTGCAGGGCTCGGAGATCGACTCGGCCATCATCCTGGCTTACAATCCGGCAGAACCAGGTGTGGACGGCTCACTGGCCATCCTGGAGACGGGCGGGACGCTGCGTGAGAATGGGCTGCTGGCCGCTGCCCGGGAAATGGGACTGGTCAATCTGCTCATCGATCCGGCGGTGCTGCCGCTAGGCAGTGGAGCCGGATCGGCTCTGCGCTTTTCCGTGGCGGCTAAAGCACGCCTGGGCCTGCCTGTGGGCTCAGGCATCCACAATGCCGTCTCCTCCTGGCCCTGGCTCGCCAAAAAAGAGACCGCCGTCAGAAAGGGCTGCGACGCGGCGGCAGGGGCCATGCAGCTCCTCGCGGGAGCGGACTTTTTGCTCTACGGGCCCATCGAGAGCGCGGACATCATCTTTCCTGCGGCGGCCATGGCCGACATTCTCATTGCTGAGGCCGTGCGCGACCTGGATATTGCGCCAGGAGAGTCGCATCCTCTGCACCGATTGATTTAAGGTGCAGCCACTGGTCATCGGTAAAGGAAAACATAGCTACATCCCGGAGGAGATAATACAGGTGGCAGGTGATCAAATGGCCGATGTTCGCCTTGGAGCAAAAACTGTATACCTCATGAATACGATTCTATTATATTCCAGGGAGTTGTCAATGGAATTCAGCAGGCAAAAAGCCCTTGACGAATTCGTAAAAAGAGCATCTGAGGCTTACGGAGATCGAATCCATGGCATCACCCTCTTCGGCTCCGTTGCTCGGGGCACAGAGCGGCCCGACTCGGATATAGATCTATTAGTAGTAGTAGACAAAGAAGACTTTCGGCTTAGGAGAGAGCTTATCGGCATGGCCTTCGACATGCTGCTCGAAACAGGAGAAGATATTTCTGTAAAGGTCCTCTCTCAAAAGGACTTTGAAGCCCGTAAGGGATTCTCATTCTTGAGGAATGTCATATCCGAAGGTGTGAAAATTGCCTGATGATGAATTGGCAGATCTGCTCTCGGAAGCCGAGAATAGGCTTCGCGCTGCCCGTCATCTTTTGGAGGAAAAATTTTATGATGATGCTGTGAGCAGGGCTTATTACAGCATGTATTTTTCGACCGTGGCGCTACTTCTCACCAGGAACATTCGTGTTAAGACGCACAAGGGCCTCATTGCCCGCTTTGGCCAGGAGTTTGTTGATACGGGAATTATTGAACGATACTACGGGAGAGCCTTAAGGATTGCCGAAGAATTGAGATCTGAAGCAGACTACTCCATTTCCCGTGAGATTTTAGAAGAAGAAGCCTGTGAAATAATAGAGGATGCAGAAAAATTTTTGGCGCGACTAAAGGAAGCCATAAGCAATTCCAAATGAAATGCCCTCATCCCCTGCACCTTCGCCTCCATCTTCCCGGCCTTCTGCCAGGGCCGCATTCGCCTCTCCTTGCAGCCTCTGCTCTCCCCTGCGAGCCCGCGAGTGCAAGCGCGACCTTCTGCATGGCCTTCTAGCGATCGCCTGAGGTGGGGGCGGCGCAGGGAAGACAGACGCGCCATAATTCGCGAGTTGTTCATAGCACCAGATACAACTCTCCAAAATCAGCCCAAATCCTCGTTGGGCTAACTACCTGTCCATATTGTCTTGGTAAATCTAGGTTTACAACCCGCAGATCGCTAATAATCAGCATCCGTAATAGTAAAAAGCGAATCCACAATCAGTCGCGCACCATCAGGGGGATTGAGATGTGAAGAGTCCTTATAATAATATCTCATCGTTCAACACATGTAGAAAAAAGGGTGATGTATTACAGGTTGCACACACTGCAAAGAAATGGAATCATCTTAAAGATCCTGGCTTCTTAGCCTAGCAAAGGCTGCATTTAGTTCTGGGCTACAAGCTCCTAGATCAGTTATCAGGGCGCAGTCTAGTTTTGGCGGTAGAGGGGGCAATGATATAGCAGCACTTCAGTCGTCTAGTTTGAAACGATCCTAATATTATTGGTGGCCCGACCATTGCCGGTTGCCATTACAACTTGATCCCCTATTTTCATACGTTCAACGTTTTGTTTGACTTTTAGTTCCCTAACATCAACATATTCTTCATCTAAGCTTGTGACGTTATACCCTTCTGGTACATGACTCCCTATTACAGAAACCTTGTTAATGAGCCTACCAGTTGCGCCATTATCGATCCTGGCGAAAAGATTAATAAAGATCGAATCGCCAGCATTCAGAAATCCGAGATCATTCCAAGTAATGGTTTTGCCTATGATCGCCCCGCTCCTATTATCAGAGATATATATCAAGTCACTCGGCAGACTATCAATTGCTTTAACAGAGCTGAGATTAACTGTGCCTGTGTTAGTGATATTGAGAGTGAAATCGATCAGTTCTCCTGAAGCAGCCGAATTTGGCACGATCGTTTTATCTACTTGAATGCTTTCAATGAGGTCTCCTTTTTTAATTAAATCTGGAAGAGCCAAATATTCGATTTTGCCATTTCCATCTAAATCAACATTTATCAAATTTTGCCTATTAGTTGGAATATATGATGAAGTTAGTATGGTTCCATTGTATGTCGGTATTTTAAAATGTTGGTACATTGAATTGTTAGACTCCGTGGGCGTAACAGAGGTTAATTCGAATATAGAACTTTGATTAAATTTTATCTTAAGGTCCAATAGTGTATCTTGAGGTACGACAATAATCTCTCCATCATCAATATAGAAAGCTGATGAATTTGGGATTTCATTTATAATTGATCCATTATTCATATGAATCATTTGACCTTCCTGATTAGTGACTATGATTTCCGTTCCATGCTGGAAAATCCAAATATCTGCTTTTGGACCATAATATCCCAATGTCTCCGCTACATATCGAATTACATCCATAATAAATTCGCTGCAATACTTAACTGCATCCCAAAAATCCTTTGCGCCGAAAAAATTAAAGAGATCTATTGTTAAATCAGTTATACTGAACCCTGCACTTGCAACTGCTGTCAAGGATTTCGTAATGAATGCCCCCGTTCTCTCAGCTCCATTAGTACAGGGCATCGTGATACCCAAATCAAAAACATATAAATGTAATTTTGCAGCCAAAATGGCCCAATTTGCACCACCTGATGCATAAACCAATTTTAAATATTTAACCAAGAAAACATCTAAAAAGACTTTGACCGTATTCCATACACATAGTGCTCCATTGCAACTGGTTTCTGCTCCTATCGAGACATTTTGATATGCGAAATGATCTTTACTATAGTAATTTATTTCCTGATTAGATGGGGAGCCGAATACCCGCAATTGATCGGCAAAAGGCAAATAGCAATCGCCTTTCGATTGGTCCATAGATAGAGTTATTTCCTTACTTGTTGTGTAAACTGACCCAGGCAAATTCTCCGAAGCTGGTGTTAGGGTTGGTATATCCACAATCCAGTCGTCTCTTCTCTGAACAATCCAGCCTCTTACATCTACAAAGTCCGTTTCCAACTTCCATTGTCTGCCAGGGATCTGATTATTCCCCTCATTCTTCATGAATAACTTAATAACTGCTTTCTTATTTGCAATTAGATTGGTGCCTTGATCAGGATAAATTTTTAAATCAACAAATTTTAAGTCATTATAAACATCGTTTCCTTGATTATATAAACTTAGAATCTCTTCTGCACCTAATTCTCTGCCATAAATGCGGACCTCATCTATGGCACCATTGAACCATCGCCTATCATGATAAACGTTACAAGGCTCGTTTCCTATGCCGATGTAAGGTGGTGCTGTAAGGGAATTACTTTTGCCCATACCGCTTGTTTCCAATGATCCGTCTACATATAACTTAATTTCGCCAGTCTCTTTTTTCCTGGTAGCTGCAATTTGGTGCCAGTTGTCATCATTGATGTTTTTCACAGACTGTATGGTTGTATCTATTTGTGGACTCCGGCTTCCGACGCCAAAGCTTGCCTTACTACCTAAGAGGGAGACGCCGAAGTCATCCGTAATATCACATTGATCTGCATCCACCAATCCGTTTCCGGCCCACCATTGACCTGAACCGCCTGTTTGTGTTGTGTTTACCCAAAACACAATGGAAAACGAATCTTGAATAGATCTTGGTATATCGACGTAATCATTAATTCCATCAAAATATAATGCTTGGTTTATTTTTCCATCTGAAACAATTGCACCTTCAATTGTTCCGTCATTCCCGTTTCCTGAAACGTCCCTTGCGGTACCATCATCAAAAGAATAATATGCAACTAAACCATTATCTAGAGTGAAATTCGAGATAATAAAGCGTGGTTCTGAACTTGCTGTTGCTATTACAGACAAAAGAATTAGAATGAAGTAAGCTGTACGCATATTCTAGTATCCCCTTTCCTTAATCTAATTTTTAAATGATAATGCTCATTCAAATCAGGGCCCAATGTATAAAAATCTTTTGGTTGTTATACTGTAAAAGATATATGGTATCAGGTTTGACTGGTGATAACCAATGACCTGATAATCGCAACTCTCTAGCCTATCTGGTTCTGACATCTCAAATGAGTTTAAACTCCTCGGCTATATAGTAGATTCATTTTCAAGTTGTATATACTGCCATGTGCAATTCAAAAAGCCACTTTTAAGATGATAGTTAATTTTATAAATATGCTTTCGCCCTCGTAACTCCTGATGTTGCGCGATGAATTCTACAGCACTTTTCCCGGTTTAGACGATGCTGGTTAATCGACCGAAGGCAATTGTCGTAAATTCCTTCCATAAAGTATGGAACGTTCTGGTAGGCAAAAGTGATTTTGGTCTTATTTAGAAAAGAATGGGAAGAAGAGGAATACTTCGCAGGTTGTACATACTCACCGCAGTTAATCGGCGCGAAAACAGGGGGCAGTTCTCCCTCAAGAGCCTGACACCATGTGGCGGAGGATCGATGCCGTCTGTAATGCAGAGAGAGCGTTGGGATAAGAAGCCGCAAAACCCGCAGGGCGCTTTCATCGCACTGCCCCGTTCTTGACCCAAGGCCAGGCCCCCCCTGGTCCTCTGCCCGCGAGGCGCGTGTGCTTGTGGTCGGCAATCATGGTTGCCAGGCTTCGCGCCTTCGCGGCTTCGCGTGAGATTCGACCGGGTCCGGTTTCACGTGAAGACGCGAAGTCACGATGAGAGAAGGGCATCTCTTGAACGAAATTCTGGAACGTAGTTGCAGGAAAAGAGTTTATTGCATAGAGCCCAGATCCAATAGCCATGTACCTGTCCCGTGAGGAAGAAGGCATTTATCAGGGCGAGCAAGGCGAAACACTGCGCCGCATGATGGAGATTTTAGTGGCCTTGGGCGACATTTACGGCGCCGAGAAGCTCGTGCCGGTAAGGTCGGTGCAGATCGCGGGAGTATCCTACAAGAACATCGGCGAAGCGGGCCTGGAGTGGATCTCCGACCTGAAAGGCCAGGTGGTAGTGCCCAGCATCCTCAACCCGGCGGGCATGGACCTGTGCCGCTGGCAGGAGATGGGCATTGAGGAAGAATTTGCCGTCAAGCAGCAGCAGACCATCGAAGCCTATCGAAAACTGGGCGTGACCATCGACTGTACCTGCACTCCTTACCAGATCTACGAAGGCCTGGCCGGCAAAGGCGATCACCTGGCCTGGAGCGAGTCCTCTGCCGTCTCCTATGCTAATTCAGTGATCGGGGCTTGCACCAATCGCGAGGGAGGGCCGTCTGCCCTGGCGGCGGCACTGGTGGGAAAGACGGCTCTTTACGGCTACCATCTGGATGAGAACCGACTGCCTACCCTTCTGGTGGAGGTCGAGGCGGATCTGCGGGGCTCGGACTACGGGGCACTGGGATTCTTGGTGGGCAGAATCGTCAAGGACTGCGTGCCCTTTTTCCGGCTGCGGGGCCTGCGGCCTTCTCCGGATGAGCTCAAAGCCCTGGGCGCGGCCATGGCGGCCAGCGGCTCCGTGGCCCTTTACTACGTTGAGGATGTCACGCCCGCACCTGATGCCTGGCAGGCTGAGAAGATCTGTATCGGCAGAAAGGAGATCGAGGAGGTCTATGCCAAGTATCCAGGGAGCGGTGCGGACGCTGTGGCCCTGGGCTGCCCTCACTGCTCGGCTGAGGAGCTGGAGAAGATTGCCGGGCTGCTGCATGGAAAAAAGGTGCAAAAGGAGCTGTGGGTCTGCACCGCCCGCAAGATCGCAGAGGTGCATCCTGATTTAGTGACAACCATCGAGGAGAGCGGGGCGCGGGTCTATTGCGACACCTGCATGGTTGTCTCCCCGGCCACGGAACGTTTTGGTAAGATGATGACGAGTTCCGGCAAGGCGCTGGTCTACCTGCCCGGACTGGCCGGCGTTCAAGCAGGCCTCGGAAGTCTGGAAGAGTGCATCGATGTCGCTCTGGGGAGGAGGTAATTATGGAAATAAAATGCCACAAGGTTGCCAGCGGCTGCGCTAACGGTCCGGCTCTGGTGACAAGGGATGCCATCTCCTTTTTGGGAAATGTCGATGCCAGGACCGGCATAGTGGTCGATCCGGGGCACGAGCTATTCGGCCAGTGCATCGCCGGAAAGGTGCTCATCTTTCCTGGTGGCAAGGGCTCCACGGTAGGCTCCTACGTCATCTATCAGCTTAAAAAGAGAGATCTTGCGCCCGTGGCCATGATCAATATCCGCTCCGAGCCCATCGTAGCAGTGGGGGCCATTATCAGCGGCATCCCTCTGGTGGACAGGGTGGCGGAGGAGATCTTGCAGATAAAGAGCGGCACTTTGGTCGAGGTCGATGCCGACCAGGAGCTGATCAGGATTTTCGGAGAAGATTGATTAGCTGATGAAAAGAGCTTAATGGTGCTGGAAATGCGCGGGGCCTTTATCTCCTTTCAGCTCACGACCTCCAGGAGGAGATGATACAGGTGGCAGGTGATCAAATGGCCGATGTTCGCCTTGGAGCAAAAACTGTATACCTCATGAATACGATTCTATTTAAAATCGATGCGCATAAATGCATATTTCAGGGAGTTGTCAATGGAATTCAGCAGGCAAAAAGCCCTTGACGAATTCGTAAAAAGAGCATCTGAGGCTTACGGAGATCGAATCCATGGCATCACCCTCTTCGGCTCCGTTGCTCGGTGCACAGCTCGCCCCGACTCGGATATAGATCTATTAGTAGTAGTAGACAAAGAAGACTTTCGGCTAAGTAATTGTAACGAAATAAACTAGGTAATTTTTTATATTAGAAATCGAGATCAAAGGCAGGCACGATCCGGCCATCCCTCCCCGAATAGTGCCTGTGGCCGAGGCCATGGTGGCCCTGGTGCTGGCCGATCACCTTCTCAGGCAGAGGGCGGCGAGGCTTTAGATTTTATCTACTAATAGACCACAAAATGGGATCGATAATGTTTAATCATGTGAGCTAAACGCATACATTATAGTATTGAGATCATTGGACCTGATTAGAATTGAGTTGACACAGGCCTCTTCAGCATGATGATGCATTCCGGAGTCATCGGTGAGTAATATGGCGTCCTCTCTTTTGGCCAAGGCTATGAAATAGGAATCGAAACCAGAACATCCCGTCTCTAATGCCACATCCCAGGCAATCTGGAAAAAAGTATCTTCATCTGCGATGTTATACGATTTTATGATTCCCTTTGATGCTTTGGCAGCCAGAGTTCTGCCGGCTAACCGCCTGGCTACAGCAGCAATCTCCACTACGCAAACCTTGGGGACATGAACTTCTACATCTCGCTCTTCAATAAGCTTGATGAGAGCTTTGCATTTTTCGTGGGTCTCCAGCTCCCTGGAATAGGCCTCTTGGGAGAGCGAGCGGAGTGGTTTGAAGATGCTCTTTACTAAAACGGATGTATCCAAAACGGCCCTAATCATAGTATCTTTTTGTCCGCGTCTCATTCAGGACCGCATCGATATCTTCTCTTGCTTCAGGCTCGCCCAGCTCGTCCAGAAGATCGCAAAAGCTCTCATGAATAGTGATGCAGACCCTAGACTTATTGGGCAGGTTCAGGTCTCCGAGAGGCTTGAGCACATTATTCTCATAAATGGCTTTTATTTTCATATTCGACACCTGGCATTTAGGCCAAATTCAAAATATATCTGAGCGCGATAAATATTTAGAACTGCCGATGAGGTCTTCTTACCCGTCCTCGCTCTGAAATTTGTTGCTGCGTGCAATTCTGCGAAGTCAATCACGCGCGCGTGTGCGGGCGCTCGGGTGAGGGCACGTGGATTGTCGTCCAAGGGGGCCGGGCCTCGGCACGGGAGACGGTGGGCCGCGTTGCCGCCGGGGCCGAATGCAGAAGGCGGGCCTGGGCGAGCCCGTTTTCGACAAGCTGTACGCCGACCTGGCCAGGGCGCTCATGAGCATTGGCGCCGTGAAGGCGGTGAAGATCCGGGTCATGGGCAGGCACGATCCGACCATACCTCCCAGAATTGTGCCTGTGGCCGAGGCCATGGTGGCACTGGTGCTGGCTGATCACCTGCTGCGGCAGAAAGCGGGAGGCTTTAGATTCTAACCCTTTTCCAGTTCCTTGGCTTTGGCGAAGGCTGCATCAGCTTCAGCATTTCTGCCCAGTGCTTGGAGAGCATTGCCCCTGTTGCTCCAGGCCACTGCATATTTGGGATCAAGCCTGATGGCTTCATCGTAAGCCTCGATGGATTCGTTGTATTTGCCCTGGCCAAAAAGAACAAAGCCTTTGTCGTACCAGGAGTAGGCACGTTCAGAATCTATTTTGATCGCCTCATCAAGGGCCTTGATTGCCTCATCGTATCTGCCCTGGCCATTAAGCGCAAAACCTTTGTTTTCCCAGGCCGCGACATAATTGGGATCTAGCCTGATTGCCTCGTCACAGGCCTTGATGGCTTCATCGTACTTGCCCAGGCGATCGAGCGCATAACCTTTGGTGCCCCATGCCCCGGCATATTTGGGATCAAGCCTGATTGCCTCATCTAAAGCCTCGATGGATTCGTTATATTTGCCCAGGCGATTGAGTGCAAAACCTTTGTTTCCCCAGGCCCAGGCATATTTTGGATCAAGCCTGATTGCCTCATCTAAAGCCTCGATTGATTCGTTATATTTGTCCAGGCTATAGAGTGCAAAACCTTTGGTCCCCCAGGCTCTGGCATATTTTGGATCAAGCCTGATTGCCTCATCTAATGCCACGATTGATTCGTTATTTTTGCCCAGGCTATAGAGTGCAAAACCCTTGTTGCCCCAGGCTCCGGCATCTTTGGGATTTAGCCTGATGGCCTCATCTAAAGCCTCGATGGATTCGTTATATTTGCCCAGGCTATTGAGTGCAAAACCTTTGTTGCCCCAGGCCCCTCCATATTTGGGATCAAGCCTGATTGCCTCGTCACAGGCCTTGATCGCCTCATCGTACTTTCCTAGGCTATATAGAATAAAACCTTTGTTGCCCCAGGCTCCTGTATATTTGGGATTTAGCCTGATGGCCTCGTCAAGGGCCGTGATTGCCTCATCGTACTTTCCTAAGCTACCGAGAGCAAAACCTTTGCTGTTCCTGGCCAATGCATTATAGGGATCTAGCCTGATTGCCTCGTCGAGGGCCGTGATTGCCTCATCGTACTTTCCTAGGTTATTTAGAATAAAACCTTTGTTATTCCAAAAGTATGCTGATGCAAGGTCAAGTTCGATGGTCTTGTTGCAGTACTCAATCGCATCGTTTTGTCTACCGATTATAATATAGGCAAGTTCCAATGATGAGAGCAAATCAATCGGTTCCATGTATCCTTTTTCTGAGATTATCGCCTCTAATGAATAGTTGCCTGCCTGGGATAGATACTCAGGATCTCCTGATAGTTCATATTGGTGGTAGGCATCTAGCGCCTCAGTAAAGTACTTAAGACCTTTCCATGTATTTGCCGAAACATTGGATTGTGGCAGATCATGAGCAATCATGAATGATAGATTTTTGATCATTTCGTGAAGTTGTTCTCCATTATTACGCTCGATAGGCTGTCTTACCATCCAGCTCCGAACATTACTGCCTTCTGAAACAGCCACCAGAAAGATATTTGGGCCGTATCTTTGCAGGCTGCCCCTTACTGTGGTAACTGGTTTGCTGCCAGGACAGATGTTCTTGAAAGCGATAATGAGCTTTCCCAGGGACAGTGAATTAGAGCCTATGTCAATAGTGCCTATATCCGTCATACTGAACTCCACAGTCTCTGACTTGGGAACTACCATTTCACGGCTCCCGAGCGATTGTTCCCTAGAAACTCTGGCTGTGGAGTATAGTCAATCGTAAAACATATTACCTCATAGATATCTTTAAATAATTTGTACACAATATGCAGAGGTATGGGCAGGAAACCTGTAATAGTAAGGCATATATCAAAGGAAGAACTCATTAAATTATATAAAATTGAGAATAATTCAAGAATTAAGGAACGGCTGTTGGCCATAATTCATTTATATGAGGGAAAAAATGTCTATGA
>JAPKXZ010000042.1 GCA_026394555.1 Methanothrix sp.
TGTGAGCCCGGTTATGTGGTGGTATTTTATAGAGGGGATGTGCTTGGGTGCGGTCTGTACTCACATGGCAAGCTTGTGTCCCAGATTCCCAAAGAACGAAGAATGGCAAGCACTGTCAAGAGCGAGGACTGCCCGGATTAAGAGCATTGCGCATGTGATATTTGGGGGAGCGTGAAAATCCTGATGATCTCGAATGTCGCGGAGACTCTGGAAACGGTTACATCTCTTGCAGAGCCATATTCTGACCAAAATGAGCTGAAGCGGCTCTGGTCAGAGCCCGTGCGCCTCTTTCGCTTGTCAAATGCCCTGCGGGAAAAGAGTTGCCAGGATGAGGTCTCTTTTGTCATAAACCGAAATATCAACTTCACCAATGAATGCACAGGGACCTGCCGGTTCTGCTCTTTCAAGCATGGTATTATCTATTTCCTGACGCACGAGCAGATTTTAGAGCGCACCGGCGAAGCAGAGCGATTGGGCGCAACGGAGATCTGCCTGCAAGGGGGGCTCGCCCCAGAAATGATGCTTGAAGATTACTGCCGGATCCTGGAGCTCGTACATCGCGACTTTCCCAGGATGCACCTGCATGCCTACTCGCCCATGGAGGTGAAGCACATGTCCCGAAATTCTCATGTTGAGGTGAAAGAGGCCCTGCGGGAGTTAAAAAGAAGTGGTCTAGGCTCCATGCCCGGCACGGCGGCTGAGATTCTTGTCGACTCTGTGCGAGCGAAGATATGCCCGGATAAGTTGAAGGCAGAGGAGTGGCGGCAGATAATCATGACGGCGCATATGCTGGGAATTCCTACCACTTCGACCATGCTCTTTGGCCATGTGGAGAGCTTAGAAGATCGCCTCCGGCACTTGCAGATCTTAAAAGAGATTCAATTGGAAACGGGAGGTTTTACAGAGATGGTTCTGCTTCCCTTTATTCCTGATAATAATATGCTGGGCAAGATTGCCAAAGGTGCCGATCTCTTAGATCGTCTGAAGATGCATGCTCTGGCCAGAGTGGCTCTTTATCCCAACATCACCAACATCCAGGCGAGCTGGACCAAATTGGGCCGAGAAGCTGCGGCTGCGGCTTTGGATTGGGGCGCCAACGATCTGGGAGGAACGCTCATGGATGAAGGAATCGCCCGCAATTCCCTTGAGGCACCCCGTATATCCGCGGCGGAGCTGATAGAGTTGATAGAAGGGCGGGGAAAGAGGGCGGTGCAGAGGACTACCCTGTACGAAAGAGTATGATTAATCTGACACATCTGACACCAAACTGCGACGATAAGCTTTACATATTTTGACGATACACTCCCTGCTGGTGGGGATCATTAGAAATATAATAGTCATTTTGTTAATCGCTTTGCAGGTTTTCGTCATCCCCTGGTCGGCGGCATCGGCCAGGGATGTTACCGTCTCGGGATCATCAACCGTGATGCCTCTGGCCGAGGTTACCGCAGAGCAATTCAATATGCTGCAGAAGGATTATGTGGTAACGGTTTCCGCCGGGGGGACCGGTGCCGGAATTCTCGGCATTGCCGAGCGCAAGAATGACATAGCCATGGCCTCTCGTGAGGTAACTGAGGACGAAAGGCAAAGATTTGGCGACTCTTTTGAGGAGTTCTTGGTCGGCCTGGACGGCATCAGCCTGGCGGTAAGCGATGAGGTATACCTGGCGGGAGTGACGGGCCTCTCCCGACAGCAGGTCAAAGATATCTATTCTGGAAACATCACCAACTGGAAGGAGCTTGGCGGCCCGGATGCAGAAATCTACGTGATATCCCGAGAGGAGGGTTCCGGAACCCGCGATAGCTTCAATGAGGTAGTCCTCGGCAGCAGAGATGCCGAGACGCCGGGCGTTGATACTGTGGCCTTTGGCGGGGCCGAGGTCAAGACTGCCATATCGGGAAGCGATAAGGCGATAGGCTATCTGGGTTTCAACTATTTGGGGGGCGGCGTTGCCGGCATAGCCTTTAACGGAGTCGCACCAAGCTACGATAACATAAAATTGGATCTCTATGAGTTGCACCGGCATCTCTACTTCTACACCTTCGGAAAGCCTACGAACGGTGCACAAGCATTCATAGATTTCGTGCAAGGGCCCGAGGGCCAGAAGATGGCAGCGGAAGAGGGTTTTATACCAGTTTGATCCTTTTGCCGATTCTCGCCGCCAAAAGAAGGTGGACGTGGGACACCTCACCTGCGGCCTGACATCAACCTTACATAATAGTATTGCAAATCACGTCTTGATGAGAGCCGAAAGCATGCTATTGATATTGTTGCTGTTTTTTATCCTGGCGGGAGCGTCCAGTGGAGCCAGAGAGGTGACAGTTGCAGTCTCGGGGTCCAGCACAGTCATGCCCATGGCAGAGCTCGCTGCCGAGGAGTTCAATATGATACAGGACAACTACACCGTGAACGTAAAATCGGGAGGTAGCGGCGTAGGCATCGTGGACGTAGCCGAGGGCAGATCGGATATTGCCATGAGCTCCCGAGAGATTAAACTGGAAGAGCGGCAGAGATATGAGACGCCAACGGTACGTTTTATCGAGCAGCCGGTGGGATTCGATGCCATATGTCTGGTAGTAAGTCCAGATGTGTATGATTCTGGAGTAACAGCACTCACCAAAGATGAGGTTAAACAGATTTATGCCGGAGACATAACCAACTGGGAGGAGCTGGGAGGGCCGAACACGGAAATATTTGCCATTGGCAGAAGGGCCGGCTCAGGAACTAGAGACACCTTCAATGAGATCATAATGGGAAGCCGGGAAGCAGAAACTCCCGCGGTATCTTATGATGCGGGGGAGAGCTCTGAGGTCAAATTCAGTACGCAGCGCAGCGA
The DNA here is from genome assembly GCA_026394555.1 of Methanothrix sp. Classification (GTDB taxonomy): domain Archaea; phylum Halobacteriota; class Methanosarcinia; order Methanotrichales; family Methanotrichaceae; genus Methanothrix. The sequence goes on from JAPKXZ010000042.1 coordinate 2,837, forward strand.
CAACGCCATCGGCTATATGGGATACAGCTTCGTCATGACGGGAGACACTAAGGTTATCTCTCTGGATGGCATAGAGCCCTCGATTGAGAGCATAAAAAGCGGCGCTTATCCTCTGGCCAGGAAGCTTTTCTTTGTCACTTTGGGTGAGCCCTCGCCCGGTGCCAAGGCCTTTATTGATTATATTTTGAGCCCTGGTGGTCAGAAGATAGCTACAGAGAACGGTTTCATACCGATCTGAGATCGGCGCTATCAAATTTTTCATTTTTTTTCCCACTTGAAATTTAATATCTTAGGAGTATGAATTTTGGGATGGATTGATCGCATCGGAGATCTTTGTGAATAATTAGTATATAATCTTCGGAAAGATTTATACATAAGTAGCTATTTCAGCCATAAGACAATTGGAGGTGGAAAAATAAGAGCAATAAGAAAAATACTAGCGCTGCTATTAATAATCGTAGCAATCGTTGGCATGGCTTCGGCAGGTTCAGGGAACGGTCGTGGCGTCGGGAACGGTCAAGATGAGGGATTCGTCCCACCAGGCCAGGGTGGCGTGCCACCAGGTCAAGACGAGGACCAGGTCCCACCGGGCCAGGATCCAGGCTTTGTGCCACCAGGGCAAAGCATTGACTGGCTGCCCGAGGTCTAATATCCTAAAAATTTTGGATCTTCGGTATTTCCATTTCAGTGTCCTTTCTTCAGCCCGGCCCGTCCAGCAGCTTGAGGTAATACACCACAGCCACCACCAGCGGCACAAAACCGGCCAGGAGAGCCCAGTAGGCCCGCTTTAAATTGCGATGCTTGTAGCCCACCGGCCTTAGGTGCGGGCGTACGGGCGCATGCCCACGCGGTCGAGCGGCCCCGCGTCCGGGGGCAGCGCACGAGAATGCGAAACGAGATTTGGAAGAAAAAAAAATTCTTCCAATAGATGTATCAATCAGTACCATTCATCAGTAATCATGGGCAATGACATCATCGATCGCAGAGAGGTTCTGGAAGCTCTGCGAAAAGCCAAGCAAGCTACAAAGGACAGCCAGGCCCAGTACGAGCAGGCCGTATCGATGATATCCGATATCGTCTGGCGCTATGATGTCAATGCCAAAGGTAAGCCTGTCGGCTCCTATATCTCGCCGGTAGCGGATAGGATGCTCGGCTTGCCGGACGGCACCATAGGAAACAGCTTTGACAAATATTTCACTTATGTTCATCCAGATGACTTGCCGGCTGTGCAGAAGATAATTTCTGAGGGGATACGAACGCTTGAAAAAGATAAAACCGCCGAATACCGTCTGCGAAAGGCTGACGGCACGACGTTTTGTGTTGGTTCTAAGGGTTCGGCTTATTCTCAGCCGGATGGCGGAGTTTCCGTCTTTGGCACCACCAGCGATATCACTGAGCGAAAGCAGGCGGAAGAGGCGATCGCCGAGAGTCATAAGCGCCTAACGGATATTCTGGATAGCCTTGATTCTTTGGTTTATGTGGCGAATTTCAATTCTTACGAGCTATTGTTCATCAATAAATATGGTCGTGACACGTGGGGTGACGTGCAGGGGCGAAAATGTTGGCAGGTCATTCAAAAAGACCAAAAAGGCCCATGTTCATTTTGCACGAATGATAAACTAGTGTCTGATACCGGGATCTCGACCGGTGTGTGCCTGTGGGAGTTTCAAAATACGGTTACCGGTAGGTGGTATGAATGCCGGGACCAAGCGATCCCTTGGACCGGCAAAACGCTGGTTCGTATGGAAATCGCCACCGACATCACAGAACGCAAAAAGGCGGAGGAGGCTCTACGGCAAAAGAAAGAACTGGCCCAGCTATATCTTGATATTGTGGGGACAATAATTATCTCCATCAGCTCTGACCATACCGTAAGTCTGGTCAACCAGGCCGGTTGTCGTCTGCTGGGATACCGTGAAGATGAGATTATAGGCACGAACTGGTTTAGCCGTTTTTTGCCGGCGCGGGCAAAGGCGAATGTTGAAGAGATATTTGATCATTTGATGGCCGGGATTATTGAGCCTGTCAGGTATGTAGAAGGCATGGTATTGACCCGCAATGGCGAGGAGCGAATTGTTTCCTGGCATAACACCATATTAAGAGACGAGGCGGGAAATATCACAGGTACCCTTTCTTCCGGCGAAGATATCACAGAACATAAGAAGGCGGATGAGGCGTTGCGAGAGAGTGACGCGCGATATAAGCGAATAGTCGAGACTGCCAACGAAGGCATCATGATCATGGATGATCAATTCCGCTATGCTTTCGTGAACCAGAAGCTGTCCGACATGCTGGGTTATCAAGCAGAAGAGATGCTTCGTCGGCCGGTAACCGCCTTCATTTTCGAAGAGGACCTCCCTGATCACAAAGCCAAGATGGAAATGCGTGTATCCGGCGCAGGGATGCAATATGAACGCAGGCATCGTCGCAAGGATGGAAGCTGCTGCTGGACTATAGTATCGGCAACACCGCTCAAAGATGAAGCCGGCCGGTTTGCCGGATCCTTTGCCATGCTTACCGATATAACCGAGCGCAGGTTGGCAGAGGATGCCCAAAGAGAGAGCGAGAAGAAATTCAGAGCTGTCTTTGAGACCGCCATGGATTCCATCTTCATAAAGGACGCCAATTTGCGGTACATTCAAGCCAATCCCGCTATGGAAAGGCTTTTTGGACTTCCTTTGTCTGAGATGGTGGGTAAAACCGATGAGGATTTATTCGGCAATGAAGCGGGAGCGCATATCCGAGATATGGATCTCAAGGTTCTGGCGGGCGAGATCGTTGAAGAGGAGCACACAAAGCCTGTAAATGGCGTTTTACACACCTTCCACGTCATCAAATCTCCTATGCGTGAAAGCAATGGAAAGATCACGGGGATGTGCGGGATCGCTCGAGATATCACAGAGCGCAAACACGCAGAAGAAGAACTTAAAATGGCCATGGATGCTGCGGAAGACGCCGCCCGCGCCAAATCCGAATTCCTGGCCAACATGAGCCACGAGATTCGCACTCCCTTGAACGGCGTCATCGGCATGATCGGGTTGCTGCTGGATATGAATTTGAATGCTATGCAGCTTGAATATGCACAAATCGCTCGTTTCAGCGGCGAAATCCTTTTGTCTCTCATCAACGACATCCTGGACTTCTCCAAGATTGAAGCGCGTAAACTGGAGCTGGAAACGCTGGACTTTGATCTGCGCTCTACGCTTGATGATACGGTAGATCTCCTGGCAGTCGGCGCTCGTGGGAAAGGGCTGGAGCTGGTCTCTATGGTGCACCCTGCCGTGCCGTCGCTTCTGAGAGGTGATCCAGGAAGGCTGCGCCAGATTCTGGTCAACCTGGGAAGCAATGCCGTGAAGTTTACCGAGAATGGCAAGATAGTGATTCGTGCCGGCCTGGAGAACGAAGACGAACGAAATGCCATAATTCGCTTCTCTGTCAGCGATACTGGCATCGGCATCTCGGAAAACCGACAGGATATTCTCTTCTCACCTTTCACTCAGGCGGACAGCTCGACAACACGCAAATACGGCGGAACCGGTCTGGGGCTGGCCATCTCCCGGCAGCTTGCCGAGCTGATGGGTGGCAGGATCGGCCTGGAAAGCGAGGAAGGCAGGGGCTCATCCTTCTGGTTCACAGCGGTGTTTGAGAAACAGCTTGCAAAGACTGGATCTGTAGATAAGGGATTTGCTGAAATTGAGGGAGAGGGAGCAATAGAGCGCTTCGCTGCCGGGCCAGCTATTTCCGAATCGTTCAAACGCAAAATACGCATCCTAGTGGCGGAGGATAATCCCGTAAACCAGAAAGTAGCCCAGGCAATGCTCCGAAAGATGGGGCTGCAAGTAGATGTTGTGGCCAATGGTCTGGAGGCCGTCAATGCGCTCCAGACCATTCCCTACCACCTGGTATTGATGGACTGCCAGATGCCTGAGATGGACGGTTTCGAGGCCACAAGCAAAATCCGCCGGCAAGGATCGAAGGCTCTCAATCCAGGCATTCCCATCATTGCCATGACGGCTCTCGCCATGCAAGGTGATCGGGAGATGTGCATTCAGGCTGGAATGAACGATTTCATTGCCAAGCCGGTCCAGCAAAGAGAACTGGCGGAAATGCTTGCCATGTGGCTGGCCAAAAAGACGGGCGATAAGCAGTAGGTTGGAAAGGTCTTAGGTTGAACGATTGGATATTTGGAAGAAAAAAAATCTTCCAATAGAGATATCAATCAGAACAATTCATATTAGTGATAACCATGGGCAATGACATCATCGATCGCAGAGAGGTTCTGGAAGCTTTGCGAGAAGCCAAGCAAGCTACGCAGGACAGCCAGGCCCAGTTCGAGCTGGTCGTATCGATGATATCCGATATCGTCTGGCGTTATGATGTCAATGCCAAAAGAAAGCACGTCGGCTCCTATATATCGCCGGTGGCGGACAGGATGCTGGGCTTGCCGGATGGCACCATCGGAGATAGCTTCGAAAAATACTTTTCCTATGTTCATTCCGATGACTTGCCAGCCATGCAGGGGACCCTTTTCGAAATGATACGAACGCTTGGAAAGGATAAAACCGCAGAATACCGCATGCGAAAGGCTGACGGCACCACGCTTTGGGTTCTTTCCAAGTTTTCGGCTTATTCCCAGCCGGACGGCAAAGTCACTGCCTTTGGCACTACAAGCGATATCACTGAGCGCAAGCGGGCCGAGGACGCGCTGCGGGAGAGCGAGGAAACATACCGAGCCATCTTTGACGAATCAATAGCCGTGGTTTATGTATTTGACAACACGAAGAACTTCGTCAATACCAATCAAGCCGGATTAGACTTACTGGGCTATTCACGAGAGGAACTCCTGCAAATGAGCATTCCAGACGTGGATGCCGATCCAGTCGTTGTCTTGCCGGCCCACCAGGAACTTCTTTCTGGAGGGCGACTCATCAACTACGAACACAGGCTTCGACGGAAAGATGGTACAATCGTCACGGTGTTAAACAACTCGAGGCCGCTCACGGACTGCCATGGGAAAGTAGTTGGTTTGCTCAGTACATTGATCGATATCACCGAGCGCAAGCGGGCGGAGGATGTGCTATGGGAGAGCGAGGAGCGTTTCCGCACCCTTTTCGAAAGTTCTCAGGATGCCTTGATGATCCTCGCCCCGCCCTCCTGGAAGTTCACCTCCGGCAACAAAGCGGCTTTGGAGATGTTTGGGGCGAAAGACATGACTGAATTTACCTTGCTCGGTCCCATGGATGTGTCTGCGAAACGCCAACCAGATGGGCAGCTCTCCGCCGACAAAGCCAGGGAGATGATCGAGACGGCGATTTGTGAGGGCTCCCACTTCTTCGAATGGACTCACAAGCAGCTTTGCGGCGAGGAGTTCCCAAGCACAGTGCTGCTTACTCGCATGGAGCTGCAAGGTGAGACGATAGTCCAGGCCTCGGTACGTGACATTTCTGCCCAGAAAAAGGCGGAGAAGGCGCTATGTGCATCGCATCTAATCATCGAAGGGATTATCAACGCCATACCCGTGCGGGTATTCTGGAAGGATAGAGATCTCGTTTACTTGGGCTGTAATGCGATATTCGCACAGGATGCGGGCTATGCCGATTCGAAAGACATAATCGGCAAAGATGATTACCAGATGGGGTGGCGTGACCAGGCGGAATTATATCGTGGCGATGACCGCCAGGTTATCGAGAGCGGACGCTCAAAGTTACTTATCGAAGAACCTCAGACAACCCCTGAAGGGAACACCATCGTCCTTCTTACGAGCAAGATACCTCTGCACAGTTCAGAGGGGGAGATCATCGGCGTACTCGGAACGTATATGGATATCACCGAGCTTAAGCAGGCCGAATTAAGCCGTGCGCGTTCCTTGCTACGCCAGGAGCAGTTGAACCTGCTTCAACAAACTCTGCTAAGCCCCGGCAAATTGGAGCAGAAACTCAAGAAGATCACCGATGGCGTGGTGGATATCTTCGGGGCCGACTTTTGCCGCATTTGGATCACCGGTTCCGGTGACCTCTGCGATGTCGGGTGCATACATGCGGCGGCGACTGATGAACCGCATGTCTGCCGTTATAAAGACCAATGTCTTCGGCTCCTTGCCAGTTCGGGACGGTATACCCACACGAACGGTGAAGTTCACAGACGCGTGCCTTATGGTTGCTACATGATAGGGCGCATCGCGTCGGAGCAGGAGCACAGATTCCTTACCAACGATGCGCAGAACGATTCTCGGATTCACAACCGCGCATGGGCAAAGGAGAACGACCTCGTCTCGTTTGCCGGTTACCAGTTGCGTCTACCTGGTGGAGATGCCTTGGGTGTCATGGCACTTTTCAGCAAACAACCTATCACCGGCGAGGAAGATGCCCAGCTCAACATCCTTAGTAATACAGTCACCCAAATCATTCAGACCGCTCGTGCCGATGAAGATTTGCTTGAGACTCTGAACGAAGCTAACAGACTTAACAAGTATCTCAATGAGCAGACCGCTCGATCCAATGAGATGATTGATCTGGCCAGGAAGGCCAACGCCGCCAAGAGCGAATTCCTGGCCAATATGAGCCACGAGATTCGCACCCCCTTGAACGGCGTCATCGGCATGATCGGATTGCTGCTGGATATGAATTTAAATGCCGAGCAGCGTGAATACGCAAAAATCGCTAGTATCAGCGGCGAAATACTGTTGTCTCTCATCAACGACATCCTGGACTTCTCCAAGATTGAAGCGCGTAAACTGGAGCTGGAAACGCTGGACTTCGATCTGCGCTCTACCTTCGACAATATGACAGATCTCCTGGCAGTCGGTGCTCATGAGAAAGGGCTGGAGCTGGTCTCTATGGTGGAGCCCGACGTGCCGTTGCGGCTGAGAGGTGATCCAGGAAGGCTGCTCCAGATTCTAGTCAACCTGGGAAGCAATGCCGTGAAGTTTACCGAGAAGGGCGAGATAGTGATTTGTGCCAGCCTGGAGAACGAAGACGAACGAAACGTCACAATTCGCTTCTCGGTCAGAGATACAGGTATCGGCATCCCGGCAAATAGGCAGGATATTCTCTTCTCACCGTTCACTCAGATGGACGGATCGACAACACGCAAATATGGTGGAACCGGTCTGGGGCTGGCCATCTCCCGGCAGCTTGCCGAGCTGATGGGTGGCATGATCGGCCTGGAAAGCGAGGAAGGCATTGGCACGACCTTCTGGTTCACCGCGGTATTTGAGAAGCAGCCAGCGGGCTGTGGATCTGCAGATGAGATGCTTGCTAAAATCGAGGGAGGAAGTGCTCTAGACCGTTTCGCGACAAGGTCAGCTATCTCCCAATCGTCCAAACGCAAAATACGCATTCTGGTGGCGGAGGATAATCCCGTAAACCAGAAAGTTGCCCAGGCAATGCTCCGAAAGATGGGGCTGCAAGCAGATGTTGTGGCCAATGGTCTGGAGGCCGTCAATGCGCTCCAGACCACTCCCTACGACCTGGTGCTGATGGACTGCCAAATGCCTGAGATGGACGGTTACGAGGCCACAAGAAAAATCCGCCGGCAAGGATCGAAGGCACTCAATCCAGGCATTCCTATCGTTGCCATGACTGCTCTCGTCATGCAAGGTGATCGGGAGAAGTGTATTCAAGCCGGAATGAACGATTTCATTGCCAAGCCGGTTAAGCGAAGAGAACTGGCGAAAATGCTTGCCCGTTGGCTGGAAATAATGTGAATGGCTTAAGCGAGATTGCCGAGCCGGAGAAAAAAAGGTTGCTCGATTTAGCATCAGGCATGGATAGAATCATACTTCTTCTTCTCTTTGAGACCGGCCTTGATCTTGAATACCTGATTAATCTATGCGTCTCTGATCTGGACACAAAGAGCGGACAGCTCCGAGTTGCTGCGGACAGAAAGATCCAGCTTTCCAGTACTGCGCTTTCTGAGATTAGGGAGTTTCTGAAAAAGCGTCCCGGACAGGTCTATCTCCTGGAAGGAAGGTGCGCAAAGCCGGTAACCAGCAAGTGGAAGCGATGCGTGCTGGAAAACCTGCTGCAAAAAGCCGGTAAAGAAAAAATAATAAGTATGGAAAATAATAAGAATGAATAGGCAAAACACCTTCCCATGCAATATTCCGAGGGAAGTATAGGCCGGGTATTCGTCCTGAGGATGGACCATGGCGAAGAATTGATTGAATCGCTGCAAAAGTTCCTGCAGGAGAAGAAGATTGAGTCTTGCACGGCCCTTTTCATGGGGGCACTACGTGATGGCCGGGCAGTGACCGGTCCCATGCTGCCGATAGTCCCTCCCACCCCCAATTTTGAAGCCTATGAGAGTGCCTGGGAGGTTTTCGGCATGGCTACAATTTATCCATCAAATGAGGGGCAAAAGTTGCACATACATTCTGCATTGGGACGAGGCAGGCAGTCCATCTTGGGATGCATTCGAGATAAAGCTGAAGTCTACCTGATTGTGGAAGCGGTATTATTCGAGATCTGCGGTCTTGCGGCAGAAAGAGCCTGGGATGAAAAGATGCAGCTTTATCTGCTCACTTTGAAGAACCGGCTTTGACCTAGGTTTTATGTGTAAAGATGAGCAGGCAGGATCGCGAAGGGCAAATATCGCAGACAAGCGTATCCATTAGTGTTTGGACATGCCGGAACAAGGAAAGACTTACCTATTTTTGATATCTGTTTAGAGTCAATTATTGCCGATAGTTCAACTGAATTAGCGACAACTATTAATAGTACTACTTTTAGGATAAGTTTTAAAAATTTATGGCAAAACGGAAAGCTCTACTCTGTTGTACCTCTCCTAATTGGCATGAGATATTTGTCATCTAATATTTTAATCTCATATCATTTTTGTCAAATTTAGTACATAAAATGGCCATGAGAAATTTTTGTAAACAAAAGTGTAGCCCATAGATGTCTATCTATACACATGTGTCCACCTAAAGTGTCTATATATACTAGGGAATATTCTTTAGTAGATAGGAGAATACATGAGACTTAGAGTAGTTAGCTCAAAAAATGAGATTCCAAATCTCAATCCTAATGAGAAGATGGTTCACCTGGCTTTTCGCGCCAGCAATGTAGATTTCCTCAGCTTGATGCAAAGATGCCCCAGGCTGCGAATGATTCAGGTACCACCATCCTACCATAAGACCATGTCCAATGCCATCCAGGTATTCCTGGACATGCAGGGCATTGAGCTATTGGAAGGAGATGTTTGGGGTCACAGAAAGGATCTGGACGAGTACTTCACCGTGGATGACAGTACCTTGGTAGAGATCAGCTCCCTGGTGTCCAGCGGCGTTGCCATAGAGGATCTGGCCAGCCAGGTTCAGAAGAGGGCCAGACTCGGTCCGGACCTCATCAAGTACATCGCCAAGAGCAAGATCACCACTTAACGACGGGCATTCAGAGACGGGCAAGATAATCCGGCTCTGCCTTTTCCCCTTTTTTTCTCCTATATCCTGTCAAGTTACTAATTGACTTAATATAGCATAAAACGACCATATTAAGTTAATATGAAAACGGCCTACAAGTTCCGGCTATACTCAAACAGTCAACAAGAAGCACAATTGGCCTTAACGCGGGAAACCTGTCGGCATCTTTGGAACAAAGCACTTGCTGAGAAACAGTCCATTCCTTACCTTAATGCCCATCCTTTAGGGTGGGGAGGAAGTTACCGATGAGCATGCATAGCGGCGGAATTCTCTTATTCAGGATAAAAGACAAAAGGCTCGAGGTGTTGCTTGTCCATCCTGGTGGCCCCTTTTGGTCAGGAAAGGATGATGGTGCCTGGTCGATACCCAAAGGGGCGTTTGAAGGGCAGGAGAGCCCACTGGAGGCCGCTAAAAGGGAATTCAAAGAGGAGACCGGCTCTGAGGTTACAGGGCGGTTCACAAATCTTGGCACAATAAGGCAGCCCAGCAAAAAGATTGTGCACGTGTGGGCACATCAATCTGATTTAGATGTGGCTTATGCCACCAGCAATAAATTCACCATGGAATGGCCGAGAAAATCAGGAATCATGAGAGAATTTCCAGAGGTCGATAGAGCCGAATGGTTTGATATTGAGAAAGCCAGGAAAAAGATCCTGAAAGGGCAAGCCGGTTTTATCGATAGACTTCTGGGGGCGGTCAATTATGGGCCAAAAAAAGAAATTATTGCAGGCCCTCCTTGACCTTACCCACCAGCTCCGCCTGGATGGCGCTCCTGCGGTCTCCACCGCAGACGATGCCCCGTACACCGATGATGTCCGGTTGCAGTCGCAAAAGAAGCTCCAGGTGGGCGAAGCTGATGCTTCCGGCAATTGCCACCTCCAGACCGGCGGCATGACCCAGAGCAATAAAATCCAGCAGATCTTGCTCGCTCATGAAATCAAAGGTAGGCTTTCCGTCTTTGATAGCCGTGTCCACCATGACCAGGTCTGCGCCGGCTTTGGCAGCAGCCGCGCACAGGAGCCGGGGCGAGATGGATCCGACCCGGGCGTAGTCGGAGTAGCCTGATGCAACTACCTTCTTCCCGGCATCGAAGTCCTTGACCGCTCGCACAATGCCCACCAGCATCTCTTCCGCTTGAGCCTGAGTCTTCACGCCCAAAAGGCCCGCCTTTACGTACTCGGCACCGGATACGGCCGCGCCTAAAGCCGCCAGGCTCGCTGTGCCCGGTTTGAATTCCAGGTCGCCGATGGTGGCGGAAACCGGTACCCGGCCTTTGGCCAGGTCTGCCACCGCCCGGATGGCCCAGGGAAAGTTCGCGCCAAGGGATCCCTCTTTGGGATTTTTTACGTCAATTATGTCTGCACCGCCGGCCAGAGCCGCTTGTGCTTCATCGATATTCATGGGGCTAACCAACAATCTCATATTCATCCAATCCCGAAAGGAGCAGTCGTGCGATGCATCTATGTCCTCGATATACTTAATGGTGCTGTTGTCCATGCCGTGCGCGGAGAAAGAAGCAGTTATGAGCCTATAGCCGGCTTTTCTAGAATCGTTTCCACATCAGAGCCGCTGGGCATTCTGCAAGAGCTTCGCCCCAGGGAGGTTTACGTCGCCGACCTTAACCTGCTCACAGGCCGGGGCGATAATCTGGCGGTCATAAAAAAGATATCAGCCGTGACCAGGACCATGGCCGATACGGGGATTTCGAAGTACGGCGATCTTGATCGGTTGCCGGCATCCGTCTCTTTGGTATTGGGCACGGAGACAGCCTCGCTGCAGCTCATTGAAGAGGCGGCAAGAGAAAAGAGAGTAGTAGTAAGCATCGATATGATGAAGAGGAAGGTGCTTGCCCGCGATCCCGAACTGGCCGGACAGACGCCCTTGCAGCTCTTGCAGAGGTTAAACGGTCTGAAACTGGAGGGCGTTATCCTTCTGGAGCTGGATCGGGTGGGCACTTCTGCAGGACTAGACGGACCGTTTCTGGAGGAGGCAGCGGCAATCGCTAAGCATCCCCTCATATTGGGAGGCGGCGTGAAGGGTGAAGAAGACCTTAAGACTTTGCAGGAGAATGGCTTTTCCGGAGCGCTGCTGGCCACGGCACTGCATAATGGCAGAATACCTGTAGAGCGAGTGCAGTGATCTGAACTATGCCCATCGGCTCGATCCCGTGCTGCGCGTGGTCAGCCGGCTGCTCGACCGGAAAAAAGGCTGGAGGAGCGGCTGCGCTTGGGACCACTTCATACGGTAGCAGAAAGCGAGGGTCTAGATATGGCTGCCGTCACAAAACGGCTTATTCCCTGATCTTCCGCACCTGCAGAGGGTGACGCGGTTTCGGATCTCGTACAGTTTGCCGTTCGCTGATTCGATGGGTATGCCTCCCCGTACCCAGAGCGGCCCGTGCTCACCCCTTGGCGGGTATTCGATAACGACAATGGACTTATCCAATTCGGGCTCTATCACCTTCCCGCTTTCATTGTCCTTGATCACCAGCCGACCTGAGGGGCAGTTGCATGCTTCTTCTATGGCAATCTCCCTGGCTTCCTGATTTTCTGGATGCTTTACCAGATTCCAGATCCCACCAGCTCGCATGCAGAACCTGGCATGGACGCAAAGATGCTCATTATCGGCCAATGTCAGCTCAGGACCACGGATCAATTTTGCCGTTTCGTCAAAGGGCTCATGGTCTCCGGCCTCGGTTCCTTCAAAGGAGATCTTTGCATGAGTCCCATCGCAGAAGGGTTTATTCTTCGAGTGACCGCACCGACAGAGTGCATATTTTTCCTGCAAGGGGTATCTCTTAACATCTCGCCAGGTACGGCAGTAGCCCTCATCATCATTGCAAATCTCCGAAGTAATAAGGGGGACAATGCCAGTCACGATATATGGACCATTCTTGCTCACAGTGATCTTCATTTCTGTCATAATCTTTATTTCCTGTAAATTTCTAATCTGTTTGTGGGTAGTTGACTAATGAACCAACTTAGGGAAATATCTCAAATCCCCTAGGAAACTTGAAGCTTCTCTGTCCCAGTACACTATCCGCCGCCTCTAAATTACCCTTGTCGTTTCCGGCTGCTTTGACTTTGTTCAATACATTGTTCGAGGACTCCTCCTCTTCCACCTGCTCCTTGATGTACCACTGCAGGAACTCTTTCGTCGCCTCGTCCCGCTCCTCTTTTGCCACCTTGACCAGGTTTTGAATGAGCCCGGTCACCACACGCTCGTGATCCCAAACATGTTGGAAAGCCTGCAGAGGTGAAGCCCAGGTGAACTGGGGTGCCTCCACAGCCAGCATCTTTGCTCTGCCGCCTCTTCCGGCCACGTAGTCGAGCATCTTCATGGTGTGAACCAGCTCTTCCCCGGCCTGCAGTCTCATCCAATGGGCAAAGCCCTTCATATTTATGGACTCGAAATGATAGGACATGGAGAGATAGAGATAGGAGGAGTACAATTCCCTATTCGCCTGAACATTCAATGCTTCATTCATCTTTTCGCTGAGCATGGCAATACACCCAAGTCCATTCTAATTCGCCTTCTCAAATTGCTCTTTGCCTACACCGCATTCCGGACAGACCCAATCATCGGGAAGGTCCTCGAATGCCGTTCCTGGAGCGATGCCAACGGTGGAATCTCCTTTTTTTGGATCGTAGATGTATCCACATACCGTACAAACATACTTATCCATTTTTTTACTCACCTTCTAGATGAAATTTTCCAGCAACGTCTTTATTTTGCTGTCTATTTCCGATAAATTCGGCCTATATTCTGGAAATGACTGATCAAAGCGTTCTGCATCAATTTCATAGAACTTGCCCAGGGGAATAGGAACCTCGGAGCGGTCGTAGTTCCAGGAGCGAATGATCTTTTGCGCCTCCTCGAAGCTTGAGTCATCGTTCCCCTGCACGGTATAGGTCCACTTATTGTAGTTCTCGTACTGATTGTTGTAAGAGACGCAGACCTGGAGCACATCCACAAATGAGAAGCCCTTGTGCAATATCGCTTCCTTAAAGAGCTTCTGGAGCTGCTCAATGCCGTGCGTGTAGCCCCGGGCAATGTAAGACGCTCCCGAAACCAGCATCAACTCGAGCGGGTTCATGGGATGTTCCCTTGTGCCCGTGGGCGTGGACTTGCCCTTGAAGCCCTGAGGTGATGTGGGCGTATACTGCCCGGTGGTCAGGCCGTAGACGCGGTTGTCGTGCAGGATCATTGTAAGATCGATGTTCCTCTTGGCGGCGAATATGAGATGATCAAGTCCCTCGGCCAGGCTGTCTCCATCTCCGGAAAAGCAGATCACCTTTAAATGTGGATTGGCGATCTTTATGGCCGAGGCCGCAGGCAGCGTTCGGCCGTGAATGGAATAGAAGCTGTTCACATTCATGTAGTCCACGATCTTGGCGTGGCAACCGATGCCGGAGACCAGGACGACGTTTTCTACAGGAAAGCCTTCGCTGTCCAGCTCTGCCAGAACCATTCTCATGGCACTCAAGATGGAGAAGTTGCCGCAGCCAGGACACCAGGAGTTCTTAGCAGTGGTCGCGAGATCTTTGGGATTCATGCCAGGGCCCTCCCCAGTTGTGCCAGAAGATCTTCTACGGAAAAAGGTCTGCCGTCATATCTCAAAATTCGGTCCTGGGCCTGGATCTTGATGCCATGAAAGCCTGCCAGCCTGGCCAGTTGGCCGGTCGAGTTGCATTCTACTGCAATGACCCGCTCTACTCCTTGCAGGGCACTTTTCAGCTTTCTTTCCGGGAAGGGCGAGAGAACCAGCACATGAATCACGCGAAGTCCCAATTTTAAAGCCGCCTCCATGCATACTCCTTTATTCGAACCCCAGCAGAGCAGGGCGATCTTGCTCTTTTCGTTTCCAAAGACCTTCACAGTCTCGTATCTCTCCAGATCAGCGGCCAGAAATTGGCCTTTTCTCTGGCGTTTGTCGCAGGTCTCCCTGGTTATTTGGGGGTCCTCAGAGGTTATGCCACTTTCATCGTGAGTGTAGCTGTCCGTCTTGATCACCTGCCCCTTTTGAGGAGGAAAGGCCAGAGGCGAGACGCCCGTATCTGTGTAGCGGTAGCGTTTGTACTCGCCCTGTCCATCCCAGAGCAGAGGAGCCTGCGATGCTTGTTCTTTCCGCTCGCTTGTCAAGTCACCTGCATTGTCAATGTCAAAGCTGTACTGGCTCTCGCTGACGATCTTGTCGGTTAGGATAAACGCTGGCACCTGAAACTTCCAGGCCAGATTTAGAGCTACGCCCGCCCAGTAATAGGCCTCCTCGGCGTCTCCCGGTGCGACTATAAACCTGGGAAACTCCCCCTGGCCGGCATTGAGGACGAAATGCAGATCACTCTGCGCCGTGTAGGTGGGCAGGCCCGTGGATGGTCCCGTTCTCTGGGCCATTACCACTACCACCGGCATCTCCGCCATGCCGGCCAGGCTGAGCCCCTCGGTCATGAGGCAAAACCCGCCGCCCGACGTCCCTACTGCCGCTTTAACCCCGGCATAGGCGAAGCCTTGCGCCATGAGCATCACGGCGATCTCGCTTTCCGGATGAATCACCTTGAGTCCGAAATCCTGGGCATAGCGAGCCATGAAATCGAGCACGCTGGAAGAAGGAGTCATGGGATAGGCCACGTAAGCGCCCAGGCCCGCTTTAATCAATCCCAGGCTGATGGCCTGGTTGCCGGTTATGATAGGCTCCTCGGTTTGCTTCTTGAAATGACTATCTGCACTTCGATCAATGCGACAGAACTGCACCGCCTGGTCGTAGCCCTGCCGGGCCACCTGCATATTCAGCTCTTGCATCTTTGGTATATGCTTTTTCAAAACATCTTCCAGGATGGGCCAATCTATGCCCACGACCTTGCAGTATCCGCCTATTATGCAGCTATTCTTCATGACCGCGGGGGCAGTCGCTTCCTTGAGGATCTGGGTGATGGTAAGGCCAAAGCCCCTATGCATTGTGTCGTCAAGTTTTACCTTATCTGCATCGTAAATCACAAAGGAGCTATCCTTAAGACGGCTCTTGTGCGTCTCAACAGTCTCCTGGTTGAGAGCTATCAGGACATCGATCTGGTCCATGTGAGCGGCGATCTTTTGTCTGGAAGCCCTGACTAAAGAGAAATTATGTCCTCCCCTGATGAGAGAGGGGTAGTCGTAGTACATGTAAATGTGATAGCCCAGACGGCTAAAGAGGCGAGCCACAGTGAGGCCTGCCTCATTTATGCCGTCACCGGCTATGCCACCGATTAGTGTAGAAAAATTATCCATCTTCATCCCCTCAATGGATCCATTCATATTATCGTGGCTAACAGTATATATAAACTATGCAGCAATCAACATAAGAGCTTTTTTACAGAGTTTTCATTTCGTTTCCAATACTATTATCTCTATTACAACTACGATCATTCTCTTGAATATCCATATGATAATTTCTTTCGATATGTTTATATCCCTTAAAGGCAAATTCTTCGTATAATCAATAGAGTATAGGGGTGAATTAGAATGAAGGGAGTAGTAATAGCGGCAGCTTTAATTCTAATGCTATGCTGCTGTACCGTATTGGCGAACCCACCATTGGCGCCACCAATACAGTACGAACAGTTTTGTGAAGCACAGAAGGTATCCGGGAGCGGCGTTATCGATGTCAGTACCTCGATAGTAGATAAGAAGATTGCTCTGGAGTACTACAATAATATGGCCGGAGACGGCGACTTTGAGCTTGACCAGGAGCATGCTTACTCGCAGAATGCTGATAAGCTTCTCAGGAATATTACCTCGGTCAACGGCGGAGATGAGTCAAAGCTAAATCTATTTGAGACGACCAAGCTCACCTATGCCAGCAAGGACACGCCTCTTATGGGTGAGAAGTCCCTGCAATCCAAAGCGTTTTATGGCGGCATAGGTGCAAAGATAAAGGAGTCATTCGCAGTTTATGAGATGGAGAAGGATCAGACATCGTTCTTTGCCTCAACCACGCCCTACAATCCCAAGGAGCCGACAATGCCTGTCAACCAGGACTACCTGAAGCTTCTGGCATTGTACTATCCACAGGAATATGCCGAGTATATGGCAGCGCCCACGCACACCATAACTCCTGAGCAGCTCATCAAGGAGCTTAAGGATGCGGGAAGGGACACGAACCGTGTGGCTGCCCTCATGGGCAACGATCCGGCCCACGTGATCGGTCTTGAGACCAAGAATACCTTCAACGGCACATGGGGAACGGATGCTACATGGCATAAGATATTCTACAAGGATATTAACGCCCACGAGATGTTCTCCGGAACATTCGAGGCAGAGAAGACCATTAAGTTCCATGAGAATCCTGTGCCCGAAAGAGATCGCCCTGTTTGCGACGGCATAGATTGCTAGAAAATCAGCAGTCTATCTCTTTTTATTTTTTAAATGAATGCCTTGTAGCTTGCTATGCGGGTGCTCGGCCGATTCATCAATGAAAATAGAAGAGCTTCAAAAAAAAGAGTGTAGGTTACAGGATATACATATCACAGTATGAAGTGGAGTTAAAATGAAATTGCATTGGGCCTGTTAATGTAACCGGAAATTGTTACATAGTGCAAAATTCTATATCCTGCACCCATATCAACTGCATTGCTTACCTTCTGTAGATTTTCGATGTAGCTGGAGCGTTCGCTGTCACTCATGCCCTTTGTGGCTTCTTTCAGATCCATGTTCCTAATTAGCTCCCATTGTTCAATTTTTGATAATCTATCCCATTCTTCGCGTGTTGGTTTCCCTTTCTGGGCGGTCATATCATCGTCTTTCGCAGTGGAAGATAACGCAATTTCATGGCTCATATCGGAAAGGTTACTTGGTTGCCCTACTATCCGCTTATCAGCCGCACCAGTTACCTTTGCATGTGTCGCCCTATAAAGTCCATATCTCACTATCTAATCTCCTGGCGTCCAGCAACCGTGCCCACTCTTCTTTAGATATCATGGGCGGTATTCCTTTTCTTGACGCCGATACCGTAATGTCTCATGCTGCACTCTTAAATACTTATCGTAAGCCGCAAAAGTTGTATCGTCCTGAAATTGTTGACGTCATCGTTGAGAGGGGGAGGCTGGCTATGGGAACATGGCAGAGGATACTCTTCTTCGAATTGGATGGGCCCAGACACAGAAGCATATCTGTTCGGGTAATGGCCGATTGATGGGAAAAAATAAATGAGGGAAGATATCCCTGCTTATTTGAAAATGGTTGTGCCTGTGGTCCTGGCCAGATCTTTGAAGGCCGCCATGAGATCCTTTGTGATCTTCCCGGGCTTACCGTCACCTACGACCCTGCCGTCGACCTTGGTAACGGGCGCAACCTCTGCTGCTGTGCCTGTAACGAAGACCTCGTCTGCCGTGTAAAGGTCGAACAGGCCCAAATCCCTCTCCCGGATTTCATTGCCGCCATCTTTGGCCAGCTCCATGACCGCTTCCCTGGTTATGCCCTTAAGATTGTTTACGGTAAAGGGCGTGTAGATCTTGCCGCCTTTTACGACGAATATATTGTCTCCGCTTCCTTCAGACAGCAATCCCCGAGAATCGAGGATGATGGCCTCATTGCCGCCTTTGACATTGGCCTCAATCTTTGCCAGGATATTGTTCAGATAGTTGAGGCTCTTGATGTTGGGCGGCAAGGTGTCTGGAGCATTTCTGCGCACAGTGACGCTGATTGCCGTGAGGCCGACCTCGTAAAGGTCTCCGTACATTGCCCCCCACTCGACTGCAATAATGATGACCGAAGCCAGGCTGCACTTATTGGGGTCCAGGCCCAGGTCTCCGAAGCCCCGGGTAACAATGGGCCGGATATAAGCATCCCGCAGGTTATTCTTCCTCAGCGTCTCCAGGATTGCCTCGCACATCTCCTCCTGGCTCATGGGAACGCAGAGCAAGATGGCCTTTGCCGAGTCGAAGAGCCTTTGGACGTGATCCTCGAGCCGGAAGACGCGCCCTCCATAGGCCCTTATGCCTTCGAAGACTCCGTCTCCATAGAGAAATCCGTGATCGAAGACCGAAACCGCAGCCTGTTCCGCCGGAACAAACTTTCCGTTAAGATAAATTAGGTTCATAGAGCATCTCGCCATCGGACAATTGCCGAGAATAAATGCGTTTTGATCGTTAATTGAATCGATGGGTTTATTAGTGAAGGAAGGAAGGGAGGTGCCTACTTCTAACGGGGTTTGGAGCTTATGGCAAGACTTGGTTTCGTAGTCTCGGAGTTCAATAGGGACATCACCTATCAGATGGAGCTTTTGGGCAGAGAGCATGCCCGGTTCCTGGGAGCAGAGGTCGCGACTGTCATTTATGTTCCTGGCGTTTATGACATGCCCCTCGTGGTGAAGAAACTGCTTCGTCGCGAGGACATCGATGCGGTCGTGACAATCGGTTGCGTCATCCAGGGGGAGACTGCTCATGATGAAGTTGTGGTCTCGCAAGCGGCCCGAAAGCTGATGGATCTGTCATTAGAGTACGACAAGCCGGTAACTCTCGGCATTACCGGTCCCAAGATGTCCCGGCCTGATGCCCATAAAAGGGTGGATTATGCCAAGCGGGCGGTCGAGGCAGCAGTCAAGCTATTGCAGAATCTAGGTGGTGTTTAGACAAATGGTATCTATGCGCATGGCCTCTATTCACGAATCAACCACTATGAAGATCTCGGCTATGGCCAAAAAGCTGGCTGCCGGCGGCCAGGACATCATCGACATGGGTGTGGGCGAGCCGGATTTCGATACCCCTAAGTATATTGTCGAGGCGGGCTGCAATTCCATCAGAAAGGGCGAGACGCGCTACGCTCCCACGGTAGGCATCCCCGAACTGCGTCGCATCATTGCCGATAAACTGGTCCGGGAAAATTCTCTGCATGTGGCGGCGGATGATGTTGTCGTAACTCCCGGCGCCAAGATGGCCGTATTTGCCGCCATCCAGGCGCTGCTCCAGGAGGGGGATGAGTGCCTTCTCATCGGGCCTTCCTGGGTGAGCTATGAGCCCTGTGTGTCTTTTGCCGGGGCGAGCGTCTCCTGGGGAAAGGTGGATGAGAATTTCATGCCAGTTGATCTGGCGGAGAGCATCAGCGCCCGGACGAGGCTGATCATCGTCAATTCTCCTTCCAATCCCACGGGATCTGTATTCGATCGCAAGACCCTGGAGGAGATCAGGGATCTGGCTGTCGATCACAATCTGTCTGTCATTTCCGATGAGATTTATGAGAAGATAATCTATGATCACGAGCACATCAGCATAGGCTCAATGCCGGGAATGGAGGAGAGGACTGTTACAATCAACGGCTTTTCCAAGAGCTACGCCATGACTGGCTGGCGGCTGGGTTATCTAGCCGGCCCCAAGGAGACTATGAAATGGGTGACCAGGCTGCTCTCTCACTCGGTCTCCCAGGCCACGACATTTGTGCAGCGGGCCGGAGTTGCAGCCATGCAGGGGCCGCAGGATGAGGTGGCTATGATGGCTGCAGAGTTTCGGGCCCGCCGGGATATGCTGGTCTCTGGCTTGCGAAATTTAGGGATACCCTGCAGCATGCCTGGGGGAGCCTTCTATGTCTTCCCGGATGTCTCCTCCGTGGGAGGAGGCGACGCCTTCACAGATAGGCTGCTCAAAGAGGCTCTGATCGCTGCCACTCCCGGCTCGGCCTTCGGGCCGGATGGGGCGAATTATGTCCGGCTCTCCTATGCCACGTCGCAGAGCCGGATCTGCCAGGCTCTGGAGAGGATTAAGAAGATCCTCTCCTGATGGAGCCTTCATTTTTTTTAGCCGGGCGGCTGCGGTCGTGATCCGGTTCTTTCTGGCGCGAATCTTCCGGCTGCCTGCCGGAAGAATAGCCTTCTGAAGATGCAGTTTTGTCGCTGCAAAAGCTCTTGATTCTCAACTATCGATAGTTCTATATCCATCAACCAACTTCCACTAAAACCGCTAAAATAGAATTTGGGTGATCCAATCGCTGGAGGGAGATTATGGATTATAATAAAGATAAACTGGAGACCCTACTAAAAGGTCTATTGATTCTCATTCTGCTCGCAAACTGTGCCGATGCCGCGACCCTGACCGTCGGCCCCGGCCAGACATACACCACCATCCAATCCGCCATCAATGCCGCCTCGCCTGGAGACACCATCCTGGTCCAGAGCGGGACATACAACGAACACGTTGTGGTGAACAAGCAGCTAACGCTGCGGGGCGTCGGCTCGCCGGTGGTGGACGCCGGAGGCTCAGGCGACGCCATCACCATCAGTTACGACGGCTGCACCCTGGAAGGATTTGTGGCCAAAGGATCGGGGGCTTATTCCAGAGCCGGAATTAAGGCGACTTCCAGCGGCAACACCCTCTCGGGCAACACCGCCACCGGCAACTCCGGCAAAGGCATCTACCTCTCTTCCTCCAGCAGCAACACAGTCTCAGGCAACACCGCCACCGGCAACTCCTACGCCGGCATCCTCCTCGAATCCTCCAGCAACGGCAACACTCTCTCGGGCAACACCGCCACCGGCAACTACATCGGCATCCTCCTCGAATCCTCCAGCAACGGCAACACCCTCTCGGGCAACACCGCCACCGGCAACACCAACACCGGCATCCGCCTCGATTCCTCCAGCGGCAACACCCTCTCGGGCAACACCGCTACCGGCAACTCCGACGCCTTCAACCACATCGGCGTCGGCATCGTCCTCTCTTCCTCCAGCGGCAACACCCTCTCGGGCAACACCGTCACCGGCAACACCAAAATCGGCATCCTCATCACTTTCTCCAGCAACGGCAACACCATCTCAGGCAACACCGTCACCGGCAACGACATCGGCATCTACCTCTATTTCTCCAGCAACGGCAACACCATCTCAGGCAACACCGTCACCGGCAACGACATCGGCATCTACCTCGATTCCTCCAGCAGCAATACCATCTACCTAAACACCCTCGACAATGCCCGGTCCAACGGGGACAACCACTGGAATGCCACCACCACCCAGAGCTATGAGCACAACGGTCGCATCCTGATGGGCCTGCTGGGCAACATCTGGTCCGACTACACCGGCTTCGACTGCGACGGCATAGGCGATACGTCCTACCTGATTCCAGGGGGATCTGACAAGGACTATCACCCCATCGGCGGCGAAGAGTTCAGCCCCGACCTGGAGGCGCAGAAGAGCGCTGACAGGACGGAAGCCTATGTCGGCGACTGGATCAACTACAGAATCTGGGTGAACAACACCGGCAAAGTCAGCCTGACAGGCGTCCGGGCCGAGGACAACGTGACGGGGGCCATCTGGAATGTGGGAACTCTCTTGCCGGGCCAGAACTTCACCAACACCACCAGATACCAGGTGAAGCTGTCCGACCTGCCCGGACCGCTGACAAACGAGCTGCGGGCCAACGGGACGGCTGATCCCTGCGGCTTGGATATAAACGATTCAGCCACAGAGACTGTGAATATCCTCTACCGGCCAGATATCCAGGTTGACAAGAGCGCCAACCTGAGCGGCGGCTCGCCCTCCACCATCCTGGGCTTCAAGATCGAGGTCAATAACAGCGGGAATGCCGATTTCGCTTCGGTCGATGTGGAAGACCTCCTGCCGCCTGGGCTTGATTATGTCTCCGATGACTCGGGAGTGATCCCCGGCCAGGCCGGGAGCAGATACATCTGGAATCTTGGCCCTCTCAACTCCCGCGAGTCACTGAGCTTCAACCTCACCGCCCACATCAACGGCAAAGAGTTCGGGGATCTGGTCAACGCCGTCAATGCCACCGGCTATCCCGAATACGGCGATCCCGTCAACTCCAGCGCCACGGCAAGCGTTCGGGCGGAAGAGGCCAACATCACAGTCACCAAAGTCGCCAATCCGGCCTTCGGCTCGCCGGGCACGAATGTCACATTCAACCTGACGGTCACAAACTCAGGCAGCGCCCCGCTGCCTCATGTATCCGTCAGCGACCTTCTGCCCGCCGGTCTGAGCTACGTCTCATCCTCACCGGTTAGCACTCAGAGCGGCCAGCAGGTCGTCTGGCCGGACGTCGGGCCGCTGGCCACCGGCACGAGCAGCTCTCTTGAGATCGTGGCCCGCATCGACGGGCCAATTGTGGGCATGGAAACCCTGACCAACCGGGTGGATGTGCAGGCTGAGCCGGAGCACGGCGAGAACGTCACTGCCAGCGCCATTGCTGATGTCCTGGCCGAGGAGGCCAACATCACCGTCACCAAAGTCGCCGATCCGGCCTTCGGCTCGGCAGGCACGAATGTCACATTCAACCTGACGGTCACAAACTCAGGCAGCGCCTCGCTGCCTCATGTCTCCGTCAGCGACCTTCTGCCCGCCGGGCTGAGCTACGTCTCATCCTCACCGGTTAGCACTCAGAGCGGCCAGCAGGTCGTCTGGCCGAACGTCGGGCCGCTGGCCACCGGCACGAGCAGCTCTCTTGAACTTGTGGCCCGCATCGACGGGCCAATTGTGGGCATGGAAACCCTGACCAACCGGGTGGATGTGCAGTCTGAGCCGGAGCACGGCGAGAACGTCACTGCCAGTGCCATTGCCGACGTCCTGGCCGAGGAGGCCAACATCACCGTCACCAAGACCGCCGACCCTGCTTCCGGCCTGCCTGGAACTCCAATCAATTTCACATTGAATGTGACCAACAGCGGCAGAAGTCCTCTGCTCCATATCTCCGTCAGCGATCTTCTGCCCGCGGGCCTCGCCTTCGTCTCATCTTCATCCGGAGCTGCGATCAGCGGCCAGCAGGTCACCTGGCAGGACGCCGGCCCCCTGGCCCCTGGAGCCTCACGCCTCCTCTGGATCAGTGCCGGGATCGACGGCTCAGTCTACGGAACTCTTACCAACCGGGTTGACGTCACAGCCCGCCCTGAGAACGGAGATCCAATCAACGCCATAGCCACGGCAGATGTGCAGGCGAGTGAAAATCTGATCCTGGTGAAGACGGCAGACAAGCCCGCAGCCCATAGAGGCGAAGACATCACCTACACCGTCACCTTCACCAATCCCAACTCGGATTCCGGATTCTGCTTCACCAACGTCACAGTCTGGGATGAGCTGCCGCGGGAAGTAGAGCTGGTCTCGGCCTCCCCCGAGACCTCATTCGCATCCAGCACTCTGACCTGGGACATAGGGACAATGTGCCCAGGTGACGAATTTGTGGCCACCATAGTCGTCCGCATCCCCTTAACCGACATCAACTACGACATGTCCCAGGGCGTCACCGGCAAGGGCTTCGTCAACGTCCACAACGACTACGACACCCACCAGGGCCCCGAGTCGATAACCAACTGCGCCTACGCCAAGGCCGACCTGATCGAGACGCTAAAAAGCTGCGCCTCGACCAGGATAGTCGATCCTGGAACGGAACTTAAGCGGCGGGAGTTTGGCAGCGGCACATACGATAGCGAAGAGCTGCTGCGCATGCGCACGGAGAACAAGTCTATAAAATCAGCGACCAGCCTCTCAGCCGTCCACCAGCCTACCTCATTCGCTCTGCCCCAGAACCGGTCCATAGACTACGGCACGAAGTGGACAGAGAAGTCCAAGGGCATCAACACCATAACCGGCGCCACGATGAACGAGGAGTACACATTCGCCAGCAAGATCGACAAAGAGAGATCCATAGAACTGGACAAGAACGGCTCGACTATGAAAACCGAGGTCGAGTTCGAAGGCACCGGCCACATTGGAGTGCTCAAGAAGGCGGATCCCGACTCCCATCCGAAGGTCCGGCCGATCTACGAGGCCGGCGAGGACTACGTCGGCAGCTTCCATGTCTATGAGATGGTCGATGAGTACGGCCAGGGCGTCAGCTCGAACAAATCAGTCGCAGGCTACGGCTACGTGGCAGTCGACAAAAGGGTACGCGACAGCCAGCGCACTTACGAGTCAGGCACCGGCTCCTACCAGAGCGATGAGATCATCGATACTCCGTCCAACTACATAGCCAAGGACATAAAACTGGTGCACGGGCCCACCGGATACAGCTACACACCAAGATTTGGCGTCAGCCAGAACATGTTATGGAGCGAAGGCATGTGGTCGAAGAGCGGCTACCTGGCTGGCGGTGACATATTCAAGGATAGCAGCAACTGCGGCCTGCCTGTTATAAAAACGGACAACAGCTCGCCTCCAGCCTCCTACATCAGCGAGAGGTTCTCTTCGCTGGATAGCCTGAAGAAAGAGACCATTGCCTCCGGCCTCAACGAGATGAAGACCAACGCCAGCTTCAGCGGCATGGCCGACTTCAAAGTAAAATCAAGAGGCAATAACCGGACTTCCAGGGTCGATAACGAGGAGCGCTATGTAGGCCAATATGACATCACCAGGAAGGTGCTTCTCACCGGCGTGTCCAGATACGACCGGCCTCACATAACTGTGAAGAAGGAAGGCAACATGACCACCAGGTGGTTCAACAAGACCAATGCCCAGGTTGCCAAGTACGTCATAACCATAACCAATGACGGCAACGTGGCTCTAGCTCCCATAAATGTCCGGGACATTTTCCCGCCGGGCACGGAGTACATAGGCTCGTCCATCCGGCCGGCCAGCCTCTCCCGGACTGATGTCAATTGGACTTTAGTTCATATCGGCATAGGAAACACCATTAAGATCGAGCTGGAGTTGAACTTGACCGAGTACGCGCCCGGCAACATCGTCAACCGCGTCATGGTTTGCGGCATGAATGGAGACGCCTGCGTATCCGGAGCGGCTTATGCGGCATTGGAATCCGCAGAGCTGCCCTGCTGCCTGGCCGAGGTTGGACTGGACAAGAGGGCAGTGCTGGATGCCACCGATCCCACGCTGGTCCATTTCACCATCCAAGTGCGCAATAATGCCGACAGCACCCTGGCCGCCACGCTGAACGACACGCTGCCAGCCGGCCTGACATTCCTGAGCGCCTCAGCCGAGCCGAGCCGCCAGGAGGGCCCGTTCCTGCAATGGATTGTTCCCGACCTGAAGCCAGGCGGCGCCGCAACTATCGAATACCAGGCCCGGGCAACCAGGGATGGCAGTTATGTCAACTCTGTGCATCTGGATGCAACTGCCGTGGATGGGACAGGTTACGACACCGCCGATGCCTCAGCCAGAGTTGAGGTGCGAAGCACCGGTGTGGCGCCCAGGACGACCAGGTACGGGGGCTGGCAGCCGCCGGAATGGAACATCACAACGCCCGATCAGGGAATAACTGTCGAGTTGAGCCCGGACGAGGATACGGGGGGAGACGGCTCATGATGAGATCGTAGTCTCCCAGGCGCCAAGATGGCTGTATTTGCCGCTATCCAGGCGCTCCTCCAGGAGGGCGATGAGTGCGCTCTCATTGGGCCTTCCTGGGTGAGCTACGAGCCCTGTGTGGCCTTTGCCGGAGGCAGCGTCGCCTGGGGAAAAGTGGATAGTAATTTTATGCCGCAAAACATCGCGGAAACTATCAATTCCAAGACGCGGCTTATCATTGTCAACTCTCCCT
Source organism: Methanothrix sp. (assembly GCA_026394555.1). Taxonomy (GTDB): domain Archaea; phylum Halobacteriota; class Methanosarcinia; order Methanotrichales; family Methanotrichaceae; genus Methanothrix. The sequence goes on from JAPKXZ010000042.1 coordinate 28,721, forward strand.
CCAATCCCACCGGATCTGTATTCGACAGACAGGTGCTGGAGGAGATTCGTGATCTGGCTGTGGATCACAACCTGTCTGTCATTTCCGACGAAATTTATGAGAAGATAATTTATGATCATGAGCACATCAGCATAGGTTCCATGCCGGGAATGGAGGACAGAACCGTGACCATAAACGGTTTCTCCAAAGCTTATTCCATGACCGGATGGCGTCTGGGGTATCTTACCGGCCCCCAAGAGATCATGAAATGGGTGACCAGGCTTCTCTCTCACTCCGTATCCCAGGCTACCACCTTTGTGCAGCGGGCCGGTGTGGCGGCAATGCAAGCGCCGCAAGATGAGATTGCATCCATGGTGACCGAGTTTCAGGCGCGTCGCGATTTGCTGGTCAATGGCCTGAAGGATTTAGGAATACCCTGCAGCTTGCCTGGAGGCGCTTTCTACGTCTTCCCCGACGTATCCGAATTTGGCGGAGGGGACGCATTTACCGATAAGCTGCTTAAAGATGCTCTCATCGCGGCCACGCCCGGATCGGCCTTCGGGCCGGGCGGCGTAAATTATATCCGGCTCTCCTATGCTACATCCCAGAGTCGAATTAAACAGGCGCTGGAAAGGATAGGGAGGATTGCAAGATAGAGCCATCTTGTTCCGCAACATTTTTGTGCTAAGGTGAAAAAATACGTTTATGAAGCCCTTGAAATTGTTCCTTAAAATTTGCATCCTGACCTGTCTCATCTTGATGCTGTCATCTTTGCCGTCAGTGGCTCTGCCAGGGTTGAATCTGACCAAGACCTGCAACACATTATCCGCAAATCTCGGCGAAACGGTAGTCTATACCTTCCATCTGAAAAATAATGGGACAGAACCAATAAGAGATTTAATGCTACGCGATGACCGGCTGGGAGAGATTCCACTTAATTGCAGCTTGCTCGAAGCGGGTGGATTGTGCAATGCTAGTGTCTCCTATCAGATAATTGAATCCGATCTACCCGGGCCATTGAAAAATGTGGCGAGGGCAACAGCCAGGTGCAAAGAGAGTATTGTGGTCTCCAATAATGCCAGCTTCGCGATTAGTCTGGGTATTTCCGGATATGAGAACCTCTCAAAATATGAGCATCTGAATTCGACCATTCTATAATACCGATCAAGTAATTTTGTCCAACTTTTTAAAATATTTTCATTTTGATATTTTTTTGCATAGATTTATAAGTCATTGACCAACTTAGTTTAGCTATTAATTGTCGTGCAGGTATTATTAGGAGGGGAAAGATGAGCAACGCAGAGCGAAGTGATAGGGGTGTTCTTTCGAAAAAAAGACAATCTCCTCAACCGTATAACTTGAATGAGTTTGGTTCTTTAACTAGAAAATTGCTGGTATTATTCTTTATTTTATTTGTATTATTCTCTTTATCGAATACCGCTCTCGCTTTGCAGCTCACCAAAACCTCCGTTCCAGCTGTATCCGTGAACTTCGGTAATCCCGTTACTTATACCTATAAAATCACGAATAACAACGGTGTGGCTTTGAACAATCTCTCCTTGTATGACGATCGTCTGGGCTTAATCCCAGTAGTCTCGCCAAATCTTGCCATTAACGAGGTACGTACGGTCACAGCTACACACATTATCAATGCAACCGACATGCCCGGACCTTTAAAAAATAATGCACAAGCTTTTGCTAGAGATCCAAATAATAATCCGGTGTCATCTCTTAATTAAAGCTTCGAAGACGCTTTCTCTAGGATTTTCCGGCAGCCTGACGGTAAATAAAGATCCAAACGTCGCTGAGCAGACAGTTGGATTTCCTATTTCTTACGATATCAACGTAACAAATGTAAATGGTTTTACGGTTAAAAATATAGCTGCTAAGGACGTGATCTACCACCCGACTGCTCATACCGTAGTCGTTAACCTTGACAAGACAACTCTCCTTCCCGGGGAAGTGGCTAGTGGCACTGTAGTCGTATACAACATCGTACAGGAGGATATCCAGGGTCCACCTGTGGGCAAGATTGGGGCAGGGCTTCCCGTTGTAACCGACTATGCCAGCGCCGTGGGATATCCATCATGGGAAAACCCTGTAACTGGTGAAACCGTCTCTGGGATCAATACCAAGACCGTTGGCATTCTTTATGAAACCAATCAGGAATCGAAGAAGACCGCCAGCCCAGAGGAGGGTGCCCCTCATTCTCAAACCACATTTCACATCACCGTCAGCAATCCCGGCAATGTGCTGCTAAACAGGACGGAGCTTTGGGATCAGTTGCCTGCAGGCTTAAGTTTTGTCTCTGCGACCCCTCCAGAGACATCCGTAAGCACCTCCGGCAGCATTACTACCATCTACTGGACCAACCTTTCCCAGTCATTTAATGCGGTACTTAATCCGGGAGATCATTTTGATGCCGATGTCGTTGCCTCATTCAATGGGGACAAATACGGCAAGCTCACAAACCTCGTGACCGACATTGGGTATAACTTGCGCAATGAGAGTATAACAAATACCACTGAAAAAGATGTCACTGCCAGAAAGCAGAACATCGTCGTGGTCAAGACGCCCGATATTTCCTCTGGTTCCATCGGCGCGGTTGTAAACTTCACTTTGAATGTTACCAATACCGGAAACATAAGCCTCACCAATGTCTTTGTGAGCGACCTTCTGCCCGCTGGCCTGACCTACGACAGCTCCTCGACCGGCGGCAGCAACGTCGGCCAGACCGTCTCCTGGTCCGATATCGGTCCTCTGGCAGTTGCCGCCAAGAAATCGCTCTGGATCAAAGGGCGCATAGACGGCAGCGCCTTTGGCGATCTGATCAACAATGTGGATGTGGAAGGCAAACCCGTATATGGTGACAATGTCACGAACAGCACTACAGCTACTGTTAAAGCCGAGAAAGCCAATATCGAAGTTACAAAGACTGCTCTACCCAAGACCGGCTCGCTTGGAACTCTGGTCAACTTCACCCTGAATGTCACCAACAATGGCGTCGCCGATCTACCGCACGTCTTTGTGAGCGACCTTCTTCCCACCGGCCTTACCTTTGACAGCTCCTCGACCGGCGGCAGCAACGTCGGCCAGACCGTCTCCTGGTCTGATATCGGTCCTCTGGCAGCAGCCGCTAAGAAATCACTCTGGATCAAAGCCAAAATCGATGGCTCAGTCTACGGCACTCTGACGAACAATTTGAATGTAGCAGGTAAGGTCTGATATCGGTCCTCTGGCAGCAGCCGCTAAGAAATCACTCTGGATCAAAGCCAAAATCGATGGCTCAGTCTACGGCACTCTGACGAACAATTTGAATGTAGCAGGTAAGCCCAAATACGGCGAAAATGTCACGAACAGCACGACTGAGACTGTGACAACTGAGAAAGCCAATATCGAAGTCACCAAGACTGCTCTACCCAAGACCGGCTCGCTTGGAACTCTGGTCAACTTCACCCTGAATGTGACCAATACAGGTGTCGCTGATCTACCGCACGTCTTTGTGAGCGACCTTCTTCCCACCGGCCTTACCTTTGACAGCTCCTCGACCGGTGGCAGCAACGTCGGCCAGACCGTCTCCTGGTCTGATATC
>JAPKXZ010000031.1 GCA_026394555.1 Methanothrix sp.
AAGTATAGGGATGATCAGGGGAAAATAAATTTCAACTGCCCCGCGAAGCAAGCTGGCTTAATAGATCATATCTGGAGCCTGCATGAATTATTGACATTTCCATATCATATAATTAAAACCTATTAAAGATTCACGACCGCATTTCCGGATCTCCTTTCTAATGGTAGAACATCTTAAATGAAAAAGTTTATGAGACTAACATATTCTGTCGTGAACGAGTTCTTTATGGAACGCCTTGTGAAGCATGGATATTATTACCAGTGCTGCCATCTATGCCCTTTATTCTCATGATCGAGAGGGATCGAGCAATTTATCGAAGCCAGCTTTCTCATATGCCTTCCTAGAATCTAGCGATTCTCTGTCACTGCCATCATCATCCAAGTAATATTCAGGGCGGGTTACCCAAAGCCAGTATTGGCGTTCATTAGGTTCTAGCATTTCTCCCTCCTTAGATCTCAGCGTCTTCATTATGTACTGGTGCTTCTTTCAACGGTCTTGATCTTCTCTTCTGTCTGCCCGCAAAGCTCTTGGAACCGTGCGTTAATCTGTCGGTCTATGACCTCTACCATCCTACTTTCAGTCTGATTATGCCCTAAAATCAGAAATTAGACCGCTTTACAACTTTATTCTTCGTTCCCATGCCTTTTTGATGGGTATATAAAGTCCAAACATTCGGGACTACACTATGAAGGCATAGGAGCGATAAGATCTAATATGACGAGGAGATAGTGAAGGGGGCAGGGCCCGTGGTCTAGCTGGTTATGACATCGCCCTTACACGGCGGGGATCACGCGTTCGAATCGCGTCGGGCCCATATCCTCAATCGTTTTCGCTCTTTGTTATATTTCCAGAATCCAACCTCTGGTTACGTTGTTTTTTGTTGTTAGTTAGTCGCTCTCTGTGCGTCCTCTGTGAACTCTGTGTCTCTGTGGTTGAAAACGTCGTTAGCCGCTGGCTATAACAAAATGGTTTCGAATTAAATTTAGAGCAAGAATAGCGCAACGAGCCCCACCACTACCGTTGGCAGGAATATCACCGCCATCTTGTTGCCAAACTCCCTGGTCCCCAGTACGTAGGCCAGGACGAGCTTGACCAGGGTATTGGTTATGGCGGCCAGGGTGATGGTGGTAACGGCCACGGCGGGAACGACGGTCGACTTGGCCAGCGAGGCCATGGTGAGAGCAATGGCGTCGACATCCGCCAGCCCGGAGACGATGCCTGCCCCATAAATTCCCGCATCGCCGAAGTAAACATTGGCCAACTTGGAGATGATGAGCACAAAGGCGAAGAATGCACCGAACTTCAGGGCGGGTATGATGCGGAAGGGATCTTTCACCTGCACATCCTTTCCCTGCGGGGCGTTCTTTCTGACCAGCAAATAAGCCAGCGTTGCGCCCACAAACGTCATGAGCAGCAGATGAGGCAGAAGGGCGAAAAAGAGGTCCCGGTTTACTATCAGTACGATGAAGAGGATTCGAGGGAACATGGTGCAGCTCGCGATGGCCGTGGCGAAGACGGCAGAGGGCAGTATCTCCCGGTTTTCCTTCACCTCCGCGGCCATGGAGGAGGTAACGGCGGTGCTGGAGACCAGGCCGCCCAGAATGCCCGTAAGGCTTAAGCCTCTCTCCGCCCCCAGGATGCGGATCGCGATGTAGCCCACGTAGCCGATGAGGCTGACCAGCACCACGAAGAGCCAGATCTGGCGGGGGTTGAGCACACCCCAGGGGCCCAGGGGCGTCTCGGGCAGGAGCGGGTAGATGACCAGGGCGATTATGCCCATCTTCAGGGTATCGAGCAGATCCGTCTCGCTCAGCACTTCTACATAATGGTGCGTGATGGTTCGCGTGGCCAGGACCCAGGTGGTGATGATGGAGAGGGCCACAGCCAAAAAGATACTGTCGGGAAATCCGGTCAGCATTCCCAGAGCGAAGGTGACAACTGCAGCCACTGCTGCTGTGAAATCGACTCTGCCCAGAGTGCTGATCGAAGCGGCATATCCTACGGCCACCAGGATGGTGAAGGTGGCCATGGATGCCATGGCAAAGCCGGAGCCGAAATGGACGGCCAGAGAGGAGCACAGCGATCCCAGCAGGGCGATCAAGACGAAGGTGCGTAGACCGGCCACGCCCCGCACCTTATCTTCAACCAGCCGGCGCTGCCGTTCCGTACCGATGAGTGCGCCTATGAGTAGGGCGACCAGAAATGGATAGATATCGGCAAAGTCCATTGTGCATTTTTTGTCATTCTCTGGTTAATAGCCTTTGCATCTCGCAGAACAAGAGGCTGCAGATCTTGGAATGATGGAGAAAGGAGAATGGCTGGGCAGGCAAGAGGCCGAGCAGAGAAGTCCAAGGTGAAGAAGGTCTCTTGCGAAAGTCGGAATGGTTCTGGGCTTTCGGCCTTCGCCAGTGCATCCACCTCCATCTGTACTAAAAATTTTGATATCAAAAAGACTTAAATTAAAGGAGTTCCTTTATGACCAGAAGCTACAAGGAGATTTCAAAATGAAAAATGAATATGCCGAGAAGGTAACGCCTAATTTTGGGAAAAAAACGGCTACGTCCAGGGCAGATACAGAGAAGGTGAGCGATGCTGATGCAACATTCATAGAGTCGAAAGTTGGAATGACGATCGCAGTAGGATTGCAGGATCGTGACGAGCATTTCACCATTCTCGACCTCAAGATGCACCATCAAGAATGTGAAGGCGGCTATATCGAGATCCGCGAGAAAGATGGATATCATTTTAGATGCAAGAGATGTGATGTATCCAGGGTTATTGCGGGAAATGATGCGGATAAAGAAGGCATGATTGATGCCGCACTAAAAGGCACAAAATACAAGACATTATCGACTCACCTCGACATAGTAATATTTATTCCGCTAAATGATTGAACAACGCTCGCGTGCGCCCCCACCACCCCAGCACGAAGACCCAGCTACGCGCGCCTGTGCCCTAAAAAATTGAGAATAACGGGTCATTATGCACCATTTTTTCGATTGGTGCCTTGGATACCGGCCAAGCTTTTAAACGATGCACGTCATCTTCAGTTGAAATGGACCGGCAAAGAGTTGCGACTTGCATTTCCCTTCTAGAGGAGCAATACGGCATTCCCCACCAGGATGAAAGAGATCCTGTGGATCTGCTGGTCATGACCATCCTCTCTCAGAACACCAGCGATACCAACAGCTTGCGAGCCTTTGCCCACTTGAAGAGCGCTTTTTGCGACTACGAGAAGGTCCTCGCCGCCTCGGATGAAGCTGTGGCTGACGCAATTCGCGCGGGCGGCCTGGCTGAGATAAAGGCCCGGCGCATAAAGGAGGCCCTTTTTAGGATCAAGATGGATGTGGGTGCGATCTCACTCGCCTTTCTGGACGATATGGGAAAGGATGAGGCCATGGCATATTTGCGGTCCTTGCCAGGCGTAGGTCCCAAGACGGCGTCCGTGGTGCTCCTCTTCGCCTTTTCTATGCCGTTCCTGCCTGTGGACACGCATGTCTATCGCGTCTCGCGCCGGCTGGGGTTGTTGAGTGAAGATGTCAGGCCAGATAAGGCGCAGCCGATTCTAGAGCGGATCGTTCCTGAAGAGAAGTATCTATCCCTGCATCTGAACCTGATAACGCACGGCAGGCTCATTTGCCGGGCGCGGGGGCCCAGGCACGAAGACTGCGCCCTATGTAGTTGCTGCGACTATTACTTGCAGGGCCAAAAGCCTTAAATGATAGTAAAAACCACCCCAAGTCCGCGCTCCTGTAGTGTAGCTCGGCCAATCATGAAGGACTCTCACTCCTTCGACTCGGGTTCAAATCCCGACGGGAGCATCGTTTTTACGGGTCAAAATTTCTTTTTGCATTTTAGAACGCGTAATTCCGTCTGGAAAAAAAAATGATTTTTTTAGTAACTATTCAGCCACCCAGGAAAGCTATTGAAACCGGATAGAACTGGATACACCACTTACAAATACTATAATCGGGCACGGACCGGTTCTGTGAACACGGGCCTTTTCTGAAGGACGCCGGGGCCCTCCTACAGGCCTGCTTGAAGGGCCTGACCTTGTGCAAGATTTATATACCTCATCGGAACTTCGCGTCTTCGCGTGATACCCTGAATCTCGCGCGAAGCCGCGAAGAAGCCATGATCGCCAGACCATAAGCCGCTATTTCTTCTTTTTCAAGGCGGCTTCCGCCTCGCGGGCATTGATCTCCGCCAGATGCTTGTTCAAAACCTTGGCCAGCGTGTTGAGCTTGACTCTGGTACAGGTGGCACCGCGGGTTATGCCGGTTACGATATCCACTACCTCGCCTTTGGTTTCCGTCTTCTGATGGGCTGGTTTGACCAAGCGGGTCTTGATGCCTTCTTTGGCAAAATCCTCCATATCCATGGGGCACTGCGCCACCACGACCACGGGAATATCTACCTGCGCCAGAACCTCCTTGGCCTTGTGGATGACGTGCGAACGCACATTGCCCAGATGCAGAACGGCAATCTTATGGCGCGCCACCTGTTCCAGCTCCCTTTCATTCAGCCCGAAGGTGGGGCCGTAACCTCGCGAAGCCGCTGGAAAGCTCTCCGGAACTCCGGTTCCTGCCTCCAAAACCAGTACGCTGGTCTGAATACCCTCCCGACGCAGCCCATAGGTCATCTCGCAAACGGGTTTGGTAATGTGACGCCGTCCAGGAGACATGGCTATGGCGATCACATCCGGCTTTGTCGCCTCAGAGAGCGTGCCCCTTTGGGCCAGCCCGCCACCCTTAGCCAGGCCCATGCTCTCCCGGCAATCCACCACCTGAGTTGCCCTGCCAATCATGCTGCTTATTTGCGGTGGGATGGAATATAGACCTGACGAACCGATTTGGCGAATCGAATTGAAGAACGATAAGTGGGAGCTTTTTTAAGCTGAAACGATGAGAAAAAGCTATGCTCATCTTCATTGGTCTTGGGCTTTACGACGAAGGGGATATCTCCGTCAAAGGCCTGGATGCGATTCATGCGGCGAACGTGGTTTATGCTGAGTTTTACACCTCCCGGTTGATGGGAGCAACTTTTGAGAAGCTGGAGGCATTCTACGGCCGCAAGATCTGCCTTCTTTCCCGTCAGCAGGTGGAAGTGGACCCCGCCTGGATGGAGGAAGCCCGGGATAAGGACGTGGCCTTCCTGGTAGGGGGTGATGCTATGGTCTCCACCACCCATCTAGACCTGCGACTAAGAGCGGCTAAGATGGGGATCGAGACGCGGGTAATTCACTCTTCCTCCATAGTCACTGCTGTATCGGGACTATGCGGCCTGCAAAATTACCGCTTCGGCAGGTCCACTACTATTCCCTTTCCCTACATTTCCCGGGGCAAGCGCATCATTGCCCAGACGCCCTACCAGGTATTAAAGGAGAACTTGGACCGTAATTTGCATACCATGCTCTTCCTGGATATTCAGAGCGATTCCGGTGAGCGATATATGACCGCAAACGAAGGCGCAACGCTCCTTCTGGAGATGCAGGAGGCAGCCGGGGAGAAGCTCCTGGATGGGATTTTGGGAATAGGCATTGCCCGGGCGGGATCTGATGATGCTGCGGTAAAGGCGGATCTTCTTCCTCGTCTGCAAAGCTATGACTTTGGCGGACCCTTGCATATCCTGATCGTTCCCGCCAGGCTGCATTTCATGGAGGCACAGGCCCTAACGGTGCTGGCAGGCGCGCCTGAAGATGCAGTAAAAAGCGTAGAATAAAAGTAGGAACGCAAAAACTATTAATATGATATTCTCCCGGCCATACCATAGGAATACCAGGGAAAGTTATGCAACAGTAAATCAGAGGAGTTTATGCCCAAGGTCACAGTGGAAATACCTCAGCACATCGTAGATGATGTCCAGGCACATGTAGGCGACGCAAAGAAGTTCGTAAGCTTCTCCGACGCCGTAAGATCAGCCATGCGAAAGATGCTGGATCAATTGGATGAGATTGACCGACGCAGGGGGCGCGCCCAGGAATGAAGCTAGGATTAGTCACGGAGTTTGATGCAGCTCACAGCCTGCCCGGCTACCAGGGCAAGTGCGCCAATCTGCACGGCCACACCTACCAGGTGGAGATTGTAGTGGAGGGCGATGTGGGAGAGGACGGCTTCGTCATGGATTTTTATCTGCTAAAAAAAATTATTGCCGAAGCATTACAGGATCTAGACCACGGCTACTTAAATGAGATCTTGCCAAATCCTACCGCTGAGACGATCGCCCAGTGGATCTCGGATCGGCTGAAAAACGATATGGACGGCACTGCCGTCAGGCTGCTTTCCTTGAAACTTTGGGAAGGGAAGAACAAATGGGTGATGATTGACTGATTATTGGGTCGCAGTCAGATCCCAGGTTTTGGCACCTTCCGGGGTGTCCTTCAGCTCCTTCATCCGGGCGGCGGCCTGCTCCTCATAGAACTTCTTGTACTTTTCTTCTCGATCTTTCTTGCCCCAATCCGCCAACTTTCTGTCCAGGGCTTCGAACATGTACTTCTCGGCGGCCTTGACGGTCTCCATGTCTCCTCTCAGCACCAGGATCTCTCGGTCCATCACTTCTCCCGTCATCTCCATCTTGCCCGGACGGCGGATCAGGTCCAGCTCGAAATTCTCCACAACCTCGCGAATTACGGAGACAGGCATGCTCAGGGGGATCGCCAGGTCGTAAAGCCCTTTCAAATCTTCTGGGTTTTCTTTTTGGGGAGAGTCCATAATTACCATGGTTGGAATCATTCTTGCCTTGATTTAAGGCTGTCGAAGAGACATCTAGAAGGGAAACAGTTATTAATGGGATCATCAATGCAAGGTGCGGATCGGGCCCGTAGCTTAGCCAGGTTGAGCGCACGGCTGATAACCGTGAGGTCACGCGTTCAAATCGCGTCGGGCCCATTTTCTTAATTTTTTAAAAAGAATAAGATTTCTGGCATCCATCACCCTGTTATTTCCCCTTCGAGTGTCACGTTCATGACGAAGTCGAAGGATAGAGCCTGGCACCATCCCGCCTTCTCAAAGATGGACATGAAGCATACACCCACCAGCTTCTTGTATTTCATTTTGCTGAGAAATTCCAACATCACCTCGGGCTTGACGCCAATCTTTTGCATGGCCATGCCCCCCAGGATGACAACAACATCCGCTTCTGCACTTGCCGCGCTCTCCAGCTCCATTCCATAGTCCGTGGCTACGATGCGTCGTGCTTTATCCATATTTAAGCCGGGCATAAAGGCCAGCTCCTTTTCTCGCACCGGATAGCCCAGAAATAGGGCAAAGGGAGTGCAAAACCCTGGCGAGCCAATGAAAACGATCTTCTTGTCATCCTTCACCAGATCTCTAAATCCGTTCAGCATCCCACCTAGGCCCTTTACGTCCTGTATCTTCTCCACAGTGATCCTTCTCCAATTTATCTCCCTAAGCATTGCGTTATAAGGAGTATCAACTAGGATTGCATTTAGATAATATATAATATTCTGTAGGCAGGAAAATCGTCGCGGTTGGATTGAGAATGCCTATTACAAAAGACCATGCTCTTGACAACGCAAAAACGAGCGGCTGGCAAAAATATCCCGGAAAAAGGAGTGCATCTATCTCGAACGTGCCTGACCCGATTCAAAACGTTTATGAGGATAGAACTGTTTCTTGGCCATAATGTCTAAGAGATCTGTAGATAAGGGTGACAGTGGCAAAAAAACCACGGTGAAGCCCAACGAGGCCAAGCCGCGGGAGGCCTCGTTCGTCCCCCTAGAAAAGAAGGCCAATGCTGCGGCCAAGGCCGGCATTTGGCAGAATAGCGATTTATATTTATACGCAGGATTGATAGTGGCGACGCTTCTCTCATTTTATCTGCGCGCCATTGTTCCCTGGGATCGAGTCTTTTCGGGCAACAGCGTCATCTTCAGCAGCGAGACCGATGCCTGGTATCATATGATGCTGGCCAAAGGCACTGTGATCAACCTGCAGAGATTATGGTTTGATCCCATGACTTATTTCCCGCATGGAACGCCGCTGCACTTCGGTCCTTTCGTGAGCTGGGCCATTACCATATTCTCCTACATCTTCGGCCTGGGCCATCCCAGCAATCATCTGATTGAGGTCGTAGGCGCCTTCTTGCCTGCCGTCCTTGGTGCACTCCTGGTCTTCCCCGTCTACTTCATCGGAAGGGAGCTATGCGGCAAGAGCTGCGGCCTGGTCTCGGCACTGATCATAGCCGTGCTTCCCGGCCAGGTCTTAAGTCGCAGCACCCTGGGTTTTACAGATCACCACGTAGCAGAGATCCTGTTTAGCAGCCTCACTATGATGTTCCTGCTACTTGCTCTTCGCTCCGGCAAGAGCATGAGCTTTGCAGCTATACAGAGGAACTGGTCCGCATTTAAGAGGCCACTACTCTATTCTGCTCTGGCCGGCGTTTCTCTCGGCCTTTACATCGATGCCTGGTCGTCCGGATTTCTCTTTGAGGGAATAATTCTGCTCTTCATCATGCTGCAGAGCATCTTTGACCACATCCGAAGAAAGAACGTGGAATACCTGGGGCTTTCCGGCGCGATTACTTTCCTTGTGGCCACGCTGCTGGTGCTCCCCTTTGTCGATTCCTATTACGGCTTCAACCATTACCTCTACAGTCTCTTCCAGCCCACCATACTTCTCCTGGGCGTGGTTGCAGTCATATTCTTCTCCGTCCTGTCCAGGTTCATCCGTGAAAAGGGATTCAGCGGCTATTACTATCCAGGTGCATTGGTGGGATTGGCGGCCATTGGAACGACCATACTTTACTTTGCCCTTCCTCAGTTCACCAAGCCGCTCCTGGCGGGACTTGCCATATTCCAGCAGAAGACGGGTGGCGCCGCAACGGTCGGGGAAGCATCAGCATTGTTCTCCAGCGGGGGACAGTGGTCCTTCGATAGTGTCATCACATCGTTTCCCGGCATAGGCAATATTCCCGGTCTTACTGCTATGCCTGCGACCCTTGCTATCTTGTTTACCACATTCACGTTAGCACTGATCGCACTGATCTTGCTCATCACCAGAAATGTCAAGTTCCCAAAGCCAGCTGAAATATTGATATTAACCTGGTCTTTGGTAATCCTCATCATGGCTCTCGCCCAGAATAGATTCACCTATTATTACGCGATAAACGCAGCCATTCTCACCGGCTTTTTGGTAACATGGCTACTGCAGAGGTTTAGCGTCACGGATCTGGACCTGGATGTGGTCAAGGATCCGGTCAAATTGATCACCTCAAATCTCAAGATCATCCTGGCGGCAATTTTGATATTTTCGTTTATCATCTTGCCTAGTATCAGCTGGAGCATAGTCTACGCTCAAAGCGCCGGCGGCCCGGATTCTGATTGGCTGACCTCAACGGCATGGCTGCAAAACAATACGCCAAAGCCCGGTATGGACCTTTATGAGAAATATGTGCGGCCCGCCGGCGGCAAGTATGCCTACCCGGATGCGGCTTACGGTATTATGTCCTGGTGGGATTATGGACACCTCATTGAAACTGTGGGCCATAGGATCCCCAATGCCAATCCTTTCCAGCAGGGAATTGGCAGCGTCACCAAAAATGTACCCGGCTCCTCGCCCTTCTTCTTAGCCGAGAATGAGAGCCAGGCGGAAAAGGTGCTGGCAGACCTTGATCTAAACCGTTCGCAATATATGAACACCAAGTATGTGATGATCGATCAGCCCATGGCGGTAGGCAAGTTCCATGCCATGGCGGCCTGGAGCAACATTCCCACTTCCAAGTACATGGCTGGAGTCTACCAGCAGCAAGGCGACAGTTGGGTGCCGGTGCAGATCTGGCGCGAGTCTTATTTCAAGTCCATGGCGGCTCGTATGTACTTCTTCGACGGAACCGAGACCACCGGAGATATGGGTGTGGGACTGGCCTATCGCGCCAGGGACGCAGGAAATGGAGTTACGGTTCCCGTGCTTACCGAGGCGCCCATGATCACCAAGAATCGTACTGAGCTGGAGGCGTTCATCAACGAGAGCCGAAATAAGGGGGACAATGCCGAGATCGCAGCCATGAGCCCTGCCACCTCTGCCTTCCCACTCGATGCTCTGCAGCATTACCGTCTGGTGCATGAGTCAGAGAATACTATAACCGCAGGCCAAAAGCTCGTCAAGACCTTCGAGCATGTACCGGGCGCGGTGATAATCGGAAATGCCCCGGCAGGAACCAAAGTTGAGGCCGCCGTTCCCATAATGACCAATCAGAACCGGGCTTTCCTCTACAAGCAGACCAACACCAGCGATGCAGGAGGCAGGTTCACCCTGGTGCTTCCTTACTCCACAGAGGGGCCAATTGCCAATGGTACTAATTTCGATACCAAGCCCATGAGTGCCTATCAGTTGTCTGTGGGTGACAAGGCCTACGAACTGAAGGTACCTGAGGAGTACGTCCTCTCCGGAGCTGTTATCACCACATGAAGCTCCTGGAGGAGATGAGCTGGCCGGAGATCGAAGCGGGCCTTAAGGCGACGCAAACGGTGATCCTGCCCGTGGGAGCGACAGAGGAGCATGGGCCGCATCTGCCCACCATGACGGATACCATCCAGGCCATGGAGGTGGCGCTTGCTGTCGCAAAAGAGCGCCAGGTCTTCCTGGCCCCGCCCCTTCCTTACGGAGTCTGTCGCAGCACGCGGGGCTTTCCCGGCACCATCACCGTGGGGCACGATGCCCTGCGTGCCTTTGCCAGGGATCTGCTACTCTCATTTGCCGATAGCGGCTTTGCCAGGGTGATGATTCTGACGGGCCACGCGGGAGGGCTGCACATGGCGGCTCTTGAGGAGGCCTGTCAGATGGCTGTGGAAGAGCGCGATTTCCGCGTTAGCCTGGTCTCTTTATTCGATCTGATTGATGCCGGGGCGGTTGAGACCACGCATGATGGCCATGCCGGGGAGATGGAGACCTCACTCATGATGAATATTCGCCCCGATCTGGTCAAGGGAAAGCCGGATCTGCATTTCCCGAAAAGGCCAGAGTTCCTGATCATGAAGGATGTACGTCACCTTATGGGAAACGGCATCATGGGCAATCCAAAGCCGGCAACGCTGGAGAAAGGAAAGCAGTTCTTCCAGATGGCAGTGGATGGAGTCATGAGGGCCCTGGATGAGCTGGAGAGTGATGTCTGGAAAAAGTGACAATATTCTCTTTTTCATCTCTATTTTTCTGTTATTCGACAGGTTTATAAATCATAAATCTAACCGAAAAAACGTGCCTGGAAAGACTGCTAAATGTTCATTTGTCAATCACAAAATCAGGCTCTTAAAGCCGGACAGGTTAGCTTCCGGCATCTTCGGGCATCTGGTCTTTTCTTTCTTTTGATGGGGGCGGCAGGGCAAGAGATAGGTTGCCCTAAATTAGGCCCGGCTATGGGATGATAATATGTTCTCAGAAAACGATGTTAAAGTTCTGAAAGCGATATCTGTTGGTCCCTCAGATCCTCAGAGCATTGCCGAAAAGCTAGAGTTGAAGGTAGAAGCGGTGCGGGCATCAGCGGATGCTTTGAGCGAACGGGGCCTCGTAAATGTGACCAAATCCGTGGAAGAGATTTTCTCACTGACAGAAGAAGGCAGAAAGTACGCCCATGAGGGCCTTCCAGAGAGAAATCTGCTCCAGTCACTTGGATCTGGCAAGCCCATGTCCGAGCTGAAAGCTCCGGCCCACAAGATCGGTCTCGGATGGCTGAGGAGAAAGGGCTGGGCCACGATCCAAGGGGGCGAGATCAAGCCGTTGGGCTCTGCTCCGAGGGGCTTGGATGAGGAGATACTGGAAAAACTGCTGGCTGGACCCAAGAGCAGCGCAGATCTGGACAAAAAGGGTCTGGCTGATCTTAAGAGCCGGGGGCTGGTTAGCTCAAGCAAAAGCAAAGAGTGGCGGTATGAGATCACAGAGGAGGGGAAAAAATGCGTGTCTGGCGGAATGGACGAGACCGCTGCTCAGGAGATGCCACCCCTCACATCCGATATGATTAAAACAGGCCAGTGGATAGAAAAAGATGGTATCTCATATTTGGAGTATCTGGGTTCGACCTATCGGCCCCGTCCCTACGACGTCACCCTGGCCGCCGATCGGATCATCCCCGGCAAGAAGCACCCCTACCAGAGGCTCATCGATTTCATGCGGGAGATCATGCTGGAGATGGGCTTTGTGGAGATCAAGGGCCAGATTGTGCAGTCCAGCTTCTGGAACTTCGATGCCCTCTTCCAGCCGCAGGACCATCCTGCCCGGGAGATGCAGGATACCTTTTATCTGGACAGCCTGGCCGATATTCCCGACTATACCCGCGTCAAAGAGATGCATGAATGCGGAGGAGCCGTTGGCTCCACTGGCTGGGGCGGATGCTGGAAGCCGGAGGTGGCCCGCCAGGAGGTGCTGCGCACGCACACCACAGGTGTGACCATCAAGTACCTGGCCGAGCACCCCGAGCCTCCGGTCAAGGCCTTCGGCATAGATCGCGTCTACCGGCGCGAGGCCATAGACGCCACCCACACACCCGAGTTCGAGCAGCTGGAAGGCATTGTAATGGACAGGGACGTGACATTCTCTCATCTTCTGGGCATATTGAAGGAGTTTTATGCCAAGATGGGTTTTGAGGAGGTTCGCTTCCGGCCAGGTTACTTCCCCTACACGGAGCCCTCTGTCGAGCCGGAGGTTTTCATAGACGGTTTGGGATGGGTGGAGCTGGGCGGAGCAGGAGTCTTCCGAAAAGAGGTCACGGCGCCCTTCGGCATCGAGCATCCTGTGCTGGCCTGGGGACTGGGAGTCTCGCGGGTGGCCATGCTCAAATTAGGGCTCAAGGATCTGCGGTTGCTCTATCAGTCGGATATAGAGTGGCTGCGCGAAACACCCGTTTCCATCAAGCTTTGAAGGGGGATTTATCATGCCGGTTGTCAGACTTTATTATGAGGACATGGAGAGGCTGATTGGAGCCTCTCGCGATACTATCATGGGCCGGCTGGCCATGATGGGTGCAGACATTGGAAAGAGGGCGGAAGAGGAGCACGTGGATGTGGAGTTCTTCCCGGATCGGCCCGATCTCTACAGCGCCGAGGGCGTGGCCAGGGCCATGCAGGGCTTCCTGGGGCTAAAGACGGGGCTGGTGGAGTATCCCATAAAGGAAGGGCCGATCGTCCTGCAGGTGGAAGAATCGGTAAAATCGGTGCGCCCCATCATCGGCTGCGCTGTGGTGCGAGGCCTTTCCTTCACCAGCGAGGCCATTCTGTCCCTCATGGGCCTGCAAGAGGATCTGCACTGGGGGCTGGGCAGAAATCGGCGCAAGGTAGCCATCGGTGTGCATGACCTCTCTCGTGTCACGCCGCCCTTCCGCTACTTTGGGGAAGATCCGGCCCGAAAGTTCGTGCCCCTGGACTTTGCAGAAGAGATGAGCA
Source organism: Methanothrix sp. (assembly GCA_026394555.1). Taxonomy (GTDB): domain Archaea; phylum Halobacteriota; class Methanosarcinia; order Methanotrichales; family Methanotrichaceae; genus Methanothrix. The sequence continues at coordinate 13,391 of JAPKXZ010000031.1, forward strand.
TGGAGGAGATGCTGCAAAAGCACCCCAAGGGCAAGGGCTACGGCCATATCCTGCAAGGTTGCCAGCGTTATCCGCTCATTGTGGACGCTAAAGATCAGGTGCTCTCTTTTCCGCCCATCATCAATGGCGAGTTGACGTCGGTCACCGAGGAGACCAAGGATCTGTTCATTGACGTTACGGGAACCGACGGCATGGTGCACAAAGCCCTGAACATAGTAGTAACCTCCCTGGCGGAGAGAGGAGGCAGGATAGAGAGCGTCCAGGTTAGGAGGAGCGAGGGCGATTTCGTCTCTCCTAATCTGCAGCCGTCTAGCTGGACGGTGAAGGCGGCACAGGCCAACAAGCTGATCGGCTTTGATCTGACGGGAGAGGAGCTGGCAAAATGCCTGCAGCGGATGCGCTTGGGGGCAATCGCGAATGGCAGCGAGGTGCAAGTGTTGGTTCCGGCCTACCGGGCGGACATAATGCACTCCTGGGACATCTTCGAGGACGCGGCCAAGGCCTATGGCTTTGAAAAGCTTGATGCCCGTCTCCCCCGAACGGTGACTGTAGGCCGCGCTCACCCTTCCGAAGTTCGTAAAGCCGAGATTCGCGAGGTCATGGCCGGCCTCGGATACCTGGAGACCATGCCCTTCACCCTGACCAATGAGAAGGTGCATTTCCAGTGGATGAGGCGCTCGCCGGAGGGCGCCGGGGCGGTTGCCGTGCTGCATCCCATCAGCGAGCTGCACACCATCCTGCGCACCTCGCTTCTCTCCAGCCTTCTGGAGATCTTCGCCATGAATCAGCATCATCCTCTGCCCCAGAAGATCTTTGCCGCCGGGGACGTGGTGGTGGCGAAGAAGACCCGCATGCATCTAGCCGCAGCCAGCATGCACAGCGGCGCCAATTTCTCGGAGATACGGTCCGTGATCGACGCGGTGTTGCGGGAGCTGGCCATTAAGGCAGAGATTGTTCCGTCTCAGGATGGAGCGCTTCTGCCGGGAAGAGGCGGCGATCTTCTGGCGAAGGGCCGAAAGATTGGCTGCTTCGGAGAGCTGCACCCTCTGGTCTTAAGGAGCTTCGGACTGGAGCAGCCGGCCGTGGGGATGGAGCTGGAGTGGGGTGAGCTCTGAGAGGAGCTTTCTGCCTTTTTTCTTTTTTGTCTCTGGTTTTAGCCGATGACTACCACTACTATGGTCCAACCACAGAGTTCACAGAGTACGAACGGAGAGACACAGATTTATCTGCTAATAATGGAATGTGACGGCTATGAAGGTTCGAGATCTGATGAGCTATCCCATTGCCACTGTGACCCCGGAGGCCACGGTGCTGGAAGCCGTGAAGCGAATGACGGTGGAGAAGAAGGGATGCGTGCTGGTGGCCCGGGAAGGCCTTCTCAAGGAGTGCCTGGGAATCGTTACCACCAGCCAGATCTTCCTCAAGGTATTTTCCCAAGGCCGGGACCCGGCAGCGATTGCCGTCCGAGAGATCATGACAGAGGGGCCCCTGGTCACCATTGACCTTGATGCCACCACCAGTGAGGCGGCTAGATTGATGCAAGAGCACAATATCAGAAGGCTGCCGGTGATGAAGGACGGAGCATTGGTAGGGATTATCACCAGCAAGAATCTGCTGGCGTGCGTAGTGTGATGCTGCTGGAAAAAAGAATGCGGTACTTTTGCCGGTCGGCAAACGCAGAATTTAAATAGCCCAAGGATTAAGTTCATGAGGCAAGTCGAGGTTGCCTAGCCTGGTAAGGCGCAGGTTTGCTAAACCTGTTCTCCTCCGGAGATCGTGGGTTCGAATCCCACCCTCGGCGCTTATCGTTTTTTGGACAGGTCTCTTTGATCGTCGGCAGGATTGCCGTCTTCGCCAAGAAATTAGCATTGAGTTCTTGAACTGATTCCTTTCGCCCAAATGCGGTGGCGGGCCCGCTCGGCACGGGCGGCGGGAAAGCAATCCCCCGGATCTGCCAATCCAATCTAGTCCGTCTCCGGCAGGATAGGCCTGATCTCATAGACATCCAACTGGCGCTGGATGGTGAATAGATCGTTGCCCTTCTGGTGGCTCACGAGCAGGGAGTTGCCCACATCTTTGGGCAGATAGAACTCCTCATTGTCCAGTTTGACGCGGAAGAATTTCCGGCTCTTGCCCATCTCCATGTCCCTGTATCTTCCGGTTACCTTCTCTCCGATCTTCAGAATCCTGGGTTCCATACTAATTTCACCTCATTGATGATTATAATTACGCTTTGCATCTACTTCTAACTTCCGGACGAAATTAATTTCATTTCGATTTTTAAACGCTATCTCATGCTCTTGCTTTGTGCCGAAAAAAATGCCGAGATCGGCGAGCTGCCAACTCACCCTTGCATAGATCTAATCCAGCGGTTATTAACTTGACTTACTCAGATTAGCTTTCTTGCATGGATTTTGGCACCCTAGGTGCGAAGAATTGGTTCAGTTCAAAACCATACACCATGCATTTTGGACATATTAATCCGAGGGCATATTTGGCGAACATATATTCTAT
>JAPKXZ010000010.1 GCA_026394555.1 Methanothrix sp.
CATCTTGTATTGCTCTTGGGAGGGATCAAGCTTAACCAACAAGGTCTGAAGCATAGTATTGTGTTTATCATTCAATAGTTAATATACTTATCGCACGGGACCGCCCAATTCCTCCCCACCCTGAAGAGATAGGGACTCCTTGGGCAACGAGTTGAATGTCAAGAGGCAATTGCTCAACGAACCTAGCGATGGTTGTCATTTTTCTCAATCAAATATAGGATGCCCAAGCTTTTAATATTTATCGGCAAGGATGATTTCGCGTTTGGATTCTAGCTGATGCCCGATTCCTTGCGTGTTCCCCCGTGCCCGTGAGCGAGCGACCGCTGGCCCGCCCAAGGGAATGGAGAGCTTGCAGTCTCATGCGTCATTTTAAGTCGACCGAATGGAAATCAAAGGAAGTTTGCGCGTCTCTGCGTCCTCTGCGGTTAATAATCGTAGCTGAATAATTTAACTCAGGGGTTTACAGGAATAGCTCTACCCCAGGATGAATGACAATGTGCATTCTCATATTGGGCTAGTCGGGATTCAAGCTCAATGATTTTTGCTTTAAGCAACTCATTCTCGCGCTCCAATTCTTCAATTCGATCTTGAGGTTGCTTGATTGTTTCTCCTGTGAACGCTCCCCGCCCTAAAGGACGGGGCTTCTATCGCTTTTGCGAACAGACTGCATCCCCAGTCTGAGAATGTTGATTGCTGCATTGAGATCTCGGTCCATAGTCAAGCCACATTCCGAGCAGCTGTGGATTCTTTCAGAGAGATCTTTTTTGACTATCATGCCGCACCGTGAACACATCTGAGAAGTGTACTTGGGATCAACCAGGACAACCTTAGAGCCAGCGTATTCTGCTTTGCTCTCGGTTGCTTTTACCAGCATTCCCCATGCAACGTCCGAGATGGATTTTGCCAGGTGATGATTCTTGAGCATGTTCTGAATATCAAGATCTTCAAAGACTATTACGCCGAAACGGTTTACCAATTGGCGACTAACCTGATTGGAGAAATCGGTTCTTTTGTCTCCGATTCTTTCATGAATTCTAGCCACCACTTTGGACGCTTTTCGTCTGAGAGAAGATCCTTTAGGAAGCTTATCGCGTTTGCTTTGTGCTTTGGCTAATGCCAACTCATCTTCTCGGAAGAATCTAGGATTATCAATCTTCTCGCCATTTGAGAGGGTGGCAAAGCTCGCCAAGCCTACATCGATTCCTACAACAGATCCATCTTTCCAAGGAGGCCGTGGGATATCTCCCATCTCGGCGGAGAAGCAAGCGAACCATTTACCAGTTGGCATTCTGCGAATAGTACAGGTCTTAATCTTACCAACAATTGGCCTATGCAACTTGATCTTGATATATCCAATCTTGGAAAGATGGAGCATTTCAGAATCCAACTCAAAACCAGATTGGGAGTACGTGATGCTATCGTATCTACTCTTTCCTTTGAACCTTGGATAACCGGGTTCCTCTCCGGATTTGACTCTTCGGAAGAATGCTTTGAACGCCAGTTCCACCCTAAGAGCTACATTCTGAAGAACAAGTGAATAGACATCCTTGAGTTCGGGTACCTCCAGCTTCAGTTGAGGTAATCTATCCTGAGTCTCAAATCGTTTAACCGTTCTTTGCTCAAGCTCCCACGCATTCTTTCGATATGCAAGCGTATCATTATAGACAAATCTGCAAAGCTCAAGTTGCCGTTCTAAGATCGTAACCTGAGATTTTGTAGGTTTGAGCCTGTAGCGATACGTTTTAAGCATTAATAGATGATTGTATTATGAGCTTAAATAGTTATTGTTAGGCAGAAGCAGAGGCAAAGGACTCCGCTTTCATCCCCACCCTGAAGGATGGGGACTTCCCACTTCGTCCTTCGCAATCCTACAAGTTAAAAACATAGCTGCCAGGATATTTGAATCCAAAGCTACCTTATCAAGCATCTCGATCCTCTCTATCATCTGTGCAGCACCGATTGCATTGGGCTTTTGATGCTTCCACAGTTGCTGAGCCTCGGCCAGGAGCCTTTCTTTTTTCTTTTCCCGAAACATTCTCAACAGGGTAGGCCACCCTACCGGACTGTTCAGCCAGGTAGACGCTGAGCTTGGCATATTTTGCTCATCTAGCTTTTTCGGATGCATGTTATGGTCCCGTGCAAGTCATGCAAAAGCTTTTTCCGCCCGCTGGCTGCAAAGGAGGCCTCGGCAGGATAACAATAAATGAGCGCAATATCATTTGAGATCTTAAGGCAGGATAAAGAGACACATGCCAGGCTGGGGCTGATTAAAACCAGACGAGGAGATATAGAAACACCCTACCTGGTTCCGGTGGCGACAATGGGCAGCGTGAGGGCTTTGGGCTCCGACGATCTGCACAGTTTAGGCGTGCAGTGCACCCTTGCCAATACCTACCATCTTCACCTTAATCCGGGCGATGAACTGATCGCAAGGTTCGGTGGGCTGCACCGGTTCATGGGGTTTGACCGACCCATGTTCACCGATTCCGGCGGCTTTCAGGCATTTTCTTTAGGCTTTGCCAGAGAGCATAACATCAGCAAGATCGGCAACATCTTTCCGCAAGATTACCGGAAAAAATATGATGATAGGGAAGACGAAAAAGAGATGCCTAAAGCGGCGAATAAGGAGAATTTGACCAAGATCACAGATGAGGGCATCTCCTTCAAGTCCCTTAGCGACGGAGCCTGGCATTTCTTGAATGCGGAAAAGTCGATGAAGATTCAATCCAATCTCGGAACAGATATCATCATGGCATTTGATGAATGCACTTCCCCCCTCTCGGATTACGATTACACCAAAAAAGCCATGCAGAGAACCCATAATTGGGCGGAAGAGTCCATTCGATACCACGATAAAAATCAAGCTCTCTATGGCATAATCCAGGGGGGATGGTTTGATGACTTAAGAAAGGAAAGCACACAGGCCATCACTGAAAAGCCTTTTGACGGCATCGCCATTGGAGGCTCGCTGGGGAACAGCAAGCAGGACATGCATCAGGTCCTGGACTGGACCGTTCCCAGATTGGATGACGACCGGCCGCGCCATCTCTTAGGCATAGGCGAAATCGACGACATATTTGAATGCGTGGCGCGAGGAATAGATACCTTCGACTGCGTCTCTCCCACCAGAATCGCTCGCCGAGGAAGCCTCTTGCTCTCGCCGCAAGCGGGTGGATCGCAGGAGAACAAGTTTCACATAAATATTAAAAATTTACAATTTAAAGAGGACTGCCGGCCCATCGACACCAACTGCTCCTGTTCGACCTGCCGCACCTACTCACGAGCCTACCTTCGCCATCTTTATGTCTCCCGGGAGCTGTCCTACTTCCGGTTGGCTACTCTTCATAATCTCCATTTTATGCTGCGCTTCATGGAAGAGATCAGGGAAAGCTTAAGAACCGGGACATTTGCGCAGATGAAAGATAAATGGCTGAAAGAGATTTAGAATGCAGATAAAGACCGAGGGCCAGGACGAATGTGGGGGCCAGAGGACAAAGAGAAACGATGCCTTCCTGCTCAAGGGTGGTAAATTAGGGCTGGACAGGACCCAGGCCGCCATAATTCTCTCCGGCCTTTACCTCTTCTTCTCCCTGGCAGGCAACATTGCCGCCACCAAGGTCACCTACTTCGGCGGCCTGGTCATGGATGCCGGCTTCATTTACTCTCTAACCTTCACCTGGCGCGACCTGATCCATAAGCAGCTCGGAGAGAAGGCGGCAGTAACCACTATCTGGCTGTCGGCAGCCGTCAACCTGCTCGCCGCACTTTATTTTCAGCTGGTGGTCCTGCTGCCGGCGCAGACCGATTGGGCGAATGGCGGAGGGCAGACGGCCTGGGAATTTCTTTTTTCCCTGCAGATGAGGATTGTACTGGCATCCATCCTCACGGCACTAATTGCCGAGCTGATTGACACGAAGGTCTATCAACTCTGGACACGGGGCGGCAGAGAAAAATGGCCGCAATGGACCCGGGTCTTCGCCTCCAATTCCGTCTCCATTCCAGTGGACAGTCTGCTCTTTCCCGTCATCGCCTTTGCCGGGGTTGTGGGTGCACAGGGCCTGCAGCAGATGGTCTGGACCAACATCATCGTTAAAGGTCTGGTCACCGCGCTGGTCTTCTGGACGATCTACCTGGTGCCGGAAAAGCCGATTTACAAGGAGAGCTAAAGAGTGATTTGGTGGCCGTGATTATCCCGTCTATTTTACAGGATTGGTCCAGATAGTCGCACATTATTTACAGTCACAACGCCCTTCGACATACCAGCAGGCACATTCAAGTAAACGTCGTCTTGGTAGTCATAGACTCCGTTGCCGTTTACATCGAAGAAGCCCATCTTTGTAGTATCTGTGGCCGGTCCAAGGAAGCTCGCCAAGGGTGGCCAAGCCACCAATTTATTTTGATCATCGTCAAAATTCGTGACCTTTGTCCCGGCGATCAGCTCACCCATTGAGCTTATTCTGACATCATTGGTTTGGATAAACTGGGCTCTTAGGTCGTATCCCTTGCGGTCGGCAGATTCATCACCCCGGCGGGGGCCATCCTCCACTCTTTCATGAGGTTGAATCTTGATGAGCCAGGTTCCAAGAACATGATAATAGTCTGCCTTTAGGCCGCAAACCACTTCAATGGCCAGTCCCCGCAATTCGCCGACTCTCCTTGGTCTTTTATCAAGGATTTTATCTGAAGTAAACAATTTATAATTATCTGTAAATAGGACAAAGCCTAATCCCGGGGAAGATATCTCTCTGCCTCTATAGGGAAGACGCTCGCTAAAGCCTGTCATCATATTGGCTGAATTCTCAGAATCGTCACGATAAGAATAATCGGAATAATCGAAATGATGTAGGTAAACAGGATCATTAAGATCATATGCGCGACTGCCATGAATATCCAGGAAGCTGATTATCGAAGGCAGCTGCGTTATCGGCTTATTCATATCATAATCATGAAATGTCACCTTTGATCCGGCAGCCATATCATCTAAGAAAGTCAGTCTTACGTCGTTGGCATTGGTTGTGCCGCTGGCAGAAGGCCCAATGTGCAGATAAACCGGGTCTTCTTCATCATATCCGGGAGTTCCTATATCCCAGAAGGCCACAGTTGTCTCAGCCGGAAGAGGGAAAAGGGGTCTACCTATATCAGATTGATTCGGCAAGACTTTGCTGCCGAAAGGATAATCCGAACCGCTTGCTGGACTTGCCATCACGATTATGCTTGCCAATAAAAGTGTCCATATCAAGCTCTTCCTTTCCGGCACAAACATCAGCTCACTCCTCCCATTTCATTCCCTTAACGCTTATTGAGCTTTAACTATTAATATTTTATTATATTTTAAACTAAATATACATTAATTATAATTCAGATGTTGCGGTTCTATTCAGGGAGATTGATGGAAAATTTGGCGAGAAGCAACTCCAAATATCGAGATCTCAACGCTTCAAAAAATATTCTCAGACTGGGACGACAGTCTGCGGCGAAAGCCTCTATGCCCATGAATTTATTCGTGGAAGTCGTCACTCCAGCAGTATCAGACCAAACAGCTCCACCATTTCCTTGCAGTCCTTGAGAACTCGCGGCTTATAGCCAGCGTTTTGCAGGGTTTTAAAGACATCGATGCCGCAGGCCTCCATGGAGGGCCGCATGAGCTCCTTATTCCTGCATTTCACGCTATCCATATCGAAGACCGCCTGATCCTTCTTTTGCATCTCCTCGATGATGCATGTATCGCAGAGGGCGCAGGGCATGGCGTTCATGCCGAATGCCTTATAGTAGCCGGCTAAAAAGGCGGCTCTCTCCAGCTCGGCCACGGTCTTTTGCATCTTGACCACGGAATTGGAGAGAGACCGGCCAGCGTGTTTGGTCGCGACCTTGGGGTCCGGCTTGGCCTCAAAACGGACCAGAACGGCATTTCTGTAAGCAGAGAGAACAGCTCGGGTCTCGGGCGGAGTAGGAGTAAAAGGCGGACACCCGAGATGATTTCCATAATTGCCACAGCCATACCTGCACTTGAGCCGCACCCAATCAGACACGACTATTATCTCCGTAGGTATGAGCCGCAGATCTTCATGAACGGTCTTCAATTCACATAAGAGGCTTTCTAGGTCTTTATTCATTATCATTAACATATACGGAGGATTCCTATTTACCCAGGATCAATCGATAGATTCCCTTAAAACGAGCCACAATTGCCGCAATGAGAAGAAATCTTACCAAATCAGTCTCATTTTTATCTTTATTTTGTCAATTTTTTGATAGCGTCCGCTAGGCTCAAATCACGTTCGCTTTTTTCAATGTGCAGAGCTGATATAGGTTAAAAGCAAACGCAGTAACCATCATTTTTACGCTAACTCTTCTAATCGTAGTAACCAAAACCCATCCGGAATTAAAAACTCTCTTGATAACCGCATGAGGGCGCTCTCCTGGGGATCTCAGTTTGCTAATCAATCGATTTCGTTCCTTGTCAAGTTCCTCCAATGGCTTGTCGGTCGTCCTGCGCTTCATCGTAAAATCGATTCCTATGGCCTTTGCTCCAAAGTATCCTCTATCTCTCAAAACTGGTTCGCCTTCAATTGAGAGATCTATCTGACTATCATGCAGCGATGCAGTGGTAGTAGCGATTTCGCGTATTAGGGTGTAATCGATATCTGTTTTTTGATGAAGCTTGTAACCGAAATGGGTTTCATCACCTTTCTTTGCCCATGTTCCATCTCTGCTGCGACGTGTCATGGCCTCATTACCACGTGGTTTTTTTGAAGATCCATGATCGGCCTCGATAAACGTGGCATCTTGGATCGTTCCGCGTTTGACCTGCAAACCCATAGCATCCAATTGCCTTTGAAGTTCTGCCCAGATAACTTCGTCCATTCCTGTCTCCGCCATGCGTTCTTTGAATAGCCATATCGTCCTGGAATCTGGAGGCGGATTGGGAAAACCAAGAAATGACATAAATGATATGCGATCGGCCATTTGCCTCTCAACTTCCAGATCGTTCAAGCCAAACCACTGTTGGAGTATCAGAATTTTGAACATCAGAATAACATCGCAGTTCGGCCTTCCACCTTTCTCGCCCTTATTGTGATACATTTCATCGAGTCTTCGACGGATTGGCGTCCAATCGATCAAATCCGATATCTGTGATAATCGAGTCTTCCCCTGTTTCCGGCTAAGTCCCTGAAGTATCCATGTGGTAAAAGAAGCCATACTATATAATAGTAGTAATAGTATATATACTTTTCGATATTAAAAAGACAGTAGGTTTATAGGAATCCTCTACGGTTCGAAAATATATCATTTTCTCATCAGTTCGATCCAGATGTTGACCGCCGAGATGCTGATGAGGTTCAATGTGGTAGCCGCATACCAGAGATAGGACTCTTCTTGGCTCAGGCGCACTATCCAGCCGGACCAAAGAACGAAACATATGATGGAAAAGGTGATCAGAGTGTCGATGGCCAAAAAGAGCTTCGGTCTCATAAATAGCCGTCCCACCTCTGCAATGGTGCAGTACTCAAGGGGGGCCTCCCTACCGGTCAGGTGAAAGAAGACTCGTGCCAGGTTCATGAGCAAATCGGCCAGGGCCCAGGCCATGACCATCCATCCCAAGGTGGAAAGGGAGGCGGACGGTGCACCCGTGCGTAGAGCAAGCAGGCCGAAGAGCAGCTTGAAGATGCAGAAGGGAACTCCTATGGTCAGAGCCTGAAAGGTGGGAGTCAAAAAGAAGCTGTCTTCAACCTTTTCCGTCTGTAGCATGGTTTGCTCTTCCCGTTTGTCCAAATATCATCACAATTAATTCTCGCGTACAAGTATACAAAATTAATGCACAGAAAAACCAAACCGTATAGCATAAATCGCTTTGCATTCTTTGAAGGAATAACATCAAATGAATTATTTGAATTAATTTTAAGTTATGAATGAATGCACCTTATTACAGAATTATAAATCTTTGCAAATAGACTCATAGAACTCATTTAAACAATCTGAGAACTCTGCCTTAAAATTAATTACTAAAGAAAAATTCTTATACTAAAAGCACTATATCATTGATTGAGGATTATGCTGGCCAGACCTAATTTGAACATTCTTCTTGCCGAGGACAACCCGGTAAATCAGAAGATGGCTCTGATTGCACTCAAGAAGCTGGGCCTACAGGCCGATACGGCCAAGAACGGCCGGGAGGTTCTGGTGGCTATGGAGGAGCATCATTACGATCTGGTGCTCATGGATATTCAAATGCCGGAAATGGATGGAATTGAAGCCACCAAAATTATTCGCAAGCGGTGGTCGCAAGGCCCCAAGATAATAGTTGTCACCTCATTTGAGGCGGAGATGTGCCGCGATCTCTGCTATAATGCAGGGGCCGATGATTATCTCAACAAGCCTGTAAAGATAGATGAGCTTGGCGCGGCCATTGAGCGCAATTTAGGTGCTATTGGTCTGCAAACTGCCGCGGATGCACAAGCTCTTTTCGTTTAACTTTTTTTGAGGTCTTCCTTCATCTGCAGAAAGATCTCTCGGGTCAACTCTCCCTTGGCATATCTCTCGTCCAAAACCTCTTCTGCAGTGGTTCTTGCCGGCGCACTGCTCTCGGCAGCAATGCGGCGTCCCGAATCGCGCATGATCAGATACAGTATCAGAAACAGTATGCCTATCCAGGGTATCAAGATCGGCAAACCCCATAAAAGCCCATTCATCTTTCTGGTCTCAGCATCCTTGTAGACCAGGTAGGCTACAGCTAACGAGATAAACCAGGCAAAGACTGTTCCAAATCCCATGAATGGGAACCAGTCCATCATATGATAGTACGGCATATCAATTCCTCTCATTACCCAATATTGTCGACTTCTGACTACGTAATGTTCGACATTTAACTTATTTAAGGTTGTGGTACCGATTTATTTTTTGGCCATCTGCCTGATCTTGTCCCAGCCGGTTCCCCCCACTCGGAGAGGGTGATCAAGCACCACATCGATGAAGCCGAAGATGACGGGAGCATAAACGACATAAAAGTCGCGAGCAAAAGACATGGCCTCCCCTAGATACTGGAAGTGGCGGGTCTCCATCTCCTCACCCGTTCCGGCAATTACGGTGCTTATACTGCTATTGGCAACGAAGCCTGACAATCCGCAGGAGGCTTTGGCAGGCTGCACGGCATCGATGTTCACGGGCACGCTGCCATAGCATTCGTAGGCATAACGCAAAAGCTCCTCCTGCGTCTCCAGGCCGTCCAATCTTGCTTCCTCCAATATTTCCTCATCCAGAAAATCAAACTGGGGAATGAGTCCGGCATCGATGACGTAAGAGAATTCCTCCACGTCGCTTAGAGCCAGGTCCACAGCCTCCAGGACCAGGCCCAGCTTCACCGGCTCGCCATAGCCATAGCTGCACTGCCAGGAATCGCTCTCCACGTAGAGCTGCCTCTCGCTCAGATCTGTTATATTAAGCATTGTAAGCAATATTATTACTATTACATAATAAGTCTTTTCGATTGATGCAAATGCAGAAAGGTCTAAATAAAAGTTCTGAGGAGGAACAGTCACAATCCATGTCCTTAGATCCCTATGATTATCTGCGCATCCAAACCCAAATGGATTTCCAATGCCAGCGTTGCGGCCATTGCTGCCGGGTAGCTGATCCCATTGACCTCTATCCCAAAGATATTCGCAGATTGGCGAGCTTTTTTAATATTTCTGAGGAGGAAGCGATCGAAGAGTATACCGTCCCCCACCCCAGCGAGCCCGACCTTTTGGCCTTTAAGGCAACAGCGCCGTGCCGATTTTACGATGTTTCGCAAAAGGGATGCAAGATATATCAGGCGAGACCAATGGTATGCAGATGCAGCCCCTTTCTCAGCCCCGGCCAAATAGGACTTCAGGGCGTGGAGATCTACGAGGATTGCCCCGCTTCAGAGGAGAGTTACAAAAGAATTGAAAGAGATCTGGATATTCTGCTCAATCCGAATGCAAAGACGCAAAAAAAGCTAGAGAAGGCACTGGCCAAGATGATGCAGATAGAATGAAGTGCGATGTCGTTGTAATTGGAGCTGGCCCTGGTGGGTCTATGGCTGCCAAGGCCGCGGCAGAATCGGGCCTGAATGTTGTACTTTTAGAGAAGCGGCAGGAGATAGGAGAGCCTATCAGATGCGCAGAGGGTGTAAGCCAAAGATCGGAACTGAGAGAATTGATCACCGTGCAGCCCGACTGGATATCAACTGAGGTAAATGGGGTAAGGCTGCATTCTCCCAATAACGATAATGTGTCCATGACCATGGATAACCGCGAAGAAGTGGGCGGATACATTCTAGAAAGGAAGACCTTTGATCGCGGCCTTGCCCTCCAGGCGGCCTGCGCTGGAGCAAAGGTCCTGGTCAAGACCCGGGCAACCGGATTGATCAGGAAGAACGATCTGTGCACAGTATCAGTCATCTGCCAGGGCGAGCCCCTCAAGATCGAGGCACCTCTGATCATAGGCGCGGACGGTGTCGAGTCCAAGGTAGCCAGGTGGTCGGGAATAGGTACCAGGCTAAAACCGGAGGACATAATGGTTTGTGCGCAGTATCTAGTTTTGGACGACGGCATTGACCAGGGATATTGTGAGTTCTTTTTCGGAAACAGAATGGCTCCGGGAGGCTACCTATGGATCTTTCCCAAAGGAGGCAGACTTGCCAACGTAGGCATCGGCATGCAGGGCTCCCAATCCTGCCCAGGCGAGCCCATAAGGCTGCTGGATAGATTCTTGCAGAGAAGGATGCCCCGGGCAAAGATCTTGCAGATGGTGGCAGGAGGAATTCCCACCTCTGGTCCAATGAATAATACAACATCAGACGGCATAATGCTGGTTGGAGATGCTGCCCATCAATCCGATCCACTTACAGGAGGCGGGATCATAAATGCCATGAGGGCGGGAGTAATGGCTGGGCAGACGTCAGGCAAGGCAATATCTTCGGGGGATGTAAGTACAGCCGGCCTTAAAGAATATGAGGATCGTTGGAGATCATCTATCGGCAAGCAGATAGAGAAACGCTATAATGCTAAGAATTTCTTCCTGAAGCTTACGGATGATGATCTGAACCATCTGGCAGGATCGCTGCACGGGATGGATATCTCCAGGATGGATACGCGAGACCTGCTAAAGTTTCTGTTCAAGCAGAATCCAAAATTGCTCTGGAATCTGGGTATTTTAAAATTAATTGATACGTTATAGAATCAGATGGGTATGTGGGGAGGAGAAAAGCTCAATGGACTACACAGATGTGCTCGACAGCTATGGGGCAATCATAGAGGAAGACCTCAAGAGCCGATTGGATGAGATGGTAAGAGATGGCCAAAAGTACCATCCCTTCCTGGCAGATGTTTATGATGCTACCCGTGAGTTTGTGCAAAGAGGGGGAAGAAGGCTGTCTGCCTGTAGCACTCTCATAGTCTACCAGGGCTTTACCGGTCAAATAGATGAGCGAATCGTCAGGGTATGTTCCGGCATTGAGCTGTATCGGCACAGCATCCTCATACACGACGATATAGTGGATGCGGAAGAAAAGAGAAGAGGCGGGGACACGCTGCATAAAACAATCGCCAGGGGGTTTGATGAGCGCTTTGGCGTCGCTTCGGCCATGTTTGCCGGAAATATTCTTTATGCCCAGGCCATAGAATGCCTGATGCAATCCGGCTTTGAGCAAAATAAGCTTGTAGATGCCGCAAAACTGCTGGCGGCAGAGTTTCGGGCCGTCAATGAGAGTCAGATCCTGGACATGCTCTTCGAGTACAGGGATCCGGATGTCAAGGAGTGGGAGGTCATGGCCGGCAGAAGAGCAGCCTCTCTCTTCAAGACGTCGATGCTCGTCGGCGCAATACTGGCATCCGCAACTGAAAAAGACAGGGAGCAGCTTCTGATTGCTGCCAGGCACATAGGATTCGCTTTTGATATTCAGGATGATATCATCGATACCTTTGCCACACAGGAGCAGTATGGGAGAGTACCCTGTGGGGACATCGGCAAGAGGAAAAAGCCGCTACACGTCATCCTGGCTCTGCAAAAGGAGAAGCGTTTGGCTGCAATCATGCAGGAAGAGAGATGTCTTAATGCTGCAGAGATCAAATATGTGCAGAGTCTGATAAGGGACTGTGGCGCTCTTGATGAGGCCAAGTCATTCTCAAGAGAGCATGCCGATCAGGCAGAAAAAATGATCGCCATGACAGGTATGAATCAGGATGCAAAGGACTTCTTCATATCGTTCATAAGATTCGTGGACCAAAGCCTGGACTGGTACAAATAGGTGCAAAATAAAATGAGGGTCTTGGCAGTGCTGGGAAGCCCCAGAAAAGGCGGAAACACCGAGATTCTTGTGGATGAGATTCTCAGAGGTGCAAAGGTAAAGGGCCACGTCACAGAAAGGCTGCGCCTCTACGACTACGATATCCTGCCCTGCCTGGACTGCCGCGGCTGCAAGAGGGAAGCGTCCGGCTACACCTGCTCTCTTTCGGACGGAATGGGAGAGATCTATGCAACGCTGGAGAGGGCCGACCTCATCATCTTCGGGACGCCCATCTACTGGTACGGGCCCACTGCCAAGATGAAGCTTTTTATCGATAGGCTGCGGCCTTACATCGCCAGCCGCAAGCTTGCCGGCAAGAAGGGTTTGGTAGTTGCTCCCTCCGAGGAAGGAGCGGCATGCTGCGGACCGCTCCTGCAGATGTTTGCCATGTCCTTCGACTACCTGGGCCTGGAGAATGCAGGCAGCCTGCTCGCCCAGGCCTACGAGAAGGGGGAGATCACAAAGAGGCCCGGGGAGCTGGAGAGGGCACGAGAGATGGGATTGTCGCTGTAATTAAATCCGTATGGATTAGCGCTTAACTGCCCTGGCATTTCCGTCACCCAGGAATTTACCTCCGGAGCTGAGAATATAAGTTCCGGTCAGGGTATTATTTGCGGTATTATTTACCACAAACAGGTCGAGATCGTACTCTTCATATTTTTCTTTTGCGTATTCTGATTCAGCCGATTTAACGGTCAATATGAGTTCCTTCTCGGCAAAAGAACCACTGGCAGTCACAGAATTCCCTGTGCCTCCCTTTGTCAGTGTGCCATAACCCATGACCTTGGTTCTGCCGGACGACCAAAGGGTCAGATCAAGGGACCTGTCTGGCCGATCATCGAATCTTATCGACCATTTGCCGCTCACATCATTTGGTATGGCCTTTGTCACTTGATTCTGGTTAGCAATTGTGCTGCCGGTTTGGTTGGGATTATTTTTTGGCTCAGGCGTATTCATGCTCGGACTTGTGATAATAGGCTTTGGCATGTCCATGTTGGGAGCTTTAATGCTAGGCGCTGCGATTTCACCGGGTTCCATAGCGCAAGTTTGATAAGAAAGCAATATTGCGAATAACAGTAAGCTTGCCAATCTCATTTTACTAACCTCGTATCTGGGACAAATGGTTGACGGCAGTTTTTACTTGCGAAAGCGGCATTCCCCATAGAGTGCACATAATGTACTGTACAAAATCGATAGCTTCTGATGAATACATCTTCCTCCCGATCGTTTCTATCTATCTGGCTAAGATTCAACTTCGTTCCAGCAGAGTTACCCGGAGAAATCTCCATAGGTGGCGAGTAGGGTGTTGAGGACATAAAGCTGATGGCAATTGTGGGATAGAAAATATGGCAAGGTAAAACTATGGAACGTAATGGTCAATATATGCCTTAACAGCCGATGCTTTTACACATCTTCGCGAATAGTTCGCCCTGCTCAATCTGCGATGGATCGCGAGATCCTTCATATCCGTAGGCATAAGCTCCCATTTGCTTCTCGCCTGTGCCAGAACCTCGAACAACTCTTGCTGCATTGATAAGAAAGAAGTACCTTTAGGTAGAAGACAACGCATATGGATCTATTCACTCCGTACGAATTAGGTAGTTTCAGACTTTCGAACCGCATGGTTATGGCACCAATGACCCGTTGTCGCGCGATTGAAGGGAATATCCCCAATCCGTTATCCATTACGTATTACGTACAGAGATCCCAAGCAGGTCTAATTATCACGGAAGGATCGCAAGTTAGCTCTCAAGGAGTTGGCTACATTCATACCCCTGGAATCTATTCCTCTGAGCAGGTTGCAGGTTGGAGAAAAGTGACTGACGCGGTTCACCAATCAGGAAGCAAGATTTTCCTTCAACTCTGGCATGTAGGAAGGGTATCACATCCTGATTTTCTCAGAGGAGGACTACCGCTTGCACCTTCTGCACTTCCCGTTGAAGGCAACATCCATACTCCATTTGGCAAGAAGAAAATGGAGATACCACGTGCTCTAGAACTCGAAGAGATACCAAGTATCATCAATCAATTTAGAAGTGGAGCCGTGAACGCAAAAGCGGCTGGTTTTGACGGCGTCGAAATACATGGAGCCAATGGCTATTTGCTTGATCAATTCTTGAGAGACGGTTCAAACCATAGAACCGATCAATATGGTGGTAGTTTGCATAATAGAGCGCGTCTTCCGCTTGAAGTCGTTGAAGCTGTTATTGATGTATTTGGTGCAGACAGGGTTGGATATAGAATTTCACCCCACTTCCAAAATTATTCAATGAATGATTCGAATCCGCATGAAACCTTTTGCTATTTTGCAAAGGAACTAAGCCGCTTTAACCTTGGATATCTTCATATGATAGAGCGCGTTGGAGAACCGATGCGTGTAGCACCTGGGGCGCGATTTGCTTCGATTATTCGCAGTATATTTAAGGGAGCTTTTATATTGAATGGAGGATATGACGCGGACAAAGGAAATGCTGCGATTCAAAAAAGTGAAGCTGACCTTATCTCCTATGGCTCCCTTTTCCTGGCAAATCCAGACCTGCCTGAACGCTTCAGGAAGAACGCTCCGCTTAATACCCCTGACATAACGACCTTTTATGCAGGTGAAGAAAGAGGCTATATCGACTACCCGGTATTGTAATTGATAAGAGACATGACTACTTCAGGACAAAATCTGTAAAAAGTCTACAAACCCCTTGAATGGAAGACCCGCTCAAGATCATATTGAGCGTTCGGGCCGGGTCAGGCCAACACTATGCGGTGATCGGCTCCAGCCTATTAGGGCGCCGTGAATTTGGCGCTGGCCCGCCAGGGACTTGATATGCGTCCTTTTGCAAACTATTCCCAAAAGAGATTTTCCTCTTGCCTGCTAAAATAAACTGAAACATATCGGTTTCTATATTCCTCTCTAGGCATGCTTTTACTCCTAGATGAGCATAGTCACCTCTATCTATTTGAGCTTGTACCGTACTATAGGGGCATCCCCCACATGGGATACCACTTGCTCTCGTCCTTTTCGATGGGCATTTCCTTCTCCATCAAAGCTTTCAGCCGAAACTCCCGGGATGTGTCGCGCTGCCGGTCGCTTGTCGGTACAAAGGGATAGTAAGAGCCCAGCTTGAAGTTATAGATCCAGTAGATTACAGCCTCGCCCCGGAAGCGGTAGACGGCAGCCAGAAGCTGCGTTCCGAAGCCCTGCTCCATGAGGATCTGGCTTACCATTTGAATGTTGGTCACCAGATCTTCGAAGTCCGGGTCCGCCAAAACCACCCAGACGTAATTGTACTCATCCTTCTGGATTTTATACTCTGTGCCTGTCTCCTTGATGCTTATTTTGAGCAGCTCCTCGATCTCGGCTCGAGCTGCCTCGTAGCGGGATGATTCCATGGGCTTGATGCAGACTCCAGCCGCTCCGTCCGCCTTGTAGCCCAGGCTTGCGTCTAGGGTGACGGCGGCGGTGGAGATGGCAAAGAGCCTGTCTGTCTTGGCCTCTGGAAGCCGTGTCTTTCCTAGAATGGAGTCCAAAAACCCCATCTCAGGCCTCCAGTTCCATCTCGATATTCTGCAGTGCCGCAATCCTGGCTTCCAGAGTAGGGTGAGTGGAGAACAGTCTCATGAAGGACGAGCCGGAGACGGCAGGCGTGATGAAGAGCGCGCTGACCGCTCCCTCCACCTTTCTCAGGTCTTCTGTGGGAACCCTAAAGCCGCTGATCTTCTTCAAAGCCGAGATGAGATGCGACGGCTGACCGGTCATGATTGCTGAGCCTCTGTCGGCTGCGAACTCCCGGTACCGAGAAAGGGTGCGAATGAGAATAAAGCTCACTATCCAGACCACCAGAGAAACCAGGAACAGCACTATGAAGTTGCTGCCGGAATCGCGATCGCGACTGCCTCCGCCAAAGAATGGCAGCCACTGCACCAATATCTGGGCCATGGATGAGAGGAATGTGGCGATTGTCATGACCATCATATCCCTGTTCTTGACGTGAGTCAGCTCATGGGCCAGCACTGCTTCCAGCTCATTGTTGTCGAGCCGTGCCATTATGCCCGTCGTCACAGCCACCACGGCATTCTTTTGATTTCTGCCGGTAGCAAAGGCATTGGGCATGCTGGTCTTGACTACGGCAATTTTGGGCATGGGCAGATCTGCATTAGCACAGAGCCTGGACACGATCTGATGAAGCTGTGGCTCTTCACTCTCCGTGACGATCTTCGCGCCCATGGATCGCAGTATCAGCTTGTCCGAATAGAAATACTGCAAGAACATGAACCCGCCCATGAACAGTATTATCACCATCTGACTGACGCCCATGGATAGCAAAATGGCTAAAAAACCAAGGTAGAGTACGGCCAGCAGGCCCATAGTAAGGAGCATTCTCACTTCGAGTCCTCGATCAGACTTCCATCTTCTCATATCTCAATTTCACCTTGTTATTCTATCTTATCTTTTTCTTGAATGTTGTCGCTACTAGGATATTAGACCTTCTCTTTTCGTGCATAAATAGTTCCATCTAAATAGTTGAAGCTGCACACATCAAATTGGATTTTTCGGAAAATAGGTGGAAGATAAGAGGCGGATAACAAATGACGCAAGCGAAAATTGGCGACACCGTAAAGGTGCATTACAGCGGTATGCTAGATACGGGCGTTCTCTTCGATACCTCAGAAGGCTCCGATCCTCTGCAGTTCGAATTAGGCTCTGGTGGTCTCATCGCAGGATTTGAAGAGGCGGTGGTGGGAATGAGTCCCGGCGAATCTAAGACGGTGCATATACCTCCTGAGAAAGCCTATGGCCGGTACAGGGAAGATCGAGTGATTAAAATTGATAAAACAAATCTTCCCGAGGATATCGTACCAGCCGTAGGCATGACTCTTGAAGTATGCGCCCCCAATGGCGTAATGGTTCCCGTCCAGATTACCGAGATCGAAGAGGGCATCGTTACCCTCGATGCCAACCATCCGCTCTCCGAACAGACCTTGACCTTCGAGATTAAGCTCGTGGAGATCGCGGTAAGCCAGGAAGCAAAGGGTCAATAAAGGGAAAAACCGTTATGTACCACATATTTTTATAGATGGTCGCGGAATAAAGGTTACCAAATGAGCGGGATTTGTACCAAACACAAATTTGATATACTATTGAATGAGAGTGATGCGAGGATAATGGTCACTGCCGTTCGAAGCGGACGGCAGTAATTATAAATAAAGGTGGGAAACGATTTTGGCGGACCGTGCAGCGGTATTTATTGATGGTGCTTATTTAACCAAGATTCTAGATGTTGATTTTGGCAAACCCAAGATCGACTTGGCCGGATTTTCGGATATCCTTTGCGGCAATTATGAGCGGCTGAGAACCTACTACTATAATTGCATGCCTTACCAGAGCTGCCCTCCCACGGAGGACGAGCGTCGCAGGTTTGCCGCCATGGACAAGTTCGTCTACACACTACGAAAGCTTCCCCGATTTGAGGTGAAGCTAGGGCGCCTGGGCTGCGTGGGCGGCGAGTTTATCCAAAAAAGGGTAGACATCGCTTTGGCTGTGGATCTGGTGCGACTCAGCTGCGGCAGGATGATCGGAAAGGCGGTCATCGTCACTGGTGACAGCGATTTCTTGCCGGCCATTGAGGCGGCAAAGGAGGCAGGCGTGCTGGTGACGCTCTACTACTCGCAAAGCTCCATCCACGACGAACTGCTCTCTGCCGTGGACGAGAGCGCAGTCATAGGACAGAATCTCATAGTTCAGGTGACGAGGTAAAAGCTGCAGGAAGCATTCTGCAGCCTTTGGCCCTTTTCAGCTCTTTTTCTTCGCGTTCTCGTCCTTGGCGTAGACGTCCCGCAGATCTACGACCTTCTTTGACTTTCCGGCCGTTCTGGGTATGGACCCCTTCTCCACCAGCTCGATCTTGCTCCTCACATTGAGCACGGACTTGATCTTCTCTTCTGTCTTCTTCTGGATCCTTGCCAGGTCCGTGAGTTCGCCGGTGAAGGCCTCGTCCTTAAGTTCCACCTGGATGCTGATCTCGTCCAGGCCGTGCTTCTTTCTGTCCACGACCACCTGGAAGTAGTTGCCAATCTCTGGAATGCTGACCAGCACATCCTCGATTTGGCTGGGGAAGACGTTGATGCCGCGCACAATGAGCATGTCGTCCGCCCGGCCCAGAAACCTGTGCAGCTTTCTGCTGGTGCGTTGGCAGGGGCATTTATCTTCCATGATGTAGGTTACGTCCCCGGTGTGGTATCTGATGAGGGGCATGGCCTCTTTGGTTAGCGATGTAATTACCAACTCGCCCGGCTCTCCCGGTGCAGAGGGCTGCTCATTTTCATCCAGGATCTCGATCAGGAAGTGGTCCTCCCAGATGTGGAGCCCATTCTGCTCCTGGCACTCGAAGGCCACGCCCGGACCCATCATCTCGGAGAGGCCGTAGGAGTCATAGGCTTTGATGTGCAGTGTATCTTCCAGCTCCTTTCTCGATTCGTCCGACCAGGGCTCGGCTCCAAAGCAGCCGATGCGAAGCCGCAGCCGGTCCACCATGCCTCTGGCCTTAGCCGTCTCTGCCAGGTAAAGCGCGTAAGAAGGTGTGCAGTGCAGCACCGTCACAGCGAAGTCCATCATGATCTCGAGCTGTCGCTCCGTGTTGCCCACGCCGGAGGGCACCGCCATGGCCCCCATGCGCTCGATGCCGTAGTGCACCCCGAGACCGCCCGTGAAAAAGCCGTAGTTCACAGCGTTCTGGAAGATATCGCCTTTCTTGACCCCCACCATGACAAAGTCGCGGGCCATGAGGTCCGACCAGGTCTCGATGTCTTTGGCTGTGTAGCCGACCACGGTGGGCTTGCCGGTCGTGCCGGAAGAGGCATGCACTCGCACCACTTCCTCTAGCGGAACGGCAAAGAGGCCGAAGGGATAGTTGTCCCGCAGATCCTGCTTTTTGGTAGTGGGCAGCTTTACCAGGTCCTTGAGACTCTTGATGTCCTCTGGGGTGATGCCCGCCTGCTTGAATTTCTTCTCGTAAAAGGGAACGTTTTTGTAAACCTTCTCTACAACACTCTTGAGCCGCTGCAGTTGCAGCTCCTCAAGCTCTTTTCTCTCCATGAGCTCCAATTTCGGTTGCCAGTAATTCATTTTCATACCCTGGTGAATTTTAATTGCTCTGACTATGCGATACAGTGCCATGAGAGGAAACGTCAGGGTATATCAATAATTCCCATGCTGCCCAAAAAATGGGCGAGGATGCTCGATGAGCCGGGACGAAAAATAGAATAATACTTTTTCGAGTTTAATTTTAAAATAAATTTAGTAATCTTTAATGCATGCATTTAGCTTTAAGGAAGAACTTCTGTATGCCGCGCAATGGAAAATAAAATTCGATTCATGAACTTGCCAGTATCGTGTTGGCGACATTGGTAAAACAGAAAATCAATAAACTCCAGATACTGAGAGGAGCCTGTGTGGCCGCAGCCTGGCAAAAATTTAAATACATTAATCGTGCAAGAATATGTTTAGTTTTGGGGTTAACTAAGGTGAAAAAATGTCGATTTCGATGATACTTGCTCTATCAGATACCCATCTGACTGGCCCTCTGGAGGATAGTAATGTTGTGTTTAAATGGAATGAAATTCCAGGAATTGATAATGAGAAGCTTAAGGATTTTCTAATTGAGAGATTTGGTGCTAATTGGATAAAAGGTGCGAGTATAGCAAAGAATGGTATGGTTATTACTATATCAGCCTCTGGTAAGTCACTTTCGTTGACGCTTAACGGAGGAAAAACTGAGGTGGTCATAATTTTCGATGGCCGCACCAGTAAATTAAAAGCAATTTCAAACGGCAATTTGATAAATATATACGATATGAACTACTACCCCAAGCAGCTAAGAAGTCTGGTCAAGACAGCGGATTTGGTGCTTCATGCCGGCGATTTTGGATGCCAAGGAGCTTACGACGACCTGGTTAGATTATGCAATGATTCCCAATGTGAGCTATGGGCAATACAGGGAAACCAAGCCACAATAATTTATAAGGATGGCGCTGGGTTGTCTGCGCAAAAGGCCGAAAATTGGTTTGGGATCAATATTGGCCTTATTCATTATGCAGTTAACTCTCATGATCTATCTTACGTTTTGCGGGAAACAGCTAAAAAGGCTAAGGATATCGAGATGGAGAATACGGGAGATGTGGGCGCAGATGTCCTGGTTTTTGGGCATATTCACGAACCCATAATCAAGTGGCACAAGGACGGGAGTGACAAGATGAGACTGCTGGTCTGCCCCGGACCCGGCAGCAACAAAGATACTGTGATCGATGATTCTCACGATTGCTCTCCTTATCCAACGGTAGCTTTGCTGGAATGCCATAATGGCAGCATTTCCAGTGCTGAAATCATCGCTATTAGCTGGCCATAAAATGATAACCTAGGTGGGAAAATGACAACGATTCTTGCTCTATCCGATACCCATCTCAACAAAGATGGAAAGCTTCATTCGGAGTTGAAAAAACTTGCCGCAACTGCAGACCTGGTGCTTCACGCCGGGGATTTTATCTCACAGGAGACTTATGATGCTCTGAAAAAAGCGTGCAAGGGCGAACTGCGGGCTGTTCATGGATTTTGCGATAAAGGACTGAAGGATTCGAATGGCATTGTTTTGAAATCAGAGGAAGAATTTTCTCCTTCTACGTATATTGAATTTATCGGCAATGATGTGAAGCACAATATCCGCATTTATATGGTAAATGATCCAAATGTAGTCGATAAAGAATTTCCTGAAAAAGAGGTAATGGCTAAGGCTGCAGCAAATGATGTAGATTTGCTGGTCTATGGGGTTAATTACCAACCATCAATCGTGTGGGGCAAGGATGGAACCGCAAAATACCGGATGCTTGTCTGCCCCGGCAACAGCTCACCCTTTTATCACTCATCCCACTCCGCGGTCCTGCTGGATGTTAATGATGGCAAAATTTCCCGAGCAAAGGTGGTTCGCATTCCGATTACCTATCAGGTTGGATGGAGATTGTGCACAAAATGCAAAAGCTTGTTCTGGGGTCCAGGTGCGGATAAAAGCGTATGTCCAAAGGGAGGAACACATGTCATCGATGAACCAAATCAATACTGCCTGGCACACAATGATCCAAATGCATTTGGACAGGCCAAGTGGCGATGGTGCAAAAGTTGTCAAAGCTTATTCTTTGCTCCAAAATCTGAAAAAAGCATATGCTCAGCGACGAACAAAGAGACGCACAAAACATTTAGCGGAAGCGGTGACTATACCTTAATACTTAATTATCCAAATGATGATCCAAAAGCGCCTGGTGAAGTTGGATGGCGATTGTGCAAAAACTGTTCTGGCTTGTTCTTTGCTGGAAAGGGAACCAGTAGTGGAGTCTGCCCAAATGCTCAGAAAGGAAAAGGAGCACACGTGAGCACCAGTGACGAATACAGGGTAGAGGTGCGATAGCAATGAGTGAAGGATATTGACCTGCGCTCAAAAAAATGGTACGTGTTTAGCTCCCGATCAATCATTCCTAAATTTACCACAAAATGTTTTTCGACCAGAAAAATTAAATAATATGAGGATAATACTTATTCATTAGGAGTATGCACGAAGAAGAAACAATCAAGCAACCTCAAGAGCGGATCAAACAATTAGAGCTTGAGAATGAGTTGCTTAAGGCAAGAGTAGGTGAAATTGAGCCGCTTAAGGCTAAGATCTACGAGCTTGAAGCCCGGTTAGCTCAATATGAGAATGCGCATACCCCACCAAGTCTGAGACGTGGCCGCAATCGCAAAAAAGATCCGGATAAGAACAACAAAGGAAAGCCCGGACAAAAAAATGGACACAAAGGCGTAACAAGACCTTATGCAGCTCCTGATAGACAGGTAGAAGTCACAATTGATCTATGCCCAGATTGCGGGGCTGATCTTGGCGCTCCTTTTCGAATAGACTCGAAGATTATCGAGGAAATCCCTGAACCTCAGCCGATCATGGTCACTGGATACAAAATTGCGCATTACAGATGTCCCTGCTGCCGGAAAGAAGTTGTTGCAAGCGATCCAGGCTGTCCACATGAAGGCAAATTCGGAAACAACGTAATTGCGCAGGCGACAATGTTAAGATATGACGGTAGAATGCCTCACCGGATAATCCAAGACGCAATGATGAGACTGTTCTGTCTGAAAATAAGTCCTGCTACGATACTCGATTTAACCCGTCGCGCTGCTGATGCGGTTCAATCGGAATATGATGCGATTCTAAAGAAGATTCGAGGCGCTCCGATCCTGTATGTGGATGAAACGTCAATCCATGTTCAGGGAGAAAGACATTGGATCTGGACCTTTTCCACATCATCTGAGTCTTTTTTCGTGATTCGGAAGAGCCGAGGCATGAAAGTCCTGACGGAAGTCTTGACGCGGAGATTCAAGGGAATAATCGTTTGCGACGGTTGGAAACCTTATGCCAGGTTCACAAATCGCATTCAGCGATGTTGGGCACATCTGCTTCGAGAGTCAAAAGAGATTGCGGAGAAGTTCGAGGAAGCTATTCCGCTACATAACATGCTCAAAGAGCTCTACAAGATACTAACCGAGGCTTTGGAAAATGATCCACCGCCAAAAGTCAGAAAGAATTTATGGAAATTGGCGAGAAAAGTGCTTCGGCAATGGATCAGGAAAGTGTATTCTATCGAGAAAGTCCGGAAATTCATAGGGAAAATCAACAACGGGTTTGACTACTGGTTCACCTTTATCATCAATCCGGGTGTAGAGCCGACCAATAATCGAGCAGAGAGAGCGTTGCGACCCCATGTCGTTTTGAGAAAGATCTTGGGCACGCTTCGCAATGACAAAGGAACTTCGATTCATGAGCGAATTATGACGACACTGGCAACATGGGGACAGAGAGGATTGAATTGTCTCCAAATGCTAACCACGAAGCTAGCCAGCTAAACACATACAAAAAATGATATATTTTTTAAAAAAATGGCCAAGGGCGACTCTGCCTATCGCCCTTGCATCATCTTCTTAACCTGTCTTTGTAGACCGTCCAGCTCTCCTGTCGAGTAGAGATAGTACCCGGCCCCGATGGCTATGAGCAGCACCAGGATCAGGGCAATGAGCCAGTTTTTGCTCTCTGCCTTCTCCACATTTACCGTCTTGCTCTGCTCATCCAGGCTGATTCTCGTCAATCCCGGATCCTTGGGCTTGTAGCTGAAGCTGACCGTAGTGTTCTCGCCTGCTTTGACCGTCGTATTCTTGCTGCTTACAACGGTCTCGTTGGCCTTCAGCTCCAGCAAGCGAGAGTCGTCATTGCTGGCGACGTTCTCTACAATGGCGGAGATCTTTATCTCGCTTCCTGCATTGGCCTTATCCGGCACCGTCAGATTAACGACCCTCAGAGACGAGGTTATCATGATCTTCTTGGTGGCGGAATTGAAGCCCTCCTTTTCTGCCTTCAAGGTATGCTCGCCGGTGACATTGGCGGAATAGGTCATCGTTCCCTGAGCGGAGGTGCTTTTGATGCTCTCTTCATCCAGGAATAAGGATGCTGCATCCACAGGCGTCTGGTTGATGCCCTGCACCACGGTTATCAGGAAGTTTTCTCCCTTGACAACCTCTGCCGGCGCATTGATGGTGAGCTGGCTGGCAAGCGTTCTATTGGCCTTCTCGAATGCAGACTGGCTGGCTGCCTCGGCCGCCGTCCTCACTATCAGGCTGGCCTTACCGTCGTTATAGCCGTTCTTCTTGGCAACTATCTGGAAGGTGCCGACATTGGCAGGCGTATAGCTTATCAATCCGGTAATATCCGTAGTACCAACGGAGCTTCCATTCATCTGGATCTGAACTCCGCTCAGACCAACTGTTCCGGACTTGACACTGATAGATACCGGCTGATTCACAATGGCATCCGAAAGGCCTATGGTCATTTCTTTTCCGTCTCCGGTCTTGGTGGCAATGGGTGCCAGCAACCTCTTGGAGCTATCGGCAACCTCGATCCTTAAGTTCTCCATGATGTCTATAACTCGCCCCTGCCCCAGGCTTATAGTGCCATCGTTACGCATGGTGATGCCGTCAGTTCCTAAAGCTTCCACCTTCATCTTGCCGTGAATCTCACCCTCTTCTACAGATTCGGGGCTTTCAGAGACCTGGAAGACGGCATCAACGGTAGCCAGGTCGGACTCAGTGCTTCTAAAGACACTCTGAACATGAGCTGCAATAATTGGAACGTCTTTAATAGAGCCCATATCCACCTTATACAAATAGTTGGATGCCTTGTCCGTTGGATCGGCGGAAGGAGTTACCACCTTGCTGTCTACCTCTTTTCCATCCTGGGCTAAAGCCAAATAGACCTTATTGCCATTGAGGTCCACCTGCTTGATTCTCAGCTCATAGCCTTCTTCCAGTGATAGAACCGATCCGCTGGCTATTGTCTGGCTGTCGTCGCTGTCACGCAGGACCCTTCTTAGTTGCCCCTCGTTAATGGCACTCTCTTCATCCGTAAACTTGGTCTCATTGTTATAGCCTGCAAAGTACTTGTCAGCCATAAAGCCTATGACATCGTACTTGCCCCAGTTCTCGAACTTGAATTTGACAGGCTGGGGGCTCGTCTTGTAAATCAAGTCCTTTTCTTCAATCTTCGAGCCGCTTATCGTGACCTGCAAGCTCTCTGTCCCAACATCGTCGTCGATGTCGTAATAAAATCCTTCGAAGTTGTAAGGTGTCCAGGTAAACTCTTTGGTTTCGGAGGGATTTATCACTGTGCCCCTCACATCGTAGTTTCCTGATCTCTCCACGACCGGTGCAAAGCGAATTTCATCGGCGTCCGCAACCAGGAATCCCACATTTCCGAAGATCTTGGTAGTGCTTCCTTTCCTAAGGGTGAGGGAATCCTCATTATCCATCTCTACACCCTGGTCCGAAACGGAAGTTACCTTCATTTTATCGTACTTATCACCATCTTCAACCGCTGCAAATGTGTCGGATATTTGGAAGAGGCCGTCCACCGTTACAAGTGCAGACTCGGCGCTGGCAAAAACATTGGAGATATGCGCCAGGATGATCGGAGTATCTTCTCCAGAAATATCGACCTTGTACTGGTAGGTAGCGCTCTTGACATCTTCCGGCGAGACTACTTTGCTGTCAACCTCTTCTCCATCCTTGGCCAGGGCCAGATATACTTTATTTCCGTTAAGGTCTATCTGCTTGATTCTAAGCTCATAGCCCTCTTCCAGGGGCATAACCGATCCTGTGGTAATAGTGCTCTCAGAGCTGCTGTCCATGAGCACCCTTCTAAGCTGGCCGTCATTTATCAGGCTTCTATCCTTGTCGAAGACATCGTTGGCCTTGTAGCCGGCAAAGTACTTATCTGCCATGAAGCCTATAACCTGATAGCTTCCCCAGTCGCTGAATTCGAAATCAGTATCCTGGGCATTGGTGCTGTAGGTCAGGTCGCCCGAGTCGATAGACCTTCCCGATGTCTGAAGCTTGATAGTAAGCTTTTCCGTGCCCACATCGTTCTTCAAGTCATAGAAGAATCCGGAAAATGTCTGAGGCGTCCAGGTGTATTCAAGTGGACTAATTCCCTCTCTCCAAATCCGGTCCGTTCCAAACTCGGTCTCATTAGATGTTGAATCACTTGATTTTGTTTCGCTCTCGCTTTTTATTTCGCTAGAATTACTGGATACGTTTTCGGATGTAATTGGTGATGCACTCGCGGACTCATTCTGGGAGGCATTTTCATTAGAAACCACTGTTCCCAGAGTTAAATTCTCAGGAGGACTAACCGTCTCACTTGCCGTAGGAGCCAAAGAGGACTCTGTGCTGGTCGGTGTCGCTACAGTATCGGGAACGATCTTGTCCGGCGTCACTGTGGCATCGGCGGCAGGCGCGGTAGCGTCCGCTTTTGGGGTAGATGCTGCCGGTGGGGTTGATGCTGCCTGGGCAGGCGCGGCCTTGGCTGCATTCGTCTGTGCGGCAGTCGAAGATGTTTGAGATTCCACTAAAGCGGCTTTGCTCTTCGTTGTAGCCAGCGGCTTAAGTCCAACGTTGCGCTTGGCCAGCTTTTCTGCCGATATATCCTCTCCCTGCGTGCTCTTAGAAAGCAAGCTCTGGCTTATGATTGGGGCCGCCCCGTTCGCTGCATTATCGTTCACAGAAGGGGTTTGCGCCAATACACTAATTGGCAGAGCCGCAGCTATTATTAATAGAAGCAGACAGACTCCACCGACCCTGACATGATCCATAGATCTCCTCCAATACATGACTGTTATAAGCTATCTTCTCGTATTTTCATTATTTATATTTTTTGTTTTTTTGAATTGCTTTCTTTCATTTTTCTTCCTGGCACCAGCATATCTTAGGCTGCTCAGCCTGTGCATGGATGCAGTTTTCATTTATAAATGTGATCACGACCGCATCGTTCCAATAGTGAAAATGCATAGCATTTAAGTGCTTAGCAGCTTATGGATTCAAGGGGAATTTCAGTATGGGAAAGATTATATTTATTATGGCGGGGCTGATGATTGCTCTGCTTTTAGCAGATTTGTCCGCCTCACAGGGCATGGGCGGCTCTAAAGCCTACGATCAGAGTGGCTACGGGATGGGCACTCCAGTATCAAGTGGCGATCAGGTCGGCACTGTGGTACCGGACTACCTCGGCACATATAATGCCGGAAGAATGGAGTTGGATCCCTACGGGGTAGGCCAGGACGCCTTCAGCTTGCAGCTTCTGCCAGCCGACCCGGCAAGTGAGGGACTGGTTGTTGCAGGCGGCGGTAAGCTGGCAAATCAGCTTTATCTGCAAAGGGGCAGAGACCTTTTAACACAGGGCACAATAACTCTTGGCGAGCAATATGTGCTCTGGGCGCGTGTAAACGGAAAGGGCAGCTTTCTGCTTTACGACTATAACCGCCAAATCTTAAACCAGGGCTACGTCACACCAGGCTGGTATAGGATAAACGGCGCCTATGCAAATTATCTTGGTGCGCACATCTATCGCTTCGTCTCGGCGGGGTTGGCCAGCAATAATCTTACCATCATGGTGGACTTTGGAAGCTATCCCACCTCCTTCAGTCTGACTGGAAAAGTGCTGGATCAGAGCGGTCAGGGCATGCCCGGCGTTAAGGTAATTGTGTCCAATAACGAGGGCGGGAAATTCTCCACAATGACGAATCCTGCTGGGTATTATGCCATCGATGTGGCAACGGGAGTCTATCTCGTCAATGCCGAATTTCCGGGATATGTATTCAGCCAGACCTCCGTTCAAGCAATGACGGGCCAGGTATCGGCAGCAAGGCCGGTTGTTGGGACTCTTATGGGCAGCGCTACTCCTTCCATCTGGACGTGAGGGGGATTCCCATATCTTTTAAAATGGAAAATAAAAAGCGGATAGATCTGTCTATGCAAAAGGATCTATCTGGGCGGTGTTGCGTAGTTCCAGCGCCAGACTTTGAAGCTCGTTGCCATTATTCCCAGGAAGATTGCCAGTATCAGCAGGGCCTGAAGCCACTCGACAATAGTAATTGCATCCATTTCCTACACCAATAGAGAGCCGTCTCTTTTATCAGATAAAGGTTTGCATGCAAAAGATGATATGGGAAAACATGTGTCTCTCCCCCGAGAGCTTTAACGAGGCTGAAAAGTTGCTAAATGTGACCTTCCTGGGAACCGCCGGATCGCTTCCAACGCCGGAGAGAAATCCTTCGGCCATCCTCATCAACCGCGAGGGAGAGATGATGCTCTTTGACTGCGGAGAGGGGACGCAAAGGCAGATGATGCGGGCGAGAACAGGCATGATGCGCTTAAATTACATTTTCTTAACCCATCTGCACGCCGACCACATCTTAGGCATTCCCGGCCTCTTGGAGACTCTGGCCTTCCAGGGTAGAAAAAATCCAATTACAGTCGTCGGTCCCATCCATACTATGCATCTGGTGGAGTGCTTTAAGTCTGTCTGCTACTTCTCTCGCAACTTCGATGTCCAGGCGATGGAACTTGTGCCAGGGGACGTGCTGAAGATGAAAGGCTTTCAGGTAAGGGCCATCTCAACTAAGCACAGCGTTCCCAGCCTCGGCTACTCTTTAGAGGAAGACATGCGTCTTGGTCGATTCAACCGCGATGCGGCCAATTCGCTGGGCATACCGCCTGGACCGCTCTTCGGAATGCTGCAGCATGGCCAGGAAATCGAGGTGAACGGCCAAAAAATAGAGCCCCATCAGGTTATGGGCCCCGCCCGACCGGGCAGAAGGGTCGTCTACACGGGAGACACAAGGCCCTGCAAATCAGTGCAGCTGGCCAGCATGGGGGCGGATCTGCTCATCCACGACTGCGCTTTAGCTAGTGATATGGCGGATTGGGCCAAAGAGACGAAGCACAGCACCGCGCTAGAAGCAGCTGAAATCGCCAAAAACGCAGATGTGGGACAGCTTGTCTTAACTCATATAAGCTCGCGCTACTCTGAGGATACCTCCCAACTTTTAAAAGAGGCAAAATCCATCTTCGAGAGGACTATTGTGGCCGAGGATCTGATGTCTCTGGAAATCTATCTCAAGGATGAGTAAAAAAATTGTAGTGGATGCTCGTGCGCGAATCACGGTTTTGCTCTTTTTTCTCGTTCCTCATGCAAAGCCTCCATAACCTGTTGGGATAATTCATCATCCCTTCCGATGAGGGATATATCCAGGGATTGCATGGCGCAATTGATCATATCTCGGCTGTGAGCGAGATCGACACCTTTGCTCTCACTGGCAATGCCCCTCCGATAGAGATCATCGATCTCATCTGGAGACCGGCCCAGAGCATTTGCAGCAGAAATGGCCCCTGCGAACATCTCCATCTCGATGTAATACTGCAGGCCGTCCCTGTAGAGCTTCTGGGAAAGAGCATCCCGGCCTGCGTTCTTGGCAATCAATGCAGCCCAGAGAAAGTCTCCCGCATCCACCAGAATGGCCATGGCCTTATCGATCAAACCTTTGTCTCGGGCCAAAACGACGGCATACTCCGTCTCACCTGCTTTTGCCAGTACCTCTACGCCCTCTTTTGCTAAATCGTCAGGCAATTTTCTCAGGTTTTCTACAAGATAAGATACCTTTTCATCAAAGGACATTCTCTCGAATTCTTCCTTCAAACTTAAGTCCCCGGGTGGCTTTAGGAAATTCATTTGCAATTAAGCTTTTGGATCGCGCCCTTGTATTGATATTAATAGTATTTGGTTTAACGCTTCGCATGATTTATATATATTATACGTTTAATTATCTCAATCAGGCAAAACATCTTAATAGATTTGCCGCATTCTTGAAGCCACTTACAAAGTGCGGAAACCCTCATAGCCAGGACGAGGGCTCATGCATGAAGAATAAAAAAAACTGATATAAATCTCAGTTCGTTCATAGAAATATGGGGAAAATTATAACTATTCATAATTGCTTGCTAATTCTATGAAAATCGTATTCATATTGCCTTTTTTGAGATCACCATATTCCGCGTGCCCGGAACCTCCTTTGGGCCTGGCATATTTAGCAGCATCCCTATTAAGATACAGAAATGATCTACATATTGAGATAATTGATGGCTTTCTTTTGGAGAGAGATGAATATTACCATAAGATCTCGAAGATAAAAGCCGATGTCATAGGGGTTACGACTACCATGGCACAACTCAATGAGGCTTTATTACTCCCGAGTATAGTAAAAGATACTAACACAAAATTTATAATAGGCGGTCCAGGAGCCGTAAACCTACCCAGCTCCAAGCTTTACGAAAATGGCTATTCGATTATATGCTACGGAGAGGGCGAGAAGACGATTGTGGAATTGGTCGAGGCGTTTGAAAATGGGCTACCTCTAAAAGATATAAAAGGTATATCATATTGCTCTAACGGTAGAGAGATCAAGACCCCACCAAGAGACCTAATAGAAGATCTGGATGATATTCCCTTTCCTGCGAGGTCGCTTTTGGATATGGAAAGGTATTTGAGAATATGGAAGGAAAAGATGGGAGTTTCTGTAACACAAATCATATCTTCCCGAGGATGTCCTTTCTCCTGTAGATTCTGTGATAATAAAACTTTTGGGAGAAAAATTCGATTCATGTCCCCGCCTAGGATTATTGAAGAAATGAAATTAATTTATGATAGCTTTGGAGCGGAGATGATATATTTTGAGGAGGATTTATTCACTATTAATCGGAAGAGAGTGCTCGATTTTTGCGAGCTGATGGAAAAAGAGCTTCCAGGGAGAATTTGGGGAGCTCATTCCAGAGTGGACACAATAGATCTAGAAATGCTAACTCGGATGAAGCAAGCAGGATGCACCGATCTTTTCTTTGGGGTGGAGAGCGGAAGCCAAAAGATTTTGGACCTCTTGGGAAAAGGATTTACAGTCGAAAAAATAGAGAATGCCTTCAGGTTGGCGAAGAAGGTTGGAATAAGAACACAAATGTATCTCATCATAGGCATCCCAGGAGAGACACATGAGGATATTGAGATGACCAAAAGAATTATAGCAAGATTGGAGCCGTCCTCAATAGATATCTCCTCTCTTACTCCAATCCCAGGCACGGAAATTTATGAGATGACCAAACATTTGATCGAGAAAGAGTTTGACTATAGCAACTGCGATTTATTTAAAAATATTTTTATAAATAATATATTTGAAGTCGGAAATGAGGAAAAAAGGCGAGAAATATTAGATTTCTTTTTTTCCACGTTCGAGAGCAAGATTGATCCCAGACATAGTCCTGCTGAGCAAAATACCTCGCGATAATTGAAGTGCAGGGGAAATGATATGATGCCGACAGAATTAGCCGCACGAATCTATCGTGGAACTATTAGTTTTCTGGAAGAGAGAGGATACATAGATCATCTTAATAAATTGCTAGTAGAAGAATATATAGATGATCGCATGACCAGGATCGATGTTCCATCCTGTGGTCTAGAAACTGTTGATGCTGTTCACTGCATCCTGGATAGGAACAGAACATTTGCATTTTTAGAGGCCATCGAGAAATCGGTTAAGCCCGGAGAGGTGGTCGTGGAAGCGGGATTGGGAACCGGCATACTGGCCATAATGGCTGCAGCTCTTGGCGCAGAGGTCTATGGAATTGAGATAAATAAAGAAACCTTGGATCTGGCCGAGCAACTCTCCAGGGTATTCATAAAAAATGGTTTATTCGAACAGGAAAACTTGTCACTGATTAAAGCCGATGCCTCCATCTGGAATCCCTTGAAGCAAATCGATTTGATAATTAGCGAGAATATTTATGCAGGTATGTTCTATGAGATGCAAATACCTATCCTCAATCATCTGCTGCCATTCATCAGATCTTCCAGTCGAGTGATACCGGAGGGCATGAGTTCCTATGTTATCCTGGCGCAAGCAGAAAAACCTTTGCATAAAGGGCATGGTGAATCATTCTCTCCTTCTCAGGCAGAAGGTCGAAGCTATAAATCGCGAGAGCTTTCTGAGCCGTTTCTATATGATAATATTAACTTTAATCAGAAAAATAATCTGAATTGCAGGATTGATGCAGCCATACCTATAATAAGATCGGGATTGATCAACTCGCTTATCATCTACAGTCCCGTCAAAGTCGCAAGAGACATTATTCTGAAAAGGGAAGATATGATCTTCATGGGAGAGGATATTTTTATTGTGATTGATCCGCCTCTGCATGTCGAGCCGCAATCTATCGTGAGGCTGAGGATGGAGTATAAAAGAGGCAACAAGCCGGAAGATGGAAGCTACTTTCTTGATCTACAAAAGGTTATATAGTTGCATCTGAAGTTGATGCTATAAATAATCGAAGAATAGGAGAAGCATAGACGCAGATACAAACCTTTGCAAGCTTTGATGTGAATAAAGAAGGGACATTATCACCAAGCATCTGCATCGCCCCGAAGAGGTCGATTGCATCAGAAAGAGTTAACGATGCACAGGTCTACATTGGAAAAAAGCAGTTTGCCAACGTCTTCCAGAAATGAAGATATAGCAAGCCAAATAAAGCCCTCTTTATCTAAAGCAGATGGCAGTATGCATTCTTTTATGCAGGGTCTGCAGGAAATGACCTTGCGAAATGCAGCGATCTTAGCTACTGCAATATTCCTGATTTACATCGCTTTTTGGTACTACCTGAAAGACGATCCTTTCCAGAGCAAGATATTCAGCGATCTGAGTGCACCGGTCGTAATCGCTCTATCTGCATATTGCCTATTATATGCAGCAAGAATATCGCATAAACATGATAAAAGGCTTTACCGTGTCTGGTTATTGTTTTTTGCATCGCAGTTTTCTTTTTTTTTAGGGGATACCATCTTTTCTTACTATGATATCTTTTCAGAGCAGGGCACTTCTTATCTGTCAGATGTATTTTATCTTCTCTTCTATCCATTATTCTTGGCTGGTGCACTATCATTGCCTTCGGCAGATTTCAAGATCAGTGAGCGAATCAAGCTGCTCTTGGATGCCGGAATAGTCCTCATTTCTTCCATCCTCATTTATTGGTCGATCTTCATTGCTCCTACTATTGCGCAGAATCTCAATGCTGATCCTATGATCATGTTTTTGGCAGTGGCCTATCCGATCGGAGATCTGATACTGCTGTTCGCCTTGGTCGAGATGCTCTTCAAGAGGCACAAAAATCAGGGCATTGATCCATTGCTCTTATTGGGTTTATTTTGTGCTAACACCATATTCGCTGATGCCATTTATATGGGCGAGTCCTTGTCGGGAACTTACATTTCCGGAGGTTCTATAGACGCTATCTACATAATTTCTTACCTTATTTTCGGCCTGGCCGGAATATCCCAAGTCAATAATCTGCGATTGAGCCCATATAATGGTAAGTTATTGCCTAGTCATCATTATGGCGAGATAACATGGCTACTATACCTTCCTTATCTTTGCGCAAGCTTCGCTTTTATTATGCTGATTTACAGCTACTATAATCCTCTTGCCGTCCCATTTTCCATCCTTGCCGTCTCGGTAGGTGTGATTATAAGCCTTGTAATCGCCCGCCAGGTTTTGGTATTGAAAGAGAATGCAGTTCTTTACAAGGAGGCGCAGGAGGAGATTGCCGAGCGTAAAGAGGTGCAGACTCAGGTCATACGTCTCAATGAAGAACTGGAGGGACGGGTTGTAGAGCGCACCTCCCAGCTAGAAGCGACCAACAAAGATCTGCAGAAACAGATCTTGGTGCGCCGGATGGCAGAGGATGCTCTTAAGGACTCCGAGCGCAGGCTGGCGGATATCATCAACTTCTTGCCTGATGCCACCTTCGTCATAAAAAGAGATGGCGTGGTAATTGCCTGGAACCGGGCAATAGAGAAGATGACAGGCATCAAGGCCGCCAACATTCTAGGAAAAGGCAACTATGAGTATGCACTTCCCTTCTACCAGGTGAGAAGGCCTATACTCATCGACCTTGTCCTGAAACCCGATCTCGGTTTAGAAAAAGAATACGAGCGCATCAAATGGCAAGAAGACGGCACATTGGTCGGAGACTCTTTCAACTCCGACATTCTGGGTAGGCCGGCATATTTATTGGGAAGCGCGGGAGTTCTCTATGACTCAGAGGGGACGATATATGGTGCCATCGAGTCCATAAGGAATATTACCGATCGAAAAATGGCTGAAGAAGACCTGAAGAGTGCCAAAAACAGAGCTGAATCGGCTACCAAGGCCAAGTCGAAATTCCTGGCCAATATGAGCCATGAGATTCGCACCCCCATGAATGCCGTCATAGGCATGAGCGATCTACTTTTGCAGATGGATTTGAATATCGAGCAGCGTGATTATCTGGAGACCATTCGTAGCAGCGGAAATGCCCTGCTCGCCATCATCAACGACATTTTAGATTATTCCAAGATCGACGGAGATAAACTGGAGCTGGAGATCCTGCCCTTTGATCTGGCCGGCTGCATTGAAGTCTCTATGGATCTGGTGGCTGCCAAGGCGGCAGAGAAGGGCCTGGAATTGACTTATTTCCAAGAGGATGATGTGCCTACAATGCTTATGGGCGATGAGATTAGGCTGCGTCAGATACTGATCAATCTCCTGGGAAATGCCGTGAAGTTTACAGAAAAAGGCGAGGTAGTGCTGTCGGTAAGCTCTACTCCCTGGCAGGGCGACAAAGTATTGCTTCATTTTAACGTTAAAGATACAGGTATCGGCATATCCCAGGAAAACCTGGGCAAGTTATTTCAATCATTTACTCAGGTTGACTCTTCGACCACCAGGTTTTATGGCGGAACCGGCCTTGGGTTGGCTATAAGTCGCAAGCTGGTGGAAATGATGGGCGGAGAGATCTATGTGGAAAGTACGCCTGGAAAAGGCAGCACCTTTTACTTTACCATTTTTTGCGACGTTTCCGTGCAAAATAGGGCGACATTGCCTGATGACCTAATTCTGGCAGGAAAGAGGGTGCTGATAGTAGAAGGCAGCGAATCTGTGATAAATATGCTTTCGAAGGCGGTAATGTCCTGGAAAATGAATGTGACGGCAATTGCTACGGGAAAGGAGGCGGCAGAGATTTTAGAGAGAGAGAAATATGACTATGTGATCATAGATGCCTTTTTGCCCGATATGGACCGCCGGCCCTTGTTGAGACAGATCAAGGCCATGCAAAGCCGTCCATTTATTGTGATGATAAGCCACATGGGAAGCAATGTAGAGCGAGATTCTTCTGTGAGCGGCTGGCTTAGCAAGCCCGTTAAGCCTCTCCAGCTCAAGCAGCTGCTCGTAAACTTGCTCTTTCCCGAGAGCCAGGAGATAAAAGCTGCAAAAGGCCAGCTTCCTCTCGGCCAGCCGAAAAGGAGGAATGATCTTGTCATTCTCCTGGCCGAGGATAATCCGGTAAATCAGAAAGTGGCCCTAAGCATGCTAAAGCGCCTCGATTATAAAGCTGATGTTGCCAACAACGGCCTAGATGTTCTGTCGTCTCTGGAAAGAAAGGCTTATGATGTCATTCTCATGGACATACAAATGCCGGATATGGACGGACTGGACGCCACGCGCAGCATCCGCGAGCAAAAAATGAAAAAACAGCCTTGCATAATAGCCATGACGGCTTATGCTCTTGAGGGGGATCGAGAGGAGTTTTTAAAGGCCGGCATGAACGACTATCTCAGCAAACCGATACGGATAGAAGAACTAAAGCTAGCATTAGAAAAATGCGAAAAGGTCCTAAAAAAATGAGAAGATCATTCACTTACTATGTTGAAGGACCAGTGACCGGCATCACAGTTTTTACAGGGGTGACCTTCGGGGTAGTTTTTGGTCTCTTCCATCTTCCTTAAATTGCTATATCTTTCTTCATAAAATATTTTTTGCAATGGCGTTTTGTTTGCATCGCCCATTTCTATTTGGCCCTCAAAATAATTGCAGCAAGACACTGTCCGCCCGTCCCACAAGACACCCATGTAGGTATTCATGGAAGAACAGATCTCGTTATAATCCGCCTGGTCTTTAAGTTCTAACCCCAGTGCCGTCTCCATCTCTTTCAGCTTCGAATACTTAAAATCAGGCGTCATTAGAGTATCTATTACGACCGTCATCCGTTTGCCTTGCCATTCCTTTACGAAGTCTTCTACATCCTTCCTGGTATGGTCGCAAAACACCAAGTTTGTCGTTATCACGGGAAGCTTGCGATCACCTCTTGTCTCCAGCAGATCTTCGATGTTCTTTTTTACTGCCTCATAATTGGAACCGACTCTAATTTCCTCGTGTTTCGCACCCACTCCATCAAGGCTGAAGTGGACCCATGGCAATTCCCTATCGCAGACAAGTTCTGAGTATTCATGATTCCAAAGACCACCGTTGGTGCTTATGACCGCCCTAAATCTTCTGGGAACCCTAGTTACATACTCCAGCATATCCATATACCTTGGATGCATCAGTGGTTCTCCGCCGTAGAACAGGTTGACCTGCTTAATGGTCGGTATCTCGCTAATTTGATCCACGAGCGATTTAAATAACTCCATTGACATGAAGCCTTTACTTCTTGGAGACGGATCAGAGTAGCACATTGTGCATTGGAGGTTACAATGATTTGTCGGCTCTATTGCCACATATCTTAATTCCGGGGTGGTCTTGCATTTTCTGTCGCATTTTTTTTCATCCCCAAAAACCAGTTGGCAGAAACGATCCCCCGGTTTATAGGCCAATCCTTCGATTGCAGTCTTCTTATTTGCGGTCATTTCCATTCTCTCAAATCATTCGTTCCTCTTCTTTCTCCTCTCTATACAGTTCCGGCAATGCGTTCATGTACTCCTTAATCATAATGGGAAATGATCTGGATTCCATGAAGCGAAGGCCGAGCTGCTCTGCCCAGCGTTGTATCCCTAAGTCTTGAGAGACAACGGCGGCATCCAGCTCTTTTGCCAATAACAAAACGTCGATGTCAGGGCCGCTGTCCAGGATGCCATAGCGCAGTGCAGCTCTGTATTTCTCTCGAAATTTGCGGATTATGCTGCCTACAATCTCCCGCTCGATCTCATCTTTCATATCCGCGAGACCGGTGCCGCTCTCGGAGAGGGAGATGCATCTGGAGACGGATTCCCAGATGGCCTCTTCGGAGATGTTCATGCCTTTGTTTATGCGGCTCCTCATGTAATCGACATATTCATAAAAGATCTTGGAAGGCACCTTGACTTTGTACCTGTCCGGCGACTTTTTAACGAGCCAGGTATCGACTTTACCCAAGACTCGAACGTCACAATTATTATGCCTGGCGAAATCCTTGATCTCATTGTAGACGGAAGGATAGGGAATGTAGCAGCTAATCCCCAGATGAAGCCTTCCTTCTGCCACGCGATCCAATATGGCATTCATTCCCTCGCAGATGCTGGCGGCACCCTCACTCTCCCAGGCTAAAGAGTCCGTGAGGGCAGTAGTATCCAGCACGAACCTTTGGCGCAACATTAATAATAGTACGGAAGAAGTGATATAAGATACCTTCTCATTGAGAATTGGATCATACAGGTGAAAAGCTAAATAAATCCTAAGTAGATAAGAAGACGTGAAATCCTCCGAGCCCCTGGTATTCACCTTATCCCGGATTGAGAACCTCATGCATCAGGTGAGCTTTGATCCGGTGGAGATGAATGGAAAGATCATTACCAACACATCATTGGTCGAAAAGGAACGCCTAAATGAGACGCTAGCTGTCTTTTACGATATCATTCAAAGTGGCCTTTCCGTCTCGCCTTTGATTATGCTGGAAGAAGAGAAAGGACTTATAAAGATTAAGACCGCTTGCAGCCTGACCATCAGCGGCGTTTTGCTTAAGTCTGGCATACCGGTACGTCCCAAAGGCGGCGGGCTGATAGAGGTGGTAGAGCGCGGGCCGACCAGATTCACAGACATGCTCATGTACTGGGCCACCACCATCGATCCCATAGACGTTCTTACCTCTCAAGAGCTTACGGATATCACGGGAATGATGCGCACGGGAAACGGACGCATCCTGGGCAATCTTCAGGAGGCTCCCATGCTGGCCAGGGAAAGAATCGAGGAGGTGCTAGACCAACTGACTGCGGCGGAGTTTACCGGAGTCCTGGAGCTTGGCGAGCCCAATATGAATGTGCTGGGCGTCTCTGTGGAAAGGGATCACGTGGGAATAGCATTGGTAGGCGGCACAAATCTGGTGGCTGCCGCGCAGGAATGCGGCATCAAGATGAGGCACGAGTCGATCAGCGACCTGACCGATGTCGCGGAGATGAAGCATATTGAAGAGCTGATTTGATTAAGCTCTACGCCGCGCCCGTTGCAATCATCGCATTCTACGATCCGCGCCTCGGCGCCGCGGTAGTGGCCAGACAGCAAGCCATGCCCCTCTGCGCTTATAACTGGCATTGCTAACTGGCGATGCTGTCATGCTGTGGTTGCGCTGTGCGAAAACCACTTGCGTATTGTCACAGTCTACTGGCCGGAGGATGGAAAATGGATAGACCATATGACGAGAAGAAAGAGTTGATCCCTGACACCTGCAACTGCGGTCGAGGCAGATTGCATCGTGGCTTCAAAGAGTATGTCACTAAAGTCAATGGGGGCGTATTGGTGATTAAGAACGTCCCGGCTTTGATGTGTGACCTCTGTGATGAGGCTTATCTCACACCGGAAGCGTCCAGAGAGATTGATAAGATGGTAAATGATTTTCGTGAAGGAAGG
Organism: Methanothrix sp.; assembly: GCA_026394555.1. GTDB lineage: Archaea > Halobacteriota > Methanosarcinia > Methanotrichales > Methanotrichaceae > Methanothrix. Next base: position 38,453 of record JAPKXZ010000010.1, read on the forward strand.
CTTCTGGCAAAGCCCATTGCTGCCGGTGAGGTCGAGCTTAAGATGAAGGAAGCGGCTTGATAGAATTGACATGCAAAAGGACCGGAAAATGACCGCCCCCATCATCTACTCCATCGCCGTCTCCTCGCCGCGTGGGCTCGCTGCCCCCGCTGCCCGAGATCCCTCGCGGCTCGCTCGTCATCGTGGAGGGCCGCACTCCGGGGGTCGGGCAATGGCCCTGCATCTTTTGCGCGACTCGCCTGCCGCCGCCGTGGCCTGTCTGCCGATCCGTGCTTGAGGGCATTAGTGGCGGTCAGCCATAGCCGGGAGTGGCAGGTGGGGCAGGTTATAGGCGCGGGGTGCAGGGGCAGAGAAAACTCCAGTCTTCAGGCCGGAGATGAATCGTGCCTCGTGCCCCGCGATTATGCAGAAAACTATTAATACAATCAACTGCATAACAAGTATCTATGCTTAAGGCGTACAAGTACCGGATCTATCCAACCAAGTCCCAAAGGACAGCGATGGAGAGAACCTTAGACTTGTGCCGATGGACATACAACCAGACCTTAGCATATCGAAAAGATTCCTTTGAAAAAGAAGGCAAA
>JAPKXZ010000020.1 GCA_026394555.1 Methanothrix sp.
TAACCTCTGGCAGGATCAACCAGAATTCATATCCTTCTAGGAAGTTTAAAACTCAATCATGTTATTTCCGATAACCAGTCGGAATTGGCTGAGTCGCCAAGACCAATGTCAGACACGAAAAAACTCGCGTCTCCATTCTTTGTTATATCGCAACTTTCAAACCCAACCCGTCGGTGATATCGGGGTCATGTCTTGAGGTTGCGACGCCTCATCGGCCCATTAAGGTTGTCAGCCGAGGTATTTAAGCATTTCCCCCCGTCCCATTTATGAGAAGTCGAGAAAAGACCTAGGCGTTCTTAAGCCGATGTCATACTCAGGCCCCATAATCATTATCTACAGGACCCGTTGCCCCACCCTTTCAGGCGGGCCGAACTCATCCAATAACTCAGACGTATATAACCTTTTTGCCCTATTGATTCACGCCATCGCTAGAGTTTAATATGATCGTAACCAAGGATCCAGGAATAACAATCCAGGATTAATACGCCTGCTGGAGGTCTTTTATGGGTTATACATTGACTGAGAAAATCCTGAGGCAGCACCTCGCGGATGGCTTCTACGAGCCAGGCAAAGAGATTGGCATAAGGATAGATCAAACCCTTACGCAGGACGCAACCGGCACCATGGCCTACCTCCAATTTGAGTCCATGGGGCTTTTTGATATTGCCACCGAGCTTTCCGTCAGCTACGTAGATCACAACACCATCCAGGTAGGATTCGAAAATGCCGATGATCACGCCTACCTGGAGTCCATCGCGAAGAAGTATGGCATCTACTTCTCTCGACCAGGAAACGGCATTTGCCATCAGGTTCATCTGGAGAGATTCGCAGGGCCCGGCAAAACCCTGCTGGGATCCGACAGCCACACGCCCACCGCAGGAGGCGTGGGGTCCCTGGCCATGGGTGCAGGAGGACTTGATGTGGCCGTTGCCATGGGCGGCGGCGCCTACTACCTCACCGCTCCGCGTGTGATCAATGTCCACCTTACAGGCCGGCTAAAGCCTTGGGCCACAGCCAAAGATGTAGTCCTAAAAGTCCTCTCCATCCTTAGCACAAAAGGAAATGTCGGCTGCGTCTGCGAATACACCGGGGAAGGCATCGCCGAGCTGACGGTACCGGAGAGAGCAACTATCACCAATATGGGCGCAGAGACGGGCGTCACCACATCCATCTTCCCCAGCGATTGCCAGACCAAGCGATTTCTGCGAGCACAGGGAAGAGGAGAGCATTGGGTAGCTCTGGCAGCAGACAACGATGCCGTCTATGATCGCACTCTTGAGATAGACCTAGCAGAGATCGAGCCGCTTGCATCCGCGCCCCACAGCCCGGGAAATATAGCCAGGATCAAAGACCTCAATCTGCCCGTGGATCAGGTGATGATCGGCTCATGCACCAACTCCTCTTATGTAGACCTCATGACCGTAGCAGCAATGCTAAAAGGCAAACATCTTCCGGCAGGCGTTTCTTTAGGCATTGCGCCCGGCTCGCGACAGGTGCTGAGCACCATAGCCAGGAACGGCGCCCTAAGCGACATGATAGCCTTCGGTGCCAGAATCCTGGAGTCTTCCTGCGGCTTTTGTATCGGCAACAGCATGTCACCGTGCACAAACTCCATTTCCGTGCGCACCAGCAACCGCAATTTCAGAGGTCGATCCGGCACACCCAGTGCACAAGTCTACCTGACCAGCCCCTTGGTCGCCGCCGCATCAGCTCTCACCGGCAGGCTTACGGACCCAAGAGAATTGGGGATGGACTATCCCAGAATAGATATGCCGGAGCGTTTTGAGATCGATGATAGTATGATCATTGCGCCCCTTCCCGCAGCAGAACGAACAGAAATAAAAATATGCCGCGGCCCCAATATCGGAGAGCCCCCCGTTAACGGACCGATGCCGGAAGAGATCTATGGACAGGTAACCATAAGGGTGGAAGATCTGGTAACCACGGATCATATCATGCCTGCCGGCTCTCGCCTCAAATACAGGTCCAATGTCCCCAAATACTCAGAATTTGTCTTTGAGCCGCTGGACAAGGATTTCAGCACTCGCGCATGCGCCCTGCGGGATCAGGGCGTGCATAACCTGATTGTAGCCGGCCTTAGCTACGGCCAGGGCTCCTCTCGCGAGCATGCCGCTCTTTGCCCCATGTACCTGGGAGTGAAAGGGGTGATCGCCAAATCCATAGAGAGGATACATGCTGCCAATCTGGTGAACTTCGGCATAGTACCCTTCAGCTTTGCCCAGGAATCAGATTGGGACAGCTTGTCGGAAAAAACCGAGGTTCGAATACCAGGCATTCGTAAGGCACTGGAGACGGGTAAAGAGAATATCATGGCCTTGGCCGGAAACAAGCCGATCACCCTGAATATGAACCTCTCCCAAAGGCAAAGAGACATACTGCTGGCAGGGGGACTATTGCCTTACACCGTGCAGGCAAGCAAAGGAGCAAAAAAAGAAAAATAGGTCTTTTCTATCTTTTTAGTTGTTAAAGAGGACCATGATATTTTGCGACATCATTTGTCCTTTTGCATCCTTGCTGGGCGTGCCTGTGCTATTGGATACCATTAAGCTTCCACTTGTCTGGGGATATGACCATATCTGATTGATGCCGAACTGACTGTTCACATTTCTGGTTAGAAACTGGCTGTTTCTCTCCGTAGCGGTAAGAGTAGGAGCGGCAGCATTTGCGGCAAAGCTCGTGGCCTTGAACTGCATGGGAGTGTCAAACCTCAAGGGGAAAGTGTTCATCCAGATGTCCATGTTAGAAGTCGCACTCCTGATGCTCAGATTTTGCTGGTTGGCGATATAGTTGCCCCAGTACGTCTGGACATTTGGTTCAAAGGTAGATGAGCTGGGTGAATTGAAGAATGCAAGCTGAGTGCTGCTGTAACCCTCACCCATACCAATGGTCTGGGCACCGGCCAGGCCCAAGAGGCAGGTTAATGCTATTAGTACTACAATCGTTTTCATATTAATACATCCTTTTTTATTTAGTTGATATCCTATGCTGGAAATCTGTCCCAACCTATTTATTCCTTATTGGTAAGGGAGGACTTATGCCGGACCGCTTCGAAATACTGCATAAAGATCTGGCCGGAAGGATCGGCCGGCTTTCCACAATGCATGGCACCATCGAGACCCCCGCGCTCATGCCTGTAGTCAATCCCCATCTTCCTCTCATCCCGCCCGGTGAGATGGAAAAGATGGGCGCAGATATGATAATCACCAACAGTTACATCATTCACCAGGATGCGGACCTGAGAGTGCAGGCAATGGAGCGCGGGCTGCATGATCTCCTGGGCTTTTCCGGGCCGATCATGACGGACTCGGGCGCCTTCCAGCTCTCCGTGTATGGAGATATCGATGTTACTCCCCTGGAGATTTTGAACTTTCAATTCGCCATAAAATCGGACATCGCTGTACCCCTGGACATACCTACTCCTCCCGACGTCACCCGAGAGCGGGCAGAAGCGGAGCTGCAAATAACAGAGGAGCGACTGGTGCAGGCGGCCTCCCTGGAAAGACCTGCTCTTCTCGCCTGCCCCATCCAGGGCTCAACCTACCCCGATCTAAGAGAGAAAGCGGGCCGGTTCGCCAGAGATCTTCCCTTTGATGTCTATCCTGTGGGCGGCGTGGTCCCCCTCATGGAGGCTTACCGGTATCGCGATCTGGTTGAGGTGGTAACGGCCGCCAAGAAAGGTTTGGGCTCGGGCCGGCCCGTGCATCTCTTTGGCGCCGGGCATCCCATGATCTTTGCCCTGGCGGCAGCCATGGGTTGCGATCTCTTCGACTCGGCGGCATACGCTCTCTATGCCCGGCAGGATCGGTACCTGACTGTGCAGGGAACCGGCAAGCTGGAGGAGATGAGCTACCTTCCCTGCTGCTGCCCCGTCTGCCAGGAGCATACCTTAAAGGAGCTGATAGAAAGCCCGCAAAAGACCAGGCTTTTGGCCAGACACAATCTCTACGTCTCACTACAGGAGATGAAACAGGTTAAGGAGAGCATTCGCGAGGGCTCGCTGTGGGACCTGCTGGAGACGCGCTGCCGCTCCCATCCGCGCATGCTGGACGGCCTGAAGAGCCTCGCCCGGCAGGGCCCGTGGCTGGAGAGCCTTGACTCAGCCAGCAAGTCCACATTCTTCTACTTAAGCCCGGAGTGCGCCAGCCGACCGGAGGTGATGCGCTATGCGCGAAGGATTGACCGCATCAGTTTGCAGGGCGATGTCCTGATCACCGACGATTCCCAGGCGGACACTTCCGGCTTTGCCCATGTTTTGCACTTCAAGCCGCCCTTCGGGCCCTATCCTGTGGAGCTGTCCGAGACCTATCCCTTCAATGCCGAGGTTCCCGAGAAGGCAGATGATGCGGCAACGAAGCAGGCCCTGAAAATCACGAAGGACCTAATCAGGGCCAATCCGAAGGCGAAGTTTCGCTTCCTGCTGAAAAATAGGGAGCTGGAAGAGCTATTAAAGGGAATGCAAACGATTACAGGTGCCATTCAAGGTGAATAAGCGGTCCGAAGTCCAATGTCGCATCAGTCATCGCCGCAGAGACCCAATTCCATGTCCCGGCGTATGAACTGCTCGTTCATATCGTTTTTCTCATCTACCCAATACTTTTTCATGGGATCCAATTTTGACTATGACGATGGTTTGAACGCTGTAATCCGTCCTGTAAATGACAACCCAGTGATCCTTGACATGGACTTCCCGATGTCCGGCTTTGTCATGACTTAAGACCTCTCCGCATTCCGGATTGGTGCGAAGCTTTTCAAAACGCTTCCTAACTTGACTTACTCAGATTAGCTTTCTTGCATGGATTTTGGCACCCTAGGTGCGAAGAATTGGTTCAGTTCAAAACCATACACCATGCATTTTGGACATATTAATCCGAGGGCATATTTGGCGAACATATATTCTATTA
>JAPKXZ010000005.1 GCA_026394555.1 Methanothrix sp.
CGTGCTGGATGCAAGCTGGAATAGATTTCGGACTTACGTTACGTACAAGGCTGAAAGTGCCGGTCGTAAAGTGGTCCTGGTCAATCCTGCCTATACATCTCAGATGTGCTCAGGCTGTGGTTCAATCGTAAAGAAGGGTCTCTCGGAAAGAATCCATAACTGCCTGAGATGTGGCTTGATAATGGACAGAGACCTTAATGCTTCAAAAAATATTCTCAGACTGGGACTACAGTCTGTGGCGAAAGCCTAGATGCCCGCGACTTTCGGTCGTGGGAGTAGTCACATGCTATCCTTATATTCTTCCTGCAATGCATCAAGTAGAATTGTGGACTGGCTTTTCCTCTCTCTTCTAGGCGCATCTGCTCTTGCAGTTACCGGGGTTATCGATAAGTTCATTCTGGACCGGCATGTGCGAGACCCTATTGCCTACCTGGCCGCCCTGGTTATAATGCAACAGCTCCTAATCGTCGCTATCCCGGTTTATTTGGGATGGGGATATATCTTCCCCCAGTCGATTTATGCCCTGGCGGCAGGCAGCTGCCAGGTGGTACTCTGGGCGGCCTACTTGCTCGCCCTTCAGCAGGAGGAGACCAGCCGGGTGGCAGCCTTGGTCTACGTCTTTCCCGTCTTCGTCTTTTTGGGTGCATTTCTTTTCTTAGGAGAGACCCTTGCCGCCAAAGATTACTTAGGAGGCGCTTTGCTGGTATGCAGCGCCTTATTAGTATCCTACCGGCCAGCGCAAGGAGGCAAGCCTGCTATCCTCTCACCTGCTGTAAAGTATATGGCCGTCTTCTGGATCTTTACTGCAGCTTATGCCCTGGCTGCCAAATACCTTCTCGCCTTCATGAACGAATGGCATTTGATCCTCTGGTCGTCTCTAGGGAGCCTTCTGGCAATCTTGCCGCTTTTGGGGCATAAGCCGGTACGTAGAGAGCTTGCTGTATATTTTTGCGGCGGTCCGTTTCTGCTTTCCGCCATCCTTGCCAATGAGATCTTTGACTTCCTGGGCAGAGGGGCCTTCATCTTCGCCTATGCCGCCGGCTCCGTGGCCCTGGTCTCCAGCGTAGCTGCGTTGCAGCCCTTCATCACCCTGGTCTATGTCATCCTACTGGGACTGTTTGTTCCGGGAATTGTGCAGGAGGAGCTGGATAGAAAGACGATTGCTCAGAAGACGCTCGCCATTCTCTTGATAATAGTGGGAGTATATCTGGTTTCTTGATTAGACACTCCTTGCCGGAATACCAGTTTGGGAATGATCGAGGCCAAAAGCCACGTCATTTAGGGCGTGGTAGTTGACCATCACACCCTAAATGGACGCTGCATTTTTTAGCGCAGCAGCTTCTCTACCTCCGTCTTGAAGCGTCCTCGATCGCTCTTCGCTGTATACCTGATGTGAATGAGAACATCATCGAGATCCAGAATGTTGCTGGCTACAAGATCAGGATTGCTGGCCAGAGGTATCTCCAGCCTCCAGGATGAGACGAGCCCCGTGCCCTCGAAGGGGAAGTATCGGTTGTCGAAGATGAAGTCCATGTAGAACATGCCAGCATCTCTCTCATTTACCCTGGATACGGCCACCTGCTGATTGGCCCTCCAGTTCACGCGCAGTGTCTTCGAGTCGGGCTGATCGCTGCTGCCCTTACTCATCAGGTATGATACTGCTGCAGCATCCGGAGTCAGTAGGGTCTTGTTGCCCAGTTGAATCAGTGTCGCGTTTACCGGCTGATAGGCCTCCAGTTTCCTTTGAGTGACAACGGTCAGCTCTATGGTCTTTATCACCCTAAAGTAGTGGCCCGAGTAATCCCGGTCGAAGAGCGCCTCCTTCAGCTGAAACTCGCAGGCCCCTTTGGCCATGAGCAGCAGCAGCGATCCTGGGAAGCTATTTTTCATGGAGATGGTCCTCTCGATCTCGATGAAGCGGCTGTCTTGGGCCAGATGGGACTTCTCCATATGATCTACCTGAAGCAGCAGAGCCTCTCCTGCCAAAAGGCCCTTTCTCAGGCTGTCCCAGTGAGTTGACGTGATGTAGGTATCGGTTGAAGGTATCTCATACTGCAGGCATTTTTCCGCCGACTTGGCCATGTCGTAGGCGGTCTTGTAGGACTGGAAGTAGAGGGCAGACAGCCTTCCTATCATCCAGTTGTAGAGGGCTTCATTGGAGAACCGGCTCCGGTAGAAGTAGTCAATATCCTTGTTCTGCTCAATGGTCTTGAGATGAATGGTAAGCTCTCTCTCGGCATTTTTCAGCTCGATCTTCGCTCCTGAAATCTGCACCTCGATCTCCTCCAGATCATAATTCAAAGTCGCCCGTTCGAGTTTCCATTCCTCTCTTCGGCGTTCGTACTCACCGGATTTCTCTGAAACATGAGCTCCAAGCTCCGCCAACTCAGCCAAAATATCCAAAACTTCCGATGTATGCCCTAATGCTTCTGCAAGGTTGCTGCCTCCCCATTGGGTTACAAGTACAGGTGTCGCCAATCCGGCTCCGCCAATTTCTGCGGTTGGAGTACCGGATGCGATAGCTGCTGCCATTTCAAAGGCGGATTTTCCGGCCTTAAAAACTTGCTCGAGGATTGATAGAGCCAACTCTGCTTTCTCAGCCGGTATCAGATTGGTATCAATTAGTTTATCATAGTTATCCCGTCTATGAGTACAACGCTCTTTGCTTATATTCAGTTCGTTTATAGCCTCTTCTGCAAGCTTTATTTCACTCTCTTTAATCTCCGTGTTTAGATTGAGAATAATCCTCTCATGAGTATTTTGAAGCAGCTCGAGCTTTGCTGCATCTCTCTTCTCGATGGCATCGAGAAGTGCCGAGCCCAGACTTATGGCATTGGCTGCCATCTCCTTGGCCATGCCCACAACGATAGGATAACGGTAATGGGGCACCGCCACATTCAACTCGGCGAGGGCACCACTGATGCCGCCTCCCGAGGCCATAGCAGCTACCAGATCAGAAGGCTCAATGGGAGGTGAGAACAGAGCAAGCTGCCGGTAGACTCCCTCGAAGTTCTGGCTGTGCCGGATCTTGTAGAGCCGGTCCTCCACCAGATCCCAGTAGCCAATGAACTTCGCGTTCTCGGGGACGCAAAAGTCAGTGATGATGTTCCTATGCGGGCTGTGCACTGCGGCGCCGCCGCTGCCGGGCACACTCTTTTCGACTTCAGTCAGGAACTCGGAATCGTCCTCATAATCCTCAATGAAGTCATCGTAGGTGCCGATCTCCTCGAACCTCTTGATGGTCTTCACCTTCGGCCTGGGACCCAGGAGATTGAAGCCCAGCACATAGAGGCCCACTGCCTCGTTGATTGACTCGCGGCTGTCCTGCATGAACAGGGAGTCGCCCCAGTCAAGTAGATTGTCAATGTACTTCATCACCACCGCTTTCTTGTACGCAGTCATGCGCAGAGCGGCGATGGCATGGGGATCAAAGGGATCCTCACGATAGGCGGCCAGTGCTTCGCCGTTCGTCAAAAGCGTCTTCAAGCTCTGGAAATGATCTTCCTTGAAGGGCAGATATCTCCAGTATCTGTCTTTGCCGCTCCCATTGCCGGCTGCCTCATCATTGGCCGTAGGATTGAATATATATTGATACCACTTTTGCGCCTCTTCGAACTTCTGATTGGAGTTCAGCTTATTGGCGATCAAGAATGGTATATGGAAGAAGATTTCCTCGTAATAGAGGCGGTGGGAGCCCTTGAAATCGATCTGTGTCTTGATGTCATTGTATTCGTGGGGCACAAGCTCTGTATTGGGATCATACTCCCTGAAATTTTGTTCATAGGTCGCTTGCGACTCCAGACTAAGCAACCCGTCGATTCCGCCGGTGAAAAGATTCTCGCTGAGCTGGTGGACCGCAAATGTGCTCAATCTCTCAAATGAGAACTTGATGTTATTGGCGTTAAGGCCGGTCAGATTCCATACATTAAGATTGCCGTCCTTGGATACAGATACACCTCGTGTAAAGTCGGAAGTCACCGCCAGAGCACTGACCGGACCCGTATGTCCTTCCAGGTTCCTCAAGAACAGGCCGCTCTCCAGGTCCCATGCTTTCACCAGCCCGCCCTGCGACCCGGATATGGCCCTTGTGCCATCTGGGGTCATGGCTACTGCTACCACCTCATCGGTATGCCCGACCAGAGTCCTTTTAAGCGATACCGTCTCAATGTCCCAAAACTTAAGCGTATTATCTGCAGAAGCGGATATGGCCTTGCTGCCATCGAAAGAGATTGCCACTGCTCTGATCGGACCTGAGTGGCGAGCGTTAAAGTCCTGAATGTTTCCATCCAGGGGGTTCCATAACTTAAGGGTCCCATTTTCCAGACCTAATACTACTATAACTTGGGAACTCTTGATGGTTACAGCTACTGCATTTATCTGCTCATAGATATTTTTTTCTGCCAGCGGGATCTGACCATGCAGCGGGATCTGGTCATCCTCCAGATTCCACAATCTGGCAGTTCCATAATGAGAGATGGATACAGCCTTGCTCAAGTCAGGGGTCACGGCAAGCAATCGGATTGAATCACCGAGAATATCGGATATTGCCAAAACCCTATTATTAGCGGCATTCTCCATATCCCATATCTTGAAGACGGTAGAACCCAAATACAACCATTGGGATGATTCGACGGATACTGCATATCTGCAATCAGGGGTCATGGCCACGGCTGTGGTCTTGTAGCTGCCGTTCGCCAGAGCCGTGGGCGAACTCTGACTTTGCAGATTCTGCGTCATGAGCTTTCCATAACTGGAGATATACCCGGCTATTGCGCCATTCAAGGGTATAGCTACAGCATTTATTTGCTCGGAACCTAACACAAATCTATTCTGCAACAGGGACGGAACGACCAATGTGCTGATTTTCTCCAGGTCAAGGTAAATGGTGATGAACTGAGGCTCGCCTTCCAGATTCCAGATGTCGCCATATTTTACCTTCAGCAGCTCTTCGGTCGTAGGTATAATCACTGGCCGGCCCTGGCTGGAGGGCAGCATCTTTACGAGGAATTCTTCATCTCCCAGGTTGGCAATGTACCAGCCATGCTGGTTGCCAATATCCGCCAGATATGACTCTTTGATCTCAAGATTGCGCACCAGATAGTTTCCAGCCAGGCTGGTAGGTGCACTCCTGACATCCTCATCAATGCCCTCTGCATAGTCCTTCAGGCTCAAGCCTTTGGTCTCGGTCAACATGAGGAAAGCTTTGGGAGAGGCGGACGTGTTTGCCTCCGCCTTGAGACAGACATCATATATGTTCTGGTCGGTGCGCAGTTCTATGCTCAACTGGAAGCTCTGATCCTTGAGATTATTCCTCAAGCTTGCGATTTTATCGCCATAAAATAGTATCAGTCTCTCCCTGTTGGCAATTCTGGGCAGCACATTGCCATTGAACGCGGCCTGGATGATGAAATCAAATCCATCCGATTTCACCAGAGTCATCCTGGAGCCGGCCTCAATTACATTCAAAGGCAGGCAGAACAAGCCCGTCTCCTTTCTCTTTCGCTGGTTTTTCTCTGCCCCAATGATGGCCTTGTCTCTGATGTGATCCCATAGCCTCATCTCGCTCATCTGGGCGATGAATGCATCGCGGACATTTGCCTCCTGGCTGCCGATGACAATCTTATCTCCTGCCGGCAGAACGTTTTGCTCAGTAAGCGCAACTTTATCGAGGTTGTTCGCCCACAGGTCATAACCGGTGCCGGTCTTCTGAAGAGTTATGGCTATATGCTGCCAATTGTTGAGACCGACTTCAATATCATATGAGGTGTGATTCCAGGCCTTAATGCTGACAATAACCAATGTCGATTCCCATTTGGGTTTTGCCAGCTCGACATCCCTGGCCGCAACGGCCTTATTATTTGCATCATTCGCCCTGTTCTTGGCATCAGCCCATGCTAATGCTGCCTCCTGTTCGGCCAGCCCGGCAGTCGCATTAAGTGTGTTGTAGGTTTCCAGGCGGCTTTGCTTCTCTGCTTCGGAAATTCCCGGTTCGTTGTATCTCGCCCAGGCAACATCAGCAGCCGCTCTGGCAGTTTGTGCCAGGGTTGCCTTTTGGTAGGCGTTATCCGACGAATTCTTGGCAGCAAGAGCAAATTCTGCTATTTCAGTGTGATTTTCGAACACTACACGCTCTGCTCTGTCCCTCGCCTCCTCTTCATAGCCGCTTCCAGCAATAAAATGCCCGTCATTGATCTCATTGAGGGCAACCTCGGTCTTGCCGGCAACATAAGTTGAAGCATCCACTCTCTCCTGATAGCCCAGGATCTTAGTTATCTCATTTTTTGCTTCAACTTTGAATTTACCACTGCCGTAATCAATCAGTATGCAGGACCTGACCAGCGCGGCTTTTTCCTCTTCCTCAGACCCGGTAGTTGTTTTTGGAGCGGACCAGCCTCCTGGATTGGCATTGATGAACTTCGCCCAGAACTCCCAGGTGAGATTGTTCATCTCAAATGAGGTAACGGTCTTGACCAGATAAGTCGCTTCATCTATCTGCAAAACCAAAGCATCTTCTTCTACCTCAGGTTGGGATGTGTTGTCAGGCAAAGAGAGATCCACTATGCGCTGAGCATAGATTCGTTGCCATCGGATCTGTTCATGCTCCTCACTGGAGAGCTCATTGTCGAGCTCCACCCAGGACTGGGGCGGCTTCCATTCCTGGCTGAAGTTAAAGTAAGAGTATTTTAGGGATGTATTATAGACATCTTCCGTCTCACCACTATTCCCAACTCCCTTCTTTAGCTTGGTAAACTCCGTCCAGAACAAGAAGAGCTTACCGAAAGCGTAAACTGGAGTCACAAAGTCGGAGTTTATGACCAGGTCGATCTTCTTCCATGCCAGCCAGCGCTCACCATTCTCATCCTTAACGCGCGCCCTCTGATAGAAGATCTTGGGCTCGGTGTTGGTTCTGCCCACCAGATAAAGGGTCTCCCAGCGCCTGGCCGGATCATCCAGATCGACATGCAGATAGCTTCCTACAATCTTGAGGTTGGCAACCTCGGCAAACTTCTCCAGGTAGTGAACATAGGCCGATTCCGCTGAATCCTGGCTGATGTCGGATTGCATTAGCTCCTGCTCCAGATCCTCGAAGAAGGGCGTCTTAGTGTCGCGCAGCTCCGGCTCGATATAGTTCTCAGGATAGAGGAAGACCTTGCGATTGGCTTCCCAAACCCGGTAGTTCTTCACCCACTCCCATTCCTGCAAGGGAATGGTGGCCGGATCGATTCCCGCTTCCAGATTCATCAAACATCGCTGTATGTAGAACTGCAAGGCAGCGGTAGCCTGCACAATGCGAGAGGTCTCCATCTCGCTTCCCACCTGCAGATCAAGGAGGAAGTACTCGTGATAGATATCCGGGCCTTTGCGGAACATATTCTGCCGGTAGATGTACAATTTTAATTTGTCTTGGTCCAATTTGTCTTTTTCGAGCTTGGTGATCAGTGTCAGGCTCAGGCCATCGCTTGTGGTGAGTTTCGCAGTCCCTTGCTTATTCTCCGTTGCCTCATCGACGATTACTATTTTTGCACTGTTACCGCCCTCGATAGAGATTTCAATAGTATTGCCTGCCTTTTTGCTGACGCCGGCTTTCTCAACCCAGCTTTGTTGAAGATCCCGTCCCAGGAATATCTTCAGCAGATCAACATCCTCGCCTGGAATGCTATCCCAGCAGAATATGTACTCCAGCCAGTAACTAGGCAGCTTCAGTAGGGCCAGATCGAGCAGGGCATCCCGGCATTTCACCGCCAATTCGTCATGTATCGGCTTATACGCATCCGGCCACTCCTCCTCAGTGTATCCGGCACGCAGCACCTCCAGCAGCCCGGGGGCCTGCCGGGTGTAGAAGTCGTATTCTTCTGATGATTCCAGCAAATCGGTGTCTGCGAGCTGGATGAGGAAGTCAATTCCTGCCTGCATGACTTGAGCCATATCAAAGCATTCCTTCAGGCGATAGAGACCGGAAATCCTGTTATAGCTCGTGGCTTTAAAATAAGAGACCAGGGATTTCAACTGGCGGGGGTCCCAGCCTGCCAGGTCCTCGATGGCTTCTTCGATTGCAGTATTATCACCGTTCAAACCTAAGAGATCGATCAGCTTGCCATCCGTGTCGGCAAAATCCGATTGGAGCTGCTTGAAGCTGTGAAGATTATCCAGATCCTGGAAGGACGGCTGCAGACAACTGCCAATGCAAAAATGCTCCGGATGAGCGAGCAGTGCTTTCATCTCCTCTGCGGTCAGCTCAAAGGCATTGGCCAGATAGATCAGCTTGCTAAGTTTGAAAAGACAATTCTCAAGCTCCTCTGCTACAAGCCCAGATTCGAGGAAGGCCTTCAAATCGATGAGCAGATGAGAAATATCCATCACCTGTATCTCCCGGAGATATCCTGATGTAGCCGCTATCATCTCGATCTTGACCTGGAACAGACCAGCCAGCTCGGAATACATTGCGTTTTCCACAAAATCCATTGAATTTCTTAAAACGGTGCGGACCGGTCCGTCTGCATCAATAATTTGGTCTTGAATCGCTTTTCGAAGCACCAGGATCTCGGTAACTCTGGGCAGCATATCCAGGATGCTGGTTTGGGGGGTTTGGCCGTCGAAGATGATCATCAGGCTATCTTTGCCATATCCACCGGACTTTTCCAGCACCAGACCATACTCATTAATAAATTTATGGGACGGTGACTGCAGTCTTGCTACGATCTCATTTCCCAAACCCGCCCTTATCTTGTCGAATTCAGCCTTTAATGCATCGAAATTGGCCATCCAGTTCTCAAGACTTGCCAGATATTCCAGCAGACCGGTGAGATCGAGATCCTCCGAATAATTGGCAGTCACAGCTCCAATGGTGTTGATTATGCCGTTGCTCTGCAAGAAGGAGAATATGTCCGCACATTGAGCCTCGCTCAAATGGTCGGACCGGAAGGATTTGCTGGCGACAAGGAAGTTTGACGATTGATCAAAGAGGCTCTTGGACAGGGACCGGAGATCTTCCTCGCTGTAAAGGGTGAGATTTGCACCCTTCGGATCGTTTGCATCATGAGTGAGGAAGATCAGATCGGTCACACTCAAACCGGTGCCCTTCATCCATTCTGCATAGCCGCAGACATCCAGAATATCCTGAAGAGAAGCCACCGAGGTCTTGCCCTGCATCTCCAGCAGCCAGAGAAGGTCCTCGACGCCTAAATGCAGCATCCCTGCCAGCCCGGAAAGCTGGAATAATCGTGTCAGATAATCCCGGTCCAGTTCGATGATATTCTCGTCCTTGCCGCTGAGGTATTCGACGATGAGGTTGAGATCCTCGTGAGATAGGCGCAAAGCTCCCATCAGGCGCGAGCGTATCTGACTATCACGCCTGCGATCCACCTCTCCATTCTTACCCCATCTCATCGGCAGATCCAGATAATAATCCCAGTGTTCAATTACCGTTCCCTTGGGGTTGAAGATTCGATCAAAGAGCGTGGCTTGATCATCCTTTCCCATGTGATTTATGCCATACCATAATGCGGTCAAGCGATCAATGGGCTGTGAGTATTGCTCCCGCATACGCTTGATCTCGACAACTAGGTCCATCGTAGACGCATCCAGTGAAATTGCAGGAAGAGCATATTTCCCAGGAAGCTTGATGGGCTTAATCTGTCCTTCTGCATATGAGGCAGTATGGCCTTTACCGGAAAGATCATTGATGGTATGGGCAGATGAATCAACGCGATCTGACTCCCACCATAGATCTAGATTCAATTTATCTTCAACCGGAATTTCTTTTGAAACGGCTATATTCTCTGATACATCCGTGTCCCAGGTATAAGTGATATGATCCAGCACCCAGTGCACATCATTGGCTCCAACCCTAAACTGCAATCCTGGTGAATTGTCCGGCAGGCAGTAAAGGCTATTTCTGATCTGCTCGGCAGTTCGCGCGGTCTTCCACACCCGCAGATTCAATATTTGCCCTCGGAAGTAATGCCCGGTGGTATTTATGCTGTCGCCATCATGAAACTTGATCCGATTCCTTAAACCACCTAACGAGAGAGATATATTCGGTCCCTGCAACTGAGAAGCTGGGCCTTCATCCATTCGCGTTCCATCCAAATAGACATGGAGAGATGCATCCCTTTTCTCATCTCTGCCGTCCAGGACGAGAGCGGCATGATGCCACCTGCCCGATTCAATCCTTTCCGTATGAAGCCATGTGCCTTGCCACCGGTCATCCAACAGATTGCAGCCGCCAAAGTACAGAGAGCTGTCGCAAATATAAATGAATAGTCCGCATTGGTTATCCCCCTCCTGATATATGACCTGCTTTTGCCGGGAGATGGTCTTGTCCTCCACCCGGAACCAGACCTCTACCGTGCGGCGTTGTATTATGGCATTTTCGGCATCATATGTTAGCAAAACTGTGTTGCTGCTGCCATTGAAATCAAGCACCTGTCGCTGGGAATGCCAGAATCCTAAAGGCTGTGGATCGATCAATGCAGGACATCGATCATCTTCCAAGCCCCCCAGCCTCATGGGGTGCCCCATATCGGACAGATCGATCACCACATCTTTGTCATCCTCTCCCAGAGACCAGTAGCCGATCAGGTTAGCAGATTTGACCGCCCGCTGATACATAGAGAAGGTTATATCCTCTGCGCTTCGGGCAGTATTCCAGATCCGCACATCTTTGATTTTGCCATGGAAGTATTGGCTGGCGATGCCGGCAATTCCCTTACCTATATCTAATCGAACCGCAGTCGAGCCAAATATATTGTTCTGGCTCAAAGTGGCCACGGTGTTGATCATTTCTCCGTCCATAAAGAAAGAAATGCGATTTGTGCCACTGCTTTTAAAACTCACTGCCACCTGGCAAAATTTCTCTATCTGCAATGTTTTTCCGCTGGAGATAGCTAATTGCGATACTGTGCCTAAAGTGTTCTGCAATAACCGAAGATTGCCAGAGCCATCTGTACCAAAGACTGCGATTATATCATTGCCGCTTGAATCCTTGCCAGTGACGCTGATAATCGAGCTTTCTCTTAGCTCGGAGGGGCTGACCCATGCCTCCACTGTAAACTGGTTCAAAGAAGCGGTTCCATAATCATTTGTGGAAATATATTTATGCAGGCCGTCGAACTCCAGGGCGCTTTTACTTAGTGGGTGCAGCAGGACTGGATATTGAGAGTTGTTATCACTATTAGGGATGACAACCCAGTGGGGAGTGTTGTCGAGCAGATCAACGGCTTTAAAGAGGCCATTGACACTATCACCTTTTTTATAGATCCGCGCCGTCACATCGTGCCAGCTCTCAAGGAGGGGCCTGTCTGAGAGAAGCACAGTTCCAACAACTTCCAGATCATCGAAGTAATTGGATCCAGGTTCCAGGGACATGACACCAACCGTGCCGCTCTTTAAGCGATTGCTGCGATCATCATAGGCATCGATCTGATAGTCAGTTGGTTCGCTTCCAGAATCCTGCCAAATTTTGGCTCTGATGGTCGTCAGGGTCCCGGTATCCATCACAACTATCAGGAAACGGTACCAGGTATTGTTTTGAGGCGTAAGATTCGAAACGCTCTTTCCTTTTAGCGCCACAGTTACCGTTCCCGTCTGGTTTGGCGAGACATAGAATACATTCTTCGCTTTTTCGCGGGGGTTGTACATTAATGTATAATATCCAGGATTGTTAGGCTGGCCTTTTAGGTACTGGCTGAGGAAAGTGACGCCTATGCCGCCAAATTGGGAGCTTGCAGAATCTCCCATGCGCATCCTGCCTGTATATGTGTAATTCTTCCAGTTCTGGATATTGGAAACAATGTAATGCGAGTGGATAAGGTTCTTCGGAGATTTTGTCCCAAAGACCATATTGTCATTTAGAGCAAATGTCTTGAAGAGACTATTGTCTTCTTCATTGCTACGATTCTCCTTGGTGTCCCTCCAGTTTACCGGGTCCTGGTTCAGAGAGTAAGAATTGAAGTTCTCAGAGATGAGGAAGTCCCGGCAAACACTCAGGCCGCCGTAATACTTTGAGCCTATACCCGAAGCCCAAACTCCAACCGTACCTGATATAATGCGAATGCTGCTATCATCATATGCATCGATCGCATATTCGGGACTTATCGTTCCAGATTCCGGCCAGATCTTAGCTCTGATCCTGGTCTGGCTTCCCGTATCCAAGACATCAATAAGAAAACGGTACCAAACGTTAGGTTGCGGCTCGATTCCTGAGTCTCTTTTGTCTCTGGTTAGATCAAAGCTCTTAACATTCTGAATATTCAGGGGGTGGGCCACCAGGTGGAAGGTACGGCTCAAATCATCTCGAACCAGCCCGTAGTATTGATCAATGCCCTCCGGCTGACGGCTGAGGAATATCACTCCAATGCAGCTATCCTTATCAGAGATACGCATCCTGCCCCGATAGATGTAATTATTCCAGGTTAATGGATTGACAACTGCATCTCGTGAGTTGTAGTAGGAGTGGATATTGATATCTGCACTATCTGTTCCAAAGGCAGTCTCTCCCACAGCTCCTCCAAAGACACTGATCTGCTTGAATAAACCTGCCTGGACCGGTAGCATTTGACGATCCTCTGCATCCAGCCAATTATTTGGCTCCGGGACCTGAGATTCCGCCTCGAAGTTGATGTCTAGAAGAAGCTCAGAGGGGGTTGGATCGATAATATTATTTGGCCATAACCTCAAATTGTCATACTGCCTCAAGGTAGAGCTGGTGCCTGTAGTCCACAGTCCCACTGTTCCGGAAATAATGCGGATGCTGCTGTCATCGTAGGCATCAATCTGGGGCGTGTCCGGCATAACAGCAGTCTCAGGCCAGATTTTAGCTCTGATATTCGTCCGCGTGCCTGTATCTTCTACCCTGATCTGAAAATGGTACCAGATATTCAGTTGGGGCTCGATACCCGAATCTCTTTTATCTTGGACGGCATCGGAACTTTTTATCTTCTGGACACCGAATGGATGGGCAAAGAGACGGAATGTCTTGTTATAGGCATCTCTTCCCAGCAGATAGCATTGATCAATGCCTTTCGGGTGGCGACTCAGGAAGGTGACGCCGACAGAAGCAGTACCTTCTGCGATGCGCATCCTTCCTGAGTAAATATAATTTTTCCACAATAACTCCGATTCATCAGGAGCTGGATAAGAGTAATGCGAGTAAATATTGATAAGTTCGGGATCGGATTTATCGGTAACAAGGCCAATGTTTCGATCCTGCAAAGTGCCTATATGACAATTCTCCTCCTCCCATCCATTTACGGTCCATCCTTTTCCTTCATCCATGGGCATATAAGTGACCAGATCTTTTGTAATCGCCGGAGCAAAATATCTGCCTCTTGCAATCTCATCGGCTGATTTGATGAAGTTGTAGATACCTAAATTTGCTATTTGGCCGGCAAAGAAGTAGATATGGTCATAATCGGAGTAAGCATCTTCAAAGCAGGTCCTGCCTTTTTTGCCGAGACCCCCCAGATAGGCAGCCCCGACCGGGCTCAACTTATATCCCTTACAGACCTCATTTCCGCTGGCATTCTGCATAGGTGTCCCGTCCAGATATGCTCTGAATTCAATATCTTCTTTTGTATAGAAGCAATCATCCAGCGGGAAGCCGGCGCGTGTTGCGATTTGATTGGGGAACTCATTGTGAGTTAATGCAATATGGTGCCAGTGGCCGTAATCTGTAAAGGCTTTTGTGAAAAGAGATCGATTCAGAGGGAGTATGTTCTGAGCCGCGCTCTCATAGCTGTTATTCCACTCCAGGACATAAATTGTTCTATTATAGAGATATATGCTCAATCCTGCCTCGGCATCCCCTTGGGCAAATATCACCTGCTTACGGCCAGGGTCGCTTTTAGCAGAGACATTGAACCACAACTCCAGAGTCAGGCGTTCGTACCTGCCCAGGCCCCAGTTCTCTTTATTCTTGATGACGATGACATCATTGTCTCCATCGAATTGCAGTACCGTTCCTCGGGCAGGCACGGGAAGGGATTGCGAGAGCGGAAGAGTGTCCGTGGCCACAACAGAAGGTCTGTAGTCTTTGGGTAGACCGCCCAGGTAGAGATGATAATTATGATAGGTAAGATCTTGGGCCATGCCCTCGATAATTTCATCCAGCCGCCAGTATCCAATCAGATCCAGGTTCGAGGAAGGAATAGGGCGGAAGAGATAGGAGTTGATCTCTTCACTGGTTCGAGCCCGGCTCCAGATACGAACCTCTTCAATCCGACCGCAGAAATATTTTTCATCAAAGCTTTGGCCGATGCTTAATTCACCATTGATCAATCCCAGCTTGATCGTGGAATAGAATAATATTGGATTTTCCGGGATGCCATTTATATAAATCAGGACTTGATTCTCTGCTAAAACGATGCAGACTTGCACAGACTGGCCCAGGGAGATGGTGTTGATGCTCTTAACAGGAGTTGACAGCAGATCAATCCAGAAATTCAGATATCCCTGGTTATCGCACCATAAAGCAAGCTTTTCTGTTCGAGATTCATCCCTCATGCATAGGATATAATCATTCTGCCTGGGTGCGCCCGATCGTTCTTCAATCTTAATCCTAGCTTCTATAGTGATCCAGCTTGTCTCATCAAATCCAATCCTACCCGCAAGGTACTGGTCCTGACCGTTGAATTGGAAGAATTTCCGATCTTCCTCCCGATCGGGCAAAGGATCAAGGATCAGATCGCGATATACCCATATCGGCTGAGCGGTAAACTCTCCATTGCCCATAACTCCATGCATGCCATTTGGCGAAAGGTCGGGGAGATAACCCCAACGATCTTCAGTCAGAGGCCAGTAGCCGACAAGATTATGCTCCTGACCGGTGAAGCGCTGGTAACGGTTTTCCTCAATTTCCGTCTCAGTGCATGCATTCTTCCAGATCCGAACCTCTTTTATGATGCCATCGAAGTATTTAGCAAAAATGTCTCTGCCCAAGTTCATGTCAATGCTGGTCAGATCCAAACCGCCTAAGGGATTGCCGCTCAATACCGCGGCATCTTTCTCAATATCCAACTTTCCGTTAATAAAAAGCGATATCTTTCCATTTTTGCCTGTTAATGCTACATGAGTAAAGACATCCAGAGGAATGGAATCATTGCTCTCTACCTTAAATATCTCTTCAGACTTGGCCTTTTCATCCGTTCCCTCATAGAGCTTCATAACGCAAAATACCAGTTTATTGGAGGGATTAACTCCAAATAACAGATGCAACTGGTTGACCGTCCGGCTCACAAGCATTCCCAGTATCGCATTACTGCCAGAGCTATCCGGGCTGATCCAGGATTCTATGGTGAAATCCTGGAAAGTCAGAAGGCCCAAGGAAGAGGCATTCAGGCAGTAAACATAGTCATCAATCCCATCGAACTTCAACGTCTTCTCAGGAACATACGGCTCATGAAGAGAACGGATAGACCAGTCCAGATCGACAAAGGACCAGCTGAGCCTCTGCGAAAGCTTCAGGAAACGATAAAGTCGGTCCAATTTGCTGAAGCTGAGATTCTCCAGCTTATCGTAACCGACACCCTCATCCTGAGAGATAGACAATGGACCAAGACCGTCATCTGTGCTGTTGATTAAAAAAAGCCGGGATAATCCTGCATTGATCTCATGACGGTCTAAATTCAGGGTGATCAGTCCATTTAGCTCCTCGCGTGTCAGCTTTGTCTGTTCCAGGAGAACATCCACATTTTCCAGGCCATCTCTGCCGTTTAGGCCCACTCCGCCGTAGTATCTTGAAACATCTTCTGGCGAGGTGATCTTTGTGGTAATGAGGCTGAAATCTTTCGGTGATAACTCCAGGAATTCTCTGGCCATTTGACCATTTATCTTATCGCTAAATAGATTGACTGCGAACGGCTTTGCAAAAACATGGTATATTTGATAGAGGCTGGTATCATATTTTTTTAGATAGCTGCGGATCTGCTCAAGGGGAAGGTTGAAGGGGAGGGATTGGGGAAAGAATGCATCGTTAGCTTCTTTATAGGCATCGTCATAGTTTCCTGTGGTTTCCAGGAAGGCTTGCATAAGCTCGTTTACAAGATCGATGGATGGACCCATATTGGTTGAATTGCTACAGTCCAACCGGATCCGGGCAAGATCCGGCCTCCTGTATCCCAGAGCACAGTTGCCGGGAATTCCCGCGTTTTTCTTGGTTATGTAGGTGTCCACAAACCTCATGAGGTCGGCAAAGTAAGCAGCCGGACCGAAGATGGAACGACAATGATCACAATTTATGTAATCTAGGCTGCCAAAAAGCCTGTTATAAGCAGGGATCGAACGCAGTTTATTCAAGAAATTATCCGGAAGATTATTGAAGATGACCTGGTTATAGTATGGATCAACGGCATCTTTGATATTTGCCCATATCAAGGCCGCTTTTTCCTGAATATCGGCAGCGGTTCTATAAATCTGCCTGGCCTCCCTGGACCCACCCGCAAGTTTTCCTGCGAAATCCTGGACGAAGCTGTCTTCCCCGCCCAAAGCAATGGGATAATTACTCAAAATCTTATTTACAGAATTGATCCCGGGGAAAAATTCCTTAAACCGATCTAATGAATCATATACTTCAATCTCTTCTTGGCTTCCCATGAGTTCCATCTCCCTTCCTGCAGGCAAATCGTTTATTGATCAGCAAGATCTCTATAAGCTAACGTCTCTAAAAGAATGCTATTTAAATTTTTTGACTGATATGCATTTTTATCCCTAAAAAGAAGTCGTCCATCTTCAAGGGTTTAGGTTTTTATGGTAAAGGTTTAGCACAAGATCATAAATATATATAATACGAACAATGATTTAAAGATAGTGATTTAATCCCAAAAAAACTTGAGAATCCCGCATATTTGGGCCAATGGTCGGCAACCTTCACAGCAATCGAGCCCGAGTTCATCTGCGAAGCTGCGCGAAATAGTAGAATGAATGGTAATTATATTTTTTAAGAAGCCCCTATCAAATTATTACCTTGAAGACCTCTACCAGTGAGTCTCGGGCCATCTTCATAACTTCTGTGGGACAGGTCTTGTAGGCACGCTGCAGCGGCTCTATCGCCCTCTCATCTGCAATCTCTCCCAGGCTCCAGGCCGCCCAGGATCGCATCTCCTCGTCCTCCTGTCCGAACATGATCTCCACTAGCGGCACCAGTGCTTTGTTATGGCCGATCTCACCAAGGGTTGTGACGGCAGTAAAGCGAACCTGCGGGTTTTGGTCCTGCAAGGAGCGCAAAGCCAGATCACAGGCACCTTCCCCCTTAATCTTGCCCAGAGACTTTAGTGCCTCGCACCGTACGGCACTCTCGCTATCCTGCAAAGCCTGGGCCAGACAGCTCAATGCCTCATCGCAGGCCACCTCTCCCATGAAGGCGGCAGCTCTGCGCCTAACCTCCATCTCCTCATCCTGCATCAGCCTTGCCACGTCCGGCAGAGATTCCCGGTGTCCGATCTTGGCAAGACCCGTCACTGCCATACCCCTGATCTCGGGCTCGGCATAGCCCAAAAGATCACGCAGAGCCTCTGTTGCCCCCAACGCGCGCAGCGCCATTGCCGCTCGCAGACGCACATCGTTAGAGCTTTCCCGTTTCATAGCCAAAACCAGTGCGGGGACAGCCCCCTGGCTCCTGATAGCTTCCAGGGCGGCGGCGCACCATTCGCGAACCACGTGATCAGGATCATTGAGCATGGCCCGGCAGAGCGGCTCTACTGCACTGAGGCTGCCGATTTTTCCTAAAATCCAGGCGGATTTATACCGCAGATCGGAGAATTCGCCGCTCTCCAGGGCTCTGGCGGTGTGATCTACGGCAGCCTCCCCCAGATTTACCAGGGCCCATGCCGCCTTCTGGCGTTCGAAGTAGTCATCACTCTTGCCGAGTTTTTCGATCAGTTCACGAGCCTTGTCCATGCTGATTGTTCGGGCATGCAGTCATTTAAGCTTTATCGGTAAGTGGAAGGAACGGGCAAATAAATAGGGTTAAATCCAATAGTAAAGAAAAAGGCAGATCGGGAATGAATTATGGGATATCTCTTTGGGCCGGTGCTCTCTCGCCGCCTGGGCCTGTCCATGGGCGTGGACCTGCTTAAATACAAGACCTGCAACCTGGATTGCGTCTACTGTGAGCTGGGCCGCACTGCCTGCAAAACCACCTGCCGGGATCGTTTCGTGCCCCGTCAGAAGGTCTTAAGAGAGATCGAACTTAGACGGGGCGAGCCTTTCGACCACCTCACCTTTGCCGGATCAGGAGAGCCGACGTTAAGCCTTGATCTGGGCGAGATCGTGGCCCAGGCCAAGGAGATCGTCGACTCTCCCGTGGCAGTGATCACCAATAGCACGCTACTCTCCAACCCTGCGGTTCGAAGAGAGGTTGCTGCTGCGGATGTGGTCCTTCCCTCTTTGGATGCAGTGAGCGAAAGGGCTTTCTTGGCCATCAACCGGCCGGCGCCGGGCCTTTTGGCCGCAGAGATGATTGCGGGGCTAAAGGACTTTCGGAAGGAATTTTCCGGCGAGATCTGGCTGGAGGTGATGCTGGTGAGGGGCATAAACGATCAGGAGGCAGAATTGATCGCCCGGGCCGCAGAATCTACCGAGCCGGACAGAATTCAGCTAAATACAGTGGTCCGCACGCCGGCCGAGCCGGTAGAAGCTCTGAGCGAGGAGGAGATGCAAAGGATGCTGGAGATATTTCCCGGTGCCGAGCTGATACCGGACTGGGACTGGAGCGTTCCCGTCCGTATCCGGGATCGGCTGCTAGACCAACTCTCAGGCAGGCCCTGCACCCTGGAGGATATAAGCCGCCACCTGAATTTAGACGCAAGCGATGCCATCAAATACTGCAAGATCATGGAAAAAGACGGCCTGATATCCAGGAGGCTGCAAAGCGGCAAGCTCTATTTTCATGCCGTCGGAAAAGCCAATAATGATTACTATTAATAAAATTATAATCATAATAAACAATTGCATGCTAAATAGCGGAATGACTCCCATGACAAAACAAGACAACAATTGCGATTCATGCGCCCAGAAGGGCTCCTGCAAGGATCAAAAAGATGGACAAGAATGCACCTGCAAAGTCGATCGCATGGCCAAAATCAAGCACAAGATCATCATCGCCAGCGGTAAGGGAGGCGTGGGCAAGAGCACTGTCTCCGTCAACTTAGCCCGTGCTCTGCAGATGAAGGGTCTCCAGGTCGGCATACTGGATGCCGATATCACCGGCCCGGATATCCCTAAGCTCCTGGGAATCGAGGAGGCAAGGCTGAAGCAGGGGACGGATGGAATTGAGCCCGCCAAGGCCGACGGCATTATGGTTGCCTCCATGGCTCTCATTCTCAGCAGCCGCGAGACACCTGTGGTCTGGCGCGGGCCCATGAAGATGGCCGCCATCAAGCAGTTCATCCAGGATGTGAACTGGGGCGAGCTTGATTTTCTGCTCATCGACCTGCCGCCCGGAACCAGTGACGAGCCGCTCTCCGTGGTGCAGCTCATTCCCGAGCTGGCGGGGGCGATAATAGTAACCACACCCCAGGAGGTCGCGCTCCTGGACAGCCGCAAAGCGGTGAACATGGTCAAGGCCATGAAGATTCCTGTGCTGGGCATCGTGGAGAATATGTCCGGCCTGATCTGCCCACACTGCGGCGAAGGCATCAGCATCTTTGGCGCAGGCGGTGGACGAAGAATGGCAGAGGAGATGAATGTGCCCTTCCTGGGAGCAATTCCCATCGATCCGGGTGTCTGCGCCCTGGGCGATCGCGGGCAGACATTTGTGCAGAGCGGGACGTTGGCGGGGGGCAGCTTCAACAAGATCGTGGAGAGGCTGTTGGAGATGTTCAGAAAGTGACTTTGCGGACTTAAACCACAAGAATCCCATGATCCTCTGCGGTTAATAATAGTAGCTGAATAATTAACCCCTGGTGATTTACGGAATAGAACCACAGAGTCGCAGAGCGCACAGAGGACGAACGAACGGAGACGACTATTAACCTGGATAGCACCATAAAACGTTCTTCATGTGAAGATCACAAAACGCACAAAGGATGGACTTTTAATATCCGAGGCGCCCTGGGTTAGGAGCGATGCATCGCATACTGGTCAGCAATGACGACGGCGTTTACGCCTCCGGCTTGCAGGCTGCCGCTAAAAGCGTGCAGGGCCTGGGTCAGGTAGTAGTAGCTGCGCCCTCCGGGCAGATGAGCGGCGTAGGAAGATCTGTTTCCGTCTTTGAGCCGCTGCGCTACGCCCATGTCAACTTGAACGGTTTTTCGGCCTATGCCGTCACAGGAACGCCCGTTGACTCCGTCATCATCGGCATCTTCGCCATTATGAAAGGCGAGCTACCTGACCTTGTCGTATCAGGAATCAATGTTGGGGAAAACATCAGCACCGACACGGTCACCACCAGCGGGACCATCGGCGCAGCTCTTGAGGCGGCCAGTTACGGCATTCCTTCCATCGCCGCATCCATTCAGGTGGTAGACCAGGGCGACAAATTCGATATGCACCACGGAGAGAAGCACAACTTTGAGGTAGCCACGAAGGTCCTGCGTCGCGTGGCCAGCAAGGTGCTGGAGCACGGCCTGCCGGAGGGTGTGGATGTCTTGAATTTGAATGTGCCGGCTGATGCTACTGAGGACACAGATATCGTCGTTACCCGTCTGGCCCGCAAGATCTTCAAGACCACGGTGCAGGAGCGCTTTGATCCGCGGGGCAGGCCCTACTACTGGATAGACGGCGATCTGATCTGCTGCGATGAAGAGGGCACCGATGTGCAGACGATCTACCAGGACAAAAAGATCTCTCTGACGCCGCTCACGCTGGACTCGACAGCGAGGATTGATTTCGAGCGGATAGAAGGCCTGTTTTAGATTTAAATATTATTTTCTAAATCACGCCCTTGGTGCTGGGCACCCCCGTCCCCTCTTTTGCCACAGCCTGGCGAAGGGCGAAGCCCAGGGCCTTGAAGATGCTCTCCGCCTTATGGTGATCATTCTCGCCGTAAAAGCGCACGTGCAGCGTGAGCCGCGCGCCGACACAGAGCGCTTCCAGGAACGGCTGCAAGAGCTGCACCTCAAAGTCGCCGATCCTCTCGCCCCGAAACTCTCCGGCCATAACCAAGTAGGGCCGGCCGCTGAAATCGAGGGCCATATCAGCCAGGGCCTCGTCCATGGGCACAGAGGAGGAGCCATAGCGGCGAATTCCGCTGCGATCCGCGAGGCTTCTGTCCAATGCCAGGCCAATAGCTGCCCCCAGAGCCTGTGTTCTGTAAAAGCCCGGCTCCGCCTGCGCCGTCAAGTCCAGCAGAGCCGTCCGGGCCAGGGCGGTAAGCATGTGATCCAAAAATCCCGATCCTGAGCTGACGACGGCCTTTCCTGAGCCGTCCAGGTCCAGAGCTACTCTGGCCCTGCACTCTCGAAACAGTCCTTCCGCTTCACCTTTCCTCATAATCTTCACCCCATTTCTTTAGGTCGCTGCGTCCGGAGATCTCAGGGCCTCCAGAGTGCGGCGTACGGAGAGCTTGTTGGTATAAATTGCCGTTCCCGCCACTGCTCCAGCCGTACCCGCATCGCGCAGAGCCAGGACATCTTCAACAGTTGTAACGCCGCCCGCGGCTACTACCGGAATCTTGAGCGACTGCACGAGGTCGCGCGTCGGTCCCAGGTCGATGCCCCTTTGCTGTCCTTCTACATCAATATTGGTGAAGAGAATGGAGCCTGCTCCCTTCTCCTCAAAGAGCCTTCCCAGCTCCACCGCCTTCTTTCCCAGCGTCCTCTGCCAGCCTTCCGTGGTCACGTTCCCCCTTCTTACATCCAGGGCCACCATAATCTTCTCCGGGCCGTGACGATTCGCAAGGCGAGTTACCATTTCCGGATCTTTCAGGGCAGCCGTTCCAAGTATCGCTCGGTCCACCCCCAGATCCAGGATAGTCGACACATCCTCTTCCGTCCTGATGCCTCCCCCTACTTGAATAAACAGGTCCAGCTTTTTCACGATCTGGCTCAAGATGGAGGCGTTGACTCTTTTTCCTAAAATTGCCCCATCCAGATCAATGATATGCAGATGGTCCGCGCCTTGTGCTACCCAGCGCTCCGCCTGGGCCAGGGGATCGTCCAGGGCCACAACCTCCGTGCCCGGCACGCCGCCGATGAGCTGTACGCACTTGCCGCCACGTAGATCCACCGCGGGAAAGAATGCAAACGTCATATGCACTGTTTTGTATCAAATAGACCTTAACCGTTTCGATTCTAGGGCAGGCAGTACATACGCAAGATGGCCCTTACGGAAAAGGGGCTTTGCAGCTTCGACTTCTACGGGGCGGGCTCTGAGAGGGCTTTTGGGACCCTCTTGTCATAATTTCAGAAAGCCAGATAGAATCATAGTCATCCGCGCTGGGAAATCAGATCGCCTGCCGATTCTTTAAAGTTTCCATTGCTTAATGGACGGCTAGATTGGGGCTTGGCTTGTATCGGCTCGTGGGTGCAGGGTTATGGGAAGATACCGCTGAAATCAAATGATCTTGGCACCTCACACACTACCGATAGTTTTATGATAATAGAATAGTATCATATGGTTTAATTGATATGAAAGATAAAAGGCTCCTAGAAGAGTTTAGGAAGATCCATCCTGAGAAGTTCGCATCCGAAGATGAGATCTTCTCACATATCCATGCCGGCGACCGCATCTTCATCGGCACGGGCTGCGGCGAGCCCCAGTATCTGGTTCTTGCCCTGGTCAATTACGTCAAGAGCCACCCTAAAGCATTCTTCGATGCCGAGCTGATCCACGTCTGGACGCTGGGGGTGGCGCCTTACAACGATGAGAAGCTGCAGGAGAACTTCCGGCTTGACTCCTTCTTTGTGGGCGACAGCACCAGAAATTCCGTCAACCGTGGCGCAGCAGACTACACGCCCGTCTTCCTTTCAGAAGTTCCCGATCTCTTCCGTTCCGAGCTGATACCCGTAGATGTGGCTCTCATCCAGACCTCTCTTCCCGACAAACATGGCTATCTGAGCCTGGGAATAAGCGTGGATGTGGTCGAATCTGCCGTGGAAATGGCTGATGTTGTGGTGGCTCAGGTCAACATGAACATGCCCCGCACCCATGGTGACGGTTTCATAAATATAAAAGACATAGATTTCCTTCTGCCCCATGACGAGCCGCTGCTGGAGTATTCCGTCAAAGCGCCTAACGATATTGTACAGAGTATCGGAAGATATGTGGCACGCATCATCCAAGACGGCTCGACCATTCAGGTGGGCTACGGGCTGATCCCGGATGCAGTGGTGCCCAATTTGGTGGATAAAAAGGATCTGGGAGTTCATACGGAACTGCTCAGCGACGGTATTGTCAATCTCATGAAAAAGGGGGTAGTCACCAATAAGAAGAAGACCCACAATCCCGGCAAGACCATCGCCTCTTTTTGCATGGGGGGCAAAGAGACCTATGATTTCCTGGACGAGAACCCCGCCGTGGAATTCAAAAGGATCGATTACACCAACCATCCCCTCATAATCGCCAGAAACCGGCTCATGACTGCCATCAACAGCGCCATGGAAGTGGATCTGACCGGCCAGGCCACGGCGGAATCTCTGGGCGGCACCTTCTACAGCGGCATCGGCGGACAGGCGGATTTCATGCGCGGGGCAGTGCTGGCGCCGGGGGGAAAGACCATCCTGGCTCTACCCTCTACGGCCTTAAATGAGAGCGTCTCTCGAATTGTTCCCACACTTCAGGAGGGTGCTGGAGTCACCCTGAACCGGGGCGATGTTCGCTATGTGGTAACGGAGTATGGAATTGCCTATTTGCACGGCAAGAACATTCGGGAGAGAGCGATGGATCTCATCGCCATTGCTCATCCCAAATTCCGGCCCTGGCTGATGGAAACGGCCCGGAAGAGGGCTCTCATCTACAAAGATCAGGTCTTCATTCCGGGAGAGAAAGGCATGTATCCCGAGGAGCTGGAGATCTACAGGACCACCAGAAAAGGACTCAATCTGTTCCTGCGGCCGGCCAAGATCACAGATGAGCAAGTGCTAAAGGACTTCTTTTATGGTCTATCTGAGGAGAGTCTTTACAAGCGCTTCTTCTCCGTTCGAAAAGACATGCCGCATAAGAGGCTGCAGGACTATGTGGCTGTGGACTACAGCAAAAAGATGGAGATCCTGGCCACGATTGTGGAGAAGGAAAAGGAGATCATTATCGGCCTGGGTCAATATGAGCTCAATTCGGACATGCACTTGGCAGAGGTCGCCCTGGTGGTAAGCGACAAATTCCAGGGACTGGGTGTTGGTAAAGAGCTTCTCTCTTATCTAATCTATCTGGCGAAAAGGCAGGGCTTGCTCGGATTTACGGGAGAGGTACTGGTGGAGAATAAATTCATGGTGCGGCTCTTTGAGAAGATGGGTTTTGATACTGAGAAGAGAAGCGAAGAGGGGGTTTACGAGATGCGCATGTGGTTTCGGGTTGTTGGGAGCGGGGAGTAGAATATGAGAAAGCTCATAGTAATCAGAATTGTGCATGCTCCTTCTGACATGGGCTCGGCAAGCGCTGGTCTGGAAAAAGCCGGCATATCAACTTTGGGAAGGGTGCGCTGGCAGGAAAACCAAAAGAAGATTGAGAGCTTCTGGCTGGAGCTGGAAAAAGAGGTGGACGATCTGGGCCTGGACGTAGGAAAGCTACGCATCTACCAGGATGGCCTGCCCTGCGCCGGGGAATTAGGCGAGCGAATTGTGAGGGAGACGGCAGCAAGAGGCAGCAAGAACTATCAGATTGTGCAAAAGCTCATGGACAGGGGCGCGCAGATTGAGGCGACGGAAAGCGCCGATCTGCTCCGGCAAGAGTACGGTTACATCAAAGCGCTTCTGGAGGCCAAAACGGATGAGGAGAGACGAGTGGCGGAAGAGCGATACAACCAGGTCAAAGATAAGCTTCTGGAGGAGAGAGATCTATTCATCGCCAGGGCCATTGATGCCTCTTTAAAGGAGGGCGAGACGGGCCTGCTCTTCATTGGAGCCTCGCATAACGTGCTCCCCAAAATTGCCGGCGATATTGAGGTGAAGTGTCTGGACTGAAGGGAATGAATACGAGGTTTGGTCTTCTGTCATAAATTGCCGCTATCCGCAAGTATTAGTGCATCATATGCAATAGATGAGAAGCAGAGGTGCCGGGGTGACTGACCGGCTAAGTGCGCGGCTGCAGACCGCGAGAATTGGGTTCGACTCCCGACCCCGGCCTCATGAAAATCCAAAGTACCATGACTGGAAATAAAGAGAATTTCCAGCCCATACATAATAATCGCATCAATTTATTTGTCTGCGGTCCCACGGTTTATGATGATTCGCATATCGGTCATGCCAGAACCTACATCGCCTTCGATGTGGTGGCACGCTATCTCAAATACAAGGGCTTTAGCGTCTTCTACCTGCAAAACATCACCGATGTCGATGACAAGATCATCCAGAGAGCTGCAGAGACGGGTGCCAGTCCACGGTTGCTGGCGAGGAAGTTCGAGCAGAGATACCTGGAAGATATGCATGCGCTGGGCGTCACCAACGTCAGCTATTATGCTCGCGCCACCGAGCACATCCCAGAGATCATCAGCCAGATAGAGAGATTGATGGAGTTGGGCTTTGCCTATGAGACAGAGAGCGGCATCTATTTCGATGAATCTCGTTTCCAGGATTTTGGCAAATTGTCGCATCAGAGTGTTGAGGATTTGAAGAAACACAGAATTGAGCCGGATCCGAGAAAAAGAAATCCGGGTGACTTCTCCCTCTGGAAAAAGAGGCAAGATGGAGTTGAGGTGACCTGGGACTCACCCTGGGGACTGGGCCGGCCCGGTTGGCATATCGAGGACACGGCTATTACCGAAGTCCACTTCGGAGCGCAGTACGATATCCACGGCGGAGCTATGGACCTGATCTTTCCTCACCACGAAGCTGAGATTGCCCAGATGGAGGCGACATCCGGGAAAAAGCCGCTGGTGAGATACTGGATGCACACCGGCTTTCTTAATGTTAAGGGCGAGAAGATGTCGAAATCGCTCGGCAACTTCACGACCATTCGGGATATGCTGCAAAAATATGAAGCAGATGCCTTCCGATTCTTCGTTCTTTTGGCGCACTACAGGAGCCCCATCGACTTTTCTGAAGAGGCTTTAGAGCAGGCTCAGAAAAGCCTGGAGCGGATACGCCAGGCTGCGAGGATCATTGAAGAGCAATTGGAAACGGCCCCCGAGCCAGGCTCCTCTCTGCCCGAACTGCTGGAACCTGGCATAGATCCCGACGTTGCCGAAGCTAAAGCCAAGTTTCTGGAATCCATGGATAATGATTTCAATACGCCCTACGCCTTAAAGGCTGTCTTCGACCTGGTGAGGGAAGTGAACCGTCGCATAAATGAGAAGACCATCTCACGAAAGGGATTGCAGGATGCAAGTGAGCAACTTCGGGAATTTGGAGAGATCCTCGGCCTTGGCTTTTATGCAACCGGCAAGAAGCCGGCGGAAAAAAATATAACTGAGAATCTGATTGAGCTCTTGATCGAGATGAGGCAGAAGCTGCGCGAGAAAAAGGAATGGCAGCTTGCTGACGAGATTCGAGCCAGGCTAAGCGAGCTGAACATCGTAATTGAGGATGCAAAGACCGGCAAAGGAAGATATACGCAGTAAAAGCTCCCCAGACCGCCTCTTTTCCATGCTGCTTATCCTCAATCAAATGATACAATAGCTTCCTCAGTTAGCCCACCGAGAATAGCGAAGAGCCTAAAAATTTATTGGCAGACGACTCTGCCCCAATACTGTTTCTATTTGCCGCAGCAGGGCGCGGAGTTGATAGCGCAGGAACCCTGACCAGCGCATGAGGATCCGCTGCTGGCCTTGGGGCAGTTGGCTGCGCACGAGGATGCGCCTTCAGCTCCCAGGGCGCATGATCCCGTGCAGTTCTCCAGGCATCCTGTTTGCGCACAAGATTCATTGCTGGGGCAGACGCATGATCCTGCTTGTCCGAGAGCCAATCCCATTCCTGCAAGCAGCAGGACAATTGAGGCAATTGCGAGTTTCTTCATTTAAACCACTCTACTCATCTTTTGAACGTGGCACGTTCACAACAACTGATTATCACTATAGCATATGACGATTTGGATTTAGGCAAGGCTATTTCGGTTTTCAAGCAAGATTATGATATTAATCGAAAATTATACCATTTTATATTTTATTATTTGCTGCTATATTCTCTTTTTCCA
Source organism: Methanothrix sp. (assembly GCA_026394555.1). GTDB lineage: Archaea > Halobacteriota > Methanosarcinia > Methanotrichales > Methanotrichaceae > Methanothrix. The sequence goes on from JAPKXZ010000005.1 coordinate 27,220, forward strand.
AGCACATTTTATGCTCGCAAGATAGACGACAACTGGACCCTTGCAAATGGATTTATCTATCCGAGTGCGCAGAAAACTCTTTATAGTTCGACGATTGCCTTACATATGGGATTTCACAATTATGAATATTATTAGCCTGTTCGGAGCATTTGCAGTTCTCAGTCTCATCATCGTACCTGCTTTCTCGCAGCCGAGCCTGAAGGGATGTGCCTGCATGCCGAAGGATTGCCACGGTAAGCCTGCTGAGAATTGTTGCAGCAAATCCACTGATAACCGCATATCCCTGAGTTGCACCTGTCCAGGCCAGATTGCGTCATATTCTGGGGTGGAATATTATGATCCAGAATATTCTTCATTCAGCAGGAGCGGCTCGCGTTCGCCTGCCAGGCAGGGCTTTGCAGGCCCTGCAAGCTCCAACAATGCCGGTGCGTTCTCCCATGTGTTTCCAGTTGCTACCAACAACGCAGGACCGCCGGACCCGGATGTAGTGGAATATCTGCCGCAGTCAGCCAAGCAGGTCTTCCAGGTGCTTGCCTCTGACGGCCCTCTGACCCAAAAGGACATCATAAGCAAAACCGATCTTCCACCAAGAACGGTGAGATATGCCCTGGGCAGGCTCAAAGGAGAAGAGATGCTGGAGGAGCGCTTCTGCTTTAGCGATGCCCGGCAAAGCCTCTATCGTCTTCATGGAATGGATGCGAGGTAAAGCCCCACATCTCTTTCCATGCCGGCGTATCTCAATCACAAGATCTCTTTTTTGGCTTTGCTCCCCGGGGTGGAGAGTTTGTAGACAATAGTTATGGAATCCAACAGGTGCTAAATTAATCTGTAGGTTTGACGGTCACGATATTGAGGCCGAAAAGCAAGGCCGAATAGAGGGCTCGATGAACTGAAAAAAGGTGACACAGGATGAGGAAAAAAGAAAGAGAGATCTGCGAAACAAGAGAACTGGAATCGATAATTGATAGAGCATGCGTGTGCAGGCTGGCGATGTGCGAAGAGTGCGCGCCATACGTAGTGCCTCTATGTTTTGGTTATGAGAAGGGAGTCCTCTATTTTCACTCGGCGAGGGAAGGGCGAAAGCTGGAGATTCTCAAGAAAAATCCCAGGGTAAGTTTTGAGATGGACATCGATTGGGAGATTGTCAGATCCGGTGATCACTGCAATATGAGATACAGGAGCGTTATTGGATTTGGCAATGCCTCTTTTGTAGAGGACCCGGAGGATAAACGCAATTCTCTGGACCTGATAATGAGACATTACCATCAAGAACCCTTCGGCTATCCGGAAGAGACCCTCAAGCGCACAGCCATCATCAAAGTCGAGATAGAGGAAATGACAGGAAAGGCGTATGGGTACTGATCTTTCTTGCATTCGTATTTTCTGTTTAACGCCGGCGCATGAGGCCATTATTGCCGCAATCGTGGGTTTAATAATGTTCCAAGTGAGAGGTTGCAGATCTGCGAAGTGAAACGCCAGCGGCGCACCCGCGCAGCAAGCTAGTTGGGTATCATGTTTAAAAATAATGTGATGCCATTGGATAAAAAAGCCTTGTGAATCAATAAAATGCGCCTTTGAAGCCAAACCCAGAAATTTTCTAGAAATATTTTGCGAATTAGACGAGGCCTAATAGACCAAAAGCCTTAAAATATTATCAACGATCTCTAACAGCAATAGAAATTAGAGCTGATTAAAATGCAATTCACTGGGGAGCTCATAGGGTCGAGATTAATAGAAACATTGACTTGGGGACTATATGATGGAAATCTCAACTGCCTCAGGGAATATATACAAAATAGCATCGATTCTAAGGCGGACCGTATCGAGATCTATTTTGAAAACAAGAATAATTTAGTCATAAAGGATAATGGCTCTGGGATGGATGAAAAAGAATTAACGAAGGCATTAGGCATCGGAATATCTGAGAAATCTGATGATGCGGTCGGCTGGAGAGGAATTGGGATCTGGAGCGGGGTTCCCGCATGCAAAAAGATTGTAATAATCACTAAAAAGCGCAGTGATAAAGAATTCAGGGTAGAGATCGATAATACAGTCATTAGAACGAAAAGTATGAGTAATATAAGCTTTATCGATCTTCTAGGGGAGGCTACAGGAGATATAATAGAAGAACCACTTGGCAGTACAGAGTCGTACGAAAATGATCATTTCACCATGATAAGACTCGAATCAATTTCACGGACACAAAAATTTCTATTTTCCGAAAAGAGCATAAAGGATTATTTACAGCATATCGTTCCAGTCCCCTTCTCTGAAAAAAGTTTTTTGCATGCAGATGAAATCAATCTCTGGCTTGAAAGCGAAGGCGTAACATTGCCCGATATAACCATATTATTTGAAAATGAAAAGATTTTTCGATACCCGGATAGAAGTGATATTTTCTTCAACGAAATAATAAAAAAGGAATTTCATGTTCAAGGCAAATTAATCGCCGTAGGTTGGTTTTTAACGGGAATAGAGAATAAGGTACTTAGTAAACCGAATGTTGGGATATACTTCAAGAAAAAAGGTTTCACAATCGGAGATGAGAAATTAATAGAAGTTCTCGCTCCCGGCGAAAACTATAGCCCCTGGCAATACGGGGAAATCCACGTAATTTCGAAAGAAATACGCGAAAACGCCCCTAGAAATAATTTCGAGTATGATAGCATATATATCGAAGAATTCATAGAACAAATTAGTGCTCTCGTAAAAGAACTCCAGGTTCAAAATCGTTTCCAATCGGCTAAGATTCAATCAGATGAAATTATAAGATCATCCAAGTTAATAAGCGAAGGAAAGCTCGATCTTGCTGCAGGAACGCTCGAAAAAGCAAAAGAGAAAATATTAAAGAACAGGAAAATCCCAAGAGATCCGTCTCTGCAAAATATGGCTGAATTTTTAACTAATTTGTCCCAACAAAATGTAAATGATATAAACGAGTTAGATGAAATAATCAAAGTGTTATCAATAGAAGGTAATATAGGTAAACTCGTAGAATACCAGACTAAACTTGATGAATTAAGCAATCCTCAGGTCCTATTAGCAAAATTCATTATTGATAAAGGAAAGCCAACTTATGCGGGCGCGCCCACTACTGCAAAGAAACTCGATGATATTGAAAAACCGATTAAGGTGGCAAAGAATCTTGCAGAGGGTATAAGACCCGAAGAAGGTTCCAGAGATAAGCCGGTAGATATCGCGACCAAGTCATTAGGCACTATTACAGAACCAGATAGTACTTCCGAGACAAAAAAAGAGTCATTATTGGATACTGTTATCAGGAATTCATGTTCTGCAATGAAAAAAAGCATTGCTAGGTCCTCAAAGAAAGGATTAGAGCATCTTGAAATGAGCGCTACAGATCCCATAAAAGAACTTCTTATTGCTGTGTCGCATAAACTTATATATTATAAATATTAAGTTACTGCCATGAGTTATGTTGACAATAGAGATTGGCCAGAATATAATGCCAAACTCGTCCGAAGAGGCGAATTCTATCTTGATTTGAGTTGCGTAAAGAATTGGGGACGCGAGTTAAGAGAAATGAATCGGCGGAAAAGGGGAGCACCCTATAAATATCCAAAAACTTTTATAACATTTTCTTCGATAATTTATACATTTCTTAAGATGCCATATCGTCAACTTGAGGGCTTCCTTGGAAAGATTTCCTCATACGAACCCGGATTGGTAGTCGCGGATTACACTACACTCCATAAACGTATTTCAAAGCAGGAACTAGGGATAGATATACCTGAGAACGATGCTGTTGTTGCAGTTGATTCGACTGGAATAAAGGTAACAAATAGAGGGGACTGGATGCGTGAGAAACATGGAAAACAGCGAAGAGGATGGCTTAAGGTCCATGTGGCAGTTGATGTTGAATCAAAGAGATTGCTCTCTATTGAGATTACAGAAGAAGATACCTCAGATAGTGAGGTGTTACGCCCTTTGTTGAAAGATGTTAATTTTGAGGATGCGTTGGCGGATGGCGCATATGACACAAAAGACGCATTTGAATTTATGAAATCGAAAGGTGTAGATTGTCCAGGGATTAAGATAAGAGGGAATGCGATCATAGGCAAAGGAGAATCCGCCAGGTCAACAGCGGTTCTGGAATTCAAAAAAATGGGCTACAAAGGTTGGAAGCAAATGCATCAGTACGGCAGAAGGTGGGCAGTTGAAGGCTTCTTCTCATCGATCAAGCGTATCTTTGGCGAGACCGTTCGGGCATCTTCACCCGAAGGTATGATCGCAGAGATTAAAAGATCATTCATTTTGTATAATATACTTATGAGCATATAAACAATCATCTTAATCTGAATTATAAATTATATAGTCCAAAATATTAATAATATACAATTACGCGACACAGCAC
>JAPKXZ010000046.1 GCA_026394555.1 Methanothrix sp.
ACTTTTGCTTCTGCAATTGGAGAAATTTAGAAAAATTTCTTTAGCGGACGGACAGATAATTGACACTGAAATGACAAAAAAACAGAGGGAAATTATTCAGGCGCTAAACTTGTGCGCCTGAACTTTCGGGAGGTTAGGTTTAAAGGAATAGGTGGATATAACAGAGAGACGAGTAAAATATAGGTGAATTTAAATGAGCAAGAAAAAAGGTGCAAAAGGAATGCCCAACGACGGGCCCGGAAAACACGATCCCTCTAAACCGCAGAAGAATAAGTCCGACGCGCCGCAATTCAATAAAATGAAGGGCGGAATAACCAACGAGCGACCTCGAAAGACTCGGATCTGAGTGCTGCTCGGGCGCGGGGGCCCGGCCAGGTGCTCGCGTGCAGGGGGCGGGAGGCCGGATGAGCAATATTTCTGCTGGACCGGTCTACATGCTAGCACTCAGTTTACGGTTACTATTAGCTGCTAACATCTGAATTACGGAGAACGAATCCAATTACATAGGACGCACAGAGACTTATTTTCGAGATACATCCATGAGTCGCAGCTACACCGGTAAAGATATCAAACTATTATGGGGCTTAGCAGCGGCACGTTGTTCTTTTCCAAATTGTCGCATCGAGTGCGTGGTTCCTGCCAGCAATTTGGATAAGACTGCGATAATCGGAAAGATAGCTCATATAGTTGCACATAGTGAAAATGGACCTCGCGCGGATCCTGCTTATTCCTCAGAACTTCGAGACTCTTATGAAAATATAATACTGCTTTGTGCCAACCACCATGATCTTGTTGACGCACAGCATAACACGTTTACTGTACATGATCTACGCCAATGGAAAGAGAACCATGAGTTATGGGTTCGTACTACCTTGGCACACGAGATGCCTTGCGTGGGCTTTGCAGAGTTGGAGGTGATATCAAAGGCGCTTCTTCTTATGCCCTCTGAACCAAATGTAGCATTTGCTCTCACAGAACCGAAGGAAAAGATGATACGAAATCACTTAACTGACAAGGTTCTTCAGTACATACAGCTTGGTTCTTCTAAGGCAAACGAAGTAGAGAGATTTGTCCAGCATACTGCAATGCTTGATGTTCAATTCCCTGAGCGGCTCAAAGCAGGGTTCGTCGCAAAATATTCATACCTTCGCGACGAAGGATTAGATGGCGATGCCTTGTTCGAAACACTTCATGTGTTTGCCAGCGGAGGAAGTCATGATTTCCTTAGACAGGCGGCAGGATTAGCTGTGCTTGTTTATTTATTCGAGAAATGTGAGGTGTTCGAGCCATGATCCTCCCAACAAAGCATATCACACCACAAAGGTCTCTGCTTGGGGTCGGAGCCCTGGTTTTAAGGCATATGCAGGGGGCTCAAACAATCACGCGCCTCTGGGAATCTGTATTAGTTTATCCCGAAATCGCGACCTTTGAACGTTTTGTCCTTGCACTCGACCTATTGTATTTAATTGGTGTTGTCGAGATTAAAGATGGCCTACTTCAAAAGACATGACGAAAATGATGGCAATATAGGTGAAGGCAATGATTACTGCAGTGCGATCTAATAAGGCGTCCTTTAAAGCGGTTAGTTTTGTCCCAGGCTTTAATGTAGTGCTAGCTGATCGCACAAAGGATTCGACAAAAAAGGATACACGCAATGGCCTCGGAAAATCAACTCTTATCGAAATTATGCAGTTTTGCCTTGGAAGCGATGCAGCAAAGTCAGGACTAATTCTTAACAAAGAACCCCTTACAGGTTGGAGCTTTAGTCTTGATCTTATAATTGGCGATAGTGCATTCTCATTTACTAGACACGTCGATTCCCCCAAAAAAGTAATCATTTATGGGGATATATCTAAATGGCCAATAAAGCCGCAGAGAAATAAAAAGACTGGCGCTAAAGAGATGTCAATCCGTGATTTCAATGAGGCTTTGGGCGATTTGATGTTTGGGCTCTTGCTGGATGAAGATGTAATTAGATACAAACCAGCATTCAGGGGTTTAATTTCATATTTTGCCCGGAGAGGACGTGATGCCTATTCAACGCCATTCGAGTACTACCGCAGGCAGCCTGAAGTAGAAAAACAGGTATTAAACGCCTTTCTTCTTGGGCTTGAATGGAGATACGCTAGCGAGTGGCAAGAACTCAAAGATAAGGATAAGATGTTAGCGAATCTTCGGAGAGCTGCCAAAAAAGGATTGGTAAAAGACATTCTCGGATCATTGGGCGAACTTGAAGCGAAGCGAGTCAGGCTTGAAGCAAACTTGCGCCGGGAAGAGGAGCAGCTCAAGAACTTCCGTGTCCATCCACAATATCAAGAGATCGAGACTCGCGCCAATAAGCTTACCCAAGAGATTCATGGATTCGAGAACGATAATGTCGCGGATGCGAATTTGCTTGACTACTATAATCAAAGCATTCAGCAAGAGCATCCTCCGAGTTCTGATGATATAATTAAGATGTATGAGCAGGCGAAGGTGGATCTGCCTGGCATGGTAAAGCAAAGGTTTGAGAACGTCCAGATGTTCCATTTCAAATTAATCGAGAATAGACGCAGGTTCCTTGAAACAGAAATCTCTCGCCTTGGGCAGGTCATCGAGTCGCGCCGGGAGATAATTCGACAGAAGAGCGATGAACGAGCGCGATTGATGGATATCTTGAATACTCATGGGGCTCTTGAAGAATACACAAAGCTTCAGAGGCTTTACACAGAGACCGTCTCACAGCTCAAGGAGATTGAACAAAAAATAAAGGATCTTAAAAGAATCGAACAAGAAAAGAGCAAGTTAGCAATCGAACAAGAACTTCTCTTACAGCGAGCACGAAGCGATCTGGAAGAGCGTCATGCTCAAACCAACCGCGCTATAGATTTATTCAATTCTAACTCAGAGGCCCTATACGAAGCTCCGGGTAATTTGGTCATTGATATTCAGCCACCTACCGGGTATCAATTCAAAGTAGAGATTGAGCGGTCAGGTAGTCAGGGCATTGGCAGCATGAAGGTATTTTGCTATGATCTCATGCTTACTCAATTGTGGGCGGATAAAAAAAAGTCCCCAGATTTTCTTATCCATGATAGCACTATTTTCGATGGGGTAGATGAGAGACAAAGAGCTTTAGCCCTTGAACTGGCTGCGAAGGAATCGCAAAAACGTGGATTTCAATATATATGCACTCTGAATTCTGATATGATTCCCTGGCAGGAGTTCACTCCTGGATTTGACTTGACAAGATTCGTCCAGCTAAGGCTGACGGATGCCACAGATGATGGTTGTTTGCTTGGTACTCGGTTCTGAATTCTGGTGGAGATGATCAGGCTTATGGGGGGCACATCACTTAATGTTACGGTTTTATCTGTTAAACGTTCCTTCAATTTCAAAGGGTCTCCGGCTCGACCTCGTGCTTGAAAGACAGCCTGATCTTGGCCCGAAATTGCACTATCTTGCCCTCGACAAGCTTTGTGTCCATCTCCACCACTTCGGCGATCCTCATGTTTGTCAGCTTCCCTTCTGCGTTGTCTATGGCATTGCGAACAGCCTCTTCCCAGTCTTTGCTTGAGGTTCCCACCAGTTCGATGAAATTATAGACGCTGCTGCCAATTGCGCTGTCCATATTGTCCATATGTTTTATAATGGTCGTTTCTCCTTGATATAATTTTTCAAGATCGACCATTTGGTTTAAACGGCATGCAGTCATTGATCCGTCGCGAAAGAGGACCAACTGATGAACCGTGACGAAGTCCAAAAGTACATAGAAGAGCGGTATCCCGGTTTCAAGGTATTGAGCAAAAAGACAATCCTCTGCCGAAACTCCCGGATCTTTATGCTGGATCTTTGCAGGGGGCAAATCCGGGACAAAATTGTGGTCAAGATCTCTCGTAACTATCAACCTCGCGAAGTGGCTCTCGAGTTTGCCAACTTATCACGCTTTTTCCGTGGCTGCAAAGATGAGGCAGTCTCCTCACCACGGCCCATATTTGTGGATGCAGAGAATGGAATCCTGGCCATGAACTACGTGCCGGGCGTAAATCTTGCCCATATGCTGCATGAGATCAGTCCGGTAAGCCTGCAATACCTTAGCTGTGCTGTTGAACTTTCTGGAATTGCTCTGGCAAAATTTCATAGGCTCTTTCGCCGAGGGGATGATGAGCCCGTCACCATCGACACCAACGCGAAGGAGGATGACATCAACCGGTTCCTCGCCGAAAGCCAGGAGCAGATGGACCAGTGTAATCTCAAAACCATGGTTACGCCGTTCTTCGATTTCACATCGTGGAACATCATCATCAAAAGTGATTGCAGCAAAAATGGTCGATCGAAAGGCATGCGGCTTTTTCTCATCGACTTTCCCAGGCTTGATTATGTCTGTACTCCTCATCTGGATTTAGCCCGGTTCAGATTCGGTCTGGAGCTGGTCAAGCAGTTTCCTCCTGCTAAGTTCTTTGGACTAAATCGCTGGGATGTAGATTCTCTCTACGATCGGTTTTTGAACTGCTATTGTCGCGAGATGCATGTTGCTTTGAGCCAGGGCGACATCGGGCTCATTGCCCGCGCCAGATTGGCAAATATAAGACGGGCCCAGGATCTGGCGCGCAAAGGCCGGTGCGGCTGGCAGCCCAAGCTGGAGCAGGCATATCTTCAGACCTTCTGCCGAGAGTGGCTGGATCAAGGAGATGTCTTTTCTAAGTGGCCGGGAATGGGCCGGGCGGAAAAAGCCTGAAAAAAGGAGATTCTATTCGGTTTTCTCCTCTTTTGGCACATCAGGTTCTTCCTTTGGTCCCTCCGGCTCTTCCTTCTTTGCTTGCTTCTTGGGGCCTTTGCCCATAGCCACCAGGGACGCCTTGGCCTGAATTCTGGCCAGTGGGTAGTCGTCCTTAGCCACTTTCTCCAGGGCCACAATGGCACGGCTGTCCTTCAGCTCTCCTACGATCCAGGCGGCGCCTGCGCGCACATCTTTATCTGCATCGGAGAGTGCCTGGATTATGCGTTCTGAAACCTGTTTTCCATAGGCGGAGATGGCCACCATGGCATTGCTCTTGACCAGATACTCGTCGTCCTTGAGGGCCTCGATGAGGGCCTCCAAAGACTCAGAGATCTCGCGCTTGGAGAGGAGAATGATGGCGTTGGAGCGCACCAGCATGTGCTTGTCCTTGGTAGCTGCGATCAACTTCTCTGTGGACCAGCTGGGATCAGGTAGCACTGCGGGCATGGAAGGCTCCTGTGCACCACAGGTAGGACAGGCTTCCTCAACCATAGAACGGGTGACTATGGGGGCTGCCTTGTCCTCGGTTATCTTCTCTTCTGTCGATATTTCGTCCTTATTTTCTACTTCCATACGCTCCCTTTCGCGTCTATTCTACTTCAGCTTTTCCTAAGGCGAACGCTTTCTTATTCGCTTCCAGGAACCTTTGCGGTACCACAAGGGAAAGAGCCTGCAAAATTAGCTCCTCGGAGAGTGGAATATACCCGGCAAGGGCGCCCAGCATTACCACATTCATAGCCTGGGCAGTGCCGGCCTTTTCGGCCAGAGCCGTGGCGTCCATGGCGATAACCTTGCAGCATCGTGCTTTTAGGGGGGCGAGGATCTCTGGCACCGGCGGATACCGGGCCTTGCCACAGGTCACGCTAGAAGGCAGGACGGCCCTGGTATTGACCAGCACGACTCCTGTGGGCGAGAGGAAGTCTGCAAAGCGCAGGGCTTCCCCCGGTTCTAATGCCACCAGCACATCTGCTCCGCCTGAGGCGACCATGGGAGAAAAGCGGCATCCTATGCGAGTGTGATTAATCACGCTGCCGCCTCTCTGAGCCATGCCGTGCGTCTCAGCTCCGCATACTGGTTTTCCTGCCATTAACGCCGCCCTGCCGATCACATCCGAGATCAGTATGACTCCCTGGCCGCCCACACCGACGATCACCATGTCGCATTCAGACGTCCTCATCTTGCCACCTCCCGGATGGCAGAAGCGGAGCAGATCGCGGCGCATACCCCGCAGCCGGTGCATAGTGCATTTATCCTGGCCTTATCCTTCTCGAATTCGATGGCCGGGCAGCTGAAGTCGAGGCAGATCTTGCATCCAATGCAGTCCTCCCCCACTTGGAAGGAGCGACGGCGTTCGCCGCTGCGGCGCGCTTTGATGACACAGGGCTGCCGGGCGATGATTACCGACAGGCCCGGATAATCCTTGGCCCTCTGAAAGCTCTCAAGTGTCTCATCCAGGTGATAGGGATCGACCGTCTCCACCAGTCCCGCGCCCAAAGCTTTGGCCAGGGCTTCGATTGATACCTGGGTCGTTACCTCGCCGCTAGCCGTCATGCCCGTGCCCGGATTGGGCTGATGGCCGGTCATGGCTGTCGTGGAGTTGTCGAGAATAGTCACGGTGATCCTGGCCTTGTTGTAGGCGGCATTGAGAAGGCCGGTCATTCCTCCGTGCAGAAAGGTTGAGTCGCCCAGACTACAGCATATGCCTTCCGTCTCCCCGCCGAAGCGAATGCCGCTGGCCAGAGTGATGCTAGCTCCCATGCACAGGCACGTGTCCACAGTTCCCATGCCTATCGCCATGGTGTAGCAGCCGATGTCGCTGGGGTAGATCGCATTCTTGCCGAAGACCTTTCGCATGGCGTAATAGGTGGCCCGGTGGCTGCAGCCTGGGCATAGCGAGGGAGGCCGGGGCGGCAGACAGCTCACATCCGCATTCTTCACCGCCACCCGTTCCGCCTTGCCAAGCATGCGGGCTATGGCATTTCTCACCTGCAAATAGTCCAGCTCGCCCTCGCGGGGGATGAATCCCTCCTTCCCCAGAATCTCCACCTGGGGATTGACCTTTAGGGCTAACATCTTTACCTGCTCTTCTACCACCGGCTCCAGCTCTTCTATTACCAATACCCGGGAGACGTGCATAAGCATGCGGTTGATCAATTTTTTGGGAAGGGGATAGGCTCCGATGCAGAGGAATGAGAGTTCTTCATCCAGATCGAAAATAGCTTCCTTCGCGTACAGTCCCGCAATTCCCGAGGCGATGATGCCTACATTGCCATGCAGATCGAGCCTGTTCCATGGGCAACTTTCCAGCGCCTCCTCCATGGCGGCCTGTTTGGCCAAGAGCTCGCTATGAAGCGGCCGGGCATGGATGGGAAGAGCCACTCGTCGCGCAGGATTCTTGATGAAGTGGCCCGGTTCGCAGGGGGCAGCGGCCTGGCCCATCTCTACGTCCTCTCGGGCGTGAGAGACGCGCGTAGTGGGCCTGAGCATGACCGGGATATTGAATTTCTCGGAGAGCTCAAAGGCAAAAACGGTCATCTCCTTTGCCTCCCTGGGATTCGCGGGGTCCAGGCAGGGTATGCCGGCAAACTGGGCATAACGGCGCGAGTCCTGCTCATTTTGCGAGGAATGGCAATAGGGATCATCGGCACAGATCACCACCAGTCCCGCGCCCACACCCAGATAGGCCAGGGTCATGAAGGGATCTGCGGCCACATTCAAACCCACGTGCTTCATGGTGGCCGCGGCGCGACAGCCGGTCCAGGAGGCTCCGGCTGCCACCTCCAGAGCAACTTTCTCGTTCACGGACCATTCTACATGCGGCGGCCTCTCACTTTTGAGTTCGACCAGCGTTCCTATGATCTCCGAGGAGGGTGTGCCGGGATAGCCGGCGACAAGCCCCACTCCTGCCTCCAGGAGGCCTCTGGCAATTGCTGCGTTTCCGAGAAGATATTCTCTCACAAATAACCATCCCTTTTATTGATCGAATATGGCCTCTTCACTCTGATAACCGTTTGGATACAAATCTAATTAAGCATAAGTCGCTCCTCTCTACTGCAATGATAAAGTGGCAAGAAGATTCCGTGGGATCGATTTACAATTACCTCTCGCCTGGCTGCCGCATCTGCCGTCAGGGAGCGGGCCTGGTGCTCTTCGTCACCGGCAAGTGTCCGCGCAGCTGTTTCTACTGTCCGCTCTCCGAGGAGCGGCGGGGTCGCGATCTGGTCTTTGCCGATGAAATGCCGGTAGAGGAAATAGCTGACATCCTGCGGGAGGCCTCTGCCATCGATGCTCTGGGCACAGGAATCACGGGCGGTGAGCCGCTTTTGAAATTGGACTATGTCCTGGAGTGCATCCGGGCTTTGAAGAACGCGCGCGGGCAGCAGCACCACATCCACCTTTATACCGGCCTTCTTCCTGGTCGCGCCGTCTTGGAAAGGCTAAAGCAGGCCGGCCTGGACGAGATCCGTTTTCATCTCCCCGTATCCGAATGGCATAATCCAGTCGGGCTCAAGGAGACCCTTCTGCAGGCTATAGCCCTGGGCCTGTTAGCAGGCGTAGAGATACCTTCTATTAAGCCCGCTCCCGCCATCATCGAGGCGGTAAGGGATGCGGGTGCTTTCTTGAACGTAAACGAGCTGGAGTTCTCTGAGACCAACTATGCCGGCCTCGCTGCAGCCGGCTATTTGCCGGAAGATCTGGGCTCTGCCGCCATAGGAAGCGAAGAGGTCGCCAGGGAGCATTTCCTAAAAGATGACATAAAAGCCCACTTTTGCCCTTCTCGCTTCAAGGATGCGGTGCAGCTCAAAGAGCGCCTCTTACGCCGGGCGAATAAAACGGCGCGGCCCTTTGATCATGTGAGCGAGGAGGGCACCATAATTCACGGCATAATTGAGGGCGATCTTCAGGCAGCTTTGCAGATTCTTGGTGATCTGGCGGTTCCCGAAGATATGTACTCCTGCCGGGAGGGGAGGATAGATATCGCCGCCCCCATCCTGGAGGACATAACCAAAGAGCTAAAAAGCGTCTTATGTATTCTCAGCATAATTGAGAAGTATCCCTTTGATGATGGACTGGTCGTAGAGAGAATACCTTTATAATCCTTAAATTCATTGCTTGAGGGCGGTGATTTTGCCGGATGGAAAGCGCTGAAGAACGAATCCAGGAGAGGCTCAGAAATTATCTTAAACGGGACGGAATAGGAATTCGAAAGGCTGTCTTAAAGCTGTTTTTGAGCGATGGAGCTTACACCACTGAGGACGTCTTTACCTACCTCGCGAAGGAGGGTTTTGACGTCAGCTATCGGGGAGTTTCGGCCATGGTGGGGCTCATGAACACTCGCCTGGGCATCCTGAGCATTGACGTTTCCGGGGACCATAACGTCTATTCCCTCAAGGGTGATCACAAGGGTGTTGTGAGGTCTGTTCTGGAAAATTATTGAAAAAATCAGTTAGGCGGCTCGCCTCTTTTCATCCTTTTCATATACTTGCTGAGCAAATGGTCCGCCATCAGGTTTATGCCCTTCAGGGCGGCGTGAACGACAGGTCCTGCCGTCATCCTTTCTCGGTAGAGGCTGTGCAATTTCTTGAGATGCCGCAGGTTATACTCCAGGCACAATCCCACCAGTTGCCAGTGCTCGGGCAGGGCATCCTCTCTGGCAAAGCCTTTTCTTCCACCCAACTTGGTATCGGCGATGGTGGTGAAAAAGAGGGGCAGCATGAGCCCGGTGTAATCCTTGAGGGACTCCACCAGCTCAGTGGTCTTTATGACATCTTCTGCCGTCTCTTCCGGCAGACCCAGGACCAGGCTGGCCACCGGCAGCCAGGACTCCTCCGCGAAGAGACGGTAACAATTCCTGACAATTTCGGGCCAATTGTCTATCTTTGCGGGCCGCGCTTTATTGGGCATATGCATCTTTAGGATGCGGCAGCTCCCCGTCTCGATGCCGATCCAGGCAGACATGTGATTCTGATCCCTGCCCACGCCTACTATTCGCGAGACGGCGCGCAGGAGTTCCGGGTTTTGATGAACTGAGGCCAGGCTCAGGTGGGAGACATCAATGGTCTTGGGCCCGAGCTGCTTTACCGCGGATACCAGTTCCAGGATCTTCTTTTCATCGGGTTTGCCATCGCGATAGCCGTAGGAGAAGAAATCCTCGCTGTGCAGGATGATGTCCCGCTGCCCGCTGGCCAGGTTCACCCGCACGTCAGCCAAAATTTTCTCCAGCGGCCGGTGGCGCAGGGTGCGCATGGCCGGCGAGCAGAAGGCGCAACCTCGCCAGCAGCCTCTACCGATCTCCACAATGCCGCCGATGGTCGCTTTGCGATTGACGGGAATGGCCTCTCCCAGGACCGCTTTGCCCCGAATAACGAGCGGGACGCTCTCCTTACCAATGATCTTTCTGCATATCTCCGGAAAATCGCTTTCTCCTTCGCCCAGGTAAATGTGGTCCACGAATACGTCTTCGCCCATCACCTCCCAGGCGCCGTTGCCGCCTATTACTACCTTGGGCCTGTGCTCTCTGATGAGCGGATGGCGCAATAGTTCCAGAAACTTGGTGCGATTGAAGGGCGGTCCCCGGCCGATGATATCCTCGACTTCCCGCACGGCGATCTTTCCCATGGGATCGTCATGAGTTATGCCTACGATCTTTGTCTCTGGTCCGATGGCCCTGTCCAGATGATCGGGATGGGCCACCATTACCTCCTCTCGGGAGAAGCCTGCTTCCAGCAATGCCGCTTCTACCTTTCGCATGCCGCAGGGAGCCATCTCTGCCGAGCCGTCCGCTGCAGCGGCCACCGGCGGGCAGAACAATTTACGAAAAATCCAGTCAGGCAAAGCTCTACTGGGCATTATGGCGGCAAAGCCGAGCATCACTCCACCGTGATAGCTGCTCATCATGGTGGTGTCGCTCGTGAGAACGATTTTCTTGCCAGGCATCTGTGGCATAGGCTCTTGTCCATCCCAGTTAAGGCAGATAACGTTGTTGGACAGGAAAAGCCCAACAAGTTTTTATCGGATTGCCGACTTTTGGGGAATTCGTGCAAGAGAAGTCGTTAGCGGAGATCAACGAACGCATTCGCGACGGGAGCGCCCGCGTCGTAACGGCAGAGGAGATGCCTGACATCGTGGACGAGCTGGGCCTTGCCGGAGCCGTGCGCGAGGTGGATGTAGTAACCACTGGGACTTTTGGAGCCATGTGCTCCTCGGGAGTATTTCTCAATCTGGGCCATAGCGACCCGCCCATAAAAATTTCCAAAGCTCTTCTCAATAAAGTTGAAGCCTACGGTGGAGTCGCCGCGGTCGATCTATTCTTAGGCGCGACGCAGCCCTCCGAGGACCGGGGCATAGAGTACGGCGGAGCGCATGTCATGGAAGATCTCATTTCGGGAAAGCAGATAGAGGTGGACGCATATGGTGCGGGCACGGACTGCTATCCTCAGATGGAGCTGGAGACCAGCCTGCGTCTGGAGGATTTCAATCAGGCCATCATGGTCAATCCCCGCAATGCTTATCAGCGTTACAACGCGGCCACCAATTCCGCCGACCAGACCATGCATACCTACATGGGCACATTGCTTCCTCGCTTTGGCAATATTCACTACAGCGGATCGGGTGTTCTCTCCCCGCTATCCAATGATCCCAACTTCGATTACATTGGAATAGGTACGCGCATCTTTCTGGCCGGAGCGCAGGGGTATGTTATGGGATCCGGCACGCAGCATAATCCTCAGAATAACTTCTCCACGCTCATGGTCACGGGCGACATGAAAAAGATGAATAATCGCTTTCTCAGAGCGGCGACATTTCATAAATACGGTCCCAGTCTCTACCTTGGAATAGGCATTCCCATACCAATCCTCAATGAAAAGCTGGCCAAAAGCACCGCCGTGCGGGATAGAGACATCACCGTTCCTGTGGTGGACTATGGCATCGCTCGCCGGGATCGGCCCTCTTTGAAGATGGTAAACTATGAGGATCTGAAGTCGGGAATGATCGAGATTAATGGGAAAGAGGTCTCTACCTCGTCACTCTCCAGTTTCCATGTGGCCAGGGAAGTGGCCCTCACCTTAAAGCAGCAGGTGGAGAAGGGCGAGTTTCTGCTAAGCCAGGCCGTGGAGCCACTATCACGCGTTGGCAGTTCCCGGCCCATGAAGCAGACCAAGGAATCGCCAAACGTGGGGGATGTCATGAGTCGCGACGTGGTCACGGTTCATGAGGACATCGGGGTAGAAGAAGCGGCCCGGCTGATTGTGAGCGGCAGCTTCGATCACCTGCCCGTGATCTCCCGGGACGGACGGTTGATGGGCATAATCACTGCCTGGGATATCTCCAAGGCAGTTGCTGGTGGCAAATCCTCTCGCATTGGAGATATCATGACGAGAAGGGTTTATTCTGTTAAAGCGGATGAGCCCATTGAACTCGCGGCCCGTACCTTTGATACGCACAGCATCTCGGCAATGCCGGTGGTAGACAGAGATAACAAGGTAATTGGAATGATCACCAGCAATCACCTTTCCCGGCTCTTTGCGCGGAGGCGATAGAAAATGAAACTCATGCTGCATGTAGCTCCCGGCATTGTGCGTTATCCTCTCATAGCTTCAGTCATCCTGGAGACGGGCGCTCTGGTGAATATCGAGAGAGCCAGCATCGATGCTGTGAGCGGAGAGATTGTCCTGGAAGTGCCCCAGGACAAGTGTTTGATGGTAAAGGAGGCATTCGAGAGGCGCGGGGTAAAGGTCGTGCCCCTGGAGATTCCCGTCATCAGAGATGAGAATGAGTGCGTGCATTGCGGGGCGTGTGTTTCCATCTGCCCGACGGGCACATTCCGTTTTGAGGATTGGCGGGTCGTGGCCGATTCCGGCAAGTGCATTCAGTGCGGAGCCTGCATCATGGGCTGTCCTCAGCGCGCTTTGAAGCTGGTCTTGAAGTGACTTCTCCCCGCCTTGAAGGGCGGGGCTTCTAGCCGTTGATTGGCAGAGATTGAAGTCCCAATCTCAGAATGTTTATGGCTGCATTCCAATCTCGATCCAGAGATAGCCCGCACTCCGAGCAATTATGGACTCGATCAGCCAAAGTTTTTTCAACCAAAATACCACACCTTGAGCACATCTTAGAAGTGTTTCTCGGATCTACCAGGACGACAATCGAACCAGCATTTTCAGCTTTGTAAGATGTCACAGTCACAAGCATATTCCAAGCCACATCCGAGATGGATTTAGCAAGGCAATGATTTTGAAGCATGTTCTTGATGTTCAGATCTTCAAAAGCGATCAAGCCGAATCTATTAACTAGCCCCCGGCTGACTTGATGAGCAAATTCATATCTTTTGTTAGCGATCCTCTCATGGACCCGTTCAACGATCTTTAAGGCAGCTTTCCTCTCAAGAGTACCTTTAGCAGCTTTTGAGAGCTTCCTTTGGACCCTAGCGAGTTCCTTTTCCTCATCCCGGAAAAACCTTGGATTGGGGATCTTCTCGCCATTTGAGAGAGTGGCAAAGCTCGCCAAGCCGACATCTATGCCGACGATTGACCCATCTTTCCAGGGAGGTTTAGGCAGATCCTCAATCTCGACCGAGAAACAGGCAAACCATTTCCCGGTTGCAGCTCTGCGAATCGTCAGACGCTTGATCCTGCCTTCGATCTGTCTATGCAGCTTGATCTTGATATCTCCAATCTTAGGAACATGCAATTTTTCGGCAAGAACCTTAATCCCTTTCTCAGGTTGTGGATAGGTGAACGAGTCGTACCAACCTTTTCCCCGAAATCGAGGATATCCGGGTTCCTCGCCTGCCTTAACCCGCCTGAAGAAAGCCTTGAAAGCCAGATCTACCCTTTCCTGAACATTCTGGAGGGTCTGAGCATATACGTCTTTAAGTTCCGGTTTATCAGATTTCCAGATTGGGAGAAGCGCATTTGTCTCATATTTTGAGATGGATTTGCCTTCTTTCTCCCAAGCATTTTTTCGATATGCTAAGGTCTGGTTGTATGTCCAGCGGCACAAGTCTAAGGTTCTCTCCATCATGGTCCTTTGGGACTTGGTTGGATCGATCCGGTACTTGTACGCCTTAAGCATAAGGGTGTTCTACGCTATTATGGTATATCTAGATTTGCGGCGTAGCAGTGGGGCACGATTCACCACCGGCCTAAAGACCGGTGCTCTCTCTGCCCCTACACCCCACGCCGGTAGGGGGATCGTCCTTTTTTTTGTGTCACTTAAATTTTTTGTTGGTCATGATATGGGTAACATAATAATTATATATACTGTGAGGTCTTTGGTCGTTCTGGGTATAGACAAACGACGATAATATATTAGTATTATAAATGCACATTTATTCGCCAGATGATACAAGCCTTCTATAAATAGTTATATTTAAATAGTTATAAATATATTTGTTTGAAAGCCGCGATTCGATATGACATGATATTTTGAGATTTTTCAGATCGCAATCTTTGCGCACCCTTATACATAAATATACAATTAGTTTTTTTCGTAAAATATTCCGGTTTGCATAGATTATGATTTGCGCGTGCTACTGTCTAAAATTTTAATCCAAAAATTTTAATTAATACAATTTTCAAATTGAAAGGAAATAATGTTAATTGTATTCCAAATTTGTAGCTGATTTATTAAAATATTTATTAATCTAATTCAGTTATTAATTAAACAATCAAAA
>JAPKXZ010000032.1 GCA_026394555.1 Methanothrix sp.
AACCTGGCTGTAGATAGCGATGGAGAAGTCCATTCTGGTGAGCAGACCACCAATACCAGAGAGCAACTTGATTCCCTCAAATCCAGACTCCAATCCAAAGGCACTAAATCCGCTAAACGCCATCTTAAGAAGCTCTCTGGTAGGATGGCGCGATTCTCCAAAGACGTTAACCATTACGTTTCCAAGAAGCTTGTTACGAAAGCCAAAGGCACTCTCAGGTCTATTGCTCTTGAAGATCTCCAGGGCATTAGAGACAGAGTAACAGTTAGGAAGGCACAGCGTCGCAACTTGCATACTTGGAATTTTGGGTTGCTTAGAATGTTTGTGGACTACAAAGCCAAGATTGCAGGTGTCCCTGTGGTCTTTGTAGATCCCCAAAACACTTCTAGGACTTGCCCTTCATGCAGACATATCTCTAAAGAGAATAGACCTACCAGAGACGAATTTAGATGTGAGTCTTGCGGCTTCGCTGGTGCTGCGGACTACATCGCAGCTATGAACATAGCTTTTAGGGCTGTTGTCAGCCAGCCTATTGTGACGCGATTTTTTGTGCAGTCACAAGCCCCATCCTTTAGGGTGGGGTAGTTGACTAACACTTTGATGCTGCATTACTCATCGAGCGCTACATCATTGGCCAGATACTTAGAAAAAGTATCCGCCATGATTATTCCAGGACCAGCTATTGGAATAGTAGTAGCTCGCTCCGCCCCATCCATAGACATTGGCTCCATACCAGGGGTCATAGACTACCGGGTCATAGTAGTAGGGATAAGTGGGATAGACTACAGGCGCAGGCGCTGTGTAATAGTAGGTCGGATAGGTGTACGTATATGTTGGATACCAGGAGTTTGAGTAATAGGCTGGATAATAATACCCCCAGCTATACGAATACCCTCCGGGATTCAACCAATCGTTATATCTATGGCCGCCGAAATCATGATTACCGCCATGACCATCGTAACCGTCATGACCGCCACCATAAGGCGCCGATTCGAAATCATCAGGTCCATCAATGGCAGCGCCTACTGCAACTAGCATTCCCAGCGCCAGGATTGACAACATCAGTTTTATTGAGTTAATTTAGATTCCTCCAAATACCATTGTTCATTTGCTTAATATTAAAAGGTGATTTTTATGTAGATATCACCTAATATCTATATGAACCCTCTATGCAGCAGTGGATACTGAAAACGCCCTTTGCAGGGCACGTATGGAAAGAACTCCTTAAAAAGACGGGATTATACGGGCCCAAAAAATAATAAAAACACTGAAATTGCGGCGGCATACCGTTCTTTCCTTGTCCGGCATCTTTGCCCGGCAAGAGGGCCGCATAGCCCATGAACCCCGCGACAATGCTCATGACTGGTTGGTGAGAGATGACTGGTTTATGGGAGAGGACAGGTTATCCATGTCGATAGACGCGCCTTCCTCTTTGGGCACCTCGACATGCAGGGTGTAAAGCAGATCCCGGATGATCTCCCAGGGGAAGGTAGATATGACGCGGCAGTCGGTCCTTGCGCGATCGACGCCATTCTCGTAGACTTTTGCATCCGGGGAGTAAATGGCCGCGACGATGAGTTCGCCCTCCTGGTATTGTCCCTGTCCTAAAAATTGTCTCTCAAATCTAAAATTGCCCAGCACTGCTGGCTTTGCGTCTATCGTTACATTTTGGTAAATAGTTGGTTGGTCGGCGCCTGCTCCTTGGAGAGCAGCTAGAACAATACCCATATTGGCGCTAATGTCGGCAGGCATAGGCTGCTCATATCTCGTCAACGTCAAGTATGCATCATAATCGGTACTGTCCACAGTAAGGTTATACCTTGTGAAATCAATTCCCGTTGAAACGCCACGTGTAGGTGCCTCAACAATGACACGGTACTCCATGGTAGTATTCATATCAAAAGAGACATTGTAGGGCCCAACCGGTCCTGATTCGTAAGCTGCAAAGGCTGGCGCTGCAAGACTAAGCACCAGAAGCAGGATTAATTCTATTGCCACTGATTTCATTGCGGCCTGGTTTTGTTGCCGAATCCATTTCATCCTTTTGGTGGAACCATCCGTCCGAGACTATGTCCTGGCGGCAGGATGTCTCTTTTTGCGTGGCGTCTCGAAATCTCTCTAAAGACAGCGGCTTTACCCGATGAGACAGCCGGGCCGGGCCCGCCCGAGCGGCCATGGGCACCCGCAGGCACGCGCGCGGGAGGCTGCTGCCTATGCCCTTGGCTGCCAATTACCTGAACTCGCCTTCATCATCTGTTAGAGCTCTAAAGGCAAGAAAAAGAACGCCAGGCCCAGGATGCCGTACACCGCCAGCAGCATGGCCCCTTCCAACCAGTTGGACTCTCCATCCAAAGAGACCAGGGCTGAGATCATGGACGCAGCCGTGAGAGCGATCAGCTCCAGCTGATTGAACTGGAGCGTGAGAGGATTTCCCAGGAGCAGTGAGACGAAGACCAGCACCGGCGTTACGAAGAGAGCGATCTGCAGGCTGGAGCCCAGGGCAATCGAGAGGGACAGGTCCATCTTATTCTGCCGGGCAGCCTGAACGGCGACCAGGTGCTCCGCCACGTTGCCGATGATGGGCACGATGATTATTCCTACGAAAAAGGGCGTGAGGCCCAGGATAGCCGTGACCGCCTCCACCGATGCTACCAAAAGCTCGCTCATCAGGACGATGCCGATCATGGAGAATCCCATGATGGTTAATGCCTTGTTCGTACTCCAGACATGCTCGGGCAGGGCTTCTCTTACTGTTACAGGTTCACATTTTCCCGAAGAGCAGCTCCTTAGAGTGTAGATGATGAAGAGCACATAGAGGATTAGCATGGCTCCTGCGGAGGTCAGGCTCAGCTCCTCAACGAGCCTGGCGTTTGGGATGTAGAGGCTGAAGAGGGAGGGCACGCTCATGGCGATCAGGGCCAGAATGGCCATGGTGGCATCCGTATCCACCTCTCTTCGGTCGAACATTTGCCGGCCGTTCTTTAGGCCGCCTAAAAACATGGAAAAGCCCAGGACCAGGAGAAGGTTGCCCAGAATGGACCCGGTGATGGAGGCTAATACCAGCTGCATCTGCCCGGCATGAATTGCCGCCAGAGTGATGATCAGCTCGGCGGCATTTCCGAAGGTGGCATTGAGAAGCCCGCCTAGGCGCGGGCCGGTCTTCTCTGCCAAAACTTCTGTGGCCTCGCCCAGGATCTTTGCCAGTGGAATGATAGCCAGAGCTGAGGCAGCAAAGACGAAGATCTCACCAATGCCGGCAAAATGCGCCAGCAGGGCAACCGGCAAGAAGAGGAGCAGCAATTGTAGTACGCGCATCGGATAGGCCTCACTTCAGTAACTGAACAATTTGCATCGGATTTTTATCATTTAAATAGCCGCTTCTAATTGAAGCTAGCCCTGCATAACTTCGTGGCCTCCGGCGGCCTTCCCGCGCTCGCGGGCCCCGCCCCGAGCGGCCACGTGCACCCACAGGTACACGCGTGCGGGAAACTGGCTCAGCGAGCTTTTTTTCCATAATCATATGAACTTCAAAAGATCTTTATATCAAAAATCCTCATAGTAACCATTTAGAGGACCATGAGAAGATCAGAGATCCTGCAGGAGCTAGCCGTCCATAGAGATGAGCTGACTCGTATGGGGGTAAAGACCCTGGCAGTCTTCGGATCCGTCGCCAGGGATGAGGCCCGACCAGATAGCGATGTAGACCTCCTGGTTGAGTTCTTGGGCCCCGCCACCTTCAACGGGTACATGGATCTCAAGTTATTCCTTGAGGATCTATTGGGCCGTCCCATAGATCTGGTCACCCGCAAATCCATACGGCCTAGGCTCAAGACACAAATCGAGAGTGAGGCCTTCTATGTCCAGGGACTACCAGCTGTTTCTTGAGGATATGCAGACCTCATGCGAGAAAATATTGCGTTATACTGAGGATATTGACTCTGATCAGTTCGCTGCAGATGAAAGAACATACGATGCAGTAATTTTTAATCTTGTAGTACTTGGCGAAGCCGCCAAACACATCCCACCCGTAGTAAGAGAACGTTATCCTAAAGTTCCGTGGCGCAAGATAGCGGGGATGAGAGATATCTCCGTTCACAGGTACTTCGGCCTTGACGAGGAGATACTTTGGGATATTCTGCAAAAGCAAATTCGGCCAATTCTAGAAGAGATCGATCAGATCCTTGCCGATGAGGCTCTTGGAAAATCTTAGTATCCATTGACACCATTTGGCCGCAGTGAGGAAAGGAATTGAGGCGAGCTGCAGCCCGGGCGGGCCCCGCCCGAGCGGCCACGGGCGCCCGCAGGCAAAGGCGCGCGCGAGAGCTTGGCTCAGCGAGCTTTTTTTCCATAATCATATTGTCTGATAAACTATTTCCGCTCATAAATCCTGGAGCATGAGATAATGTGGCCTGAGGAACAGACTCGCGGTCGGCTAACGGATGGAATTGGTCAGGCATTCTTCAATAATCCCGTAGTGGTAAGGAGATTTCTGCCGGACGATCTGGAGGCAGCTTTAGAGATCGACCGGGAGGTCTTCGGCGGATATGATCCGGCCATCTTCTCGGCCTTTTATGAATACCACGGCGGCAGCTCTCTTGTCGCAGAGGTGAGTGGAATTGTGGCTGGCTTCGTCCTGGGATTCAAGCATACTCCTTTCGAGGGGAGAGTCTTCTGGCTGGCCGTAAGGCCTGGCTTTCAGAGCCGCAGCATAGGCATGAGGCTTATGCTGGAGGTTTTACAGATCTTCCGTAAGATGGGAGCATTCAGCGTCACCCTGGAGGTGAGAGTAGGCAATAAAAAGGCCCAGTCGCTCTATTCCATGCTGGGCTTTCGAATGCTTGGCATCTGTCCTGCTTACTATAGTGACGGGGAGGCGGCCATCATCATGAAGATGCGACTGTAAGCACATCTGTTTACCATGGTTTTCTAATTGTTAGTTCGTCTCTGTGCGTTCTCTGTGAACTCTGTGTCTCTGTGGTTGAAAACGTCGTTAGCCGCTGGTTATACCATTATTACTCCACGCCGCGAGCCGTCAGGCGGAAATCCGCCGCGATCCCCTCCGGGGAAGAGCGATGCTTCATGAGCCGGGCGCGTCGCAAACCTTCTCCTTTCTTCTCCAAGAAGATGATGGCCTTGCAGATGTGCTCCAGGCCCGTGCCGCCTATGGGCCGCAGCGAGTTGTTCTCAATGTCCATGTAGACCTGATTGGTTATTACTACGGGAATCCTGTGCCTGCGAGCAATCTCCTGTAGCTCGGAGAGCTGGACGGTTAATGTTCGGCGAACAGAACGGTTATCATCTGCCTCCAGAAGTACACGGTAAAGAGATGTTGCCGAATCGAGAATTATCAGGCCTAAATCCCGGCCGGCGATCTTGGAGGCCTCGCGAATGGCTATGGCCTGCTGTTCCAGGCTCATTGGCTCAAAGATCATGATCTTCGCGGCCATCTCTTCTGCGCCCGGGCCGGCTATCTGTTTGAACCTCTCTGCGGAAAAGCCTTCCGTATCTATGAATATGACGCGTAGACCCCTGGCCACGGCCTGCACCGCCAGTTGCATGACAATGTTGCTCTTTCCCGTGCCTGCCTCCCCGTAAAGCTGGGTTATTATGCCCGATTCAAATCCCCCGCTTAAGAGGAGATCGAGGCTCTGGCAGCCGGAAGGCAAACGGTCAAGCATGAGCGATCACAAATCACCTATCTTATATGAGTAAATCTATCGATCCTATCCATGAGCCGGTCCATGGCCTCTCGCTCCCTGGGACCACCACAGCGGTCGATGATCCTTTGCATCTTCATCAGCTCCTCGAAATAGGAATCGGTGCGAAGAGCCAGATACCGGGTGGCAGCAACCGCCGCTTCGATCACAAGATTTGCCCCCCGGTTGCAGGCACGAAAGTCCCTTCGCAAAACCTCGCCCTTAACCAACTCCACCTTGGCGATGATAATATCCGTGGCAAATGTCTCGCATTTAAAGAGCCCCCAGGCTTCTGCCTCTTTTAGCACAGGCAATTCTTCCCGGCGCGTGAAATATTCCGCTTCAAGGTCTTCTATTGCCGTCTCCGCGAAGAGCCAGGCATCATGGCTGATATTGGCCACAAACCAGCCATTGATCAGGATGTTTTCGTAGGTATGAGTTCCCAAGAAAAGCCGCACATAAAGGCTCTCACCATCTCTGATTATGCCTAGAGGCGCGGCATTGATCCTGCCTGACATCTCCGTAGTTGCAATTACCTCGTTTATGCCGCCTAATATTCCCAGCTCATCTAAACCGTCATTTCCATAAAGCATTTTTTAAAACCTCAAACCCCTCAGAAGGGAGATAAATAAAGATGCTGCAATCAGGTCCGCTGTGGACCCGGGATTTATGTCCTCTGCCAGAAGAGAGAGATCCAGCTCATGAGCCTTGCCAAGGGTGTCATCCAGAAGCGCCTCACCCGCCCGCAGTGAGACCCGTTGGGCCGTCTCCTCCCCAAATTTGGCGCAAATCAGGCTGTCAGGCACCTCGGCCAGCGCCTCCAGGAAGGTTCTGACCACGCCGTCGTTTTGGCCCCATCGGCTGATTTGCTCTACCAATCGTTCTGCGAGCCGAAATGAGCGCTCATAATTGGTGGACCATTCGCGAGCAACAATGTCGTGCTTGGAGGAGAGTCTCATCAATTCCAACAGAGTCTTGCCGCTCTCCTGAACGGTTTCTTGCCAGTTCCGATCATTCAGGCTGAAACTGTCCACCTCGGCCACTCTGGCTTTGGCCTTCTCGAAGGCGCTGTAAAAGTCGATGGCATCGATTACGGTGGTCTTTTCCAGGACCCTTCTTAGCTCTCTATGCAATTCGCCTGGCTTTGTGGCTGCGATTGCTAAAGGTATCATGAGGACCAGAGAGCCAAAGTGAGTGTTGCTGCTCAAAAACCAGGTCTGCCAGGCCTCCACACCTTCCAGAATAAGCGAGCCCACGCTCCCTCTGCCGTTGGCGGCTTTGCGAAAGACGGGGTAAGCGGAGACGGCACTGGTCAGGAAATGATGAAATCCTATATCGGAAAAGTCGTGGCAGCGATCCACATTGCCGGGCTTGGGACTGGAGGAAAGCTCAAAGAGCATAGCCAGCAGGGCGCACTGGGCCACGCGTTCAGGATTCATGACTTATCAGGGGGATTATGAAAGAAGCTCTTCTGCCAGCTTCTTTTTCAGCTCCATATATTCCTTTCCCGAAAGCCCGATTCTGGCTAATGCAGCGTCACGCAG
This sequence comes from Methanothrix sp., assembly GCA_026394555.1. GTDB lineage: Archaea > Halobacteriota > Methanosarcinia > Methanotrichales > Methanotrichaceae > Methanothrix. The sequence continues at coordinate 7,241 of JAPKXZ010000032.1, forward strand.
ATAGCATTGCTTGCTCTTCTTGCAGCACCACACAAGGCTTCCAAAGCAGGTTCCTTCGCCCTTCTCCAGAGGGGTGCCCTTGGCAAAGGAGAGCTTCTTTTGTATAAACTCATCCGGCGACATGCCTGCCTTTTTAAGAGCGCCCAGGACCGGGCAATTCTTGACGGGAGGACAGCAGAAGGCCAGGCCGCGCAGGTCGCCGCCCGCGCAGATGTGCTTGGGTGCGTTGCACCAGCCGCTCAAAGAGTCGTACTCCTGCAGGGCTCCGGAGAGCCATTGTGCAAACTCGGGGTCTGCTCCCCGCATAGATACAACATCAGCACCCATGACCAGCAGGTTCCTGGCATCTTCAAACTCGCCGATATCAGCCAGGGCCATGATTACAGGACCGCGGCTGTCTTTTGCCTTCTTGACCATTTTTGGTCCGGCTCCGTTCAGGCCGCGCAGGTCGAGGTGAATTATGTCCAGCTCGCTCTCATTGAGCTTTTCTAAAAGGGCATTGGATAGGTCTTCCGGCCTTATCCTCAGAGAGAGGGTGACGCCACAGCGCTTGAGAAGTGGAATGAGTTCCAGAAGGCGGATAGGATCGCGAATCTTGGAAAGCCGGAGGTCGAGCAGGCAGAGATTTCTGCTTGCGAGCCGGGCTGCCTCCAGGAGGGGCTCGTCCCGGGAACAGGTGGCGGACAGTCCAAAGGCTCCTGTTCCTTTCTGGCTGATTGTTTCTAAACAAGCCTGCATCTCCTCGAGAGGGACCTCATCAAGATCGAAGCCATCCAGCAAGAGCAAGCCCGCCGCATCGTTATAGTCGGGCTTGTTATGTGAAGAAATAACGGCAATGGGATTATCGATATGCAGATATCCTACTTCAAGCATCGCAGCGTAATGTCCTCCCTGAAGATATCAGCCTTTCGCTGCTAGTATTAGCCATGCAGAAAAGCCGATCCTCTGCCATTCTTTATATCCAAGAAAATCCTAAGGTATTACGATGATATCATGGTGACCTTTAAAGTAGATGCAGATGCGCGGGCAACAATCCAGGGATCGGAGGACCAGGAGAAGCACCCAATAGTGGCCAAGGTGAAAGGAACGGGAAAGGATGGGGCTTTGAGCGTGCAGGTCTCCGGAGAAGAAGCTAGTCCCATATCGGCGCGGATATCCGGCGATTCCAGGAGTCCCATCGCTGTCGGGCCCATAGAGATTGCACCCATCACCATAATTCCGAATTTGGAATCGTTAGCAAAGACCATTGATTTAGGCGCTCTTATCGGTGCATTCACAAAATTGTCTCAGGGGATCAAGGTAGAGGTCGCTAATTCTGATGCACCCCTGACCATTTCCCTGGGAAAGATCCCCGTGGATTTGACTATCTCGGTTTCTTCTCCTGCCGCAGAGATGGTCTTCAAGGTGGAGATCAAAGGGACTGTAGGTGAGAAATAGATTATATCTCGCTCATTCGATCTTCCTTTTCTTCCATTCGCCATAAGCTTCATTCGCAACGGGGATCAGGGATACTACGATTATCGCAAAGATTACAAGGGTTAAAACCTCGCCCGAATTAGGAAGGATATTGCCGAGAATATAGCCGGCTCCAATGAGAAGCAGGCACCAGAGAATACCACCCAATGCATTGTAGGTAACGAATGTGGAATAATTCATGCGACCTGTTCCGGCAAGTATCGGAGCGAAGGTGCGCACTACTGGTACAAACCTGGCAAGCACGATTGCTTTCTTGCCGTGCTTCATATAGAACCGCTCCGCCTTCTCCATATAAACCGGATTTCTAAAGAAAGTGTCCGGCTTAGAAAAGAACGCAGCACCAAATCTTTTTCCGGTCCAATAGCCGACCTGATCACCCAGAAATGCACAGATGATCGATCCGAATATAATTGTGTAAATATCGAGATGTCCGTTAGCCGCAACTATTCCGGCCGTGAAAAGAAGCGAGTCTCCCGGCAAGAAAAAGCCGAAGAACAGCCCGGACTCAGCGAACACGAAGCCGAATAGTGCGAAATAGCCGAATGTGCGGAGGATTTCTTCGATGGAAAAGATCATGCGGCCACTACAATTGCCCAATTGTATAGAAGCCTTTTGGATCCGAAAGGAGTGCTTTTTCATTTAAGATACGTCACAAAATATGCACATTCTTATTAAATATTTAGAAAACATATAATATATTAAGCATAGCTAAGATAGTATCTACTACCCAAAAATATAAATATTATCAACACAAACATTCTACTATATTTAAGGATGTGTGGGATGAGATAATCAAAAAAATAGGCGTTATATTGGTGTTGGCTGTGGCTATGCTCTCGGTCCATGTAATGGCGCAGGGTATAGTCGGCAACGGAGGTGTGGATATCCTCGGAAAAAATGGGGGGATATTTGAGACGGAAGGATCTGCTTTCAAGTTCCAGGAAAGGCAGGATACCAACATCGGTAGTCTAACTGTGGGAAATGATAAGGCACTGGCTATTGGGCACATCTGGCAAAAGAAATCAATCACCACTGCTACCAATAACCTGGAGATCAAGAAGAATCAGTATTCTGGGAATTGCAGTCCCTGCGAAGGAACTCCATGTCGTGATTCATGCACCAAAGTTAACATAGAGACGATCAAGGCAGGCAACCGGGAGGCCATGGCTTATGGACCAGCTTCTGCTGCTAACTACATCAAGATAGTAACCAATCAGCAGTAGCTATTACCTTAATCCTGCGAGCTTCTCCTGGCTTTTTCCAGGACATCTTTCAGGGGGGCGGCCAGCTCTAAGATGGCTTCGATCGTCATTCTCTCTCCATCAAAGGATACCGCGTATTGTCCTGCCGGTTCGATGATGAGCATGGCCAGGGGCGTGATCTGGATTGCCTGGACCCTTTCCTCCCGGGTCTTTAGAATGGAGATTCTCATCACGGGCCAGATGGTTCTGTCGCCCGCTTTTATCTCCTTGCCCACCATAACCCGCATATCCATATTCTCCAAAGTTATGCCCACCCCAACGTTTCTTTTAAGAGCAACCTTATCTCCCTCACTCGCAGGGCCTGGACCACGGCAAAGACGGCCCACAGCAGTCTGGCCTCCATCTCGGCTACGAGTTCACCCTCCAGACGCTCTCCCTCAAACCAGGGCTCAATGAAGATCTTGGCCGAAAAAAGGCCCAGCGCTGATGCCAAAAACCAGAGGTAGCCACTGATAATAGCCGTTTGGGCGGGATCGTTCAGGCCAAAGCATAATCGGCAGGATATATTTTTAAAGTGGATTGACTTGAGCAGATCCCGGAGAATTTTCGCCAGGGCGGGAGCGGAATTAATCAGAGATTGAATACTGGGAGGCCGAACGGCACCTGTTTTTTGATTATCGATTTCGCTTCTTTCCTCCTGCTTTGCCTCTCTTCCCATCTCTTTCTCGTCGGACTTTCTCAACTCAATGGTTTCATCTTTCCTTCCGGATGGCTCTTCCCAGGTGGACGCCAGCAAATCACCGGCGGATTGGGGGGAAATCTCTGCTTTCATTACAGTGCGCCCGAGCCAGGTTAGCCTAATACTACCCTCTATTAGTGGTCCCTTCTTGCCGATATTCAGGGAGAGATGGAAGGGGGCGAGGAGAAGAAAAGCTAAAAGAATGATAATAATCAAGAAAAATACGGCTAGATAATAAAACTGCATCCTTGAAGCCTCAAGCGGGCGGCTAATCTACCATATTATCAGTTCTCTTTTCTCTATGGGCCATTAATTTCTCCATAAAGAGATGAGCGATGTCGGATAACGAGTCCCCCGGTGGCGACAAGGGGACAACCTTCACGCCCTCCGGCCCCGAGATTCCTTTGAAGACGATCACTACGGCAAAGGGAAATATCCCCACTCCCCCACCAGCTTTGCATCTCTCCAGGCCTTCTTGGCTCACATGCGGACCAGTTCGAGCGATATCGGTGCATAAGCCTATGCCCGTCTTTGTGATCGGTATGATGATCTTGTCCTCCAACTCAATCGGCTCGCATATTAACTGGGACGAGAGAGCCTCGAACCGTTCATCAAGAGTGGCTTTTATGGCATCAACGCCGGGCATCTATATCTCATTAAATAACTATATTTTCTGGATATATACATTTTTCTCTTCGGAAAACTCGAAGAGCGAAGCCTGCTTGGCGGCGAGACCGCTCTTCCGCCGCACTGCGGCGATGATGGTGCGCGGATCGATCCGCTCATGCACGTGCAGGGAGACGGTGGGAACGGAAAAGGAGGTGTGCTCCGTCTTTCCGGCCCAGACGAGCTGGGGATCGAGATGCGGATCGTGGGAGTAGCTGCGGCTGCCTTCCTCCCGGTCGGTTTCAGGCGTGACCAGGCCCACGGGCGGGTTGTTGAGCCGCTGCTTATCTTTGTGCTCGTAGGTTTCGATGGGCTTTTTGTCCGGCTTATGGGCGCTGGTCATTTCGGTTCGGGTCTCCCTCTCTGCACAGGCCTTAGACAATGTGAGACGAAAAACGTTTCGGAAGGATTATAATCCGAGAGAGCTACAATTCATACCGATGATGAGACTTACCGCCTACATCTCGGGCAGAGTCCAAAGAGTAGGCTTTCGGGCAAAAGCTGTTTCCTTGGCCACAAAGATGGGTCTGGTGGGCATGGTTCAGAACCGCCCAGACGGCAGGGTTCTGGTGATCGCCGAGGGAGAGAAGGCTGAACTGGAGAGGTTTGCCGAGGATCTTCGAATCGAAAACACTTACATCCATGTCCAGGATATCAGCATAGAGTTCTCGTCGGGATTGGGGGAATTTTCAAGCTTTCGCAAGATTAGCGGTCCGGATGAGATAGGTGAACGCCTGGACGATGGAATTGAAATCCTCAAACTGATGGCCTCCAGCCTGAATAGACTTGAAAAGAAGATGGATCAATCACTCGATAAGCAGGATCAAATGCTCGATAAGCAGGATCAAATGCTCGATAAGCAAGAGACTACTATCGGAGAAATTAGTGGACAGAGGAATGACCTTAAGACCTACATGGATATGAGGTTTGAGCGCATCGAAACAGATCTTACCGAACTGAAAGAATTGAAAACGGCACTGAAAGAGAAAGGCTTTATTTAATATTTTTCATTCATCCAGAAACTGCCCTGGTTTCTGAAAAAATTTCAAAAAATATGATCCTGCAAGTCCGCTCGACCTGCAGGCATTTTCTTCTCCTGTCTAATCCGTGGCCAGTATGTGCCCGATGATCCTGCCGTAAGCTGGCCTCGCTATGAATGTGCCCATAATCACACCCAGGATGATGATGAGTGCGAATCCGGTGAGCGAGCCAAAGCCCATGACAAGCAGGGGCAGCATAGCCACAACCGTGGTAGCCGCCGCTCCCATTATGATCATGAAAGCCTTGGACAACCGGGCCAGATAGACCTTGTTGCTGGTGGCGACAACATTGCCTACCCCAGATTTCTCAGCCGCTTCAGCAGCCCTCTCTTTGATGCTGCGCTCAACGGTTGATGCCGCAGCCTCGCCGCCTTTCAACAGCTCATCGGTGATGATGACCAGCTGATCCACGCCCGTGCCTATCACCATGATGATGCCAGCCAGGCTTGCCAGGTCAAGCTGCCAGCCGGCTATTGCCCAGATGCCCAGCATCATTACGACCTCGAAAAAGGAGGTTGTCACCATAGGCAGGACAATTCTCCTCTCCCGGTAGCGGTAGTAAATCATGCCGGCTACGGCCATGAGAGCAATCAGCCCGGCTATGACCATTTGAATCTTAAACTGCCTGCCCAAAGCGGCCGAAACCTGGCCGGAGCCGACAACCTCGACATTGACCGGCAGAGCGCCTTCCCGCAGGTGGATGTAAAGCTCTTTGGCCTTAGTAGAGCCCGCATCGCCTCCACCTACTGTGGCCTGCATGCTGCGCGAAGGAGCCTTCTGCAGGCTGCTTGCCAGCTCAGGGGCAAGAGGAGCGGAGAAGATCTCATCCTTATCCAGGTACATGGATATGTAATGGTCCTCGGGTCTCTTGGTAGCACCCGAATCGATCGCAGCCTTCTGGAAAGCCGCCGCTGCCTCTTCCGAAAGCACAAAGGGAACACCCCATCCGCCATTGCGTTCTCCCTGAGGGATGTCCACAGTCTCCACGGAATCTCCGTAGAGCACATGCATGCTCTGGTTGTTCTCGGTCTGGATTCTTATCTCGAACTTGCCAGGCTTACCCACTACCTCCTGGGCAGCGGCTACATCCATTCCCGCCAGATCGATGAGGATGTACTTATTATCTACCACTCTTACCTTTATATCCTGCAGTCCCAGGCGATTGAGCTTGGAGTCTAAAACCTTCTTGGTCTCGTCCACGGTCTCCTTAGACACGCCCATTACAAATGCGTCTTCGCCGGGAGGCACTTTGCCACCCACGGGAGCTAAGAGAGCATTGAGCGATTCCCGGGTAACATTAGTCCGTATCTCATAACGGATGGGTGCAACTGCAACATTGAGCTGGACATCTGCATCCAGTTTTTTCTTGAGGTAATTGATAACTATCGTCTCAGGAGATTCGATTATCGTGATCTTGGTGCTGTTGTCTCCTTTTGCAATTTTCGCCCCTACGTAGCCGAGATCATCGGCAAGCGTAGACTCTAGAGTACCCGGCACCGTCACCACATAGCTCTGTCCGTGCTTCTCTACGGATGAGGCATTAAACTGCACTTCCAGAATCTTTTCCGGCGAGACATCGATTTGCGCCTCTGCTCCCTGCAATTGCAGTTGCAGATACGAGCCGCCCTCCAAATCCAGACCGAACTTCAGACCGAAAAAGCCTATGGAGATGATGGCCAAAGCCACGACCACCGCATATAGGGCGACCCTTCGATCCTTGGATAAATCCTCGAACAGGCTCATCTTCTCTGCCCCCTTGCCGCCTTCTTCGGTCTATTCAAGTACCATCTCAATCCTTGGGCGTTGGTGACCCAGGTGTTGAAGATATCCGCCGCCAGGCCAAATATGAGAACCGTGCTCATATCGGCAATGATGTCCATTCTGGTGAATGACGGTATTATGAGGTATAGGAAATTTGAGATTATTATCAGGGATATTACCGCAGCAATGGTGGTCCCGGCCATAGTCAGGCCCGTTCCCATTGCTCCCATGATCTTCTCTTCCACGCTGCCCTTGCGCTTCAACACCCTCATGGATAGCAAGATATCGGTATCAACAGAATAACCGATGAGCATGAGAAGAGCAGCCACCGTCCCCAGTGAGAGCTGTACGCCCGTCAAGTTCATGGAAGCCGCTGCCGTTAAAATGTCGGCCAGCGCACTGATCACAATCAGCAGAGAAACGATAGGTTCCCTGAACACCAGGAAGACCACTATGGCCATCAATAGGAACGAGAGAGGAAGGTACCTGATGACCTGCGCCTGAAGCTCCTTGCTGTAAATAGGTCCAATGTGCCTGATCTCCGGACTATCGAAATTGCTATTGGCCAGCTTGACAATATCGGCATACTGCGATTCGCTCATGGGGCCGAACTGGAGCATATATCTGCTGCCGATGTTTCTTATATCCACCAGAGGATAAGAAGCAAACTCTGCCGCCACTTTTTCTTCTGAATCCATCGAAGGCACTGTGACAAGAGTGCCTCCTGTAAACTCTATCCCCAGCTTCACAGGTGAGCCTGTGGCAAGATAGGTCGCGCCCAAGCTGATAAGTGCTAATATTATGATGGCGATAGGAACCAGCATTATCTGCTTGGGTGGGTACTTAGAAACTATGTCCTCCAATTCCATGTTATTCTCCTCGAACTTCCTCTATATTTAAACCCACCACATAATATTGCTTTGCGAATATGAATATTTCAATCTATTTACGGCTTGTCGTCAAAGTTGCCCTCGATAGTTCGCCGTCAAAGCCCGACGGTCATCAAACCTTTTCCCATTTCTTAAGGTTCGCCACCTGGGAAAGGGTCTTGCCGCGCCGGATCTCCTCATAGAGCCTGCTTTCCATCTTCTCCACCTCGTTGGCTCTCCTGGCGATCTCGTAGGCCCTCTCTTTGGGTATGACCACAACTCCGCTATCGTCTCCCACAATGTAGTCTCCGGGGCGCACCGTCTGGCCGCCACAGGTGATCTCGGAGTTGATCTCGCCCATGCCCTTGGGATCGCCGGCGTTGGGGGTGATGCCTGAAGAGAATATGGGGTAGTTAAGAGCTCTGATCTCATCCACATCCCGCACGGCTCCGTCTATTACCACGCCTTCAATTCCCTTATTCTTGCTGCTCAAAGTGGCGAGACCGCCCCAGGGCGCGATAAAGTTGCTGCCGTTGTAGATCACCAGCACATCCCCCGGACCGCAAAGGTCGATGGCCTCCACGGGCTTGGCCCAGTCCCCGGCGAAGGTCTGCACGGTTATTGCTCTACCTACGATCTTGCTGCCTTGATTAATGGGTAGGATGCCGCGCATGGCTCCTTTGCGGTGCATGGCATCGGAGATGTTGGGAGCCGATACCTTTCGCAAAATGGCCACCATCTCCTCCTCCCGGCTCATTTTTGGAGCGACGCTGATCTTGGCATGGTCTATTGCTTCGCGAATCTTGCGGGCGGATGCGGTCACATCGGCGCTTCTCACAATGCTTCCGCCCACAATGACGATAGCAGCACCGCTGGCGATAGCCTCGGCACCTGTGAGGGCATCTATGCCGCCCGCTGCCGCCACGGGAGTCTTGACCTCTCTTACGATCTCTTTCAGGAAATCGACTGTGTCGCGACCGGTCATCTGCTGGTCGATGCCTACGTGAACGCAGATGTAGTCCACACCGAGGGCATCCAGCTCGCGGGAGCGCTTTACCGGATCAGGAACGGTGAGAAGATCCATCATGATCTGCACGCCGTATTTTCGGGCCGCTCTTAGGGCATCCTCGATGGTGGAGTTGTCGGAGGCGGCAAGCAATGCCACTATATCGGCTCCGGCTTTAGCTGCCATCTCCACCTCCATGGCCCCGGTGTCCACGGTCTTCATATCGGCCACGATTTTAGTGCCGGGCAGGGCCTTCTTCATCTCGCGCACAGCGTCCATGCCCTCGCTCTTGATGAGAGGTGTTCCTGCCTCAATCCAGTCTGCGCCGCCCGAGACTGCCTCTTTGGCTATCTGAATTGATCTGTCCAGCTCCAGAAGATCCAGTGCCACCTGTAGAATGGGTTTAATATGACATCACCACACATCAGCACACATTAGTATACATCAGCACAAGCTAAGTAAAAAGGTGCATGGTATATAAAATGAAGCTGGCAGATATTTCTGAGATAGAGCTTGATGACGATCCTTTTCGGCCTCACAGCCTGACCTTCACCAAGCTGCATGGAAACGGCAACGACTTCATCCTGGTAGATGAGATGGGGCAATGCCAGGTAGCTGAGAGTGAGAAGAGAAGGTTTGCCATGGCCCTCTGCCACCGCCACTATGGCATCGGTGCAGATGGTGTCTTATTCCTGACAGGCAGTCCGCGAGCGGACGCGGGCATGAGGCTCATTCAGCCGGACGGCTCAGAGGCAGAGATGTGCGGCAACGGCATACGCTGCCTGGCCAAATATGCCTGGGACACGGGATATGTGGGCGAGTTCTTCGATGTGGAAACCCTGGCCGGCATAATTCCCGTACAGGTTCGAGAGATGGATGGTGCTTTTTGGGCCAAGGTGGATATGGGGGAGCCCAGGTTTGACCGGCCTTCCATACCGGCCTATGGCCAGGGCGAACTTATCTCGGAAGAGATGGAAGGCTGCAAGGTATCGGCGGTCAACACTGGTGTCCCCCATGCCGTTGTTTTCGTCGAGGACATGGATTTTGACATACTGGAGGCGGCCCCACTCATAAGACACAATAGCCTCTTTCCGGAAGGAGCCAATGTGAATTTTGTCAAGATCGGCCCGCCTTTAGAGATCAGGACCTTCGAGCGGGGTGTGGAAGGGGAGACCCTCTCCTGCGGCACGGGATCTGTGGCTGCCGCTTGTGTGGCCCGCCGCCTGGGACTGGTGGATGATGAGGTCCAGGTGCAGACCAGAGGCGGACCTTTGCTGATAACCTTTGAAGAGGGCAAAGCCTTCATGGAAGGGCCGGCGGTAACGGTCTGCTCGGGCGAGCTTTCGGAAGAATACCTGTGGAATCTATCCATGCAGCCGTGAGAGAATTATTGAGGCAAAAATGAAGACAAAAGCGGCATTTTCGGGACTGATAAAACTCATCATTTCTCTCATTTTTGTTCTCAGCATTGTCATGAGCCAGGCCTCGTCCGAGCATTATGTGATGGAGATAGGCAGCAAGAGCAATCCCAATGCTCATCTTTTCTCTTACGACCAGAAGTTTAGGGAGAGCACCAATCTGCATAACTATCCCATGAAGATGAGCGCATCCAAGGAGTTTACCGATGCCACCCGTCTCTCTACCAAGATGGAATTGCGGGCGTTGCCCAATCTCACGGAGATGACCATAGATGCAGACTTCATCGGCATTGGCCGCATCGGCTATCTGGTGCTGGACCCGGAGACAGGCGACATAAAGGACGAGGTCTCGCGCATCAATCACATGTTCGTGGGCAACTTTTCCATTGAAGAGAAGATCATTGTGGCCAAGGATCACATGTGCGAATGCGGATACCTGCCCTGCGCATGATACGTTCGCCAAATTTTTATGATATTTTCCTAATTGTGTAAAACAGCATCCGGGGTGAAATCAGCCCTGAATGTTGGATTTAAAATGTGTTTTTTTTAAAAAATCTCTTTATGATATAATAGAAATAGCAAGGATTTTATACTTCGCATGTGTTGACCGGGCGGACATCTCCGGGAGATAGGTGGCCGTTTCCATACTCCAGGGAGTTTTTAGCGGAGGGAAAGGGAGCAATGGCAAAAGTTTCGGGCCGCTCGGGAGAGCGCGCGCAGGCGGCAATGAGCCGCAGGTCTTGGCGGCATGATCTCATGAAGATTAAGCCTTGGATAGGATGCAGCAGACGGCTGCTGCAACTGGCGCTGCTGGCCATGCTGCTGCTCGCCACCGGCCAGGGGGCCTTGGTTAAAGTGGGCTCATACAACACCCCAGGATTTGCCACGGGCGTGGCCCTCTCCGGCAGTTACGCCTATGTGGCCGATTGCGATTCCGGCCTGAAAATCATCGACGTCAGCAACCCCACCAGCCCCTTACTGAAAGGCTCATACGACACGCCAGGCTATGCCTATGGCGTGGCCCTCTCCGGCAGCTACGCCTATGTGGCCGACGGCGATTCCGGCCTGCAAATCATCGACGTCAGCAACCCCGCCAGCCCCTTACTGAAAGGCTCATACGACACGCCAGGCTATGCCTATGGCGTGGCCCTCTCCGGCAGCTACGCCTATGTGGCCGACAGCTATTCGGGCCTGAAAATCATCGACGTCAGCAACCCCGACAGCCCCTTACTGAAAGGCTCATACGACACTCCAGGCTATGCCTATGGCGTGGCCCTCTCCGGAAGCTACGCCTATGTGGCCGACAGCGATTCCGGCCTGCAGATCCTGGCGGAAGGAGCAACTCTGCAAGGCAAGGCATGGCAAGACCTGAACTACGATGGCCGGCAGGACGCGGGCGAGCTTGGCCTCGCGAACGTTGCCGTTCAGCTTCTAGACAGCAGCGCAAGCCCCATTGCCGGCAAATCGGCGACCACCGGCAGCGATGGCAGCTACTCTTTCCCGGACCTGGTTCCGGGCGATTATTATGTGCAGTTCACCCAGCCCACAGGAAAGACCTTCAGCCCCAAAGACCAGGGCACTGACGACAGCCTGGACAGCGATGTCAATCAGACCACCGGGCGGACCGATGTCATCACCGTGACGGCCGGGCAAAACTCTCTGCACTGGGACGCAGGTCTGTTCCAACCCCATCTTTCCATCTCCGGCAATAAGACCACAGACAAGGGTGCAGCCGTTTCGGGCTGGAAGATCAACCTGACCGGAACTGCCACCGGAGGCAGTGCGGTCTTAAATAATACGACTACAGGAAGCGACGGCAGCTATAATTTCACCGATCTCCAACCGGGCAGCTACACCGTGAGCGAACAGTCCAAATCAGGGTGGGAACCCGCCGGCCAGGCCAGCCAGAGCTTCGACCTCGTCGCCTCCCGCCAGGATGTGAACTTCGTCAACCGCGTCCTCTCCGACCTGACCATCTCCGGAAAGAAGACCAATGAGACCGGCATAGCCAAAGCTGGCTGGAAGATCACCCTCACCGGAGCCACTCTGGAGGGCGGAGCCGTCTCAAAGGAGGCCACGACTGCAAGCGACGGCAGCTACAGCTTCAATGGCCTTTTGGCGGGCAGCTACAACGTCACCGAGGAATCCAAGCCAGGCTGGGTGCCAGTGGGAGCAGCTAGCCAGACTTTCGACCTCTTCGCCTCCCGCTCTGATGTTAACTTCGTCAACCGCGCTCTCTCTGGTCTCTCGATATCCGGAAAGAAGACCAATGAGACAGGCGCGGCTAAAGCAGGCTGGAAGATCACCCTTACCGGAGCCAATCTGGAGGGCGGAGCCGTATCAGAGGAGGCCACGACCGCCAGCGACGGAGGCTACAGCTTCACGGGCCTTTTGGCGGGCAGCTACACGATTAGCGAGGAATCCAAGCCTGGCTGGGAGCCTGTGGGCGCAGCCAGCCAGACCTTTGATCTCGTCACCTCTCGAAACGATGTGAATTTCGTCAACCGAGTTGTTTCAAGCCTTACCATATCCGGAAAGAAGACCAACGAGACAGGTGCCGCCAAATCGGGCTGGAAGATCACCCTCACCGGAGCCAATCTGGAGGGCGGAGCCGTCTCCCAGGAAACCACGACCGCAAGCGACGGCGGCTACAGCTTCACCGGCCTCCTGGCGGGCAGCTACACCGTCACCGAGGAATCCAAACCAGGCTGGGAGCCAGTGGGCGCAGCCAGCCAGACTTTCGACCTCTTCGCCTCCCGCTCGGATGTGAACTTCGTCAACCGCGTTCTCTCCGGTCTCTCGATATCAGGAAAGAAGACCAACGAGACGGGCGCGGCCAAAGCCGACTGGAAGATTACCCTCAGCGGAGCTAATCTGGAGGGCGGAGCCGTCTCCCAGGAAACCACGACTGCAAGCGACGGCGGCTACAGCTTCACCGGCCTTCTGGCGGGCAGCTACACCGTCACCGAGGAATCCAAACCAGGCTGGGAGCCAGTGGGCGCAGCCGGCCAGAGCTTTGACCTCTTCGCCTCCCGCTCTGATGTGGATTTCGTCAACCGTGTGGTTTCAAGCCTCTCCATCTCCGGCGGGAAGACCACCGACAAAGACGTGCCCAAATCCGGCTGGGGAGTCAACCTGACCGGAACCACACTGGAGGGAGGAGCCGTCTCCCAGGAGACCACGACGGCCAGCGACGGCAGCTACAGTTTCACCGGCCTCCTGGCCGGCAGCTACACTGTGACCGAGGAGTCGCGGCTCGACTGGGAACCCGTAGGCGCAGCCAGCCAAAGCTTCGACCTCTTCGCCTCGCGTTCAGATGTGAACTTCGTCAACCGTCTGGCCGCCCTGCTATCCGGCCTCAAGTTCGAGGACAAAGACGGCAACGGCCTGCAGGGCACGGGCGAGGGCGGCCTGCCGGGCTGGACCATAAAGCTGCAAAAGCTTGACGGATCGGTTATTACTACTACTACCGACGCCGACGGCAACTACTCCTTCCCGGACCTGCCCGAGGGCAGCTACATCGTCAGCGAAGAGCTGCAAGACGGCTGGCGGCAGACGGCTCCGGCGAGCGGTAGCTACTCCGTAGATTTGCAGGAAACGGGTGCTTCGGCCCTGGACTTTGCCAACCGCAAGAATGTGACGGCCATGAACGTCACCATGACCGCCCATCCGACCGTGGTCCTGCAGGGAAATCTCGTCACCCTGACCACGATTGTAAACGGCCAGGGCGACATCCTGCCTGATTCTCTGGACGCCGTCCAGACGCTCCCCAAAGGCTTGAAGTTCGTCTTCGCCACTCCGCCCCCGCAGGTCAGCGAGAATCAGGACGGCACCACAACACTCAGTTGGACGGGCCTGGCCGCGGGCAGCGGACCTCTGGCCGAACTGGGTGTGCAGGCCACAGTTGAGCCGGATGCCAGCGGCGAGCTCACCAGCAGCGTGCTGTTCACGGGCAGCAGCAGCCAGGCTTTTATTGCAAGTGCCCGGGCAGAGGCCTCGGTAACTGTGCAAAACCAGAATCTTCCCGTCTATCTCAACAAGACCTCCGACCTGAAAGAGGTCTGGCCGGGAGGTACCGTTGGATACACTATCACTTACATAAGCCAGGTAGGCATCCCCCTGACCAATGTGACGATCACAGAGCAGGCGTCCTCTGATCTCATCTTCCTTTCCGCCACGCCCGCACCGGATGCGGGAACGGAGAACGTCTGGAGCATTGGCCTGCTGCCCTCGCAGGGCAAGGGCACCATCATGGTCCTCTTCCAGGTCAAAAATGCCTCCAACCTGAGCTTCGAGAGCCAGTCCTCCGTATCAGGCAGCGGTTTTGTCAACAACTACCGCCGCCTCTCCACAGAGACAGAGATCGGCGGCCTGAAGAACAGCGTCACCCTGACCTGTGACCAGTTCACGCCCGTCTCCACATCCTACTTCGTTAAGCTGCGGGACAGCGAAGGGACCAGCCTGCTCAAAAATGAGCACGGCAGCGGTGAGTACCGCAGCGAGGAAGCTACCGCTTTGCATATGCAAAACCGGTCGATAAGCACAGAGGGCTCACTTAATGCCGTCTACCGACCCACCAGCTTCTCCTTGCCCGGTGATAAGTCGATAAATTATGACTCAGAGATCTCATCTTTGACCCGAACCCGCAACCGGGCCACACAGGCCTCGACCAGTCAGGAGATACGTTATGCCAAGAGCCTGGAGATGGATGAGAAGCTCCTGGTGGACAAGAACGAGACCCTCATCTCGGTTGAAGGGGCTTTGAAGGGCCAGGCTCATCTGGGCGTCTTGAAGAAGGATGGAGAGACGGTCAAGCCCTCGCCCATCTTCGAGTCTTCCCAGGACTATGCCGGGACTTTCCACTTCAACCAGAGCCTGCAGGATTACGGCGGCAATGTGCGCATGATCCGCAATGTCACTGGCCTCGGCCAGGCGGCCAGCGACCAGCGCCTGAAAAAGAGCCAGCGTAGCTTCGAGCATGGCTTTGGCTCCTACCAAAGCGAGGAGTTGGTCAGCACTGCAGAAAGCTACATCGGCAAAGAGCTGTCCGTCAGCTCTGATCCGGCGTACGGCTACGGCAAATGGAAGGCCGGCATCTGGTCTAAGAGTTCAGGCAACAGCTACCTGGGCCAGGAGATCAGCGGGGCCGATTACATCCGGGAGGAGACCAAGGCAGCAGGGCTGAGCGACATGTCCACCAACCTCAGCTTCCTGGGCAAGGCCCGGCTGAGGGCCATCTCGCAGCAGGGCAACAGAAGTCAGATGGAACTGGATGAGGAGTATGTGGGCCGCTACGCCATCAAGCGTACGGTTCACCTGGGCGGCGTCTCCCGCTTCGACCGGCCTCATCTCACATTGAACAAGACCGGCCACCTAATTGACAGGACAACGATGGTCGATTATCAGATCACCGTGCTCAACGACGGCAACGCTGCTCTCGGGCCGGTTTACGTCTGGGACATCTTCCCGGCGGGAACCGATTACCTGGGCTCCTCGCAGAAGCCCGACCGGCTGCAGCCGGGCTATGCCAACTGGTCGTTGCTCTATCTGAGCATAGGCCAATCCGTTAACATCAACCTGCGGCTGAATGTAACTGACCAGCAGGACGAACTGGTCAATGTGGTCTACGCCTCGGGCGGCCATAACGGCGAGTGGGTCAGCGCCGGCAACATGAGCGTCATGCAGTTTGGCTGGCTCTCCTGCTGCCAGCCAGAGATGCTCGTAGAAAAGCAGGCCAGGACCGATGCAGTCGACAACCGTCTGATCTGGTATCGCATCCTTCTCAAAAATCAGGCCAATGTGAGCCTGGTAGCGCAGGTCACAGACCGCCTGCCCGTTGGCTTGAAGATATTGAATGCCTCGGCAGAGCCCCAGGTGCAAGGGCAGAATCTGATCTGGGTGACGGCGGCCATCCCGGCCGGTGAAAGCCGGTTCATCGAATATCTGGCAAAGGCCACGAGTAACGGCAAGTTCGTGAACACGGCCAGAATAGAAGCTCATGCCCGGGACGGCTCGGGCGGGGCAACGGCAGAGGCCAGTGCCACGGTGACGGTGGGCGAGGCGACATCCTACGCCGAGGACGGCTGGCGGCCTCCCGAGTGGGGGCTGGACCGATCGGAGATGATATGTGACGAGGGAATCGCCGGGGAGGGGGCGAGCTGCGCCACGGGAGGCTGTCCGGTGTAGTGCAATTGCGAAAAAGGCTACGGTGAAGGGGGGCTTACCCCTTATATTTTTATTATTCTCTGATAAGTTGCTGGCCTACTGTTGCGTCCATGAGCGTCAGGAATTCCTCTTTGGCCTGGGGCGGAATGGTCGCCCCGGCGGCGACGTTGTGCCCACCGCCAACTCCGCCCACAGCATGGGCGCAGCGCGACAGGGCACCGGCCAGATCCAGGCCTGAGCGGACCAGGTCCTGTGTGCCTCGCGCCGAGACTTTTAGCTCCCCTTTGGCGGTCAGGGCAAAGGCCAGGATGGGCCGAGAGCGATCTCCCATCTGAAAGCTCATGCCGGCCACGATGCCTACGATGGTGTCCAAAATGGCATCTCCGGCATCAAAGTACTGGATGCTTTTCAGGGTAGTGATGCCGCTCTTGCGTACGAGCTTCAGGCCGTTTACCAGGTTCTGACGGTGTTGGCCCAGCAGCCTCTGCGCCTCGCTAAAGGCTTTGTCCCTGTCACCCATGCAGACCGAGAGGCCCACGCCTGCATGACCGTAACGAGCGGTAGCATTGAGAAGAGTCGAATACTCGCTGGCGTCCCGCAGCTCCGTGCCCTCCTGCTCGCCTAAAAGGATGTAGACCTCGCCGATCAAGCGCTCCAGCTTGACATTGGAGATGCCGCTTCTTAGACCCTTCTTAAGAACCGCGGTGACAAAGCCGGCCTTCTCCTCCTGAGATAAATCGATCCAGCGCCGCCACTTCTCTCCGCTCAGGCGTATACCGATCTCCTTAAGAAAAGCGATGCAAGCGTCCTCATTTCCTGAAAGGCCGGGCAGGTAGGGATCCTGGGAGTACTCCAGCATCTTGTAGACGGGACGGGTCTGTCTGCCGAAAAATTTGATGTCGCGAGAGAAGGATATGGCCCCAGCCTTTGATCCGATCTCCAGGATGTGACGGTTGATGCCTACCATCTGGCCGTGTGCCATGTCCTGCAGATCCCCCACCGCCCCCACCACTGCTAAAGCTGCCAGATCATCATTGCTGCCCGGGGTGGACGCCAGCGCCCTTGCCAATAGGAAAGCGGTTCCGCTGCCTGAGAGCTGTGTTGCCCCATCAGCGCCTACCAGATGGGGATTGATGTGGGCTATGGGGCGGGCCTCACAGGCAACGGGCCTGTGATGATCGGCAACAACGGCCAGAAGGCGATGGTCGCATATCTGCTGAATCATGGCGCTGCCAAGATCCGTAAAAATGACCAGATCGGCGCCATGATCTGCAACCTCGTCTAAAGCAGCCTCATCAAGCTGGCGGAAAAATTTGGGCAGGAAGTCCAGGCCGCGCCTCTCCAGGGCGGTGCAGACAATTGCCGCTGCCGTGAGCCCATCTGCATCCACGTGAGAGACGACGAGAAGATTCTTTTTCGTCTTGATCACATCAGCAGGGCTCTTGCATAGCTCGCATAGCTCGCGAAACTTCCCGGCGATCTCTGGGGTGTCTTGCATATCTATCGTATCTTTGATGAAGTGTCTGATAGGTCTTTGGCGTGCACAGCGAAACTAATCATTATTCACGCTATTATTTTGCGTGGTAAGGTTAATTTTGGCGGCCCAGGTCGTCCCCAGCAGACGGAAGCTTCCTGGGCTTTTGGTCATCTGAGGATAGTCGCGAATAGTAATATCGTGGGTGGTCGGTACCTTTGTAAAAAGGAACTGATCTTCGATGGAGACGTTCTCGGAGTTGTTGCTGACAAAGACATATTTGTTCATAACCTCGCCGCTTCCCCGCACCCTTCCGGTGGCCAGCGTACTCTCGTCGGATCCCATCTTAAAATCGGTCATTACCGTCCCAGTACCTACAACGTTATGGCTGTAATCAATATCCATATTTGTAGAGGCGGCATATGCCCCGGCCATCACCATCGTCAGAGCCAAAATCAGTAAGGCTAGAGGGAGCGGAGCGAAATTGAGCTGAAGCGGAAGATAGTCTCTTTTTTTCATGATTTCATTGCCTGGATCTCGTTTATCTTAATCCTTATTTAAGCCTGCGGAATATTGCTGCCCGTCCTCGAGCCGTCTTCGGGCCGTCTTCTGGCAGGGCATTATTATATGGCTGAGAAAGACCGCATTGATCATAATGACAGCTCAAGAGACCATGCCGCCATTTAGCCAGCTCGACATCGCACCCACGGCAGCTCTCATCCTGGGACTGCAGCTTCCGAAACAAGATGGCCGTCCCATTGATTTTGCCGTGGCCTGGGGCTGCAAAAATGTCGCGCTCATCATTATCGACAGCCTGGGCTATGATCTATTGATGTGGCTCTTGCCAACTCTTGAGAACATGAGAGCTCTGAGCATTGCGGGGCAGCTC
>JAPKXZ010000012.1 GCA_026394555.1 Methanothrix sp.
CAGAGGGCCTGGCTGAGAAGCCTCGAAGTGATAGGCGAGGCCACAAAAAACTTGTCAAACGAATTCCGGGAGAAACACCCCGGCATTGAGTGGCGAAAGATTGCAGGACTTAGAGATAAGCTAATCCACCACTATTTTGGAGTAAAGTGGGAAATCGTCTGGGATGTTGTTAAAAACGAGATTCCTTACATCAAGCTCAAGGTGGAGATGATGCTCCGGGAATTCGAAAGGCCGGATTAAGTTAGATTTCAATTAACCGTCCATCCGGGCATGATTGCGACTGCAAGGGGGCGAAGCAGTTTTGAACGTGCCTCAATGGTTGCTTGAATTGGCGACATGCATTTTCCTCCGCAAGCTTTTTCGGGAGAGCAAATAAAGAAGCCCCAGGAGGGCAAAGAATTGGAGGCACAGGCACCCGCAAAGATCATCGAGCTGATGGAGAAGTTCGAGCGTGATCAGGATATCTATCGATCCAGTCAGTACAATGAGACCGAGCTACGAACGGAGTTCATCAATCCCTTTTTTGAGGCGCTGGGGTGGGACGTCTATCATAAACATGAATGCCGGGCCGACAAGAGAGAGGTCAAAGAAGAGGATGCAATCGATGTGGAGGGAAAGATCAAGAGTCCAGATTACAGCTTTCGCCTCTTCGAGAAGAGAAAGTTCTTCGTGGAAGTGAAGAGGCCCTCCATAAATATTGAATCAGGAGTTTATCCCGCTTACCAGATAAGGCGGTATGCCTGGTCTGCTGATCTTGCCATCTCCATTCTCACCGACTTTGAGGAGTTCTCGGTCTACTACTGCCGGGCGCGCCCCTCCAAGGATGATAAATCCACGAAATCGCGTCTCCTGTATTTCCGGTACGATCAATATGCAGAAAAGTGGCCGGAGATTGCCGCCCTCTTTTCCAGAGAGGCGGTCCTCAACGGTTCACTCGACAAGTATGTGCAATCTCTGCCGCAAAAGCGAGGCGACAAGAGAGTGGACGCTGCCCTTTTGGATGACATCTCAGAGTGGCGGGAGATGCTGGCCAAAAGCATAGCGCGGCACAATCCCTTGCTAGACACGGTAAGCCTCAACTTTGCCGTTCAAACCATCATCGATCGCATCATATTCCTGCGCATCTGCGAGGACCGGGGCATCGAACGTTACATGCGTCTCAAGGACCTGCTGAGCGGTGATAGGGTTTATCCCAGGCTGTGCGAGCTGTTCCTGCAAGCGGACGATCGCTACAACTCCGGGATCTTTCATTTCGGCAAGGAGCCGGGCAGAGACAATCCCGATACCATCACGCCCGGACTGAGTATTGATGATGATACCCTCAAGAATATCATCAAGCGCCTTTATTTCCCGGAGAGCCCTTACGAGTTCTCCGTCCTGCCCGCGGAAATTTTAGGCCAGATTTACGAGCAGTTTTTGGGCAAGGTCATCCGGCTGGATGAAGGCCACAACGCCCTGGTGGAGGACAAGCCGGAGGTAAAAAAGGCGGGCGGAGTCAAGTACACGCCGGCCTACATCGTCGAGTACATTGTGCAAAGTACCATTGCACCGCTTCTCAAAGAAAAGACGCTGCAAGAGGCCGCCGCCTTGCGAGTGCTGGATCCTGCCTGCGGATCGGGCTCTTTTCTCATTGTGGCCTATCAGCATCTCCTGGACTGGCATAAGGAATGGTACATACAAAATCTGGTGCCCCTGATCGAGAGCGGCAGGATGTCGGAGATCAAGAAGCTCCTGCCCGCACCTGCGGCCCGGGCAACGAGCAAGAAGGGGCGCAGCCGGGAGCCGGAACTGCCCATTTACCTTGGCCGGGGCGAGGAATGGAAGCTGACCACGGCGGAGCGCAAGCGAATTTTGCTAAACAACATTTTCGGCGTGGACATCGACCGGCAGGCGGTGGAGGTGACCAAGCTTTCTCTTCTGCTCAAGGTGCTGGAGGGGGAGAATGAGGAGACCATATCCAAGCAGCTCAAGCTCTTCGCAGAGAGGGCGCTGCCCGACTTGAGCCGGAACATCAAGTGTGGCAACTCGCTCGTCGGCTGGGAT
Source organism: Methanothrix sp. (assembly GCA_026394555.1). Lineage (GTDB taxonomy): Archaea > Halobacteriota > Methanosarcinia > Methanotrichales > Methanotrichaceae > Methanothrix. The sequence continues at coordinate 2,044 of JAPKXZ010000012.1, forward strand.
ATTCTTAAGGACAATCCGGGCCTGAGTGAGGAGGAGATTGCCAGGATCAATCCCTTCGACTGGGAGAGGGAGTTTGCTGAGATAATGCGAGTGGGAGGATTCGATGTAATCATTGGGAATCCGCCATATGTCCGAATGGAAGGCTTCAAAGAACTCAAAGAATACCTAAAAAATAACTACGCCTCACATGATGAAAGATCTGACCTGTACGTCTATTTCATCGAGCGTGCACATGAAATCCTCAAAATTCATGGCCTATTTGGGATGATAGTATCGAATAAGTTCTTGAGGGCGAATTACGGAAAACCTTTACGTGAATCCCTAATCCAAATTGCGGAAATAAAGCATATAATAGATTTTGCTGGATTGCCTGTGTTTGTAGGTGCGACAGTGAGGACTATTATCTTGCTTACATCGCATTGCCTGGGCAGTAAGTATCCGGTGCTTTATTCACCTCCTTTATCCGTTGATAATTTTTTTGCAGTTGCAAGCGGTTTAATATCTGTAGAAAAAGCTATTTCAGACACTACGTTTGAAGTTGCACCTACTTCATTATTAGAGCCTTATTGGAACTTCGCAAGACAGGATGATTCTGCTTTGCTAAATAGGCTTAGTGAAGAGTGCACACCATTAAAAGTCTATTGTAATGGAAGGATTTGCATGGGCGTTAAGTCTGGTCTATCCGAAGCCTTTGTCATAGACGAAAAGGCAAAAGCGGAGATTTTAAGACGTAATCCCGATGCGATAAATCTAATAAAACCCCTTCTAAATGGCCGAGATGTCCGCAAATATTATACCGACTTTAAAGGAATACACCTTATTTATACATATCATGGAATTGATATAAATAAGTATCCTGAAATAGAAGAACACTTAAAAACGTTCAAGGATAGATTGCAAAAGCGTGCCACTCGACAAGAATGGTATGAACTTCAGCAGCCTCAATACAATTTCGCGCAATTTATGGACGGACCAAAAATCATCTTTCCAGATATCGCTAAAACTCCGCGTTTTGCATTGGATGAAACTGGCTACTATAGCTCGAATACCACATACTTTTTGCCATTACGAGATTTATATTTATTAGGTATATTAAATTCGGGCATAGGTCGCTTCTACTTCGTAAAAACTTGTGCGGGTCTTGAAGGTAAAAATGATACTTATCTGAGGTTCTTTGGCCAATATCTAGAGGGTTTTCCAGTCCACACCATCGATTTCTCCGACCCCGCCGATGTCGCCCGCCACGACCGCCTGGTCTCCCTGGTGGAGAGAATGCTCTCCTTACATAAACAGCTCCCCGAGGCCGGCACGCCTCACGAAAAGACCGCCCTGGAGCGGCAGATCGAGGCCACGGACGGGCAGATCGACGCCTTGGTCTACGAGCTTTATGGGCTGACGGAGGAGGAGATAGGGATTGTGGAGGCGGCGAGAAGCTAGAAGCCTTTGGCGAAAGTTTTTAAAAGCATTAAATCCATGTCTAAATCAGGCGATCAGAGATGAAAGCGAAAATATCCAAAGTGCCCGCAAAGAAAACGGTTCCTCTTGAAGAAGATGAGCGTATTGTTGCCGGGACTTTAAAAGGCGCCAGGGAATGCAAAATGGGGCTTGCGAAGCGATTTGATAAAGTGGAGGACGCAATCGCCTACCTACGCGATCTATGATCTTTCATCTTGATTTTGCTCCGCAGTTTCAAAGAAATTTTAAACGCTTGACCAAAAAAAATACACCTTTGAGGGAAAGAGTTCTTAAAAGGGTCGAGGAAATTGCTGCAAACCCCGAAATAGGCGAAAATTTAAGTGGAAACTTAGCGGGGAAACAGAGCACACATGTGGCCAAACATTGGGTTATCATCTATCAAGTCTTCACCAAAGAAAATAAGATCGAGTTTCAAAACTTTGATCATCATGATCATGCTTATAGTATGTAAAGCGAACTGAAATCATTTTGATTCGCACCATCGATTTCTCCGACCCCGCCGACGTCGCCCGCCACGACCGCATGGTCTCCCTGGTGGAGCAGATGCTCGTCCTGCATAAACAGCTTCCCCAAGCCGGCACGCCTCACGAGAAGACGGCACTGGAGCGGCAGATCGAGGCCACAGACGGGCAGATCGACGCTCTGGTCTACGAGCTTTATGGGCTGACGGAGGAGGAGATAGGGATTGTGGAAAGAAAAGCAGCTAGCAAGAAGGTATCGATTTAAGGAGGAAAGATGCGATGGATCTGATTTACCTTGATTACAATTGCTTTCAACGAAGATTCGATGATTCCAGCCAGATAAAGATCCAGCTTGAAGCTCTGGCCTGCGAAGAGATTTTTCTGAGGGCCGAGATTGAAGAGATCCAATTAGCTTGGTCCTTCATGCATGAGGATGAGACCTTGCTTTGTCCTTTCCCGAATAGATTGAACGTTGCCTTCATACTCTCCACTCTTTGCAGGACTAGAATTGGACCAGAAGAGCAAATCTATCAATCCGCCCTGGAATTTCAGAGAAGATCCAAGATGACCTCAAAAGATGCCATCCATCTCGCATGCGCCCTTTTTATCAAGGCCGATTACTTCTTAAGTTGTGACAACAGACTTGTAAGCCAAGCTAAGAAATTAGGATTGGAGATGACGATCTTAAATCCCGTGGAATATATAAGAATGGAGGATCTATGAGCGAAAGGGCCAAGGCAATTGATGAATCTGAACTCCGAGTTATTGGAATTGACGCATTGAATAAGGCTTTAGGTCCCGCGGAAGCGCTCCGATTTCTAGCCCTCTTCCATCGTGAGCCAACTGATTATGTTGATGTCTCTAAAAAGCTTTACGAAAATCAAAGTGTAGAAGAAATCTTCAAGCGGGCCAAAGAACATTGGAGAGGCTGAAGTCTAGAATCCTAAAATCAACAAATCCGGATGAAGAAGATAGATTGCCGATCGATGCGACCGTGTACAGGCTGGACGGGAGAGGAGATAAGAATCGCAGAAGGACAGCAAAGCAACAAAAAGACAGCTTTGGAGGCTAAATAATGGTTGTTCCTGATTTTCAAAGCTTCATGCTTCCACTACTAAATTTTGCAACGGATGGAAATGAGCATAGCCAAAGCGAGGCTGCTAATGCGCTTTCGCATCATTTCGCCATAACAGAATCAGATAGACGGGAGATGCTTCCCAGCGGAAGACAGACCAGATTCGATAATCGTGTTGCTTGGGCCGCTTCTTATCTGAGGAAAGCGGGCTTTCTGGAAAGCACCAGGCGAGGAAGATTTAAGATAACCAAACGAGGCTTGGAGATCCAGAGATCAAACCCTGCCCGGATAGATGTAAAATTCCTGATGAAAAATGGGGACGCTGAATTCAGGGAATTCCACCGACCATCACGACAAGAAGAAGGTCAAGAAGAAACAAGCATTGAGGCTGTCAGGACGCCTCGGGAGGTCATGGATGCCAGCTACCAGGAGATGAGACGAAGATCTGTCTCAGGAGCTAATGAATCGCATCAAGAGCAGCTCACCTCGATTCTTTGAGCTTTTGGTTGTAGATCTTCTGGTTGCTATGGGTTACGGCGGCTCTCGCAAAGACGCAGGAGAGGCGGTGGGCCAAAGTGGCGACGGCGGCATTGACGGTATTATAAAAGAGGATATGCTGGGTTTGGATGCAATCTATCTGCAGGCTAAAAGATGGGATGGTACAGTGGGCCGTCCCGTAGTACAGGCTTTTGCGGGAAGTTTGGAAGGCCACAGAGCACGAAAAGGCGTGCTGATCACAACATCCCAGTTCTCCCCGGAGGCATTGGATTATGTTACTCGGATCGAGAAGAAAATCGTTCTGATCGACGGAGAAGATCTTGCCAAACTCATGATAGATTTTGGTATTGGTGTGGCGGCGGACGCTATTTATGAGATTAAAAGGCTGGATACGGATTACTTTGATGAGGAATTATGAAGGAACCATGCGCTTTGCTTGAAAACTCTTTAGATGAAGATCGGGCAATTACAAGGGGCCTCATGAGACTCTCAGAAAGAAGCCTGGCACGCATTCTTGAAAACGAGCCGGACATTTACACGCTGGAAGACCTAAATACTAAATTTTAGCTGAAATATCTGAATTCAGCTTCTCCAAGCCGGCACGCATCACGAGAAGACTGCCCTAGAGCGGCGCATCGAGGCCACGGACGGGCAGATCGACGGGGGCCCGGCTTTATGGGCTGACGGCGGAGGAGATCGGGATTGTGGAGGCGGCGAGCAAGTAGACGCCCTAAATCTAGCTGACTACCTTGCCGATGAAATCTATTTATTTCATGCCGACAAAGAGAAATCTAGATGATCACTGAGGTGGATGTCGTAGATCGAGGAGATACCAAGCTAAATCATGACATGGTATTCCTCAATAACAAATATACACTAAAGATCGTGAAAGATGTGTACGACTTTGTTGGCAGTAATCCGTTTCTTTTGCCTTTGCTGATGGAGGCCTACCATCGAATACGAAATTATTTCCCTTCAGAGATCCTATTCTTAGAAGTAGTGACTGATCCGGACGAGATTGGCGAAAAACAGTTGGTGATCTACATCTGCACCGACCTATCGCCGCTAGATGCCATTGATAAACTGGATCAACTAGACGATAATTGGTGGCTCAATGCCTCTGATGCGTCAGACTCAAAGCTGCTCATCCAGGTGGAGTACGAATAGGCTTCGACTGGTGTCGCTACTTGAGCCTGGCAAAAAGTCTGGCATCATCAGGTGAGAAAGATGAGGCAAGGCTTCGCTCATCAATTAGCAGGGCATACTATGCGGCCTTTTGTATCGCTAGAAACCATCTAAGAGATGTGGAGCACAAGCCTATCCCTGATGAAAGCGTCCATAGTTATGTCATTAGCCAGCTCTACAGCTTAGGCAATAGAAGCAATGGAAGGAAACTGGCCTTGGAATTAAGACGTCTGCGAAATCATCGTAATAGAGCAGATTATGATGATTCAATCAACGGTTTGTCTTCAATGTCTCAGGATGCTTTGATCAGGGCACAGAGAGTTATATCTTATATTAAAAAATAATTTTTATTAATTGGATCATTCCGAAGACGTCGCCCGTCACATTCGCCTGGTCTCCCTGGTTGTGCTAGACGCTCGTCCTGCATAAACAGCTCCCCTAAGCCAGCACGTCTCACTAAAAAACTGCCCTAGAGCGACGCATCGAGGCCACGGACGGGCAGATCGACGCGGGGCCCGGCTTTATGGGCTGACGGAGGAGGAGATAAGAATCGTTGAGGGATCACAGGCAAATAAATGAGCCGGCGAAAACTATATTATTGAACGAAGCCATACTCAGATCGAGGAAAAGAATGGCAGAATATGTAGTCGGGCAGATCTACGATTCGGACAAGAATCAGTTGCCTTACGGCGGTGCAGTGGATATCAACGGCAGGATCGTCTGGGCAGTTACCGAGGAAGAAGATAAGGCGACGAAGGAAAGAATAAAGAAGGCTTTTGGCAAGAAATGAATCACGTTGCAGTCGACACGGATATCTTTTTCTATTCTGTTAGCACCGACAAGAAAGATAGAAAGTCACAGCTTGCAACTGGCCTGCAGGATCACATTGATAATCACCCCGCGCTAGAGCTTTGTGTCCCATTCTCAGTACTTGCGGAGACTGTTTTTAAAAGTCTGACTCGCGAAAAAGAGGGAAGCGATCCTCATAAAATGGAGATGATCGCCTCTTTGATCGAGCTATGGAGGAAACTTGATATCAGATTCCTTCCGCCCACAAATAGAGTTGCTGAAATCTGCTGGCATCTGGTAGGCGAATGCAAAGATCGATTGCAACCAACAGATAGGACCCATCTTGGTTATGCCCTGGCGTACAATATGAATTACCTCATAACCACCGACAAAATTCTTCTGCACTATCAGGTTCCAGATGGCTTTCAGCTCAAAATTGTCTCGCTGAAAGATGCTCGGGAAATGATAGGTCTTCGAAAGGACCATCAAATATGATATTAGATTTTCCTATCTTTGGAATGCGGCCAGCTATGATTCTCTGGTCTCCATGGAGAAGCCTGATGCTCTTCCTTACATAAACAGCTCCCGAAAGCCTGGCACGCCTCACGAAAAAACTGCCCTGGAGCGGCGCATCGAGGCCACGGACGGGCAGATCGACGGGGGCCCGGCTTTATGGGCTGACGGAAGAGGAGATCGGGATTGTGGAGGCGGCGAGCAAGTAGTTTTATATTCTTTTCCAGCATTTAGAATCCGGGCAATAAAATGGCGATAGAAGTTGAGCTTCCACGAGAGATCGAGTTATCGATAAAGGCCAACAAAGATTTGGATGCATTAGTGCGAAAAAGGATAGAACGGGAGATTCTAGAAGATATAAAAAATGATATATTTATTTCAAAAATTTATGACACGCTCCTGGAAAGAAGCGATCTTTCTGAAGATGACGTAAATGAATTAGACCACAAGATGAAGCGGGAAATAATGGAGAAATTGGGATGGAGATAGTGCTGGATACGAATATCCTGATATCTTCTCTCCTAAGTAATGGTTTGACTAGAGATATAATATCCGTATCACCTTTTAAAATGTATACTGTTGTATATGCTAATCTTGAGATTGAAAAACACAAAGACGAATTAATATCCAAGTCCAAGCTGGATGAAAAATCCCTTGATTATTTAAAGGATTTTATATTCAGCAAAATCAGTTTTATCCCTCTTGAAGACTTGGCCCCCTTCAAAGATAGGGCAATTGAAGTTATGTCTGAAATAGATATCGATGACTCTCCATTCCTGGCTCTGGCAATGTCTTTAAACTGTCCAATCTGGAGCAATGACGGACATTTCAAGAGGCAGGATGTCGTCAAAGCTTTTACCACAAGAGAACTAATGAATCTATTATGATTATGAACTTGAGCTCCGATAGATAGCGTCTCCTGGTCTCCCTGGTGGTGAGAATGCTCGCCCTGCATAGACAGCTCCCCCAAAGTGGCACGCCTCACGAGAAGACTGCCCTGCAAGCGGCCCGATCGAGGCCACGGACGGGCAGATCGACGGGGGCCCGGCTGTACGGTCTGACTGAAGAGGAGATCGGGATTGGGGAGGCGGGAAGCCCGGTAAATGTGCTGGCGAAAGTCTTTAAAAGCATTGAGTCCATGTGCATATCAGGCGATCTTAAATGATGGCAAAGACTGTCAAGAAGCCAGAAACGAAATACAGATCTATCGAAGATGATGAGCGCATCGTAGCCAATACCTTAAAAGGAGAAGCAGAGCTTCGGGCTGGTCTTGGAAAGCGCTTCAAAAATGCGGACGAATTCATAGAGCACCTTTCAAACCTGTAGATTCACATGAATTATTCGCCGCAATCGTCACCCCTTTTCGACAAAAATTTCAAGCGCCTGACCAAAAAGAATCTCGTTTTGAAGGAACGAACTCTTAAAAAGATTCGAGAAATTCTGCAAAATCCTGAGATTGGGGAAACACTTACGCAAAACCTTGCTGGTTATCGAAGTGTCCATGTCGGAAATTGGATAATCATTTATGAGATTATTCTTGCAGAAGTCTGGTTCGTTAACTTCGATCATCACGATTACGCATACAACATATGACGTTTTCTGCAGTTGCGTTTGTCTCATATCACATAATCTGCCAATCCTGCTAATGTTGCCCGTCACGTTCGCCTGGTCTCCCTGGTGGTGCTAGACGCTCGCCCTGCATAAACAGCTCCCGAAAGCCTGGCACGCCTCACGAAAAGACTGCCCTAGAGCGGCCCGATCGAGGCCACGGACGGACAGATCGACGGGGGCCCGGCTTTATGGGCTGACGGAGAAGGATATCGAAATTGTGCAGGCAGCGAGCGGATAAAAGAATCCGACAAAAAAAATTTTTTCTCATGAAGCAAAACTTGGATCGAGGAAAAGAATGACAGAAGAAGTAGTTGGCCAAAGATACGATTCGGAGAAAAACCAGCTTCCCTATGGCGGCGCCGTGGATATCAACGGCAATATCGTTTGGGCAGTAACCAAAGAGGAAGCTCTTGCAACCAAGGAACGAATCAAGAAAGCTTTCCATAAAAAATGAAATATGTAGCAGTTGATTCTGACATTTTTTTCTTTTCTGTCGGTCAGGATGGTCGTGAACCTCTAATAGGTTTTAATTTTGTGATGTGGATAAGTCAATAATTCACTCAAGCTAAAATATATGAATATACCTAGGTTATTTCGTTACGACCGCTAAGCACGCTTCTGCCTCACGAAATACAAAGGCCCTTTCTTCCGGTCCCAGCCCCAGCTTTGCCATCCGGAGCAACCCCTGGCTCATGAAGAAGGGAAGGATACGGGTGATGGCATAAAACTCTGATTCATTGCCGGCGTATCGCCAGAGATAATGGCCGATGTAAGGCTCCGCATTCCTGCCACCCCCCCGGTGAAAGGCAAAATAGAACTTAAGCTCAGCAGCAACAATGCCCAGGTCGTGCACGGGATTGAAGTGCTCCTTCGAGCTTTCCAGGTCCAGCATATAGACCTTGTTCCTGCTGAACAGGTAA
>JAPKXZ010000030.1 GCA_026394555.1 Methanothrix sp.
AGATGATCGGGCACTTCTTCGGCGAGTTTTCGCTCACGCGCGGTCGCGTGCAGCACGGTGCTGCGGGCGTTGGCGCTACCAGATCAAGCAAATATGTGCCGCTGAAGTGAGGTGTGAGATTGGGCAGATTGAATTATTCGCTTACGCCTGCAGGACGCTCTTCAAGGGCCATGGGGATGGAGCTTCACATCTCACCTAAGCACGCCCACGAGATCTGCAGGACGCTAAAAGGCATGAGGGCTAACCTCGCCCGTGCCTATCTGGAAGATGTAATAGCTCTTAAGAGGGCTATTCCCTTCAAGCGCTACAGAGGAAATGTGGCCCACAGGCACGGCCTGGTGGGATGGGATGCAGGCAGATATCCGGAAAAGGCCGCCAAGGCAGTCTTGATCGTCCTGGATAATGCACTTGCCAACGCCGAGTACAAGGGGATGGAGTCCGAGAAGATGAGGATCTTCCATGCTGGTACAAAGAAGGGCAGGACCATCCAGGGATGGATGCCTCGCGCCATGGGAAGAGCCACCCCCAAGAACACAGAGACCGTCTCCGTGGAGATGGTCCTCACCGAGGTGAAGAGCTGATGTCCGTAGAAAAGAAGTTCGTAGCAGAGGGCCTCTCCAAAGCTCTCGTCAATGAGTATCTGGCGGAAGAGCTGGAACGTGCAGGATACGGCGGCATGGTCATGAACCGCACACCCATGGGCACTCAGATAACTGTCTATGCGGAAAAGCCGGGCATGGTCATCGGAAAAGGCGGCAAATTGATCCGGAAGATCACCCGCGACCTGGATCGCAAATTCCATCTGGACAATCCCCAGATTGATGTGCAGGATGTGGGCCGCGGCGACCTGAACGGCAGAGTTGTGGCCAATCGTCTCGCCTCCTCTCTGGAACGCGGCTGGTACTTCCGAAAGGCAGGCCAGTCCATGATGAGAAGAGTGATGGATGCGGGCGCTTTAGGCTGCGAGATTGTGATCAGCGGCAAATTGACAGGTCCGCGCTCAAGAACCGAGAAATTCATCTCCGGATACATCAAGCACTCCGGCAAGCCGGCTATTGATCTCGTGGATAAAGGCTACTCCGTAGCCGTGAAGAAGCTGGGCGTAATTGGCTGCCAGGTCAGGATCATCCCGCCCGACGTGCGACTTCCCGATGACTTCCGGATTGAAAAACCGCCGGTCGTTGTGCCTGTCGTGGAAACAAAGCCCGCGGCTAAGCCGTCGGTGCCCGTGGCAACGCCCGCTCCCGAGATAAAGAGCGATCTGGATCAGCTCTTAGAGTCTGAGCCTGTGGCTGCGCCTGCCCCCCTGGATGAGCCGGCAAGAGCCGAAGGCGTGACCGAGGATGCGCCTCTCCTCGAAGAGAACGCAGATAGTGAGCTTTCTGCCAAGGAAGAGTGATCCAATATGGCGATCTTTAAGATTGATGAGATCAGAAACATGAACGCGGAGGAGATTACAGAGGAGCTGAGAAAGCTTCAAACTGAGCTCATCCGAGAGAGAGGCATCGTTACTGCAGGTGGCGCCCCGGAAAAGCCGGGGAGAATCAGAGACCTACGCAGAACGGTCGCCAGGATCAAGACGGTCCAAACGGAGCGAAGGGGATCAAGGCGATCCAAACGGAGCGAAGTCTAGTGGACCTAAATCCTGAAAGCCTGGCAAGGCACGAGCTGATCGGCCTCGATGTGTTGGTTGAAAACAGCAGCAACTCGAGCCAGATCGGGCTTAAGGCCCAGGTTGTGGACGAGACCAGGAATACGTTCCTTTTGGAGACGAAAGCCAAGGTTTTGCGCCTTGCCAAAAGGAATACGAGCCTTATCTTCGCATTGCCCGATGGGCAAAACGTGAGGGTCAACGGCTCAATCTTGATCTCACAGCCCGAGAACAGAATAAGCAAGAGAATGCAGAGAACGAGGTGGAAGTTATGAGGGATATCGGACTGGACGTTAGCGCGCCGGAAAAGGAGTGCAATGATCCAAAGTGTCCCTTCCATGGTACTCTCCCTGTGCGCGGCCAGGTCTTCAGTTGCACCGTGGTCAGCGACAAGATGGACAGTACCGTGGTAGTCATGCGTAAGTTCGAGAAGAAAGCAACGAAGTATGAACGATTCGAGAAGAGGCAGTCCAAAATCCATGCGCACAACCCCCCTTGCATTGATGCCAAGTCAGGGGATCGTGTCAAGATAGCGGAGTGTAGGCCCCTTTCCAGGACCAAATCCTACGTAGTAGTGGAGGTCTTGAAATGAAAGGACAAAAGGCCAAGATCCCAAGGGCGATCAACACTGGCGCATACCTGGATTGTGTAGACAATACAGGTGCGCGGACGCTACACGTCATCGCAGTCAAGAATTATCGAGGCGTGAAAAATAGACAGCCCTGCGCAGGGATTGGGGACGTAGTCGTAGTATCTGTGAAAAAGGGAAGTCCGGAGATGAGAAAGCAGATCTTTAAAGCTGTCATCATCCGGCAGAGAAAAGAGTTTCGAAGGCCTGACGGCCTCAGGGTTAAATTCGAGGATAATGCCGCCGTTATAGTAGATGACGAGGGCGTTCCCAAGGGTTCTGAGGTTAAGGGACCAGTGGCCCGCGAGGTAGCGGAAAGATTTAGCAAGATCGCTTCCGCGGCATCCATGATTGTGTGATGATTATGATTACAAAACAGCCAAGGAAGCAGCGGAAAGCGAGGTATACCGCACCGCTGCATAGGCGTCAAAAGTACATGCACGCACCCTTGAGCAAAGCTTTGCGTGAGGAGCTGAAGAGGCGCAATGCACAGCTTCGCAAGGGCGACACCGTCAAGGTTATGCGTGGCGATCATGCCGGCACCGAAGGAGAGGTCGAAGATGTGGATCTTAAGAGGTGCACCATCAAAGTAGCAGGCGTGAGCAACTACCGGGCTGACGGAACTGAAGTGCCGAGAACTATCCATCCCTCCAACGTCATGATAATCAAGCTCATTCTTGAAGACGCAGAGAGGGAAAAGATCTTCGCGAGGCGATCAGAATGAGCAGACATCAAAAGAGAGTAACGGTTCCCGTAAGCTGGCCCATTGCAAGAAAGACCCACGCATGGGTTGCCAAGACCAGTCCCGGGCCTCATTCCGCTGGTGATAGCATGCCTCTCGTGATGGTAATCCGAGATATGCTTAAGCTGGTAGATAATGCCCGCGAGGCAAAGAGGGCTCTGTACGAGGGCAAGGTACTGTTGGATGGAAAAATCCAGAAGGATTACAAGCTGCCTGTAGGCATATTCGATGTCATATCCGTTCCCTCGAGCAACCAGCAATTTAGAATGCTCAAAGATGAGAAGGGAATGTTCTATCTTCGTCCTATTGAGACGGACGACGTGAAAAAGCTGGCTCGAATTGAGAATAAAACCATAATCTCAGGCAAAAAGCAGCAGCTCAACCTCTCCGACGGCTCAAATAAGCTGGCAGAAGGCGAGTTTAAGGTTGGCGATTCTCTGCTCCTCTCATTGCCGGACAAGAATATTGAAGAGCGGATCGGCTTCGAGATAGGCAATCTGGCCATGGTCGTAGGCGGAAAGCATACCGGCCAAACGGGGAAGATCAAAGAGATCATAACCGTGAAGAGCTCCCAGCATAATCGCATCATCATATCGGGCGACAAGGAGTTTGAGACCATCAAGGATTACGTTTACATGATCGGAAAAGATCAGCCTGTCATCAAGCTGGGGGCAGTTTAGATGAATGTAAATCTAATTCCCCGCGTCAACAAGGTTGTCGTGCATGTGGGCGTAGGAGAGAGCGGGCAGCGGCTGGTAAATGCTGAAACCATCATGAAGGCCATTACCAAGCAGCAGCCCGTTCGTTCTATTGCCAAGAAGACTCTACCTACCTTCGGGATCAAAAAGAATGAGCCTATCGGTGCAAAGCTTACCTTGCGAGGAAAAGCGGCGGAAGATTTCCTGGTCATAGCCCTAAAGGCGGCAGGAAATAGCTTGAAAAGGAGCCAGTTCGACATGCAAGGCAACTTCTCTTTCGGCATTGAGGAGCACACCGACTTTCCAGGCATGCGATACGATCCGGATATAGGAATTTTCGGCATGGACGTATCTGTAGCCTTGAAGAGAGCCGGCTATCGGATCGCAATGCGGCGCGTGGCGCAAAAGAAACTTCCCAGCCGGCAGAGGCTGAATAAAGACGATACTATCGATTTCGTCTCAAAGAAGTTTGGCATTGAGATCTTGGAGGCAGCATGAAGAAAGGAAAAAAGATCTTCGGAAGAGGTGCAAACCCGTGCAAGCGCTGTGGAAATAAAAACGGCCTGATAAGAAAGTACGGGATATACATTTGCCGGCAGTGCTTCCGAGAGATCGCCCCTGAGATGGGTTTTGAAAAATATTCGTAGGTGGTTGCATTGTTATTGGATCCACTGGCCGATGCCCTATCCGTAATAAAGAATGCGGAGAGCGTAGGCAAGCCTGAATGTACCATTCATCCCGCCTCCAAGCTCATAGGAAGAGCTCTGAAGGTTATGGCGGATAGAGGATACATAGGCGAGTTTGAATTTGTTGACGACGGAAAGTCGGGAATGTTCCGAGTGAAGCTCCTGGGAAGGATCAACCGATGTGGCGTAATTAAGCCCCGGTTTTCAACCAAGGTGACCGAGATGGAGAAATGGGAGAAGCGATTCCTCCCCGCCAGGAACTTCGGTGTTCTTATATTGAGCACCAGTAAGGGAGTCATGGCCCATTCTGATGCCAGGAACCAATTCCTGGGCGGGCAGCTTCTGGCTTACGTATACTAGGTGGTCGCAATGGTCAAAGAGATTGCACGAACGGTAGAGATCCCAGAAGGAGTTGCCGTAACCGTAGACGGGAATACCGTCACGGTTAAGGGGCCGAAAGGTGAGGTCAGCAGGCAGCTTAGCTATCCTGAGATAGAGATCAAGAAAGAGGAATCTCAACTGATCGTGAATTCCAGGCTCGATAGAAAGCAGCACCGGGCGATGGTGGGGACACTGGCCGCGCACATCAGCAATATGATTGCAGGCGTAAGCCGAGGTTATGAGTACAAGATGAAGGTCGTGTACTCTCACTTCCCCATACAGCTCAAGGAAGCTTCCAACGAGCTCATTATAAACAATTTCCTGGGCGAAAGGAAGTCTCGATCCGCCAAGATCCTACCGGGTGCGAAGGTCGAGATCGGCAAAGATGAAGTAACGATCACAGGCATCGACAAGGAGCAAGTTGGCCAGACGATGGCCAATATTGAGCAGGCTACCAGGGTGCGTGGTTTCGATATCAGGATATTCCAAGACGGGATATACCTGGTGGACAAGAGGTGACAAGGATGGCAGAGAGGTTGCTGAGAGTAAGAACCCGGCAGAAATCAAAGAAGCCTGAGTTCAACCTTCATGCTTCACATAAAAAGAAGCGGCTTGCCACCAGCTGGCGAAAGCCTCGCGGCCTGCACAACAAGCTCCGGCAGCAGATTGCTGCTAAAGGCAAGCTGGTTAGAGTCGGCTATGGAAGCCCCAAGGCAGTTAAGGGATTTCATCCCTGCGGCCTTCCTGAGGTACTGGTTAATAACGTGGCCGAGGTACTGAAGGCGCAGGGCTTTGTTGTACGCATAGCATCGGGCGTTGGCATGAAGAAGCGCCTGGAGATGCAGGCAAAAGCGGCTGAGACAGGCCTTAGGGTGCTCAATCCCAAGGGTGGTGCCTAGAAATGCCGGGCTTAACAACGCAGCGGCGCCTGGCCGCAGCCGAGCTTAAAATTGGCGAGAGCCGGGTCTGGATCAATCCCGATCCAGAAGTGGCAAGCGAGCTTTCCGATGCCATTACCCGAGAGGACATTCGTTCCCAGGTAGAGGCCGGAAATATCAAGGCCAAGCCCAAGAAGGGCAACAGCCGAGGCAGAATTAGGGCCAGAGCAGCAAAGCGTGCCTATGGTCACTGCAAAGGCGCGGGACACAGAAGAGGCGCCAAAGGTGCCCGATCCCCCAGAAAAAGACAGTGGATGACCAAAATCCGGGCTCTGCGAAAGAAGCTTTGCGAGCTTCGTGAAGGCGGCCAGATAGATCGCCATGCCTACCGCTTGCTTTATCGCAAATCCAAGGGCGGCGAGTACAGGAGTTTGGCGCACATGAACTCATTCATCAAGGCTAAGGGCCTTGCCAGGAGTGAATAACTTGGCTACAGGACCGAGATATAGAGTCCCCTTCCGAAGAAGAAGAGAGGGCAAAACCAACTATCACGTTAGATATAAGCTAATACTATCGAAGAAACCCCGCGTTGTTATCAGGAAGAGCAATGCCAACACATTGCTGCAATTGGTGGTGGCGGAGCAGAAAGGCGATAAAACACTCCTGACGGTTAATTCCCGAGAGCTGTTGAACTTTGGATATACCTTTAGCAGGAGCAATCTACCTGCGGCCTATCTTACCGGCCTTATCTTCGGCAAGAAGATGCTGGCCCTGGGCATTGATGAGGGTATCGCAGATATTGGTCTGCATGCCTCCACTAAAGGCAACAGAATCTATGCTGCCATTAAAGGCATCGTAGATGCTGGTGTAAATGTGCCTCATGGCGCTGAGATCTTCCCAGATGAGAAGAGAATTAGCGGCGAGCACATAAAGAAACACACGGGAGTAGATATCGTGGCCCAATTCGAGCAGGTTCGAGAGAAGATACTGGGGTGAACTTATGGATCGGAAAAAGAAGCGTGATTTTTACCAGGAAGAGTGGATCCCCAAGACAAGGCTGGGCAAGCTCGTCTTTGAGGGCCAAGTAACCTCCTTCGATGAGGCAATTGCCTCAGGTCTGCCTATTAAGGAGGCCGGCCTGATAGATGTGCTGATACCGGGACTTGAGGATGAAGTTCTGGATATCAACATGGTTCAGAGGATGACAGACTCCGGAAGGAGAGTCAAATTCAGAACCACGGTAATTGTGGGAAACAGAGACGGCTACATTGGACTTGGCGAAGGAAAGGATGTCCAGGTGGGCAAAGCCATAAAGAAGGGCATCGATAGTGCCAAGCGGAATATCATGAAGGTGAAGCGGGGTTGCGGTAGCTGGGAATGCGGCTGCGGCCAGGCGCACACGGTGCCTTATCAGGTAATTGGCGAGTCGGGAAGCGTCAGAGTCGTACTTATTCCGGCGCCCCGAGGGTTAGGCATTGCTGCAGGCGACACATCCAAGAAGGTCATGGACATGGCCGGCATCAAGGATGTGTGGACAAGAACGGCAGGTTCGACCAGGACTACGATCAATTTCGCCAAGGCGACCTACAATGCACTCATCAATACTGTAACTGTGAGGGCTTGAAGATGTTTGCCATAGTGAGATTGAGGGGCGAGTTGAACGTTCGGCCAGGTATCAAGTCAACTTTAGCGATGCTGCATATCCACAGAGTCAACCATTGCATCGTCGTCAAAGAAGATGAGCACTACCAGGGCATGATCCAGAAGGTAAAAGACTATGTTGCCTGGGGCAAGATAGACGATGACACTCTGGCCATGCTTTTGGAGAAGCGGGGACGACTGAGTGCAAACAGGCGGCTGACAGAGCAGTTCTTGAAAGAGAATACATCCTATGGCTCCTTCCAAGAATTGGCCCGGGCCATCACCTCTGGGGCAACAAGCCTGAAGGATCTGGAAATCAAGCCCATATTCCGGCTCCATCCGGCCCGCAAGGGTTTAAAGACCATCAAGAAGACCGCGCAACAGGGCGGAGATCTGGGCTTTCGCACGGATTTGGCGGATCTTATCAAGAGGATGAGGTAGAACCATGGTTAGACCAAAGACGAAGGAAAAAAGAGGGCACAGAACCTACCACGGCAAGCATAAGAATGCGCGCGGAGGCGGGTCTCGCGGCGGTCGCGGCGATTCAGGGAAGTGCAAACATCACTTCATGCGCTCTATGCTTCTCGGAACTCAGATGGGCAAGCATGGATTCGTCAAGCTGCCTCTTGCCGAGGAACTTGAAGTGGTCAACGTGGACGTGCTAGACCAGATGGCAGGCCCGGATGGCAAAATTGAGCTTTCCGAGATGAAGGTGCTGGGTCGCGGCAAGGTAACCAGAACGCTTAACGTTAGCGCGGCTGGATTCACTGCGACGGCGAAGAGCAAAATTGAGGCTGCTGGTGGTCAGGCAGTAGTAGTATGAACCAGCAGAGTTTCTTTTATGCGATAGAGCCCTTTGTGCGCCGGCTCCCCTCCGTGGAGCGGCCCACTGGGCACGTCCATTTTAAGAGAAAGCTAAGCTGGACTTTAGCCATACTCATTCTCTACTTCGTCCTGGGAAACATACCCCTCTTTGGGCTTTCGGCAGCATCCATAGATATTTTCAGTGCTTATCGTGCCTTCTTTGCCGGATCCTTCGGCTCGATGATGCTCCTTGGCATCGGTCCAATTGTTACTGCATCCATCGTATTGCAGCTTCTCGTGGGCGCCCAGATCATCAAGCTCAATCTGAGCGAACCACGCGATCAGGCCATTTATCAGGGCACACAAAAAGCGCTGGTATTCGTTATGGTCGCAGTTGAGGCCCTGCCACAGGTATTAGGTGGATATCTGATGCCTGATGCCGGTTTAGCTGGGACTCTCGGCGTTTCCCTGGGCATGATATCATTATTGATCTTTATTCAGGTCTTCGTAGGCGGATCACTCATCGTTTACATGGATGAGGTCGTCTCAAAATGGGGCGTCGGTTCAGGTGTGGGGCTCTTTATCGTAGCTGGAATAAGCCAGCAGCTGGTCACGGGCATCATCAATCCGGCGAGCGGCGATGCTGGGCTTCCTGTGGGCATCATACCCAAATGGATCGATATCATCAGGCTACAGCTCATCGGCTTTGATACCCTCTTTACCTCGGAAGGGCTGAGATTCATTCTGGTCACGGGCGGAATTTTAGCGCTCATATCTACCATAATGATCATTCTGCTGGTAGTCTTGGTGGAGTCCACCAGAATTGAGATACCACTAGCCCACAGCCGTGTGCGGGGCGCACGGGGACGGTTCCCGGTAAAGCTGGTTTATGCCTCAGTTCTTCCCATGATCCTGGTGCGGGCCATTCAGGCCAACATCGAGATGATTGGAGCATTGCTGGCAGCCAAGATCGGCACAATAACCTCGGCCACGGTAACCGGCCAGGGCGTAACCACGATTTATACCGGCTACTCTAGCATTCTGGGAACTTTCGTCTCAGCAGCTAAAGTTAATTCAGCTACGGGAGCGGCCATGAGCGGCTCTTCGCCTCAGCCGGTATCGGGCTTGATGTACTATCTATCTGCCTTAAGAGGTCCCAGCGACTGGATGCCGGGAATGGTACAGAACCATCCAGGCATGACGGAATTGGGATTCGCGGCTCTGGCCGGCTGGCAGATATTTCTGCATGTGATCGTCGACGCTTCATTCCTGATCATTGGCGGCATTATCTTCGCCATCTTCTGGATTGAGACCACGGGCATGGGCCCCAAGAGCGTGGCCGCCAAGATTCACAACTCCGGCCTACAGGTTCCGGGCTACAGAAGAAACCCGGCCTCCATTGAGAAGCTGATGGAGAGGTATATCCCCAAGGTGACTGTGATTGGCGGCGTGATCATTGGCGTTTTAACCTTGATCGCCAGCCTTCTGGGCACACTGGGGGGCGCGGGCGGCACGGGGCTGCTCTTGGCTGTGAGCATTGTCTATCGGCTCTATGAGCAGGTAGCCAGCGAGCAGATTCAGGAGATGTACCCCATGATGCAGAAGTTCTTCGGAGCGTCGGCATGAATGAGAAGCTAACCAAGTCCCTGGACAAAGCCGCCATGGCGGTAGGCTTTGTCCTCTTTTTTGGGGTAATGATCAGTACAGAGCTGAGAACGGGCCTGGGTTTAGCTACCGGTCATTTGCTGGGATGGCTTCCCGAGATTCTGCCTTTCCACGTGGTGCTTTTCATTATGGCTGCCATCACGGGCCTATACGCCAGCCTGATTCAGAAGTACACCATGGACTGGGAGTACCTAAGAAATTCTCAGGAGAAGATGAAGACGCTGCAAAGAAATATGAAAGAAGCGCAGCTATCTGGAGATCAGTCTAGAATTCAAGCCATGCAAAACGAGCAGATGAAGGCGGTAGCCGATCAGGGCAAGATGATGCAGATGCAGTTTAAGCCCATGCTCTATATCGGCATCGTCTCCATACCACTCTTCATGTGGGCTTATAGTTTCATACACGCTAACCCAAGTATGACAATGACCTTTCCCTTCTGGGGGACGCATCCCATCAATACCACTGTCTTGGGGCCGATCCTTTACTGGTTCTACTGGTACTTTATCTGCTCATTGCCTGTATCGCAGATCATCCGAAAGGCTCTGGACATTGGGAGCATGAGCTAGAGATGATAGTAACCATCAGCGGTGCACCGGGAACGGGCACCTCAACTCTTGCTCGTTCTCTCTCCTTGGAGCTCAAACTACGCTGGATCAACTCTGGGGATCTCTTTCGCAAGATCGCCGACGAGAAGGATATCTCCGTTCGGGAGATGAACCGTCTGGCCGAGAAGGGACCAGAGATCGACTATCTCATTGATGATGCTCAGAAGGTCCTGGCCAAGGAGGGGGGCGGTATCTTTGAGGGCCGGCTGTCCGGGCATCTGCTGCCGGCTGATTTGAAGGTTCTTTTAAAGGCAGAATTACGCACAAGAGCTGAGCGCATCGCCAAACGCGAAGCAAAGCTTACTGAGGATGCCATGCAGGAGACACGCCATCGCGAAGAGAGCGAGGGGCGACGGTACAAAATGTACTACAACATAGATATCAGCGACTTTTCCCCTTATGATCTGATCGTGGATAGCGGCAAGTTCGATGAGGCAGCCACGCTGGCAATTGTGCTGGCAGCAGTGAGGGGTCGCCCGTGTCCGTGATTCATCGTGCTGAGAGGGCAACGATCGCTGAGAAAAGACCTGATCGCGGATCAGCGCGCTCTTCCCCTAGCTCTCCCGCTCCTTCGCCCTTGGTTTCACCCGCGGCTTCGTCCTCGTCTGCTTCGTCTTCATCTACCCCCTCACCTACCTCTTCACCTACATCCCCGTCAGTTTCCAAATATCCGCAAATTCTTCCCTCTGACAGGGTTCGGTCCGTGCTGATAAAGCGAAGCGGCAAGACCAATTCTGCTTATGGCGTCCCGCCCGAGAAGCGCAGCCTAGAGATGCACATGTCTTTGGGGGCCATCAATCTGGACAAGACCTCCGGACCGACCAGCCATGAGGTGGCCGCCTGGGTGAAACGCATTTTGGAGGTAGAGAAGGCGGGGCACAGCGGCACTCTCGACCCCAAGGTGACGGGAATTTTGCCCGTTCTCCTGGGAGACGCGACGAGGATTATGGATACTCTTCTCCTGGCAGGAAAGGAGTACATCTGCCTCATGCGTGTACATAAGCCCCAGCCCAAGAAACGCCTCTTCGACGTTTGCCTAGAGTTCATGGGCCCCATTTACCAGAAGCCCCCCCTGAAGAGCTCGGTGGTAAAGGAGCTACGCATTCGTACCATTTACTATCTGGATGTTCTGGAGATTGAGGAGCAGCGCGTACTCATGCGCGTGGGCTGCCAGGCGGGCACCTACATCCGCAAGCTTTGCTTTGATATTGGTCTCGCTTTAGGTACGGGCGCAAATATGGAGGAGCTACGCAGAACGCGTGCCGGGCCCTTCCGGGAGGATGAGACGCTGGTCACGATGCACCAGCTCATTGATGCCTACGCGACCTGGAAAGAGACGGGCGATGAGACGGATCTGCGGCGCGTCATTTTGCCCGTGGAGGCGGCTTTGCGGCATCTGCCCCGGTTGGTCATTGCTGACAATGCCGTGGATGCCATCTGTCACGGCGCGCCCCTGGCCCTGCCCGGGCTGCTTCGCCTGGAGACAGATATAAGTAAGGGAGACATTGTTGCCCTCTTTACCCTGAAAGGAGAAGCTGTAGGCATTGGTCGGGCCGATATGAACAGCCGGCAGATGCTCGACGGCAAGACGGGCATTGCCGTTCTGACCGAAAGGGTAATAATGGAGCCGGGCACGTATCCCAAGGCGTGGAAGCTGGCCGAGAGGGACGCTTCCCAGGCAGCGAAGATAGCTGCCAAGCGCTAAAACCTTAAATCTAAATATGTGCCGAGGTCGTCTAGCGGTATGGCGCGAGCCTGGAATGAAATCCCTGAAAGCTCGTGGTTCGAAAGGGCCCCGTGAGTTCGAATCTCACCCTCGGCGCTTTTCTTACGGATAATCACTTTGGCTTAACTGCCCGTTCCATTAGATTATCGACTCAAATCTCCTTTTTATAGGATTAAGTCACCATTGCTTTGATGATAAAGTGAGGCACAAAAGGCATGACCAAGTACTTCGAGGTAGTCCGGCGCGATGGACCGGCCCGCATGGGAAAGCTGCTTACAGAGCCGCAGATCAGCACCCCCGCCCTGATCACCAAGGACGATTACGTCTCGGCGGGCAGCGTCTACAGCTACGCATCTCTTCAGGATGCCATAAAGGCCGCCGAGGCTTTGCGGGATCAAAAGAAGCTGGCCATACTACCATACGTGCCCGCTGCTTTACGCTCCGAGCCGGCTCTGGAGCTGCCGCCCCAGGAGTTGGCGGGCCCCAAGGGCGTAATGGTCCATCCCTTTAGCGCAACGGAGCCGGAGAAAGCCGATGTCTATGTGCTGGGCAGCAGCGGAGCGTTGAAAAATCCCAGAGATCTGGTGGCGGCCATTGTAAGCGTGCGAGAGAAGATCGCCCCGGACACAGCTCTTTACGCCCCAGCCCTGGCCACACCTGCCAACCTGGCCTTGCTGGTCTACCTGGGGCTGGATCTGCTGGACGGAACGCGCGTCGTAGCGGACGGCCTGCTGGGCCGCTACCACACCCGGGATGGCGTTTGGAAGGCGGCGGAGCTGGTGGAGCTTCCCTGCCGCTGCGAAAATTGCCGGGAGATGGTAACGAAAGGAAGAAAGGCAGAGCTACTTATTGCCCACAATCTGCATAAGCTGGAAGAAGAGTTGCTCGCCGTTCGTGAGGCTATTCGCTCCGAGACCATACGCGAATACATCGAGCGACAGGTGCGGGTGACGCCGGAGCAGACGGCGGCCCTGCGCCTCCTGGATCAGGAGCACCAGTACCTGGAGAAGAGGACGCCCCAGAGCCGACGCAGCACATTTTATGCCAATTGCGCCGAATCCTTGCAGCGGGTGGAGGTCACTCGCTTTGCCGAGAGGGTGATCAACCGCTACAAGGCACCACAAAGCGATGTCTTGTTGCTCTTGCCCTGCTCGGCAAAGAAACCCTACTCCTTATCCCGATCGCATCGGCTCTTCGCAGAGTCCATCGGCTCTTCGCGCCGCTATCTGCATGAGCTGATATTAACCTCGCCCCTGGCTCTTGTGCCACGCGAACTGGAGGAGGCCTATCCCGCCGCCAGCTACGACGTTCCTGTTACCGGCCACTGGGATAGAGAGGAGAGAGCATGGCTGACGGACTGTTTGCAGGCCTATCTCAAGAAGAACAAGTACGCCAGGATCGTGGCCCATCTCGATGGTGAGCTGGTGCAGGCGGTAAAAGAGAGCGGGATTGATGCCACATTTACCGGGGGCGGCACGAAGGGCCCGGCTCTGGACCGGCTCAGCGCTGCTGTATCGGAAGCCTGCCATGGAGCGGCGCGCCTGCCCGATCTGCGCCTCCTCCGCTACCGGGCTCATGCTGACTACTACTTCGGACAGGGAGCTGGCGATCTTCTTCTGGAAGGAAAGATCATAGTAAAGGGACGGGAGATTCAGGACGAGAAGAAAAGGTCCCTGGCGGCGACCACGCCCAGCGGCATGATCGCCCTCTCCCTGGCTGGCGCAGCCCGGCTGGAGCCGCTGGGACGCTATGTTGTCAAGATCGGCGATTTCCTGCCCAAGGGCTCCTTGCTGGCGCCGGGCGTTGTGGACGCAGACGAGCAGATTCGGCCGGGAGACGAGGTAATAGTCGTAGGAGAGAAGGCCTTCGGCGTGGGGAAGGCGAAGATGTCCGGCTGGGAGATGAAGGCATCCCGCCGAGGCGTGGCCGTGGAGATAAGGCACATCAAAGGAAAGTAGAGGCATCAGTTTCCCTCCATGAGTTGACATTGCTCAACTCATTGTCCACTCAGAGGGATTCACTCCATCACTGCATGCCTAAGCGTTCTTTTATTGCTCGGACATCGGATTGAACCTGCCGGAAATGCATCCCATATCCTGGTTGAATGTCTTCCCTCATGCCTTTGATTTCATCCAAGATTTGAGGGGTAACAGCGGTATTTTTCCGCACCACTTTCATGTCATCTCTTATATTCAGAAGTAGCGGTATAGCCTTATCCAGTTGAACGAATGCGCAAAGCATGGCTACTTCGCTGGTTCGCCCAACATCGCCATCGTAGGGCTCAGAGGTTACCTTTGAGACTTCGGCCAGATCCGGCTTATTCTTCTCAATAGTCTGTAAGAATGACGCGATTCTGGCCTGATCTCCTTCCACCAGGGCGATTACCTCTTGCTGACCGCTTTCTTCCCAGTTGTAGGTAGACAATCCTGGCAAGGCGAGGTTCATGGCATTTTTGAGCAGGAACACACGGTAGCCTACGTCATGCACATTGGGACCGGTAATCTTGATTTTCAGCTTCATGTCACCCTTGATATGTATCCGCAAGCTATTTGGTTGTTTCCTCAAGTTCGCCCCTTATTCTTCAGCTTCTTGATATTTTTTCCATGTTGTAGCCTTCGGGTAGCCTATCTTTTTGGCGATCTTCGCGCGGTTATGTTATCCTGCCTGCCACAGCTCCGCTCCTATTTTAAATACCCCGCAGCTCTGTTGCAGGGTGCCCCGCCGTCGTTTCGCTCAATCCTTAAGAGTTTAGAAGTTACTCTCTTTTATCCGCGATCCGCCCGGAGGCAGGAACTGCACCATCTGATCTACAGAGGCGACTGACTTCAGGAATGCTCGGTCCTCCACTTTATCGGAAAACTGTCTGTAAATCTTCTTGGCCAGATCTTCGGCATTCAGCTCTCCCGGCTCGATCTCCACCACCGGATCGGCTTTTGGCTTTACCGCTGATAAAGGCCCGCCCACAAGGACGCCGTCGGCTATGCCTAGGGCCAGGCCCAGAGGCGTATCTTTAAAGTAAGTACGCTCCCCGCGAATGACAAAAGCACCCTTCTTTAAGAATTCACCCGATTCCGGAGTCTTGCTGACCTGATCGCCCGTGATCATGTAGCAATCGGCAGCCACAAGTCCGCCCTTCCAGACTGAGGAGTAGCTCACCGCAAACTGGGCCGCTTCCAGAAGAGTGCTCTCAGGAACGGGTTCGCCCTCAGTCTTGATCACCGTAAGAGGTGCGCCGGGAGCGTCCGTATGAAGAGCGAGGTCGCGCCGTTCCATATATTTGGTGTATATCTCCTCGTTGCCGTCCGCATCCCTTCCCCCCAGCACCATAAATCCATCGGAGGAGAAAAACCAGCGGAACCTCTCATACCACTTGGATTTCCTCCTCCGATAGAAGGAAATCGCTCGAGGCTTCTTGGTGGCGACCTTTCCTGCCCGAAGCTGCTTCGTGATGATCAGGGCTTCTTTTGCGCCGCTCCCTTTTCTGGCCATCTCCTTGGCCTTCTCGTAGTACCTTTGCGCATTCTGGGGAACGGTGAGACCGGCATGTAGCTCCAGCTCCACCCCCTCCAGCAGGACGCGCATCTCGCCCTGCCCGTCCAAAGAGAGAATGGTCTTGGCCTGAGGCAGGCCCGAGCCGCTGATCTTCTCCCAGATCTGATTGTAAGAAAAACCCTTGGCTTTGGCCTGCTCCACCACCTGCAAAATCTGCTCCACGCTGCCGTAAATCTGGTAGACCAGCTCCCCTTTGCCGATGAAAGACTTCTCCTGGGCCTCGAAATCCTCAATCGCTCTTTGCTGCACATCGATCCTGCGATCCAGAGGGTTTTTCTTCTCCGCTTCATCCCCCTCTTTTTCTACGAAGAAGGCGTCCAAGGCCTCGCTGAAAGTAGCAAAGCGCTTTTTCTCCAGGCCCTCGTAGATCTTGAGAGGCCGGGAGAGTACATCCACCGGCTCGCCCTTATCGAGAACTATGTGCGGATCGAGAGTTTGATCCAGGAAGACCTCTCGCAGAGCCTGATGAACTTTTTCAATCTCACCAGGGTCCAGATCCGCGGCGGGCTTATTCTTATCCACTCCCGCCACCAGGCAAACCTCCTCGCCGTAGGTTCCGCCCATGTTCAGTCCCCGCACGATGGATCGGACCAGGTCCTGACCGGCGCTGGCCAGCCAGGCTGAAAGCTCTTCCCGAGAAATGCTTCTGGGGTCGAGCTGGCCGGGATGGTAGAGGTATGTCTCACCGGCGGCCATTCTGCTCCCCCGGTAGACCATCTTTTTGAGCATGGAGAGGATCTGCCGGTTCTCATCGAGCAGAATCATGCTGCCTTTGGGAAACAGCTCAATAACCAGGTAGTGGCGAGAGCCGCTGCGCTCTACGGCGATCTCCAGAACCCGGTCCAGGTCGTGCTGCAAAATCTCGACAATCCTGCCACCGGTTATACGGTTGCGAAGCATGGTAGGAAATTGGGGAGGGGTTTTGGAGGCAGGCCGCTCGGCTTTGGTGATATTGACTCTCTTGCCGGCTACGAGGAGCAGATCCAGCCTGCCTTCCGCCGGAGACTGGATAGACAGCCAGATCTTGTCCGAGGACTGCTGGTAGGCCTTGCCCATAAAGCCGCCCAGGATCCTGTCGGATAGCTCCGCAGCCATGGCGGCGACGTCCACATTGCTCATCGCCTTCTTCATGGGAGAGGTGTCCGAGATCAATCGATAAATAGTTGCGGATGCCTGGGAGAGATGGGGTGCCAAGTGTGTCTGAGGACAAAGGTGAGGATGCCGGGCAGCGCTTTTTGGTGGATCTGATGCTCATGCGCCTGGGCAGGTGGCTGCGGCTTTTGGGGCAGGATGTCGCCCCCCCGAAGGGAAAGAGCGACGCAGAGCTTCTGCTCCAGGCAAAGGAAGAGTGCAGAACGATTATCACGCGAGACAAGGGGCTTTTCCTGGCTGCCCCCGGCACGGGCGCATCGTGCCTGCTCATCCGGTCCTCAAAAATCTCGGATCAGCTCTCCGAGATGGCAGAAGCAGGCGTAGCCCTGCGACTTGATCCCCGGAGGTGCACGCTGTGCAACGGTCGTCTGGAAGAGATGAAAACGTCCGGGACGAAGAGGTGGCAATGCAGCACCTGCAAGAAGCTCTACTGGGAGGGCGCCCACTGGAAGAAGATGGATAGTATGCTGCAAGCTGTCCGCTCCCTAAGAGAGAAGAATGCCTTGCCTTCTGACAGCGAAAGGTAGAGCGAGACTGCTATGAGGGGATTTCTAAAGGGCATACTACGCCCAGAGTTCAAGCTCAGAAAAGCCTCTTTTTGGAGGACTTCTGCCTCACCTGGACCTTGCCCCTCGTTTTCAGGTATTCGGCCATCTGCGAATTTGCCGCCCCCATCGACCAGAGGTGAGAACCGTTCAGGCAGAATTGAGGCTGGTAATTATATTCATTTCCAGGCACTGTAAACGGATCAGCCGGCGTAAGCTGGGAGGGGACGGCATCCAGGGTGGACTCCAGCAGGCACCAGCGGCCGGACTCATTCTGGTAGACCACCCAGGCATGGCCAAAGGATCCGTCCGGTGTGGTGACCGTGCCCAAAACCACGCGCACGCAGTGCTCGGAGATGCCGCTGGCCAGAAGAAGAGTGGCCAGCAGGAAGGAGGAATCCTCGCAGTCGCCCTTGTGCAAGACGAGCGTCTCCTCAGGAAAGAGCCAGAAGTCCTCCAGGCCGAAGGAGCTTTTGTCAGTGACATATTGCACTGAAGTTGCCACATAATCCCAGATCTTCCAGGCCCGCGGGTCAAAGGTGCCGGCCTCGCGAACCGAGGGAAGACCGATATCCTGCAAAGCCCTCAGGATTACCTCGCTATTCGTAGAGGAGAGCCAGGCCCGAATGTCGGTGGGAATGTAGAGGCCCAGGTTGCCGATGACCGCTCTTTTGTCCCACATAACCGTATCTCTGAGAATTGCGTTCCCCGCCCAGTTGAAGCCTGTAGCCATCTAGTATACACCCCAAATCTTGTATAATAATTTTAGCTAGTAATATTTAAAATTATGCATCCCGAGGTTGCAATGATGCAATTTAAAGCGACATAAAACATTTTTTACTTAAAATATTTTGTTTTAATTAAATTAGAAATTGCTCAGGCCCAATCTTAAGAATAGCTCAGTCGATAGATAGGAATCTACAACTGCCGTGTGGTTAACGCTATATTATTGCAGAGCGCTTTTAGGCAATATGGCCCGAGATCTGAATGAGAGGGACCTGCAGATTTTAATAAAGCTGGTCCCAGAGCTGGAAGTGCTGCAAAAGAAGGGAATTGAGATTGAGTACCTGAACATTCTGCCCCCGGTGGCCAATCACCACTCCCGCAGCGTGCAGGAGTTCGAGCAGCGCCTGAAAAAACTGTCCGTCGAGGATATGCGCTATCTGGCCGACCTGGTAATAGAAGGAACGGAGAGTACCGGCTGCCTTCATCCCGATTTTGCCGAGGTCTTCTTCACCGTGGCCGGACAGATGCTTTCGGAGAGCGTGGCCGATCAGCTCCGGGAGGCGTACGAGTCCGGCGGGGAGTGCGGGGGATGAAAAACATCTCCTGAAAATACAATGGGAGCGTCCGGCAAGCTCTTGTGAGGGGGCGCCCGCGGGCACGTGCGTGCGCTCGTGCTGGGCGAAGCAGCGTGGAATAAGCTCAGGTGACGACCTTTTTTAGGAAAAATAGATAAAGGTATAAATTGAAGAGATTCTCTGTGCTACAAAGCAATTATCGCCTGGAAAGACGGGCCACCAAAGAATGCGCAGAGAAATATTACCTGGTAAAAGATATTAAAGTAGGCAAGAAAAACGCCAAGGTCAGAAAGTATATTGGTAGCTTTGCCCCCTCGCCAGGAGAATTGAAAAGCCTGAGTGAAAGGCTGGCACTGGAGATCGAGACCCAGGCAGTGGAGAAGGCCTCTCGCCTGAGCCATGCCAGGTACTCCTCCAGATACCTTCGCAAAGATATGTCCGAGCGTCTGGAACTGTTGCGCTACACCTACAAGGTCTTTAATGAGATTTTAACCTCAGATGAAAAGAGAAAGTACGAAGAGGAATTCGAGATAAACTACGTGCAGGGCACAACAGCCATCGAAGGCAACACCCTAACTTTGGGAGACACCCGTGACCTTCTTTATGGCGGCCTCTTGCCCGTGAAAAAGAACCTGCGAGAGATCAACGAGGTCCAGAACTTTCGAAGGGTTATAGACTACAGGAACAGATATCCTGGTAGGATAAGTCTTCGCTACATCAAAGACTTGCACGCCTTGATCATGAACAACATCGACTACGAATCGGCCGGCACCTTCCGCCGCACCGATCTTATCGGCATAAGCGGCTGTGACCAGGCTCTCACGCCATCGTTTGAGATCGAGGAAGAGCTGGAAAAAATAACCAACTCTTATTATAATAATATGCAGGCCGGAGCCCACCCTTTTGAGGAGGCGGTGCTATTTCACTACTATTTCGAGATGATTCATCCCTTCACTGATGGCAATGGACGGGTAGGCAGGGAACTGTTCAACTATCTGCTCATGAGAAGCAAGCCGCCTTACCCAAAACTGCTATTCTTGGGCAAGGACCGACCCGAGTATCTCCTGGCTCTTCGTCATGGCAACGAGGAGAGATATGCGGAAATGGCAGCAATCTTTGCCGAACTGATCATCAGGCAGAGGCAAAGAGTCCTGGAGGAGAACTTCAAGAGGATCATGGAATCTGGACCGAGAGGACAGATGAGACTGTCGGACTATGTCGAGGTTTAGATGATCTTGATCTTTCAACCGATAAATCGGCTAACTCTCCCAGGCACAGGCGGGCCCGCTCGCATACGCGCGCGTGGGCGGTGGCCAGCCCTGGGCTAACCGGGGTTCAAGCAGAGGCCTATCGTTCCGACATCATCGCCACCATCACAAGAGGATACGGTCCTGCGGAGCCCTGCCACCATCGACAAACTATGCAGCTTTAGAAATCTCAGGTCGCTTGGAGCCAATCCATTCTTCCGATCCCGGCCTCTTTCAGAACCTGAGTGAGAAGCCTAACCCCAATTTCCTTCCCTTGATGTGTATTAGGGATTGTAACTCTAATGTCGCCCTTAACCATAAAATCGTGGCCAGAACCGGCACAGGGTCCATGAAATCCCAGATCCCCTAATCTCCGGATGAGTTCGCGTCTGGAGACGGGTACAAGTTTATTCGACAACCGGCACCGGCTCCAATGAAACGTTTATGGTGTGACCGTCAATAGATGGTATGGTGTGTCCAAGGCGCAGACCCAATGCCACCCAGCCTTCGATAACGCCT
This sequence comes from Methanothrix sp., assembly GCA_026394555.1. Taxonomy (GTDB): domain Archaea; phylum Halobacteriota; class Methanosarcinia; order Methanotrichales; family Methanotrichaceae; genus Methanothrix. Next base: position 20,422 of record JAPKXZ010000030.1, read on the forward strand.
ATGAGGTCATCTCTGCATTCTTCAATTGTGTCTCCAACCGCAATGACGCCCCGGAAGCCTTCTACGGTTGCCATATAGGTATCGTCTTCCAGGACCTCATATTTGGCGTGCCTCAAAGCCGCTTGAACGTACTCTGCGAACATAGCAATGACCTTATGTGCGCTGAAAGGATTTAACTCTTATTTCGGATCGCAACAAGTTGCCGACAAATGCATTGGCCGGCCCTGGGCACCTTCCCGGCATGCGGCCCCAGGCCCGCAGGCTTGGGAGCACTTGGGCCCGCCGGGGTTCAGGCAGGGGCGATCTTGATTTCCCGCTGGTGTCAGCAGCATTGCTGGTCGTCCATTTCCACAACGGTCACGATTTGCCTCATGCACAAAACTGGGCGCACGAGAGTGGGGCCGAGTGAGGAATGGCGGACGGTAACGGCATGAGCCTTCTGGACGGACATCTGCTATTTGCTAGCAAACATGGCACGTTACCCAGGATGATGCAACGATTTTCAGATGATTTACAGAACCATCCCTGGCAGACAAATTACCGTCAATTTTTGCAGATCCATCAATCGAATTGAGATAGCAAATCCTTGTCCGGTTCTTGCTCCGCCATTTGGCAGGCTTCGATGTAGTCTCGCCGCAAAGCATGGGCCAGGCCGCTGAAAGCTTGGGGCAGGTCCCTGTGGAAGGAGACCAGGTGCTGCAAACCCTCGGCGAAGGCACTGGCGGCTTCACAGTGGCACTCCAGGGCCAGCAGCACGTTGCCGTAGGCAACAAGGCTCATCGCCAGGTCGGGTAGAAATGACTGCGCATTGGAAGCGGCCAGCTTGCGATAGACGTCTACAGCCTCCTGCGACGCTTGCAGCGCAGGCTCACGTTGCCCCAGATCGGAAAGCATGACGGCCAGGTTGTTGAGGCTCGCCGCCAGGTTGGGCAGGAATGCCTGCGCATTGGAAGCGGCCAGCTGGCGATAGACGTCTACAGCCTCCTGCGACGCTTGCAGCGCCTTCTCCCGTTGCCACAGATCAGAAAGCATGGCGCCCTGGTTGTTGAGGCTAGCCGCCAGGTCGGGCAGGAATGCCTGAGGATTGGCATTCGCCAGCTTGCGATAGACGTCTATAGCCTCCTGCGACGCTTGCAGCGCCTTCTCCCGTTGCCCAAGAGCGGAAAGCCTGAGCCCCAGGTTGTTGAGGCTAGCCGCCAGGTCGGGCAGGAATGCCTGCGCATTGGCATTCGCCAGCTTGCGACGGATGTTCACAGCCTCCTGCGTAGCTTGCAGCGCCTTCCCCCGTTGCCCCAGGGCGGAAAGCCTGTTGCCCAGGTTGTTGAGGCTCATCGCCAGGTCGGGCAGGAATGCCTGCGCATTGGCATTCGCCAGCTTGCGATAGACGTCTATAGCCTCCTGCGACGCTTGCAGTGCCTTCTCCCGTTGCCCCAGAGCGGAAAGCATGGCGCCCAGGTTGTTGAGGCTCATCGCCAGGTTGGGCAGGAAGGCCTGCGCATTGGAAACGGCCAACTTGCGAAGAAGGTTCACAGCCTCCTGCGACGCTTGCAGCGCCTTCTCCCGCCGCCCCAGGGCGGAAAGCGCTACTCCCAGGTTGTTTAGCAATCGTGCTCGCCCGGCTTTATCGTCAGCCGGAAGCACATGCAGTTTCGCTTCTAACACCTTTGCTGCCAGCTCTCTCAAAGTCAAAGTGCGCTCTGGCGAGGGCAGACGTGCATCAAGTTCCTCCAGGAAAAACCAGGCTTCCTGGTATGAGGCAGAGGAGCAGACTTCTAGGAGGGTATCCAGGTTGAAACGGGATGCCTCCAGCCTGGAGAGCGTCAGCTCCTTCCCGGCTGGCTGACGCTTTAGCCACTCGGTCCAGGGCGGAAGGAGTGCAATCATCCGGGAGCGCCGCTCCTCCGGAGAGTGCGGCCAGCGGCTGCGAGCGTATTCGGCAACCGTGGCGTGCCAGTGCCATAGTTGTTCAGAAGGGTCAAAGTCGGCAAGAGCTGCCTCCCGCAATTTCTGCAGTCCTTCTTTCCCGGCTGCTGCTCGCAAAACGCTCTCTGGAGCGCATCCGGCAGGGAAGAGAAGCAGAGAGGCCCAGGCGGCCAGCCCAGCCCCGTCCAGACGGGCTGCGCTCCAGGAATAGACCGTCTCTATCAGGGATGCAAAATCGCCCTCCTTTTTGGCCACCATCTCCAGCAGCTCGTCCAGGTCCCGTCGCCTGGCCTGAGCCACTAATTTCTCCACAAGCAGGGGATGTCCGTCCACAGCCCTGGCAATGAATAGGGCTCGCTCCCATGTCAGGGAGATCCTCCGCTGATTGGCCAGAGCTAGAGCATAGCGGGCCGCTTCCTCAACCAAGAGGCCGCGGTGCAGAGGCAAAGGCCTGGCGGAGGGCAGCTCCTCCAAAGCCTCGCAAGAGGGGCGCAGGGCGACAATGGCCGCGCTCTCCCCGCCCAATTGCCGCAGAAAATCCCGCAGGCGAGCCATTTCCTCCGTAGCAAGCGACTCCAGGTTGTCCAGGAGTAGTAGCGTTGGTTTTGCAGCAGTGTACAAAAGCAGGTCCTCTGTCCTTTCCAGCCCCAGGGCGCCGGCCAGGACGGTCAGCATCTCGGCTGCGGTCGTGGTACGGGCATCCTCAGGTCGTGGTCCCGCGGCATAGGCCACTCCGCCCGGAAACCGCCAGCTATTGCGTTGCGCCGCCTCCAGAACCAGGCTGCTCTTGCCTATGCCCGGCGGCCCGGAGAGCACAACCACCGCAGGTGGATGAGCCAGGTCACGGCTGATCTGCACCAATTCCCGGCCACGCCCCAGGAAGAGGCCGCTTTGTAGGGGCAGGTTGCCACGCGGGCGGCGCTCATCCACTACCGGCTCCCCGCCGCTCAGGTTTTCAAAACGCAGTTCTTCATCGCCCAGGAGGATAACGTCATGGGTGGTGACCTCCTTTCTGGCGCGGGCCACTGCCTCCCCCAGAGTGAATCCGCCGGGCAGCTCGGCGTAGAGGCGAGCGGCAAAGGCCACCGCCTCGGCGTCCAGGACGGGACGCTCGTGGCCGACTACAGAGCGGGCCAGGCCGCCATCCAGCAGAGCTTGGGCCACGGATTGAGCGTCGGTGGCGCTCTCGCAGCCGTTGAGCACCACCAAATTTAGGGGATGGGGCAGCCCCTTCAGAGCATTCAGGATTTCGGCGGTGGTGGCGGCGTGCATCTGGCCCAGTTCATCCTCCAGAAGCAGCCCCTCCCGCCAGGCGTGGCCGCTGAAGTGCAGGACATGGGGAAAGGCACTTTGCTCCATTGCCCGTGGAGAGAGAGCGTAGCGCAGCGCATCCAACGTGGGCAAGGTGAGACGTGCCAGGAGAATGGGAGCGCCGCTCCGGCGCACCCCATCAGCCAGGACGTGCCACTCCTGTCGCAGGTCCAGAGGGCTTGGCGACACATCCGGAGAGCGAGGATTGTACACAGGGGCAGCCAGCAGGGCCAGCACACGCAGCATGCGGACAGGGTCGCGCTTCGACAGGGCTGCCTGCTCTGCCGCCTGAAGCATCACCTTCTCCGCCTGGATGATGACGTTTTGCGAGCCGGTCACAAGCAAGCTGTCATCGGCCTTGCTGCCGATCTGAATGTCTTTGCGGGAGTCGTCGTTCATTCGGTTGTTTCTCCAAAGGTCAGCTCGGTTTATTTTCGTCTGACACCTTTAATCTGACGGCCTGCACCTGTCCGAAAAATGTTCGCAAAATAGCCCTTTTCCAGGATAGCAAAGATCGTCTCATCAAGGCCTCCAGTCGATCTGAAAAGATCTAATGCGAGATTGCAGCATGCTGCAAACGCCGGCATTAAAAATGATGGAAAAACAAGAAGGCAATAATTAGGGAAAAAGTGGCGAGGGAAACTGCCGCCTTCCCCCGCCCTCCCGTTTGCACAAAAGTATCCGCAGCTTTCAGTAGGTGCTGAGCTCTCCCCTGAACAGCATCTGCTGCAGCTTGGGAATATTGGCCAGCCAGTCGTCCAAGATCTCCGTGGCCCCCGCTTCCAGGTTCTTCATATCCACGCCTTCTTTGGGCACAATCTGCACGCTGGCGATATGCGGCTCGTCGATAGGCTTGCCGATCTGCGAGAGCATTTTGATGTAGACCTCTTCAATGCCCTGCACCTCGGCAGCTATCTGCCGGGCCGCCTCCGTGGAGAGAAGGTTGTAGATCTTGCCCACGTGGTTGATGGGATTCTTGCCGCAGGTGGCTTCCAGGCTCATGGGCCGATTAGGTGTGATCATGCCGTTAGCCCGGTTGCCCCGGCCTACGGCTCCATCGTCTCCCATCTCCGCAGATGTGCCGGTGACAGTGATGTAGACCGAGCCCTGCTCGATGTTGTCGGCCACATTCATCTGGGCATTTACTTTCCGCGCTGTGAACTCTTTGGCGTACTCAACAATGTGCTCCACAATGGCGCTCTTCGTGTCCACATACTCCTTGAGGTTGGCTACATGCTTATCGACCATGGCACAGGCGATGGTCAGATTGATGACATCTCCCTGGCGCATGCCCATGACCTTGATATCTTCACCTATGGCCGGAACGCTCTTCTTGAGCCTCATCAATTCACGCTCGGTATTGAAGACGATGTTCTCCGTCTCGGAAAGAGGCGCATATCCCACGCCAAAAGATGTGTCGTTGGCGGAAGGGACCTTACGGCCGAAGACGTCCCGCAGATCGGATGAGCCCATGCCGATCTTGGCATCAAGGATGACGTGATTGTTGACGTCCAGGTTGGAGAGCGACTCGCTCAAGAGCTTTCTCCCGGCCTTGATGGCGATGGTGTCCACCGGAATCTCCACTTCCTTGAAGACCCGGGTGGCGCGGCCCGTGAGAAGAATGTAAAGAGGGCAGATGACCTCGCCGCCTCCAAAAGCGGGCTTGGACCGACCGGCTACGATCTGCGTCTTGTCGGTGTTGTGATGCAGCACCGCTCCAAATCTATCAAGGTATTCCTGGCAAAGGGCCCGGCTGATGGACTCAGCCAGGCCGTCCGCCACGCTGTCCGGGTGTCCAATGCCCTTGCGCTCTACCAACTCGATTTCTTGCTGCTCCAACGGTCTTTGATTGAGGCGTTCAACCTTGATATTTCTCTTCATGACCAGTCCTCTAAATGATAGTATTACGAATCTCTGAAGCCTTAATGATTTCCAATATCTTATTAAGGCTTTGCACTTTACTGCGTGAGTCCCACGCGCCACTTCAGCATCCGATCCTCCACTACATAGCGGAAGGTGCGATCGATGGCCAGGCCCAGCAGACCCAGCACAATCATGTACATGAATACCTCATCCATGCGGTAATGGCCGTAAGAGTCCCAGATCTTGAATCCTAGACCATTCTTGCTCACCCCGAACATCTCGGCGGCCACAAGACACATCCAGGCAATTCCCATGGCAATCCTTATGCCGGCAGCGATGGAAGGCAAAGCGTAAGGCAGAGCGATATATCTTATCAGATCGAAATCCTTAGTTGCACCCAAAACTTTTGCGGATTCGACATATACCCGGGGCAGGCTCTTAAAACCCAAATAGGTGTTGATCAAGATGGGAAAGACTGCCCCAATAAAGATAATAAAACCTGCGGCGATGTTGGTTATGCCAAACCAGATGATAGCAAATGGAATCCAGGCCAATGGTGGTATGGGACGCAAGATCTCGACAATGGGATCCAAAATATTGTCAAAAAGCTTAAACCATCCCATGATCATTCCTACTGGCAAAGCAATTATTAGACCGCCCGCCATGCCGATGGCAAAATGAAGAGAGCTTACCGGCAGGTCCTCGGTGAGAATAGACCACCAGTTATCCAGAAAAGCGGCTATTACCTGGAAGAAACTGGGCAATGTCAATTGGTCGTTGACCAGAAAGGCAGCAGTCTGCCAGATTGCTATCAATCCAAAAATAGAAAGGACGGAAATGCCCTGATTTCTCAGGACATTCAAGGTCCTACTGACTTTTCTCTGCACCTAACACCTTCTCGTAGAGACTGGTATCAAATAGATCCTTCTCGGTCAGCAACCTCTTAGTATACTTCATCTCGTAGTCGACCTTTGCGTACTCGAGGGTCGAGGGCACCTGAACGCGCGGATCGCTGACCCACTTGCCATCCCAGTTCTTTACGGAATACTGTATTTCCGTGATGTTAGCTTTGGTCTTCTTGGCGTATATCTGTGCGGCCTCCTCGGGATTGGCATTGATGTAGTCGGTCGCTTTGATATGGGTCTTTATGATCTGCTCTACCAATTCCGGCTGCTCTTTGATGAGCTTGTCCGTTACTACCAGGCTGCAGCAGGCGTGGTTCGGCCACATCTCACCCGAGGCTACTGCTTGTTTGCCCTTGCCTTTCAGCACAATTATTGCCGGCGCTGGATGCGGCAGGAAGACACCATCTATTTGGCCGGCAGACAGAGCACTCATGGCCGGTCCCGGGTCCATGGCTTTGATATCGACCTGTGAGACATCCACCCCATTTTCCATAAGCCATTTTTTCATGACTGTGTCCTGAATAGATCCGGGCGGGAATGTACCTATAGTTAGGCCGGCTAGCGAAGCGGGTCCATTGTAGACCAGATCCGGTCTCAGGACCAAATCCGAGCCGTTGATATTGACGGCAGCCACGATCTTGGCGGGCAATCCCGCGGATATGGCAGAGATGGGCGGCGCGGTTCCCACATAAGCCATGTCCAGTTCTCCGGCGACCATAGCTTGCATCTCCGGAACTCCTGTGGGGAACTCAAACTCCTTGATATTGGTTATGCCGAAGGGCTTTAGATCTTCAGCCCACCAGCCCTTTTCAGAAGCGACCATCTCTGCGATCTGATGGGTACTGGGCTGGTACCCTATGCGCAGGGTAGAAATCTTGCCGGACATATTTTCTTTTGCGGAGACATTCTCCTTCTTCTCCGGAGCAGAGATGCAGCCCAGCGACATCACTACCACAGCCGCCAGAATGGCCATAATTATGAATTTCTTCAAATGCGATCACCTGAGTTATCGACTTTGCCAGACCCCAGAGAAAGATCGGTATAAAGCTGTTTCCAGCCACAAGGCATTATCTTCACAGAATGGATAATAAGCAGAGATAATCCCACAATAGTATTAATAGGAGCGGACCTCGGGCGAAAAGCGTTTCTAGAAATAGATCAATGTCAATCCAATGGTTGGGTCTTATTCGGATATATTGAAAAAGGTTATGCAGGGCGTGGCTGTCGTTATCACGGCAGAGGAAGTAGCCGAGCTGGTAGAATCGGGCGAATCGTCCCGGCTCTCCGAGGTCGATGTTGTCACTACTGCCACCCGAGCCGTGATGAGCGGCACCTACGCCGTCCTCTCCTTTCCCGTGGCCAAGCCGGCATCGTTCCTTCGGGCCAGGAGAGTCTGGATTAACGGCATAGCCGCACAGGTCGGGCCCTGTCCCAACGAGAACCTGGGCGTATTGGATTTGATCGTCCTGGGAACGGCCCACAGCCAGGATCGGCAAAATTACGGGGGAGGCCACCTCTTTCGCGATCTGGTGGAGAGAAAGAAAGTTCACGTCGATGTGGAGACGGATGATGGACGCCGCCTGCAGGCCGAAATCGGACTGGATGAGATGCCCTATGCCCGGCTCTTTGCATCACGTCACGCCTTCAAGAACTACTCAGCCTTCGTTAATGCGGGAGCGGAGCCGGTTGGCACCATCTTTCACTCCCGCGGCTTTGCGCCGCATTGCCGGGAGGCGACATTCTCCGGCTGCGGCCAGATAAACCCTCTAAAAAATGATCCTCTTTTGGAGAGCATCGGCATGGGAACCCGCATTCTCATGAACGGAGCCGAGGGCTTCGTTATGGGCACTGGTACTCGCAGCAGCAAAGAGCGGCCCAATCTGTCCGGCTTTGCCGATATGCATAAAATGGTGCCGGAGTTGATGGGCGGCTTTGTCACCTCTGCCGGTCCGGAATGCATCTGCTCCTGGGCCGTTCCCATACCCGTTATCAGCAAGACGATTCTGGAGGAGATTGCCCGACCGGACAGAGACATTGCTCTGCCTGTGAACGATGTTTGCAGCAGGACGGTCATCGGCCAGGCCGACTACGGTGATGTCTGGACGGATGTGGATCTGGAAGTAGAGTTTGAACCAGAGAACTGCTCGGGCTGCAACCCTTGCCTGGTGGAAGAAGCATGCCCCATGAGGGCGGTAAAGAGCGAAGGGGGCAAAATCTGCCGGGATGAGGCTTTGTGTTTTCATTGCGGCCTGTGCACCAGCGTGTGCCCCTCGGCGGTCTTCTCCTGTCGCCTGGGGGCCATCCGGCTGGAGAGGGATGGGGCAGTCGTTCGAAGCATCCCAGTGGTGCTGCGTCAATCGGACCGGCTGCGGGCAGAAAGGCTGGCGGAGGATCTGAAGAGCAGGATCATAAATGGTTCATTCCGAATGGCGGAGCCGGTCGAGCGCATCTCATGAAACGCTCGATAATCTCTTTTGGAGAGAGGCTGATGATGGGCACATTGGCATTGCCAGCATCTACGTTTACGATTACTACTCCTGGGCCCAAGAGTGCTTCAGCCAAGTCCTCGGCCCGCTCGACCAGGCTCACCTTCTTGACCCCGGCCGCTTTCGCCAGGGCGAAAAGGTCCGTGCCTAGATGAGTGCAGGTGGGCTGCGAACCGGTGGAGCCGTAGCAACAGTTGTCCAGGATCACCAGCAGATAATTCTCGGGCGCATAATGGGCAATGGTGGCCAGCGTCCCCAGATTCATGAGCACCGAGCCGTCTCCGTCCAGGACCATTACCTTTCTCTCGGGAAGCGCTAGGGCCAGGCCCAGGCCAATGGAGGAAGCGAGACCCATGGAGCCAAGCATGTAGAAGTTTTCCGGGCGATCTTTAACCGAGAAAAGCTCCCGGCTGGGAAAGCCGATGTTGCTGACCAGCAACGCATCCTGGGCCGCTGCCGCCTCTGCGGCCAGGGCAATGGCCTCAATGCGCTTCATCTTCCCCTCCAAAACTCTAAATCCAGCAGCACAGCCACGGGGCAGCAGCCCGCCGCCGCCTGGCTCCAGGCCTGTGCCACCGTCTCCTCCGCCTCTGCCGGGCTGGGCTCAAAATGAGGAATGGCCATGGCTTCGAGCAGGGGCACGGTGAGCCGGCCCATGGGCACCTGACCGATAACCGGCTCGCCCATGCCGCCCCGGTGGCTGATGATCATGAGCAGAGGAATGCCGTAGAGCAAATCCAGCGACGCCAGGGCGTTGATGCTGTTTCCCAGGCCAGAGTTTTGCATTAGCAGCGCGGGCCTGTGGCCCCCTATCCAGGCCCCGGCGCACAGGCCCACCCCCTCCTCCTCGCGGGTGACGGGCACGTGGATGATCTCCGGGTCGTCGCTAACCAGAGCGAGCAGCTCTTGCAGATTGACGCAGGGCACCGAGGTCGCGAAGTTGATGCCGGCACGCAACATGCCTTGATAGACGGCGAGGCTGGGATTCATTTGTCTTCCCTTAATCCTGCCAGGCCAAAAATGCCTCGCTGGCCGTGCGAAGGATTTTATTGAGATAATCCCCCCTCTGTGTTTGGAAATTGATTAGGGGGCGAGAGATGAAAAGAGATATTCAAAGCCTGAAGAGATGGCTGGGTATAGCCCTAGTCGTTGCCTCCTTTGCCTTTTACGGATGCCTCCTGCTCGTGCCGCTCACCTCTTTCTCCGCGGAAAGAAAGATAGCACTGTCTACCTTGCTGGTCATTTTGGGAGAGGGGTCTTTCTGGCTGGCGGTCATCATCCTGGGGCGAGAGGCGATAGCCAAATATCGAAGCTTCGATTGGCGAACTCGGCTTTCCGGATGGCTGAAAAAACCTTAAACCCTGGAATTTACGACAATGGGTCCGGCCCAAAATGGTTATATCTATATTTCCCTTCTTTTTGATTATGAATAAGATCTCAAAATTCGTGGCGCTTCTTGGCATCTTCTTATTGCTGGCCTTCGTTGCAGACGCTCAGATGAACCGGGACAGCCCCTTATTGGGAAGCAAGCTTCCCAGGACCGATGATCAGAACATGATGGGCCAAGGCCGGCTGTCCGCGTCCCCGATCATGCTCTCTGAGCCCTTCAATAATCAAGCCGTCTCCGACCTGTCGATATCCGCAGATCAGAACAATACCAACTGCAATCAAGTCTCATTCCTGCTGACATTGACTGCATCCCCCAGCGGCTCCACCGGATATCAGCCGGTAAAAGTAAGAGTACTGGAAAACCGCCAGGGCACGCCCACCGCGGTTGCTGAACTGATTCTTCTCATGCCGGTCACGGGCGGCTCGCTGCATGAGACTATCGGCTTTTCCAGCACAACTTCCAAGATCGGTGGCAGCCGTACAAACGAGATCACTGTGACGGCAGATCCGGATAATCAAATCCCGGAGACCAATGAGAGAAATAATGGCCTGACGATTAGCGGAACCTGCCAGAGTTAGGTGCATAGACAAGGATGGAACAAGCCATCCTGCCTTTCTTTCGGGAGGAAATAGCGGAAAAAATCAATAAAATGAACCGGCTCGATAGTGTTCCTTCATCCGCCCGCGATTGATGAAAATGACAGGAACGATATGTTGGACTTGGAGCTGAACCGTCTCACTTTCCAGACCCCGTGCCCTGCCCCTCTGCAGGACAAGACTCTTTAAGAACAGATGATTTATTTTCAGAGAGAAGGGGCAGGTTAATAAGTAGTGCCTGCTTAAGATTAATGGATGGAAATGTCTGAAGAAGAAAAGTCCACTACAAGACAATCATTGCCGCAATTTATTCCCAAATTCAAAGGCAAGAAAGTCGTGATTCGTCTGCTCTCTGGAGGCCAGCCGGTCACTGGAACTATTGACTCGTTCAACTCTTATGAGATTCTTCTCTTGACCGCGAAGGGCGAGATATTGGTCTTCAAGCACGCCATTGCCACGATCGAGATCGTGGATGAGCCGCGAGGATATAAGCCAGGCCTTTAATTTTTTTATGATAATATGAGGACGTCCTTTAGCTTTAACCCCAAAATTGGGGAAAAGCCAACGGATCTAAATTTTTCATTGCTGAGATGAATATCATTATTTACTATTGGCTGCCAATAAGAGCTACATGAGCCTGAAGGTCACAATGCTAGGAACGGGCGTGGGAGTCCCCCAGCCCGGTCGCTCCCAGGCGGCGGTATTAGTGGAGAACGATCAGACTCTGCTCCTGGACTGCGGGGCGGGCACTCTCCTGCGTCTGGACGAGGTGGGAGTCGATCTGGAGGCGCTGGACACGGTGGTGCTCACGCACCTTCATTTGGACCACGTCTCCGATCTGCTGGCCCTGGCCAATGCCCGTTATCTAGCAGATATGCCCGGCCTGCAAATCTTCGGGCCGCAGGGCACAGAGGTCTATTTTAGGATCGCCAAGAGCGTCTACCCCAACCTGGAGAAGATGAGTGTGGCGGTGCAGGAGCTTAAACCCATGGATTCTTTCACCCTGAAGGGTTTTGACATCTTTGCCGAGGAGGCGCGCCACAGCGTGACGGCTCTCGCCTACCGCCTGGAGGCAGAGGAAAAGGTAGTGGTCTACTCCGGAGACACTGAGCCCTGCCCGCGTGTGGCTGCTCTGGCGAAGGAGGCTGACCTGCTCATTCACGAGTGCTCATTTCCTGAGCCCTTTGATGTCACCAACCACACCACGCCCAAAAAACTGGGCAGCATGATCAAGAACCTGGGCGTTAAGCGCGTGGTGCTCACTCACCTCTACCCACAGGCACAGGGATGCGAGGACGAGATGGCTGAACAGGTGATTGAGCTGTCCGGAGCGCCGACCATTGTGGGCTGGGATATGATGAGCGTGGTGGTTTGACCTCTTCGATCGATTTGAGGTTCATCTCGTTGCTTCCCTCTTCCCTCCTCATGCCCGGACTGAGCCCAGGTCCAGGGCACTTTTGTGCTAATAACAAGTGTTATCGATCAATGATTGCTTAAGCCTTCCTTTTCGAGATTCAGCTCCCGTGCCCTCTCATAGCTTTCGTTAGCTTCATTGTATCTGCCCAATTTTTGCAGGGCATAAGCTCTCTCCTCCCAGGCCCGGACGTTGGATTGATTGCGCGAGATGATGTCATCGTATGATTCGACGGCCTTGTCCCATCTTCCCATACTGCCTGCTATACCCGCGTTGTTAAAATCGTCCTGATCTCGGCCTGTGTCCCCCTTAAGAGAATCCTCCGCACCCAAGAATAGAAGGCCGGTAAACATGAGGATAATAGTCAGCAGAGCTATTCCCACAAAAATCGCGCTTACAAATAGTGCCTGATCGATAGATTTCCTATTAGCATTATCTACAGCCGCGTAGCCCTGACCGAGCAGGGCCCTGAGCCGCTCCGGAGTGATCCAGGCCAGGAGACCGGCGACTGTGAGCAGCACACCCGGAGGAATCCACAGGACCCATCCCAGAAAGCCCAGGAAAGGAAGCCAGGCAAGGTACCCCACGGGAAAGCCCAAGAGCCCGCTGCCGAGGAGAAGCCACGCGGCTCTCTTCTTGTTTCTGGTGTAAAGAAATGCGCCAGCAATCCCAGCCAGCCCCAGCAGCAGGAATACAATGCCCCCGGACTGGCCCAACTCGCTCCAGCCGGAGGGGATGTGGGATGACGAGAGCCCGATTAGCGAGGCTATGAGATCAAAAGCCGCGATGAGTAATCCAGCCAGCCCTCCCAGGAAGGCCAGGGTTTGGATGGCAAGCCTGCCCAGTCGGTCGCTATCTTTCTGCGGTCCCTCTGTTGCCATGGCTTTCAATTTCTGCTCGGCTTCTTGCTTGACCATTTTCTTCCCTCCGAAGGCTAAATATGAGGTTGGCTTGTCCTTCTCGTTACCTACATTCCAAGATCTTTCTATCCACTTAATATTATCGTTTGCAGCTATTTCGGAAGGATTGGTGGGGGATCTAGCTTAGGATCATTTGATTTTGCGAGTAATGCCTTTACGATACACTTTTGATGCCATTAGGCAGATAGTGTTCATTCTTAATGATGAATAAAAAAGGTCAAGTCATCCCAATGTCTTTGAGATATTGAAGGACATAAGGACCCAGCATTTGGTCGTAAATATTCTTTAAAAAAGCATTGATAAATCCCGATGCAATAAAAATGATCACGACTGCCGCAAAGCTTCTCCTTGGGTGCAGCGAGAGTTGTCTATTTAGCAGCTCTATCATTTTATCTTTGGTCGATGAGTTCACTTCCCTAACTGCAGAAAGCGCCAACGCTTGTTCGCTCTCTAGATTGGAGTCTTCGATCTTGATCCAATCGATTTTGTCTAGCAGGCCCTCTCCAATGGCTATCGCGTCCTCATAAGCCTTAATTGCAGCTTTGCAGGATGCATCCGATTTCATTTCCGCTAGCTTTTTGGCTTCGTTTCCGGCTGCTTTGAATCGAGCATACTCTTTCTTGAAGTCACTGTAATTCATGTTGATGCAGAATCTCGCCTTTCGCGGATCATCGCAGACGGCTGAAATCTCCGAGCCGATGGAGATTACTACGATCTGATAGCACAGGTAGGTAGTTTCGATCAGAGCATCAAGGGCGAGTGATATGCGAGCTTGGTCTTCCTGCTCAGAGCCGGAGTCGTAGCTATGGGATAAATGAGTGAATGAATCGGTTATGCCGTCAGCTATAGGTTGAGGAAGCGGCTTTCCATCCCGTAACGTATCCTTCATGCGAAGGTAGGAAGGCAAGAATCGCTTTTGTTAAAAGGAAAAGAACGAGCCGCAGGATGTCATTTTAATCGGGAGAGGTGCTCAATATCTCATCAAACTTTTTATGTATCCCTTCTTTTCCCTTATCGAGAGGGACCATATATCCCCGGCGAGTAACAATCCAGCCGCCTTTGCAGATATCTCTTGCAAGGTCGATAGCCTCAGCTTTTGTATCGCAATGCATCGATGCCCTCTCAGCATGAGGCTTTTTCACATCCCAGCCGCCTTGTGGATTGGATACATCATGCCGCTCTTTGCGTGCCATTAGCATACATAGAGTCATTTAATGCTATATAAATGAGGGCCTGACATATTCGCTCATGCGACTGATGGGAATATCAGCCTTATTGCTGCCTGTTTCTAGCTGAAGAAAATGTGGTGGTCTACTCCGGAGAAATCGAAACCCTGCCCACGCGCGGGCGCTCTGGCAAAGGTGGCCTACCTGCTCATTCACGAGTGCTCATTTCCTGAGCCCTTTGATGTCACCAACCACAGAGCTTCCTGCAATCTGATGGAGCAACTCTTGGCCCGGAGGCTAACGGATGGGTTTCTGCTCCTGCACCAGCGAGGCAAGAAGGATTTAGACGATATGGGCAAAGATATATTACCAGCGATCAAATCGCATGGGAGACAAGCTTAAGGTCTTCAAATGGATCAAAATTAAATGCAGATAGTTTAATAAAGAATTAAATCAATGAATCGATTTAAGATAACGGGTGGACGGCATGTATTTTACTAATACTTCGGATCCTTAACTCCCATCGAGTGGGGAATACAAAATATTAATATCAATCCAACTACATCGTCTTTAAACAATAAAATTATATAGATATAGTTTCCCTACATAGGGGTATGGAGCAATGGGCAAGGGATTGGCTGGAAGGGGAGCG
>JAPKXZ010000054.1 GCA_026394555.1 Methanothrix sp.
ACATACCGCACATCGATGATCTGGCTGAGCTGCAAGTAGTGAAGAGGGAAGACGGCTCCTGGCTGGTGGACGGCGCTCTGCCGGTGGATGACTTCAGAGAGACGATCGACCCGGAAGGGCTGCCCGAGGAAGAGGATTATCGATACATAACCTTAGGCGGATTTGTGATGGCGCATTTGGAGAAGATACCTACCGCGGGAGACCACTTCGAGTGGGGTGGCTACCGTTTTGAGGTTGTAGACATGGATGAGCGCAGAGTGGACAAGATTCTGGTAACTCCTCTGGCAAAGGACAAAGATAGGTCATTATGAAAGGCGTTTTAATTCTTTCCGGCGGCGTGGATTCGACCACATTGCTTTTCAAAATGCATTCTGACGGCTATGAGGTGACGGCTCTCACCTTCAACTACGCCCAGAGGCACAAGAAAGAGATAGCCTCGGCTAAAGCGATTGCAAAAAGGCTGGACATCATGCACCATATCGTCGACCTCAGCTCTCTCGCATGCCTTTTGGGCGACAGCGCACTGCTGGGAGGAAAAGAGGTGCCAAGCTGTCACTACACAAAAGAGGCCGCCAAAAAAACAGTAGTGCCCAATCGCAACATGATCATGCTCTCCGTGGCGGCGGGCTACGCCGAGGCTCATGAGATTCCCGAGGTCTTTTACGCGGCTCACAAGAATGATAGCACCATCTATCCTGACTGCCGGCCAGAGTTTGTTCAGGCGCTGCGCCCTGCCATCCGGCTGGCTACTGCCTGGCATCCCGTAGATTTGCGGGCTCCTTTTGTGGATATGAGCAAGGCGGAGATCGTGAGGATGGGTCTCACCTTGCGGGTACCATACGAGCTAACCTGGTCCTGCTACCGGGGGGAAGAGCGGCCCTGCGGCACCTGCCCCACCTGCATCGAGAGGGAGGAGGCGTTTGCACTGAACGGGCGACGAGATCCGCTGCTGGAAGACGGGAATTGATCATCATAATACGCCAAAAGATCTATTTCGCATCCCCTCCAATCTCCCTGTAAATGCCCGTTCCCTCCCCTGACGCCCCTGCTCCCGCCGCCCCGCCTGTCTCCCCCGAAGACGCCGCCCTCCTCTCCCTCTTCGACCCCGTCGTGCGGGACTGGTGGCTTTCCTCTTTCAGCTTCGCCGAAGGCCTCTTCACTCCGCCCCAGCGCCTGGGCGTGCCCCTCATCGCGCAGGGCAAGAACGTGCTCATCTGCTCGCCCACCGGCTCGGGCAAGACCCTCTCCGCTTTCATCTCCATCATCAACCAGCTCTTCATCATGGCGGCAAAGGGGGAGCTTGCAAACATGGTCTACTGCCTCTACATTTCTCCGCTCAAATCTCTGGCCAATGATATTCACAAAAACCTGGAGCGGCCCCTCCAGGAGATGCAGACCCTGGCTTTGCAGCGAGGGCTGGAAGTGCAGGAGATCAGGCACGCCATCCGGCACGGAGACGTCTCGGCCCAGGAAAAGGCCCGCATGCTGAAGAAGACCCCTCACATCCTCAACACCACACCCGAGTCCCTGGCCATCCTTCTCAGCTCTCCCCGCTTTCGGGAGAAGCTGAAGTATGTGCGCTGGGTAATCGTGGACGAGATCCATTCCCTGGCCGCCTCCAAACGCGGCGTGCACCTCTCCCTCAGCCTGGAGCGGCTGGAGGAGCTGAAGAGAGAGTTGCAGGAGAACGGTGAGCCGATCGGCCATGATGAATTTGAGCAAAAAGGCGAGAGGGGCCGGGAAGGGGAGCTTTTTCAGTCTGTCGATCCTGCTTCAGGAAGCTTCGTTCGCATCGGCTGCTCGGCCACTGTGGAGCCGCTGCAAGAAGTGGCAAACTTTCTGGCAGGAAACTTTCGGCCTGTGCAGGTGGTGGACTGCCGCTTCTCCCGCCGCTTTGACCTGCGCTTGCTCTGTCCGGTGCCCGATCTCATTCTTGCGAAACAAAAAGAGCTTTCCGACCGGCTCTACGAGCTCATGCACCGTCATATCCAGGAGCACCGGAGCACCCTCATCTTCACCAACAGCCGCAATGGAGCGGAGCGAACGCTATTCAACCTCAAGCAGCGCTTCCCTCTGTTTTACAATGCCGAGAACTCCGCCTGCCACCACGGCTCCATGGGCAGGGATGCAAGGCAGGACACGGAGAGCCGTCTCAAGCAGGGGCTGCTCAAAGCCGTCTGCTCCTCTACCTCTCTGGAGCTTGGCATCGACATGCCCTACATCGATCTCGTCTTGCAGATCGGCTCGCCCAAGTCCGTTGCCGCGCTCTTGCAGCGCTTCGGCAGAGGGGGCCACAGCCTATGTCAGGCCGTAAAAGGCCGGATAATCGTTCTGGAGAGAGAGGAGTTGATGGAATGCGCCGTGATGCTGGAAAGAGCCAGAGCGGGCGATGTGGACAGAATTCATATTCCCAGAAATGCCCTGGACGCCCTCTGCCAGCACCTTTTGGGCATGGCGCTGGAGAGGGATTGGACTGTTGACGAGGTGCTGCGGGTGGTGAGAAGGTCCTACTGCTACCGGAGCCTAAGCGAAGAGGAGCTGATGAGCGCTGTGTTCTACCTCTCGGGAGGCCACGAAGGCATGCAGGAGAGGCAGATCTACCCCAAGATTCGCTATGATGCCGAGACGAAAATGATAGGAACGCGGGGCGGCAGATCTCGCATGATCTACTACACCAACTCGGGCATGATACCGGATCAGTTCACCTGCGATGTGCTCACCCGGGAGGGGCGCTTCGTGGGAAGGCTGGATGAGAAATACATGGAAAAGCTGGACAAGGGGGATGTCTTTTCCATCGGCGGTGGGGCCTATTCCTTCTGCTACCGGCGTGGCGGCAAGATCTACGTTGACGCCGCAACAGGCCGGCCCAATATCCCCACCTGGTCCTCGGAGAGGCTGCCCTTATCCTTTGACCTGGCCAGGAGCATTCTCTCCTTCAAGAGCGACATGCTCTGGATGATGAAAAGCCAAAAGAGGAAGGGCCGGGTGGGCCAGCATGATTATGATGATTATGATGATGATGATAGTAGTAGCAGAGCCGTCGTCCGTTGGCTGCAGAGCCAGTACCCCATCGACGAGAACAGCGCCCGCTCCATCTGCGAGATCTTCCGCCAGCAGATCGACTTTCAGGGAGAGGATGCGGTTCCTACCAACTGCAGAATAGTGGTGCAGCAGTGCCTCCAGGAGAGTGGCCGCAGGATCTACTATTTTCTCTCCGGCTACGGCCTGCGCTTTAATGAGGGGTTAGCCCGCATGGTGGCCTATCTCCTCGCCCGGCAGAGGATGAGCGATATCTGCATCACCACCACCGACTCGGGCTTTGTGCTCTCCCTTCCCGTTTCCGGCAAGGTGAATCTGCCGGCCATCATTGGCTCCATCCGGGAGGAGAACTGCGAGCAGCTTCTCTTTCGATCCTTGCAGAACACCAGCCTCCTGAAGAGCGTCTTTCGCATCAACGCCACTCGCTCATTCATGATCCTGAAGAGCTACAAGGGACGGCAGAAGTCTGCCCGGCACCAGCAGTTTGACGCAGACATGCTCATCGGCTTTGCCGGCAAGCTGGACGAGTTTGCCGTGCTGCGGGAGAGCTTTCGGGAGATCATCGAGGATAGATTCGAGGTGGACAATATCAAAGAGGTGCTGCGGGGCCTGGCCTCTGGCGAGATCGAGGTGGTTATGAAGACGGAGGCGACGCCGTGCCCCATGGCCTTCGGGCTGGCGACGCTGGGGTCCTCTGCCGGGGAGAGGCGGGAGCGGATGAGGGAGATGCAGAAGATTGGCGGTGGGAAGATATGAAATCGAACAGGACCAAGGTTCGCGATATCCTAGATGTTGAGATCATCAGAGCAGCCCACGCACGCTATCGATTCGGAACCCGCATGCATAAACCCGTGATCAGTAATCGCATACACTGTATCTAAAAGCGGGAAGGACTGACGTAGGAGGATAAAAAAACTCGATGCTGCGTAAATGTTTTATGGGCTGGTACAACGATACATAGATATTAATAATACGGAAAAAAGCTAAATAGAATCAGCCAAAGGCGTAGCGAGGTGACTGTATGCCAACGAGTAAGAAACAGATGGAGAAGCTGAACAAAGTGAAGAAGGCCAAGGCAGAAGAGCTCTCGAAGCAGGCGGCTTCGGGTAGCGAATCCGCCAAAAAGAAGCTCAAGAAGCTCGAGAAAAAGATCAAGTGAGCCGCCTGGCTTTTCCAACTATTTTTATCTTCTTTTTTAAAGGGCTAATCTATCACCACTAGTCGCAGATACCGGGCCAGATCGGCCAGACCTTCCAGACCGGCAGGCGGATCAAGGTCGGAATGGGGCAACATCACTTTTTGTTATCAAGCTCATGGGAAATCAAACTTCTTATGGTAACTATGCAGAAAGTATATAAGCGATAAATACCTAAAGATTATAATATTATAAGATTAAAAAGGAGGATCTAAATATGAGCGATTTGGTCGTATTGGCCTTCGACACCGAGACAGGTGCCGGGCAGATGAGAGACAGCCTGTTGAAGCTGCAAAAGGAGCATCTAATAGGATTGGAGGATGCTGCGGTCATTGTCAGAAACAAAGACGGCAAGGTTAAGGTGAATCAAGAAGTCAACATGGTGGGGGCGGGAGCTATGGGCGGAGCCTTCTGGGGACTTCTGATCGGCTTCTTCTTCTTTGTGCCTATATTCGGATTAGTTCTCGGTGCAGCAACAGGAGCCATTGCCGGAAAGTTTGCAAATACGGGAATGGACGAACAATTCATCAAAGAAGTCGGAAACACCATTCAGCCTGGAAACTCAGCATTGTTCATGCTGGTTAGAGAATCCACTCCAGATAAAGTAATGGACGAGCTAAAGAAGTTCAAGAACGTCAAGGTATTGAAGACATCTCTCTCCAAGGAGCAGGAAGAGCATCTCAGGGAAGCTTTTGCCGGCCAGGATGTAAAAGTTACGCTTTAGAATCCGTCAAGCAGGCGCACCCCGGCAGCTCTGCTGCGGGGCATCAAAGGCGCCGTCGCATGTTGTAACGGGATTTGGAGCAATAAGTGGTAATAAAAAGATGACCTTAAATAGAAAAAATGCGTATTGGTTATAATTATATTGTTCTGGATGGGTGGGTTATGAAAATAAATCGGACCATATTACCATTGGCAGTAATTGCTATCATCAGCCTGTATCCCGGTACAGCTTCGGATCCGTCATTTCCTGCATCGGACCAGGAATCAAGCTGGTATGCTTACGAGACCCCCGAAGATTCGGCTCGACTGGTGGAGAACGGATCGATGAACGCTCTGCCGGACAAAAGCAG
The DNA here is from genome assembly GCA_026394555.1 of Methanothrix sp. Classification (GTDB taxonomy): domain Archaea; phylum Halobacteriota; class Methanosarcinia; order Methanotrichales; family Methanotrichaceae; genus Methanothrix. The sequence continues at coordinate 5,308 of JAPKXZ010000054.1, forward strand.
CCTTTTGATAGTCGATTCCAGGGGCAAACAGTCGCGCACCTCTTTGGAGATGCCTGCCGGCAGTTGGGCACAACTTCGGCTAATGCCGGAGACAAGCGGAGAGCTGCAGCTCTTCTGCCTCTACCCCACCGGCTCTGTTGCCACAATCCTCAATACTTTCGTACAGAAGGGCAAGGGCTACACTACATGGTACCAGGCCGGCCTGGAAGGCGATTATGAGCTGTGGTTTACAGTGAACGAGGCCAAGAGCAATTCCGTAAAATTCCTTGTCCAGGAATCAGAGGTTGCGGATGAAAGCGCTCCAATGGCGGCAGGAGCCGGTGGTGTCTCAAGAGCTATTGGCAGTCAGCCCCGCATGTCCTACGCCATGCCTTCTCCGGCTGTTGCCGCCCGCACCAATATCGGCTTCTCTGCGGACGGCGCCAAGGACATCAACAGCTTCCGGGAGAACATCAAGCAGGACTATTTGCCCCTGCCAAGCGATGTGACCTACGAGGGCCTGTTTTATGACTACTACTTTGATACCGGCAAGGCTCAGGAATGCAAGAAGCTCTTCTGCCCGTCCTACAGCTATGCCGTTTCTAAAGATCCCATATCAATGCAGCCGCAATACTATCTCTCTGTGGGCCTGAACTCAGGGATAACCAATTTCCAGAGAAAGAAGCTGAACCTTGTGGTGGTGCTGGATTTCTCCGGTTCCATGGGCAGCCCCTTCGATGAATACTACTACGATCGCTTCGGCAATAAGGTAGAGCAGAAAGGGGACGAATCCAGCATGAGCAAGACCAAGATGCAGATTGCCGATGAGTCGGTGGTCGCCCTCCTGGGACAGCTCAAGCCGGAGGATCGCTTCGGGCTGGTAATATTCAGCGACGATGCCTTCCTGGTCGATCCGCTCACCAGCGTTGCCGATAAAGACCCAGAGAGGCTGAAGAGCCGCATCCTCAATATCAAGGAGACATACGGAACCAACATGGAGGCAGGAATGCAAGATGGTACCGCCCTCTTCAATCGATTCCTGCAGGCCGACAAATCAGAGTACGAGAACAGGATAATCTTTTTGACCGACGCCATGCCCAACATGGGAGAGACCGGCGACCTCCCGCTCTACCGAATGCTGGAGGATAATGCCGATCAGGGAATTTACACCACATTCATCGGTATCGGCGTGGACTTCAACACGGCGCTGGTAGAGGGCATCACCAAGATCAAGGGAGCCAACTACTACTCGGTCCACTCTGCCAGCGAGTTCAAGACACGCATGAACGATGAATTCGATTTCATGGTCACGCCACTGGTCTTTGATCTGCGCCTTAAGCTGGATGCGCCGGGCTACGAGATTGAGAAAGTCTACGGCTCTCCTGAGGCGGACCAGGCCACGGGCGAGCTGATGAAGGTCAATACCTTATTCCCCTCCAAGGCCGAGAACGGCCAGGTTAAGGGCGGAGTGATCCTGGTGAAGCTGAAGAAGCTCTCCAATCAGGGGAACATGCGGCTTACCGTGAGCTACAGGGATAGAAATGGAGTAATGGATAGCGATGAGGCCGAAGTGGATATGGCAGGGGCAAGTGCTGATTTTTACCAGAACAGCGGCATAAGAAAGGCTGTACTTCTCTCTCGCTATGCGGATCTGCTCAAGAACTGGATGATAGATGAAAGGAAGGCGGCAGATAAGGGCTGGAAGATTGTGCCGTCCGTGACTTTAGCTAATGGAATTGTCGTCCCCATTGAGCTAGGCGAATGGGAACGCCAGTCCATGCCCCTCGTCGTCTCTGAGCCCTATGCAGAGCTGTTTGGCAGGTTCCGAAATTACTTCCAGAGTGAGGCGCAGGTTTTGGGCGATCGCACACTGGAGACGGAAGAAGCGATACTAAAGAAGCTGGAGGCCTTTGCTGGACCGATCAATGGATGAAGAATGAAAGTGAAAAAGCGAGGAGCAAAAAAAGAAACGGCTCCAGGATGATATGGAGCCGTTTCTTTTTTGGTTTCTTTCTTTGTTTTTTGTCAGCTTTGCTACTTCATCAGCACTTCTTGCAGCGGCCTTCTGGTAGAATGCGCCCCGCCGGGCTTGGCATACCCCAGCCGGAAGGCCTGCTGCACCTGCATCATCCCTGACGAAGCTGGCAAGAGCTCGGTCAGATTTACCTTTGTCTCTCCCACCTCCAGTGCCTGGCTCATGGGATGCATGCTTACGCCCAGAGCCGCGGCAGCGAGCCAGAAACGCTCCAGGACCCTTCCCGCCTTGAGGGATGAGATGCTATCGTTTTTTGTTGTGCTGATGAAGCCTAGATAGAGCGTGCTGTTGATCAACTCGGCGTCCTTTTTAGATTGCTCTGGTCCCATATCTAAAAAGACAACCGCCAGCTGAGCCATCTTGGCTTGCATGCCTGTGGGCCCCATGACGCCCTGGCCTAGCCAGTGACCCAGCTCGCTCTTAAAGTTGGCATCGGAATACTGAATGCCGTTTGCCTGCACCACGAGATCTTGAAAGCCCTTCTTTATGGCAGAATCGCTGGTTATGAAGATGCCGACATCCTCATCAGAGCTGAGGCTCTTGATAGTTTCCAGATCGGACTGGGAGATAGCCCGCGGCTCGTAAGGATTGCGGTTGGTCTGGCGAGAAAAGATGGCCGAGAAGAGCCGAGTATCTCTGGAAGGATTGAGGGGATTGGCAGCCGGCTGCAATACTACTTTAGCCACGAGATCCTTCTCTCCGGGGAAGTAGGAAACGCTACAGTTGTAGCCGAAATGCTCAGCAGCTATTACCAGATTTTCCAGGGCACAGCCCATACTTATGTACAGCTCTCTTTGATCTCTGTCCGCAACCTGCAGCCCTCTTGATCTGTCGGCAAAGACCAGGATACTCTCATTGGTGACGTTAAACTTCCAGGGCTGACTGTTGTGGCTGGAGGGCGCGAGGACTGCATAATTGAGCAGAAAGGTAAGCTTCTCCTCTCGGCTATCATTTGCGGGAAAGTCGCTCTCTTTGATATTCCAGGCATCCAAGGAAGCCTCGGGCTGCATTAAAACCCCTGCCAGCACCATTCCCAAAATCAAGAATATGCTTATCACTACAACCTTAGTCGTCGATACTGCCATGATCTGCCGCCTCGTGCATGCTATTGAGATCTATGAAGATCTATTTAAAATCAAGCAAATTCTTTTTTTTGGCAAGGTTTATTTGGAAGCAATCCCTATAAGATCACAAGATTAGGAGGATTAAAATTGTTAAATCTAAAATGGAGTATTTTGATTGCCACTCTTCTGCTGCTTGGCACTTCTATAGCAACCTCTGCTTCTCTTAATTCGACAGAAGAGACGGTTGAGCTTCAGATAGTGGCCCTAAACGATTTCCACGGCCAGATTGAGCCGCCTTCCGGCAACCAAACTCTATACTACAACACCACCAATTATCCCTTTAAGGCAGAAGTTGGAGGAGCGTCTTACCTGGCCACCCAGATTAAGGCACTAAAAGCCACCAATCCTAATACAGTTATTGTATCGGCAGGGGACTGCATCGGCGCAAGCCCTCTGGTTTCGGCACTTTTTCACGATGAGCCCACCATTGAGGCATTGAGCGAGATGGGCCTGGAGTATTCTGCTGTAGGCAACCATGAATTCGATAAAGGCGTATCGGAGCTGCAGCGCATGCAGTACGGCTGCTGCCACCAGGTAGATGGCTGCCAGGATAAAGATCGTTTTGTGGGTGCAGGCTACAAATACCTCACGGCAAACGTGGTTATTAATGCTAACAGCAATAACACTAGTATCAATATCACTAACAGCACGCTCTTTCCGCCCTACATGATACAGGAAATCGAAGGAATCCTTGTAGCCTTCATTGGCGTATCCTTGAAAGACACACCGGCAATTGTTGCGCCGTCTAATGTTCGCGGCCTAACGTTCCTGGATGAGGCAGATTCGATCAATGCTGTTGTTGGAGAGCTGAAGAAAAAGGGCATAAAGACAATAATCGTCCTGATTCATGATGGAGGCCAACAGGACGGACTGCCCAGCGAGAGCAAAAATTTCCGAGGTTCTATCATTGATGTAGTCAAACGCTGCGACAGAGAGGTGGATGTATTCGTCACTGGACATACTCATCAGTCTTACGTATCCACCATTGACGGACGCATCGTAACCCAGGCCGACTATCAAGGCAGGTTCATCACCGATATTGATCTCGTCATCAGCAAAGAGACTGGAGATGTTCTCTTGGCCAGAGCCAAGAACGTAGCCGTCACCCGCGACGTACCTAAAGATGCAGATGTTTCCGAAATAGTGGAAAAGTACTCCACTTTGGCAAAGCCCTTGACCCAAAAGGTAATTGGATCGATAACCGCTGATATTTCCAAAACGCCGAGCAATTCCGGTGAATCGGCTTTGGGCGATGTCATTGCCGACACACAGCTCCGCTCCGCCAGCCCAGATGGCGCACTGGTCGCTTTCATGAATCCGGGGGGAATACGCACCGATCTAATCTACCAAGCGAGCCAGAGCGAGGGGGCAGGCAATGTGACTTACGGCGAGGCTTTCAGCGTGCAGCCCTTTAGCAATAGCATATTTGCCTTGAATCTGACCGGCAGCCAGATCGATGAGCTGCTGGAGGAGCAGTTTGACAATCCAAGCCCAGGGATAAATAGCATCGTCCAGGTCTCGCGTGGCTTCAACTACACCTGGAACAGAAGTGCTCCTTCCGGCCAGAAGGTCGATATCAACTTCATCAAGATCAATGGAAAGACCATAGATCCGAAGGGCAGCTATCGCGTTGCTGCCAACGGCTTCCTGGCGGATGGGGGAGACAACTTCACAGTCTTTGGTGCTGGAAAGAATAAGGTATGCGGTATTGGCGATGTGGATGCCTTTATAGAATACTTCCAGGCTTTCTCGCCAGTCTCGCCCGGTGAGATGGACAGAATTGTGGTTACCGGTTAGCCGGTAAGTTGGCAAATGTTGTTAGAGATCCCAGGCAGACTGTAAGCATCAGGAGCCCGCGTCCTGCGCTGGCGCGGCTGGACCTGGGATCTCTTAAGTACGTTCGCGAAATGCGCCCTGGCCTGGAGGCGGGTGATGGGCTTTTGGGAGGCTGGGGATTAGCAGACTACCAAAAGCTTTTTCGTTAAGTTCTTCAATCTTGAATGACTGGGAGGAACTAAGATCAAGTTGTTAGATTCGGCAGAAAGTGACAAGTTTTTATCTTTTCGCACCGCCGCTATTCTGGCCGCCACAATCATGCTGCTTCACCTGACACTGGTGATTCTCAGCGAAAGAAACGAGAACCTCCTTCCCATTAAGGATGTATTTGTAACCATGATCAGCGGGCTGGCTGCCACCGCCTTGTTTTACACAGCGCGTCGATTGGTGGGCAGGGCCAGAAAAGCCTGGATAATGATTGCTGCCGCCATGTTGTTCAATACCCTGGGGGATTTATCCTGGTCGGTGATCGAGTTCGTCCTCCATCAGAACCCATTTCCTTCGTTTGCGGACATCGGCTACCTCATGTTCTACCCTCTCTTCGCGTTGGGCATATTTCTTCTGCCGGAGGTACCGTTCTCTCCTCGGGAGAAAATCAAGATCCTGCTGGATGCTGGAATCGTTATTGTATCGATCACTTTGGTATTTTGGGTCTTGCTGATTGCCCCAATTGTTATTTCTATAGAAGTATTTGATCTGGAATCGGCGGTTTCGCTGGCTTACCCCGTCATGGATTTGCTCCTTTTCATTGCTCTGATAGAGCTGCTCTATAGAAAGCTCGACTCTCGTGGACAGGGTCCCATCATTATTCTGGCTCTCAGCAGTGCGATATTAATATTAACGGATGTGATCTTCAGCATTCAGACACAGCAGGGAACATTCGTCTCCGGCGGCCTCCTAGATAGCGGCTGGGTGATGAGCTACCTCCTTTTTGGGCTGGCAGGAATTCTGCAGATAAACATTCCACCATTGGATAGATCTAGAGCTTCGGACTATGTTCAAAACAGGAGGGCGGATTGGACTCACAACTTGCCCTTCTTTGGGATCAGTTCCGTCTTTTTGCTCTTCGTCTGGGGCCAGGAATTCTTGCGTCCCATCAACTATTCTATGGTAACCGCCACTCTCGGACTCCTCATTGGTCTGATGTTCATCCGTCATAAGGTGGTTTTTGATGAAAGCAATCAATCGGAAAAGGAAAAAGCCGCAATTCTTAGCGGGCTAAGAAAAGTGGCAGTAGAATATCTCGATACACAGATGCGCATCATCTGGGTTAATTCTTCAGTAAAAGAGTATCTCGGCACCTCCGAGGACGAGATCAAGGGAAAACACTGCTTTGAGATCATCCAGGGAATCGATAAACCCTGCATAGGCTGCACAGCCATCAAAGCCCTGCAGACCGGTCAATCCCAGGAAGGAGAATTGATCACCCCGGACGGCAAGACCTGGCTGTCTCGGAGCAGTCCTATCAAGGATGCCAGGGGGATGGTCACGGGAGTGGTCCACGTAGCTCTAAACATCAGCGATCGCAAGAAGACTGAGAGCGCTCTGAAAGAGTCAGAGCGTCTTCTTGCGAGCATAATAGACTTCCTCCCCGATGCGACAAACGTCATCGACAAAGAAGGAAGAGTCATATCATGGAACAAATCGATGGAAAAGATGACCGGCGTCAAGGCCGAGCAGATCCTGGGAAAAGGAGATTACGAATACGCTTTGCCCTTCTATGGTGAGCGTATACCGGTACTCATAGATGCAGTGCGTGGATCAGATCAGATTTTTGAAAACCGATATGATACCATAAAAAGGCAAGAAGACGGCACTCTCGATGCCGAAGCCTACATCCCTAATCTATGCGGAAATGAAGCCTATATCCTGGGAAGCGCATCGGCTCTCTATGACTCTAACGGAAATTACAGGGGGGCGATCGAATCCATCCGCGACATCACAAAACGAAAACGTGCTGAGGAGGATTTACAGAGGGCCAAGGAGAAAGCTGAATTTGCCACGCGAGCCAAATCCGAATTCCTGGCCAATATGAGCCACGAGATCCGCACGCCCATGAATGCCGTAATAGGCATAACCGGCTTTCTGCTGGATGAGGACCTCACGAAGAGTCAGAGGGAGTATGTTGAAATCATCCGCAGCAGTGGAGATACGCTCCTCACCATCATCAACAACATCCTCGATCTCACTAAGATCGAAACGGAGATGATTGAACTGGAGCACCAGCCCTTTGACCTGCATGACTGCCTTGATGTGTCTCTGGATATGGTGGCCATGGATGCCAGCAGGAAGGGTCTGGACACAGAGTACACCTTCGTAGACTATGTTCCAACGGTGATCCTGGGAGATCCCACCAGGATAAACCAGATCTTGATTAATTTGTTTAATAACGCTGTGAAGTTTACAGAAAAAGGCAAAATCACCATCACTGTTTCGAGCAGAGCGGTAGAAGACGGCAACTATGAAATCCATTTTGCTGTAAAAGATACGGGAATCGGCATTCCAGAAGATAAGATGGGGCGCCTATTCCAGTCGTTTAGTCAGGTCGATGCATCGACAGCGCGCCGGTACGGTGGCACCGGTCTCGGACTGGCCATAAGCAAGAGGTTAGCGGAGCTAATGGGAGGAAAGATGTGGGCCCTGAGTGAGGTTGGCAAGGGGTCTACTTTTCACTTCACAATCATGGTGGAACCGACCCTCTGCGGGCCGATCGAAATAGGCAGGCACGAATCGAGAATCGATGTCCAGGGAGATCTCAATAAAGGTTTGAGCATACTGTTGGCAGAAGATAACTTGGTTAACCAGATGGTGACTCAGAAAATGCTCAATAAGCTGGGATATAGAGCGGATGTGGCAGCCAACGGCATCGAGGTTTTGCAGGCCCTGGAGCGCCGGCATTACGATGTGGTGTTAATGGACGTGCAGATGCCGGAAATGGACGGCCTGGAAGCTACCCAGGCGATACGTCAAAGATGGCCGGCTGGAGAGCGCCCATCGATCATCGCCATGACCGCTGCGGCCCTCAAGGGCGATCGTGATATGTGTTTGGCTGCAGGCATGGATGACTACGTAAGCAAGCCGGTCAAGATAGAGATGCTGAGGGCCGCTCTGCTGGCTTGCGGCAAGGACTGCCAATGATGATACATAACAATATTAAGAGGTAAGAACACATTAATATTTGGAGGGATAAATACGAAGCTATTCACACTTGGCATTTTTGCCTTTGTTCTGGTCTCTCTGGCATCTGCCACTGTAGAGCTGGGCGGACAGTCCGGAAAAGATGTTCTGATAGGTATCGGGAATGGTACAGGCCTATGGGACTGGGGCGAAGCGCCTTTGGGACATATCATCAACGACAGCAAGCTGATTGCAGGGTCCTGGATCGTCCCTGAGGACAGGTCTTCTATGCAGACCCCACTCCAGGCGAGCGGCATGGGCCGGGGTGGCTTTGCCAATGCGCCATATGTCAATAACATTGCATTTGATTACATGAATATACCGATAACATTCGACGGCTTCGGCGAATTGAGTACTCGGGATAATAAGCAATTCATGTCGGCTAGTGGTGTCTTCGACTCAACCGGCTTCAGGCCACCAAAGGAAAGCCAGTTCCCGAGAATTTATTGACACCTCAATTTACCTTTTTAAGGGTTGCTGGGGGGCAAAGTGAGGTGCATCCTGGTTTCTAGTCGCGATTTACGTCTTCTGGGAAATATCAGATATGATCTTCTCATATTCGAGCTGCTCACTGGGAACCGGCCTCTTTTCCTCATCCGGATAGCCAAAGGCGATCATGCACAGAACACTCAAATTCTCGGGAAACCCGAGCACTCGCTTGATGTAATCCTCCGAGGAGAGATTGCTGCTGTGCATTCTTTTTCTGATCTGAATCCAGCAAGAGCCCAGACCGAGGCTGCAGCCTGCGAGCTGCAGGATGATGGCGGCAATAGAGCAGTCCTCCACCCAGACATCCGACTCTCCCTGCGCAGCGCAGACAACCACACAGAGGCTTGCTCCTTTCAGGAAGCTTGAGCCGCTCTCTTTAGCTCTGGACAGCTCCGCCAGCAATGCTCTGTCCGTGATAAAAAGGAAACGCCAGGGATTGATGCCGCGAGAGGAGGGGGAACGCAGCGCGGCCTCCTTTATCAGTTCGATCTTCTCTGCTTCAATCTCCCGGTCCCTGTATCTTCTGATGCTGCGCCTTTCTCTCAGAATGTCGAGCAATAGTGATCCTCTCTTTTGCCGCTAACGGCTCAATAGAACTCCGTTCTTTCCTCAAACCGGGGTTGTTGAGTAGCAGGAGACGGGCCGGTTGAATACGGTATTGATGATAATACTTCGCTCTGGCATTTTAGCAAAGTTGTTTGTCAGTGTTTTATACTCATTGGTTGCCCCAACCTCGACAGCCTTAGGCCGCCCTGCAGCATAAACTGCCGTGCCGTTTATATTGCCTCGCGGGGTGTAGTCGCAGACCAAAATTTCGTATCCGCTGGAGTTAGCCTTTGCGCACCCCACCTCTGCCGTTTCCTGCCAGATTATTTGCGTGTAATGGCTGACGGCACCGAGCGATCCTGTGGCGCTGACGGAAGGATACTCTCCATTGATGAAATTGCTTCTCTCTTCGCCCCATTGATCGACCATTTGGGTGAGGGTCTTATGCAGGCTCGTTGTCGCAAGAGCTATATTTTGTCCAAATCCGGACTTGGGACAGTGCTTTTGCCGTCCCAGAGGCAGAAAGTTTGCGGCATTATAATCGGCGCACTCCTGGGCCTGATGGGAGAGGTTCTCGGACCAGTTTAGTGCAGTGACATTTACCTCGGCACGATATCGATTTTGCGCGGCAAGAATCTCCTGCTTTTCATTGGATTTCAGTTCTGCTTCCACCGTCGCAACCAGCACCGCCGACAGCATGAATAGAATAATAATAATATTTTTATGCATTTCATCACCTATTGGGATTGTCCCATGAACAGGACTATTTTGGTGGGTAGATATGTAAGCAGCGGTTACTATGATGATAATATATTGCTCTTTATGCTCCTGGCAGCCAGCATTCCTGTAGAAAATGCCGCTTGCAGGTTATAGCCACCTGTATCCCCGTCTACATCCAAAACCTCGCCCACCAGATACAGTCCCTTAATCAGCCGAGACTGCATGGTTTTGGGATCGACCTCCATCGTTTCCACTCCGCCTCTGGTAACCATGGCGGTGCTATAGCCGCAAAGATCGGATACGACCAGAGATAGGCCGACGAGATTATCAATCAAGCAACTACGCATCTCTCGGGTCAATTGAGCCATTTTCAGGTCGGTGGCAATCCCCGAGATCTGCAGCATTCTCTTTATCAGCCGGGGATAGAGTGGCACTGATGACGGCACAAAGCGAGGCCTGTCCGCCAGCACAGACAATAAGCTCCTTGCTCCATCCAGTCGCGCCTTATCTACGAGCCATTCTTCCAGAGCCTTTCGTTTATCGTCCGGCACAAAAGAGAGCTTTAAGATGTCTTTTGCTCGAATATACCGGGATAAGTCAAGAATTCCCGGACCGGAGAGCCCCTCATGGGTAAATAGAATATCGCCCCGATGCTCTCTGATTTTTGCATGACGGTAGAGCGAGATCTTCATATCCGGAAACGAGAGACCGGCCAGATCAGAAAACGGATAATTCGTTATGAGAAGCGGGGTTAGTGCCGGCCCAATCTCGACTATGCGGTGGCCGAGAACGCTGGCAAACCGGTAGCCGTCTCCGCAGGAGCCGGTGGCGGGATAAGAGCATCCCCCCGTGGCTATTACCAGCAGCCTGCTGCGATAATTGACACCATCACAGCCCACTAAAAAGCCATTTTCATTCCTGGTTATAGACTTGACAGCCTGGTTGCACTTGATGAATACCCCCCATTCCCGGCATTGTTCGATCAGGATATCCAACACATCTCTAGATCGCTTAGTCTCTGGAAAGATCTTGTCCCCCTTTTCCCGGATCATTTCCAGTCCTTTTGCTTTAAAGAAGGCGATGAGATCGCTATTTGTGAATCCGAGAAGGGCCGGTCGCAGGAATCTACCGTGATCTCCATAATGATCAAGAAAGTCCTGAATATCGCCATCATGAGTTATATTGCATTGGCCGGTGCCCGAGATGAGGAGCTTATGCCCAGGGGAGTTCTTTTTTTCCAGAATCAGGATCTTTTTGCCCTTTTGCATGGAGTTTATGGCGCAAAAAAGCCCGGAAGGCCCGGCTCCAACGATAATCAGATCGTAATGAGAATGAATATCCTTCAGTGCAGGCAAAAGCTCATTCATCCCGCTGGCTTTTGGTACATCATCCAGCTTGCAGCGACTTTCTTTATGAAGCTTTGCCAAAGGAACCTCTCACTACCCGGTTATTTCGATCATTTTGATACTGATGGGTAAAAAGCTTAACTAACCGGATTTGTTTATATATCTTTACGTGGCTCAATGATAATGATATGCTAAAGATCACCCCTTATCTTGGAATCATGGTGCTGATAGTATCCATAGGCGGCATATTTTACCCCAAGCTTGGCTACTTCCTCTTGCTGGTCTTTGCCAGCCTGATGATCATTGCTCCCTTCCGAGGACGTTGGTTTTGCGGTAATCTCTGCCCGCGAGGAAGCTTTGTTGATTTCTGGCTGGCCCCACTGAGCCGAAAGTTGAAAATTCCACATCTATTTCGGAGCATGTGGCTAAGAGCCCCCATCTTCATCGCACTCATGGGATTCATGATCTTTCGCATTATACAGACAGACGGCGTAGTGGACAAAATCGGAATGGTTTTTGTTACGCTCTGCATTCTAACCACATCAATTGCCATCCTCTTTGGGGTAATCATAGCCCCTCGAACCTGGTGCTCTTTTTGCCCCATGGGAACGATGCAAAGAGCAGTTGGTGGCAAGAAGTACCAGCTAAAAGTGGACACTGAGAAATGCATCGATTGCGGCAAGTGCCAGAAGGTCTGCCCCATGCAGCTTCCTGTAAACGAGATACTGGATAAGCCGGACTGCATTAAATGCGCCAGATGTGTGGAAGCTTGCCCGAAGCGGGCATTGAGCTTCTGATGCAAAAAAATGTTCCGATAAGTTAACATATGCCAAAGTGCCATAGAAAGGTGCCATAGAATGATCGGAGGTGAAGGCAAAATGTGTACTGTTGGAGGCGGGCCGGACATAGGGAATATCGAAACTTTGGCCACCAAAGATTATGAATGTCTGGACTGCAAGAATCAGTTTAAGGGAATGGGCAGAAGGCCCATGTGTCCTTCCTGCAAATCCAGGAACGTCAAGGCTGTCTAAGGGCCATGCATATACTCATCAAGGATGACGAGATAGCTTATCTCGTAGGCCACAGTGGCACTTTAGCCATAGCCAAGACGAATGGAAACTTTTTTTATCTGGAGACGGAGTCAGAGGAGATTGTGCTCTTCACCGATCCGGAGGATCTGATGGTGGCCTCTTCCCGAGACGTTGGCGAGAAGGTTATGCGCGGCCTACGTTGCACCATTTATCAGCTTCGGGAACTAGGCGCACCGCTCATAGTACTCCCAAAAGGCCATCCCGCATCGCCCCGCTTGAAGACGGTGGTGTCCATCGGCCCCTGCACTCGTTTGAGCTGCAAGATAGAGCAGGGAACGCATCCCGAGCAGGATGTGCTCTGCGGATCAGAGGAGTTTCACGAAGCCCAGGTGCTGGCGAAGCCCGGGGGCGCAGAGATATTGGGCATAGCTTCAAAAGAGAACGAGATAATTGTGCAAAAGCTGTAAGAGATGATTATTATGGCACAGATCAAAGAAGACAGCCTGGTCAGGTACAAGGGCACGGGCACCATTGGGACGGTCAAGGTGCTGAAGGTGGAAGACGACGGTGAGACGTGGGCCTATTTAGACAGCACCGGCCTTTACTACCGCCTGGATACCCTGGAGCTGATCGAAAAGGCTCCGGATAGAAAAGATCTGGAGGGCATGACCATTGAGCAGATCCAGGACCGGTTCAAGCAGACACAAGATATGATGGATGCGGTTAAGATGCAGGATGATAACCTGGAGACGGGCGGGTGAAGTAGAGCCGCAATCAAAATCAAATTTTATTGATGGCCGTAAGTTCCCGGAAAAAGATGGCTGCGGTAGCGGTATCCCCCAGGCCGACGGTAATCTTTGGCTTTTTTGCCAGGAGAGACGGCATCAAAGATATGATTGTGTCTCCTGTTTGAAGGAATGCACCCCTCCCGGATGCCGTGGCCCCATTGCGGCAAAACTCCTCTTTAGCCTCAAGCCCCACGAGATTTTCCACTTCGGGAGGCTCTCCAATTACATAGCCCGTGGCAGCCAGAGCCGCTGCGGTATCAACTCCGCTTTGCAGGGCAGAGAGCTCTATAGCGGCTGTGATCATTCCCGGCAACATGACGCTCAGAATGTAGTCTCGGGTATGAACCGCCACTCTAAAAAGCCCCAGGCTTTCACGCAGACGCTTCGCCGCCTGCATGGTCTCCTGCCACCGGACGGGCAATGATCCTGGCGTAGATCCTTCTGCCGCCGCCAGCTCGTCCTCATTCAAGCCCAGGCTGTCCACGGGAATTTGGGGAAGAAGCAAAAGAAGAGACTGCATAATCTCAGGACTCTGGAAGCTGCCCATCTCGGCGTGGATGAAGATCTGCGGATTTTTATCCTTCCAGGATTTGATCTGGGCGATTTTCTGGGGAAAGATCTCCTGGTACTCTTTAAGTGGTGCCAGGTGAAAGCCGGAGAGCAGAGCGCCATCGATTTCCCGGATATTTTCCAGGCAATAGAAATCGAAATGTCGGCTGGAGAGAAGCCTGGTATTCACCGGATCGTAAGTGGCAATAAAACGATTATCGCTGGGCGCGGTTATTTTGCTCTGGCCGCTGGCTACCAGGTCTCCCTTTTTGAACTGGAAGACGAAATGCACCATCTCAGTCTCTAGGTCTTGATCTCTTTCTAGATTCGCTTTGGTCTCTCCTCTTGATAGGCCGGGCTCTGCTGTGCTGAAAGCAGGCACGCGCACTCCGGTATGAAGCATGCCGGCCAGTTTCGCTCCAAGCGCTGGAGCATTGAGAACCGGCCGGGCTCCCAGTACAGCCAGGACATTAGCCATGATGCCGGCATTTCCGCCCAGGCGAAATTGCCAGGAGAAGGACTCTTCGATCTGCCGGGCCACCTCTGGGCTCTGGATAAGGATCTCTGCTCCCGATCCCTGCTGCATGCAAAATAGCAGGGAGGATAGGAGGTCTTCGCGGCTGCCTATCGACTCTTTCAGCTCTATTTTCATATTGGATGGGATGAGAGCCGATATCTCCTCACTGCGTATATTGCAGACAGCATCGACGTTTACAGGATAGGCGCAAATGATATTCATAGTAGTCCCACTGGCAGGCCTGAAGCAGTGTTCATTTAATCTTATCCTTCTCGTTATATCTTAAATGCTCATATATTTATTCCCGCTCTGACAGGATCGGGGCGCAAAATTTATATTCGACGTGTGTCGTACTACGTTGAATGCCGTAAGACCACCGGCAGCAGAGGTAGAGGAGTGGGGGCTTCTCACCCTCATCACCAGTTGAGGGAAGATGTAGGCCAAATTCCGGGCCAACATTTTTCCGTCAATTGCTTATGTCAAGACATAACATAGCACACATTTCTTATACTTGCGCTACCATTTCCTCGATCATGATTGCGTCAGTCGAGCGCTCTTCTCTCTTTGGTGAGGTATATGCCCCGCCCTCTAAAAGCTACACCCACCGCGCGATCCTCATAACTTCCCTGGGACCGGGCGGAACCGTAAAGCGGCCCCTCCTCTCCGCAGACACCCGAGCCACAGTTGCCGCCAGCGAGGCCTTTGGAGCCAGGATCTCACTTAACGATGAAGTAAATATCACCGGCGTCTCCGACCGGCCCCAGACTCCGGAGGATGTCATCAACGTTCTGAATTCGGGCACCACGCTCCGCTTCTGCTCGGCGGTGGCATCTCTCACCGACGGTGCTGTTCTCACCGGGGACGCCTCCATTCGCACCCGGCCCAACGGCCCTCTTTTGAGCACGCTCTCGGAGCTGGGTGCCCAGGCATTCTCCATCCGCAACAATGGCATGGCCCCACTGGTGATCAAGGGAAAGATGCGGGGCGGCACGGCCCACCTGAACGGTGGCGTCAGCTCCCAGTTCCTCTCGGCGCTGCTCATCGCTGCCCCTCTGGCGGAAGAGGACACTAGAATAGTAATAGAGGGCGATCTGAAGAGCCGCCCCTACGCCGAGATCACCCTGGACATGCTGGCCGACGCGAACGTGCGGATAGAGGCACAGCGCCAGGAGTTCTTTGTGCCGGGTGGGCAGAGCTTTGGCCTGAAGAGCTACACCATTCCCGGAGACTTCTCCTCGGCCTCTTACCCGTTAGCCGCAGCAGCGGTCAGCGGCAGCGAGGTCACTGTCAAAGGCGTCCTCCCATCACGGCAGGGCGACTCGGCAATCATCGACATCCTGGACCGCATGGGCGCCAAGGTCTCCTGGGATAAGGAAAAAGGGGACCTCCACATCAAGGGCGGCGACCTGGTGGGCGTAGAGGTGGACGCCAGCCGAACTCCCGATCTGGTGCCTACCATCGCCGTACTGGGTGCTGTGGCGAGCGGCAAGACGACCGTGGTGAATGCAGAGCATGTGCGCCACAAGGAGACGGACCGGCTGCATGCCATGGCCGTGGAGCTATCTAAAATGGGCGCTGACATCCGGGAGCGTCCGGACGGGCTGGAGATCACGGGCGGAAAGCTGCACGGAGCAAAGGTGCACGGTTGGCACGATCATAGGATCGTCATGGCGCTCACGGTGGCGGGATTGGTAGCAGGGGAGACGCTGATCGATACGGCGGAAGCGGTGGATGTCTCCTATCCGGGTTTCTTCGGGCAGATGACGGATCTCGGAGCGAGAGTGATGGTGAGATGAAAGGAGGGACTGCAGAATCGTGCCCCTATCATCGGAACCCGGCACACTACTACTAATATTAATCCCTCTACTTCCTGACAGGCAGTATTGCATCCACCACCGGGCCCCACCCATCACTCCCGGCTGGGGCTGGCTGTCACGACAGCGCCAAAGCCTAGGATCGACAGACCTGACAGGGCAGCGGCGGGCGAGCCTGTGCTGGTCGGCGGCGCGCCATGTCCGGCCCCAGGTGCGCACGCATGCGGGCACGAGCGAGCCGTGGGGATATCGGGCAGCGGGCTTTGGTAGGGATGATGGGCGATAAGACGGCGATTTATTGCAGTAAGAACTTTTAGTTAGCTATCCAGCAGAAAGCCATTCTTCACGACTTATTTTTGCCCGTCTCAAAATCTCTGCCAAGAGGCTTGCCCCAATATCGTTTCCATGGTGGAGATTAGGGATTTTCGCATAAAGATGCTCTCGAACCATATAGGAATGGCCCGATCCAGGATAAGGTCCTTTGAATCCCAGCTTGTTCAATCGACGAATAAGTTCACGTCTTGATACCGGAACGAGTTTAGACAACTGCTATCGGCTCCGTAGAGACATTTATGCCCACATTGTTGATAGGTGGAATCGTATCGCCCATCTTAAGCCTCAAGGCAATCCAGCCCTCGATGACAGAAATGAGCTCCCTTCGGCACTCTTCTACAGTCTTTCCGGATGCCCAAACGCCTTCAAGCTCTGGGACTTCCCCAAATATGGGCTCAGGATCATCGATGACCTTGTACTCTGCCCTTTCTAGAGCTGCCATGATATATTCGGCGAACATAATAAAGGATAATTTAGAGATATTAGGGGAAATATCTTGCGCTGTTCAGACTGTGTCGCATTCACCACCGTGGCCCACCCGTCACTCCCGGCAGGGGGGCATGCTGTCACGACAGCGCCAAAGCCTCGGATCGGCAGACCGGCCAAGTCAGCGGCGAGCAAACCTGAGCCGTCCGGTGTCGTGCCACGCCCGTCCCCCGGGCGCGCGGGCATACGCGGTCACGAGCCAGCCGTGGGAATATCGGGCAGCGAGAGCAGCGGGCTTTGGCTGGGGTAATGGGGGCATGAGGCCGGTCGGGCCGGAGGCAAGAGCAGCACCAGGCAGCGGGCATATTGCACAGAGGCGAGTACACTGTGGGCCCAGGTGAAGAACTATCTTGAGGCGAAAGGGATCAATGTAGGGAAATGATCTGGCCAATTTCCACCGACACCAAAGATGTATTTTAGCTTGGTAGGCGATCCATGTTAATGAATCAGTTGATGAGCCTTTTAATCACATTATCATAACAGTCTCTATTGGCAATCAATCTTTTTGATAATAGTAACCGTCTTCCATATCATCGATTATAAAATAAAGTAAGTAATATTTAATTATAGGGGACCGCAAAAACTTCTTATACTTATAACATCTGATGAACCCTAGGGAAAATACTGATTACTACTAATACTTATTACATGCAATGTGGGGGAGATTCTCTATGACGATAAATATCTCACGATTTGTATTTATATTCTTTTTAACTATATGCATCACAGTAACGACGGCAATGGGAATTACTGTAAAGGTATCCACATCAAATGGTGCTGAAACGTCCTCTTCCTCACAGAGCTATGATCTGGATAGATCAACGTGGTTGAAACAGGACATAAACCTAGACTCCGGCAAAATCTCATCCCACCTGCAAGCAGAAGGCGGGGGAAAAAATAGATTGACGCAATCACTATCCGGAAGTAGTTATGCTCTTACCAGCAACGTCGATAGCCAGGGAACGTTTTGTGTCTCTTCAGACTCTTCTGCCTCGGGGCAGGCGGCAAGTTTCAGCCAGCATGTAGCGGGGGCAGGTAGCCTGAGTCTCAATCTGCAGGGCACACAGGACGGTGCCACTGCCGGTCAAGAGGCAAGCGTGACCGATGGCGTGCTGTCCAGCTCGCAGAGCCTCTATGCGGGTAAGGATCAAGGCGCCTTTGCCTGCCAGAGTACAAATATGGAAGGCCAAGGCGGCAAAATGGTCTCGGTAGCGCTGGGTAAGAAGAATGTTATGCTGGCGGAAAGCAGCTTTTCCGGCCAGGGCAGTATGAAAGCCAATCTCGCTTCTGCAGCGTCAGATGGTGCCTTTTCCCGCGGCTTTGCGGTCATAGATGATGTTCTCGTTCTGAGCGACGACTACTTCAATGCCGTTTCAGAAGGCGGCGAGGACCTGATGATGGGCATGTCCGGCCTAAGAATGTTGGGAGATGGAAGCGGCATAGGCAGCTTTGATGTGAGCGTCCTCAATCTAGGGCTGAATGATGCGAAAGGAGCGGCGAAGGTCTCAACGACCTCCAAGACGGCAACGGCCGTGACTGGCGGATCTTATTCATCTTATAAGCTTACAGGATATCGCTGGAACGTGTTGGATCCCAAGGTGCAGCTCTACCTAAATCCGACCGGAACCCCAACAGGGCTTACGGCGGCATCCTCGCAAAGCGCTATTGCTGCGGCGGCCAATACCTGGGATGATGCTGTAGCCGGCAATATCTTTGCAGATGGAACTACGGTGATAGTAGATTCCAAAAAGGTGGTGGACGCTCCATTCTCCAAGACACCCAAGAGAGACGGCTACAATGTTAATGGCTGGAAAAAATTTGGGAATAGCTTTATTGCGCTGAATCGCTGGTGGACCAATGGCGTTAAGGTAGATGGATATTATTCCCTTATAGAATCCGATACCTGGTACAACCTTGATTATCAGTGGACCACAAGTCTCGCTACTGCCCAGAGCACCGGTAAGCTGGATCTGCAAAGCGTTGCCCTGCATGAACTGGGCCACTGCATCGGCATGGGTGATATCTACTCCTCAACTTACGGGGGGAGTTTGCCGCCCACCGATCCTCGAACCAAGGACCTCGAACAGGTTATGAATCTCTACAACGGGCCACAAAGGACGCTGGGAAATGGTGACAAGACGGGAGCGCAGATTCTGTATGGAAAGGTATAGAAGAATGCGATAGAATTCAAGAGTTGATTCTTTTTTCATATTCTTATGTAATCAAGCAATAAGATTATAAATGGCAGTTACATAAGAGACATTCTTGATACCCAAAACCACCATCCACTCACTAGAGCATCAGGATCTCTCTGTGCTTTACGAGATCAGGGACCTCGTCGAGCGCCTCATCTTAGAAAGAGGCAAGCCGCCCCTGGCAGAGGAGCTACCAGATGACAGAGAGGTGTTGGATGTGCAGACGACCGGCTGCATCACCTACCGTCTGGAGAAGGTCTCCTGTGGCAAGAACTGCAAAGGCTGTCCGCACGGTCCTTATTGGTATGGCTACTGGCGGGAGGGGGGCAAAACGCGCTCCAAATACATCGGCAAGAATCTGTTGACCACAGAAACCAAAAAGGTGTAGTAGTATGATACGCAATATTAATAAATATAGTTTGATATTGACTTTGCTGCTGGCAGTAACCATACTCTCAGGCTGCGTTTCACAAGATGAGTCCTCTTCCGGAACCCTTTCCGGCAATGCTTCCGGCAATGCGTCACACAGGATCAAGGTGGCCACGACCATCGCTCCTCTGGGCGACTTTGTGAAGGCAGTGGGCGGCGAGAAGGTCGAGGTTACGGTGGTAGTTCCGCCGGGAGCCGAGCCCCATACCTTCGAGCCCACGCCCTCTCTGATGATGAATGTGGCCAAAGCAAATCTCTATGTCATGAACGGGGCGGGTCTCGAGTTCTGGATGGACAAGCTGCTAGAGGCCAATAAGAGAATGGTAGTAGTAGACTCCTCTCAGGGCGTCGCCTTGCTGGAAGAGAGGAAAGGTGAAATAGATCCACACGTCTGGATCTCCCTAAGAAATGCTGCTTTCCAGGTGAATAACATCTGCTCCGGACTGATAGCGGTAGACCCGGCAAATAAAGATTATTATATCAAGAATAGAGATGATTATTTGCAGAAGCTGCAATCCCTGGATGAAGAGCTGAATCAGACCTTTGCCGGCAAGAAGAACAGGATCTTCATTGTACACCATCCCGCCTGGACCTACTTCGCTCGGGACTACAACCTATCCCAGGTGCCGCTCATGGAGAATGAAAAGGAACCGGGCCCCAAGTACCTGGGCGAGGTGATCGACCTGGCCAGAAGGAATAACATTACCACCATATTCATTGAGCCGGAGTATAACCCCAAGGCAGCCGAGGTGATCGCGCGGGAGATGAACGCCGGCATTGTGACTCTAGATCCCCTGGCTGAGAACTATCATGAAACAATGGCCTATGCTGGAAGAGAGATTGCCCTGAGCCTAGCATGACAGAGAATATAGTATCCATAAAGGGCCTCTGGATCTGCCGGGCTTTGCACGCCGTCCTGGAGGACATAAATCTGGAGCTTGCAGCCGGCGACTTTCTCGGTCTGATCGGCCCCAACGGAGGCGGCAAATCCACCCTGCTAAAAGCAATGCTGGGACTGATCAAGCCCGATCGGGGCAGCATTGCCATCTTCGGGCTGCCGCCCGCAGCGGCACGGAGCCGAGTTGGCTACATGCCCCAGAAGACAGTCTTCGACCAGAGCTTTCCGGTTAATGTTTTGGATGTGGTGCTCATGGGAAGATATAGCCGCACCGGGCTCATGCACCGCTACGGCCCCCATGATCGCATAGCTGCGCAGAATGCACTCGCTGCTGTGGGAATGGAAGACCGGGCTATGCGCGAGATTGGCGCACTCTCGGGAGGAGAGCAGCAGAGGGTCTTTGTCGCTCGCTCATTAGTCTCCGATCCAAAGCTGCTACTCCTGGATGAGCCCACGGCAGGCGTTGATTCCGCCCAGCAGACGGATTTTTACGATCTGCTCTGCCACCTGAATCGCGATCAGGGTATCGCCATTGTGCTGGTCTCCCATGATGTTACAGCCATCTCCAAATACGTGAGCAAGATTGCCTGCTTAAACCAGCGGCTTTATTATCATGACTCCAAGGAACTAAGCAATGAGGACATCGAGAAGGCCTACGGCTGCCCGGTGGAGATGATCGCGCACGGTACACCCCATCGGGTCTTGAGGGAACATGATTGATTTGGATTTTCTCCAGTACGACTTCATGAGAAATGCCCTGGCCGCGGGCCTGGCCGCCTCAGTGCTCTGCGGCGTAATTGGGATATATGTAATTTTAAATAAAATAGTATTCATAAGCGACGGCATCGCTCACGCTGCCTTTGGCGGCATTGGTCTTGGTTACTTCCTGGGCTACGATCCGCTGGCCTTCGGAATAGGATCGGCCGTAATAACTGCTCTCGGCATAGGCATGGTCAGCTCCCGGGCACGCATATCCGAGGATACGGCCATTGGTGTCTTCATGGCCACCGGCATGGCTTTAGGAATAATGCTCCTCACTCTTTCCCAGGGCTATGCCAGAGACCTTTACGGCTACCTTTTCGGAAATATTTTAGCCGTGACAAGGAGCGATGTTCTGCTTATTGCGGCACTCACATTGATCATCCTGGCTCTCGTCTTTCTGCTCTACAAAGAATTTCTTCTCCTGAGCTTCGATCCCATCTATGCACAGGCCATTGGCCTGCCCGTGCAAAGCCTTCGCCTCTTGCTCCTGGTCATGGTAGCCTTTAGCGTGGTCATTCTCATCAAGATCGTGGGGATAATCATGGTCATAGCGCTTCTGACCATTCCCGGCGCCATAAGCCGGCGGCACATGTTGGGACTGCCCGCGATCATGGCCGGCTCCATATTATTGGGCGCGATCTTTGTGACCATTGGGCTCTTGATATCTTATGAGCTGGATGTCCCATCCGGTGCGACCATAATTCTCACGGCAGCCTTAGCTTTTTTCCTGAGCACCGTGCTTTCCAGATAGATAGGTTTAATTAATGGATGCAAATTAACTTAAAAGAGGATGAAGCTCCTGCATATCATCAGCATTCTGCTTCTTCTTGCCGGTACGGTCCAGGCAGAAGATATCATATTTTTTGCAGATGATCACTACAAATCCTTGGGCCGGCCAGAGCTTACAGCCGGTGTGGCCAATCCGGCTCTGGTCCCAGGTGATAGTATCCTGCGAATAAACCTGGCCAATATAGGCGAGCTGAAAGAACTGATGCCCATTAACGAGAGCGGCTCAAATGAAGACATATTGCGGGAGATGAGAGCGGAAATGCAGAGCAGTGATGCTTTGAACATCGATGCCGCCCTTGCCGGAACAGAGACCCTGCAAGCAGGAGCCATAAAGGTGACAACCGGGCCGCAGCATATCAAGATCCTTCCTGCGGGAGGCGCGGCAATGTTGCAGTTTAATATCACTGCAAAGATGAATGCAAGCGGCTGGTATCGGCTTCCCTTGACCGTTGATTATGAGCGGCAGGTGGATGTGAGCGTGAAGAGCAGCGAGGTCTTTCCCCTCTATGAAGCAGAAAGACAAAACCTCACTTGTATGGTATTTGTGGCAGGAAATAATGATTCTTTGCGCATTTCAGGGATTAAATCAGAGCTTTATGCGGGTGGAAGTGAAATCTTGAGGATGGCAATCAGCAATGATGGTGCCACATTGCTTCATAATTGCTCGGCCAGGCTCCTGACTGCTCCTCCCTTCTACACAGAGGGCCCGGATACAATGCTTGGAGACCTGGCCCCCGGATCGTTGGCTGTAATCTCATTCACGGTAGGCGTAGATGGAAATGCCGGCCGGCAGGATTACCAACTGGGCTGTGAGATTGATTGCCAAGAGAAAAGCATAATTGTCCCTCTGCAAATCTCTCTCGCGCGCGCCGGGGTTTTAGGAAACTATGCAGGGCCGGTATTGGGAAGCCTGGCAATAGCAGGTCTCGCAGCTTTTCTGATATGGAAAAGAGGAGATCAACTCTTCAGTCGCAAGAGAAGACGAAGGCAAAAATGACAGAAAAACCGGTTGAAGCTAAGGGAATTTGCAAGATATATAAGAGCTTCTTGGGGAGTCGTACCACAGTTCTTCAGAACATATCCCTGGATATCGAGGCGGGAGAGATCTTCGGTCTACTCGGCCCCAACGGCTCAGGCAAGACCACTCTCATCTCCATCTTCTCCACTCTCATCTACCCGGAGCGGGGCAGTCTTTTCATCCTGGGAATGGATGCACGTCGCGACAGCAACGAGATCCGCAAAGTCATAAACATCAGCACTGCCAAGCCCAATTTTCCCTGGAGCCTGACCGTGCAAGAGAACCTGCGCCACTATGGCATGCTCTACGGCCTTTATGGCTCCGCTCTCTCCCGGACAGTGGAAGATCAGATCGATGCCTTTGAGCTTTCTGAGTTTCGGGATATGAAGTTCGAGAACCTCTCCACCGGCCTAAAGCAGCGCCTCTCTCTGGCCAAAGCCATGCTCAACCACCCTCGTCTTCTGTTCCTGGACGAGCCCACCACGGGACTTGATCCGGATATATCCATAAAAACCCGCCTGCTGATAAAGAGAATTCACCAGGAACAGAACATCTCTGTGGTCTTATCCACTCACTACATGCCAGAGGCGGAGATGCTCTGCGATCGGATTGCCTTTTTGCGCAAGGGTCAGATTGTGGCACTGGATACGCCCCGCAATTTAAAGAAGCATCTGGGGCTGGGGGAAAAAGTGGTGGTCTCTTACGAAGGGCCGGTAGACATCGCGGCCCTGGAACGCCTGCCGGGCGTTTTAGGCATAAGAGCGGAGAAGGGCCGCTTGGAGATTGTGATCGACAGAAACGAGGATAGTCTGGACAGGATAGTCAAGCTCTTTTGCCATGCCAGAATCCTGGACATAACCATAAAAGAACCCGATTTGGAGGATGTATTCCTTGAACTGGCAAGGTGAATTGAACAAGTACCTGGCAAGCGCCTACAAGAACTGGATCATCTCCAAGAGGAACATCTTCACCTTATTCGAGCTATTCTTCTGGCCCATGATCAGCCTGCTATCCATTGGGCTGCTCACGCGGTTCTTGCGGGTGGAGGGCTCGATGGTCTCCTTTCTCCTGGTGGGCGCTATTGCCCTTACCATTTTGCAGGTGGCCCAGATCGATGTAGCCTACGTCCTCTTATTCGACATGTGGTCCAAGAGCATCAAGAACACTTTCATCGCTCCGATTCGTAGCTACCATCTGGTCTTTGGAGCAGCACTCTTCGGCATACTGCGGGGCAGTGTGGTCTTCTTCATTCTGGCGGTAGTCAGCCGCTACCTCTTTGGCTTTGATTTCCAGGAGGGAGGCCTTCTACCGGTGCTGATATTTCTGGCAGGTGTTTTCGCTACGGCTGCGGTCATCGGCATCACCGTGTGCATATCCATTCTCACCTTCGGCCAGAAGGCGGATGTTGCCGCCTGGAGCCTGAGCGGTATGATCCTGCTCGTGAGTGGAATTTACTATCCCGTAGAGGTGCTGCCTCCCTTGCTGCAGACGATTGCCAGAATCATTCCCCTGACCTATTTTTTAGAATACTACAGGTCAATATTTATTCCAGGCCCCCATCATCTGGCCATTGGTGCATTTCTGGCCGTTTTCTACCTGGTTCTAGGGCTGATCCTGCTGGATCGTGCTATTGAGAGGGCGAGAAGGACAGGCATCCTGCTGCGGCTGTCGGAGTAGTGTTGCAAGATATGAGGTGTTGGGATTGATAGAAGGCATTTTGGGTCGCGTCTTGGTCGGAGACAGTCATCCCGTGCGGCTGATGGGCATAATCAATCTAAGTCGTGAGTCCTTCTACCAGGGCTCAGTGGCCGGCCCTCATGAGGCTCTCTCCCTGGCGACAGCCATGCAAGAGCAGGGCGCGGATATGATAGATCTGGGCGGCGTCTCCACGGCGCCAGGCTCTCCTCTCATAAGTGAGGCAGTGGAACGAGAAAGGCTCTTTCCCGCTCTCAAGGATATTTTGGACAACCTGGATATCACCGTCTCCATTGATACGCAAAGGTCCGGCATTGCAAGCGAAGCCCTCTCGCGGGGAGCCGCCTGCATAAATGATGTCTCCGGACTGTCTGACCCCAATATGGCTGCCCGTGTGGCCGAGTACGACGCATCCCTGATCATCATGGCTTCCCGGCAGAGAGCGGGCGATCTGCTCCAAATAAACGAGATAATTGCCTTGCTGGGAGATAGAGTGAGGGCCGCGGCGAAGGCTGGCGTAAGCCCGGCTAAGATCTCGGTTGATCCGGGCATCGGCAAATGGATACCGGAAAAGACTCCTGCCCACGATCTGGCCATTTTGGACGGATTGCTCCGCCTGCGTGCTTTAGAGCGGCCGGTGGTCGCGGCTATTTCCCGCAAGTCCTTCATCGGGGAATGCCTGCATAAGCCCGATCCCTTCCAGAGATTGGCAGGAACGCTGGCGGCCACGGCCATAGCTGTTTATCTGGGGGCGCATATCGTCAGGACCCATGATATCGCCGCCAGCCTGGATACCGTAGCCATGGCCAAAGCCATTCGAGGCCGTCCGGCTGTGTCGGTAGATGAGGAGATGGAGGTGGAGGTGCTGGGCTATTTGGGCCAGGGGGAGGATCTAGCGGAAACATTGCGCCGGACAGAGGTAGATGAGCGGGGACTAAGCACTCTCTGCAAGAAAAGCTCTTTTCGCATCCTGGCTGTGCGCGGCCTTAGCAGCATGGAGGCCATAATAATAAAGCAGGAGATGCTGGCCCGAGGCGGAGACGCTGCCATTCCCAAGCTCGCTCTTCGCTGTGATCCAAGGCCAGAAGAGGTTTTAATATTCGGCACCTCCAACCAGATAGCTGGACTGGTAAAGAACTTGAGCGGCCAGCCCTTCCGACTCATGCGCCTGGCCGCGAGGATAGATGAGGCTACTAAAATGATAGAAAACCCAGAACGTTACGGGTGAGTGTATTGCAGGTTTTAGGAATAAAGACGGATCTTATAAAACCGGGCGATGGCCTGGCGGCATCCCTGGAAAAAGCCATGGCCGAATCGGGCCTGGCTTTACAGGACGGCGACATTCTGGTCATCTCGGAGAGCACGCTCGCAACCGCGGAGGGAAGAGTTGTGGCTTTGCATGATGTCACTCCTGGACCCCTCGCCCTCTCCATGGCCGCCAGGTACAGCAAAGATCCGCGCGAGATGGAACTGATCCTGCAAGAATCTGATGAGATAATGGGGGGCATTCCAGGCGTGGTGCTGACGCTAAGGGAGGGCTTTCTTTATCCCAACGCCGGCATCGATAGCTCCAATGCCCCTCCCGGTCACGTGGTTCTATTTCCGGCCGATGCACAAAAATCGGCAATCAAGATTAGGGAGCGCATGGCGAAAGGCAGAAGGATTGCGGTTATCATCGGCGACAGCCGGACTCATCCCCTGCGACTGGGCTGCGTAGGCGTGGCCCTGGCCTGTGTGGGCCTGGAGCCGGTCGAGGACGCGCGCGGCCAAAAGGACCTCTTCGGTCGGGAGCTCAAGATCACTCGCAAGGCAGTGGCAGACAATTTAGTCTCTGCCGCTCAGATAGTAATGGGTGAAGGAGACGAGGGAATTCCGGCCGTGATCATAAGAAATGCACCTGTGTCCATTAGCGAGGTGCAAAGCGCCATCCCCTCCATCCCACCAGAGGAGTGCATGTACATCGGTGCACTGCGCTCCGGCCCCCGCCCTTACACGGGAGGATACGATCATCTCATCCTGCAGGCTAAAGAGGCAGCGAAAGATGCCTATGCCCCTTACTCTGGATTTTTGGTAGGCGCGGCGCTTCTCTCCCGGAGCGGCAAAATCTACTCGGCCGGCAACATTGAGAATGCCGCTTCCGGGGCGGGCATCTGTGCGGAGAGGGCGGCCCTGGCAAAAGCTATTGCCTCTGGTGAGCGTGAATTTGAGGCGATTGCCATAGTAGGAAACGCTGACGAGCCAATATCGCCCTGTGGCATATGCCGGCAGAGCCTGATAGAATTCGGAGAGAATATTATTATCATCATGAGCAATGCGAAAGGCGATGCACTGACGGCTACGCTCGCCGATCTCCTGCCAAGAGCGTTTACGGGCAAGTGCCTGAGATAGCTTAAGCTGACGATTTCCGCAAATACCGACACGGGAATACAGAGCTCTACGCGGGGGTGTCCGCTCGCGCGGCTCAAAATCTTTTATTTATCGGGGGAAAATGTCCTTCTTTCTGAGCTCATCGCGATTGTGGTCAATGACAGCGTATAAGAAAATATCTGAATCTACAGCGATGCGCATTGCTTTTAGCCACAGAAAGCGTTCTGAATTTTTCTTACCATTGCTTCCTCTTCTTCTTCGGTTAAGGCCCAAACCACTCTACCGAATAAATCCGTGGCTCCCCCGTGTGGCAGGGGGTCCTTCTCGGAGTCAAAGAGTTGATCAAATGGAATTTTTGGCATTTATATAAAGCACATCCGCTATTGTCCTTGATCTTGGTATCATTCCCGTTATTATACTCATGGGCAGTTTGCCAGTTTGCCAGGGGGCCCCGATCTCGGCGAATTTGCCGTCGGCGTAGAGCTGTTGGCGGACCCGAGCGGGCGCAGAGGTTGCGGAATCGACCATCATAGTGGAATTCAAAGGCTTTTTCGCTTTGAACAGGCAAGTTTTAAATATAAAAGTTACTAGAATATGAAGGGGCATTGATATGATCGAAGCGGAAGAGATGAGCATAATCAGCTCGATAATGGACGACCTCAGGGTTCTCAAGAATAAGGTGGGAGAGATGGAAGGACAAATTCAGGCTCTCGCCGATATGCATAGTGATTCTGACTTGGAAGTCCGAGAAGAATACTTGGTCCGTCTAGACGAGCTGGAGGGAAATAGCAAATTTGAAGAATTCTCCGATATCGCTTCTTTAAGGAAACGGATTGAAAAAGAGGTGAATTGAATGTGTCATCTTATGGTTACCGTTTAGAAGAAGGGCTGATATCTCTTTTAGAAAAGGCCCATAAAAAAGACAAGAAGCTCTACGAAGCGGCTTTCAAGAAGATGGAAGACATAGCAAAGAATCCACATCATTATAGTCAATCGTAAAACATATTACCTCATAGATATCTTTAAATAATTTGTACACAATATGCATAGGTATGGGCAGGAAACCTGTAATAGTAAGGCATATATCAAAGGAAGAACTCATTAAATTATATAAAATTGAGAA
>JAPKXZ010000049.1 GCA_026394555.1 Methanothrix sp.
CATCTTGTATTGCTCTTGGGAGGGATCAAGCTTAACCAACAAGGTCTGAAGCATAGTATTGTGTTTATCATTCAATAGTTAATATACTTATCGCACGGGACCGCCCAATTCCTCCCCACCCTGAAGAGATAGGGACTCCTTTGGCAACGAGTTGAAACGCTGAAAAATCCGGATGCTGGGGATCATTAATTTTTTATTATCATTTAATGAATAATAAAAAAAAATAATTATTTTAAAACGCAATACCTTGCAGCTTGCTGCGCGTGGGTGCGCCGCCGCCGTTTCACTCGAAAAAAAAATGCCCTATCAGGTCGTTGTTGTCTCCTCAGACTTCAACTCTTCGGGTTCAGTTACATCTGCGGCAGAATCCTTTGCCGGTGGCGAGATGAGCTCGGACGTGACACGTTCGCCGGTGTGCTTCTCGACATAGTCCACCTCTTTCAGCTCCAGGTGCTGGATGATCATATCCGCCAGGCCACGCCTGATCATTAGCCATTCCTTGTAGTAGGAGAGCTCCCAAAGAACGGTAATTATAGCCACATCATCCTTTATTTCCGCTTCAAGATCCATGTGGGCAAAGGTCTTGATGAGGGCTTTGAGCTTCTCTTGCCGGTCCTCTATGAATTCATTGATCTTGTACTCATAGACGATGGTCCTGTCTGCCAGGGGGTGGTTGAAGTCAACGCTCACCTTTCGCCCGAATACTCTGGTGACGGTTCCAACCTTATTCTCTATGCCGACGCGCATGCCGGGAACGGGCTTTTTCTCC
The DNA here is from genome assembly GCA_026394555.1 of Methanothrix sp. Lineage (GTDB taxonomy): Archaea > Halobacteriota > Methanosarcinia > Methanotrichales > Methanotrichaceae > Methanothrix. The sequence goes on from JAPKXZ010000049.1 coordinate 770, forward strand.
TTAAATCTGTTTATGGGAACGATCTCAGTTTTCTTGGGGTCCCGCAGTCCGAAGGCGCCCTCGGGCGGTATCTCCACCTTGCCAGAGTAGCCGATCTCTTTTCCGATAAGATCTTCTTCGAAGCCCTTCACGAGCTGGCCTGCGCCAATTACTATGAGGTGCGGCCCATATTGGCCCTCTTCGCTATAGATTCCTTTTTCCGTCGCCACGTCCTTGTCGGTGGCAGCAATTACCTGCCCTTCAACGCTCTCTGTATAATCAATTCTGATGAAATCGCCATTTTTCACAGTCATCTTTTACTCCATCCAACCTTTCGGTGAATCTTCATCTAATCCGGGCCAAGACAATGCCCCAAACCTGATTTATACTTTCGCATTCCTTCAGATTAAGTATTCTGCTATTCTGTCGGTGAGGGGCTGTTCGCAATAGAGGCAGCGCAGCAAGACTGGGTTTTTGGTCTTGACAAGCATCCTGGATTTAATGGGCTCGAGGGTATTAGAGATGCAGTTGGGATTCTGGCAGCGCACCACGCCCACGATCTCATCGGGCAAATCCACAGTTCGCTTTTCCATGACTTTGCCGTCTCGTATGATATTGATAGATGCAGCCGGGGCAATTAAAGCGATCCGGTTCACTTCCCTCTCCAACAGCTCCCGGTCCTCGACCTTTACGATGTCCTTTTTGCAAAGCTTCCTGCTCTCCACGTTCATAACTACGGAAACTGTGGCGTCTGTGGTGCCGGCGATCCCCAGGATCTTGAGAACATTTAACGCCTGGCCTCCGGCAATGTGGTCAATCACCGTTCCGTTGTTGATGGGCTTTACCCGAAGTCCCTTTGGCTCATCTTTAATCTCGATCATTTTAAGCACCGTTGCCGATAAGCATTTTAAGAAGAGCCATGCGAACGGGGACGCCATAAAAGGACTGCTGGAAGTAGCGGGCGTGCGGTGTCTCATCCACAGAAGGTGCAATCTCGTCCACCCGCGGCAAAGGATGCATGACAATGAGGTTCTCTCTGGCCCCGGCCAGGAACTCGGGCGTGATCCGATAGCTGCTGGCCACTTTTTTATACTCTACCGGGTCCGGGAACCTCTCCCGCTGAATGCGGGTCATGTAAAGCACATCCACGTTGTTGATCACCTCTCCCAGGTCACAGGTCTCGCGAACGCGGGTGCCCTTGCTGGAGAGATCTGCCTTTATGGGATCAGGCATTCTCAGGCTTGCGGGAGACACCAGAGTAATATCGGCTCCGAAGAGGGAGAGGGCATAGGCCAGAGAGTGAACGGTGCGGCCATACTTCAGGTCGCCCACTAGAGCAATGCTCAGATTCTCCAGATGGCTCTCTTTTTTGATGGTGTAGAGGTCCAGGAGCGTCTGGGTAGGATGATGCCCGGCTCCATCGCCGGCGTTGAGCACGGGCACAGGTGAGAACTGGGAGGCGAGGCGGGCTGAGCCCTCTTTGGGATGACGGATGACCAGAGCATCAGCGTAGCCGCCAATGACCCGCACGGTGTCCGCCAGCGATTCGCCCTTGGAGATGGACGACCCCTCCGCGGGCCCCAGATTGATGACGCTGCCGCCCAGCCGATTCATGGCCGTCTCAAACGACATGCGTGTGCGTGTGGAGGGCTCGAAAAAGAGCAGAGCCAGTATTTTGCCCGCCATCATGTCGCTCTTCCGGCCTCGCGCATAAGGCTCCAGGGATGCAGCCAGATCGAGGACGGAGTCGATCTCGTCGCGGGAAAACTCTCGCATGGAGAGCACATGTCTCTTCATGAACATGGGTTCTCCTTTCCATCCGTGAGAATATAATGTTTCTGAGCAAAGCCCTGAAACGAAAATCCGCAAAAAAAAGAGAAAGCTACGTAGAGAAATACGCAGCCTTATCACTCTTAATTAAATGCTGACGCCGTAGGCTTCTTTGAATGCATCTCTGGCATAAGCCAGTGAGGCGTAGGCGAAACCCTTGTCACCCCATCCCGTGCCCCAGCTATTCCGGACGATGAATCTGTCCTTGGTGTATCCCACAAAGGCTACGCAGTGTCCGCCGCGCACAGTATTCGGCTTATAGACATCCAGATTCCCATGAGTTGCCGTTGCATTATCCCAGGTGGCATCAACTCCCAGGGCAGTTAGAATTGGGCCCTTTGTGGCAAGCCAGGTCCTCCAAGCATCTTGGTTTGTGCCCAGGTTGAAGTAGTTGGCAATCTTTAGCTTTGAGGCCAATGCATAGAACGTATTAGGAGTTCCACCACGGTATAGCTTCTCCAATGTCAAAGCTCCGGCTGAATCGGGAACTCTGAATGGCAGAATTGGATCAGTTACTACACCGTATTTTCGAGCGATGTCAAGGGCTGCCTTAAGACTGGTGCCATCGGTTTCAATGAAGGTTGTTGGCCATGTAGTAAATTCATCCATCTCCTTAGCCGCCATCCAAAGATAGCGAACCGATAGTAGTTGATCTTTAGCAAGCTTACCGGCTTTTACGAAGTGCCACCGGCATACTGCATCCCCCGTTCCCCAGCCCACGCATGAACCGGAATCCAGCTGGTCTCCAATTTTCCACCAGGTTGGTTCCCTGAGATCTACGGCCAATGGTATAGCGACCGGCGCTTCTATAATACCTGCTGCCAATGCATTTTCAATATGCCAGTCGTTTTCAGTTGCCTTTGATGGTACACAATTCAAAATTCTATCCGTTATTGCCGTCTCAATTGCCATGATAAGCCTCCTATAACAACTAATGATATTTGATTATCTAATATATCTAACTATCGAGCAAATTAGAGTTTCAATATTTTTATTCTATGATATTGTTAAAATAAAATATCTAAGTTATTCTAAAAAATTTTTATTGATAAAAATTCTCCTTTTGTAATAGTTAGGCAAAAGACACGTTTCATGAAATAAAATCAAGTCTGCATTCAAAATTGTTTTTTTGATGCAGATTGCAAATTTGAGATTCTTCGATGTTTACTCTGATATTCGTATTCTAAACGTTCTTTCCTCTACCACTCTGTCCTCCCAAGGCCTTTTAAAGATCGCGACGGCTTCCACCTCACCCGCTTGAAGGGGTGTGAAAGAGAATATCTGCCTGCCTGCACTGCCTACAGTCTCGTGAGAACTGCATTGGTATTTTTCATCATTGAGTTTTAGGAAATGAGAATCGTAGTTTAAGGTCCAAACATATCCAGCCGTCGGTATCGAATCAAGGGCTATGTCAAAGGGCTGGTTCACGCGAGCCAGAATGACATCTTCAGCACCAATTTTATCCTTATTTTCCATATCCATCACTCCCGCATGGTGAGCACATGCCTCTTCATGAACATGTCTTACCATCTTCTATTTATGAGATAATAAGGCTTACACATGGCCTGAGAGAGGCTGAAGTTAGCCGGTTGACAGTTATGAGGTAAAAGCCCATGAAGAACGCATCACAACGATATTCACCGACAATGACCAAGGATTACAGTCGGATTTCAGATACGGCCCGTGCAGTGAATGCTGAGGTACTGCCCAGGATGGCGTCTTACATCCGGCGTATATCGCCAAAGATCGCTGCATTTAGCGCCGACGAGGTGTTTGTGATCGCCGATTACGGCGCCGCAGACGGTGTGAATTCGAGCGAGTTGTTTGAAGCCGTCATCCGCCAGATTCACGAGGTGAATTTTGCGCTGACCATCAAATTAGTTTATATTGATCTGGCGGATCCGGCGAATTTCGAGGCGTTCTGGGCAACTTCGGCATTAGCAAAATTAGAGCATGTAGAGGCCCAATACATCCAGCGGTCTTTTTATGAACCATTTCCTGAGATAACAGGCAAACTTCAGATCGGTTTTTCCTCCACGGCGCTGCACTGGCTGAATGCCAAAACGGTTGGTCCTGATTATTTTTTGCATCCCCTCTGCATACAGCCCAACCAGCTCTCTGATCTGGAACAGAGAAAATTTGCGGAAAAGTGGAAAGCGGATTGGCGGACGTTTTTGCAGGAATGCTCGAGGTCGCTGGTTAAGGGGGGAGCTTTGTTTTTTGCCAACCTTGCCAATCTGGGAGACGAGCGGTGGCCGGCGTCGCCGGGATATAACAACCTCAGGGACATTTGCCAGGAGTTATATGAGGTGGATATGCTTTCCCAAGCAGAGCTAAACGCTATTTTTATACCGGATTACTTTGCCTCGCCTCATGAAATGTCAGGTTTGCTGGATGAAGACGATCTTAGGGATTGTTTTGCCGTCAACGCCGTTGATTCCATGACCATTCCGTGCGCCTATTTTAGCAAGGCGCAGGATAAGTTGGACGATCCACAGGAAAGGTCCGCACTTGCCGCGACGCTGGCCCATGTAGTCAGGGCCTGGAGTGAATCGTCGATGCGTATCGGACTACACGCAGATAACAAAGAGCTGATTGAAGAGATTTATCGACGGCTGAAGGCCAGGTTCTATGAAAAACCCGAGGGCTTGCCCTATCAATATTGCCTGCTCGAACTGGTAAAAAAGACGGGATAGTGAAGGGCTGATCGTTCTTTGCGCCTTAAAGCAGGATTCAACAGGGTCCGGTTTCACGCGAAGCCGTGAAGTCAAAACATTGGTTAATTTCGGCCTCGCTGTACTAGTGGAGTGACCCCCTCCGAGAATGCAATGGCTCAATTATGTGATGGCTGGAAAGAGGGACGCTTCCTGCAAGTTACACACACTGAAATTACATTTTTTCGGGGACTTTATGATTATCCACCATCGACTTAGCAACTTTTAATGCGATGCTACTGCCTGGTAATAATAGATTGGCCGCATCCGCTCCTACGTCGAAAATAAGATCGCGAGTTATCATCTTCTCGAACTGCTGGCGCAATGTTACACCGCCAGAGGTCATCACACCAGTGAGACCATCGAATTCGGCCACAGTGGTCTTACCCTTGGACTCCCATTTATACTCGAAAGCGTAGACAGGCCGAAAATAGAGGTCTACGATGCGTATATTTGCTTTTTCCTCGTGAATCGTGTCTGCTTGAATTGGTCGCATCATCGAAGCTAATACCTGACGTACTGCGGCGCTGGCACGCATTTCTGGCATTACAGCGATGCTTGCGTCAGTTGATAGCTTGTCTATATCGATCACAGCCTCCTTTTCAAAACGCAAATATTTCTCCCATTTTTGCTCTTGTCCACGAACGGCGTCAAAGATGACTTCCGTACCGGATTCTTCTAAACAGTGTTCGGTTCCCTTAATCGTAAACTGTCGTGGTTGTGTCGCAATTGTGTAATCTTTCCCATCGACCGTTACACGTTGTACCTCGGGAGCAAGTACAGGGACGTTATAAGAACGTGTGCGGTCGTACTCGTAGCGCACGTTGCAGGCTATATGCCAGAACGGCTCATAACGAAACTCGCTGTAGGTGATTTTAACGTCCTCGGACTTAGGGCGTGAGAAAAGCCCGGTCAGACCGCTACCGAAGACAGAGGCTTTTTTGTCCCATGCCTTCTCCCGCGTATCATCCATACTAAGTGTGGGCAGTAGGCGGAAAACTTGTTCTTTACCAAATGTGATATCCATACTACACCCTCAAATTCGATTCATGATGAAGGTTCCTAAGGTTATTTGTTATTATAAACGTTTTGAGTTGTCTGGGTGGATGGCCATGCTGGGCGCAAGGCTCAACAGCCGCGACCATCGAGATCAATGTTCTCCGGTCCTCCGCCCCGCCAGAGAGAGCGCGCGCCAGTTGCGAGCTGCTTACAGAAGAGTCGAGACTCTGCAATGAAGTTAACCTGCTTTGAACCGGCTTTCAGGAATCTGTTTTATGAACGGCTTATTGGACAAGAGCAGCCATAAGGCAAGACAGCCCAAACCGGTGAGGATGTTCATCGCGCCTAAGACCAGGATGGTATTACTCCAGGGCAGCGAGATGATGGTCATTCCCACGCTGCCCATAAAGATGCCAAAGCAGCTCATCAGGGCGGAGGCCGAACCGGCATCCTCTTCCTGCTGCTCCAGCATCAGATTTGCGCCGGGAGTGCGCACACAGCTGGCCATGAGCGTGGCGGGCAGCAGCACCAGGGCAAATACTATGGGCTCTAAGCCGCCCAGGAGAGCAATGAGAAGTCCGCTGACCGAGATAACCGCAAAACAGGTCATGATGATCGATCGGCGCGAAAAACTCCTGGACAGCCGCAGATAAAGCACGGGTCCAGTGATCATTCCCAGGGCATTGAAGGCGAAATAATAGCTGTAGGTCTGCTCGCTCAGGCTGAAACCATTTATATAAATATATGAAGATGCAGCTATAAAAGCCATGCTGGACACGCTGAGCAACGAAAAGATCAGGAGCAAGCTGGTAAAGCCAGGATTTTTGGCCACTGCTCCAAGCCTTCCCCAGGCCTGCCCTGCCGTTCCAGTATAGCGTTTATCTATTGTCTCTTGCAAAGCTATGCTTCCCGCCAGTGCCAAGAGGCCTATGCCACCTAAAATCAGGAACATTCCCCTCCAGGAAGTGATGCGAAGTAGGAGTGCGCCCAGAACCGGGGCTGCCATGGGAGATATGAGCACCATTGACTGGACCAGAGCTAAAATTGTCTCCCGGTTTTTGCTGTCATAGACATCTTTGATCATGGCGGTGGCTACGGCAAAAGCCCCGCTGCCCCCCAGGGCTTGCATGATTCGGAATAATATTAGTTGGTATATATCGACGGAACCTGCGCATAAAAAGCCGGCCAGAGAATAGATGGACAGCGCAATGAGCAGTACTGGTCTGCGTCCATATTTGTCGCTTTGCGGTCCCCAGAAGAGAGTCCCTGCTGCGAAAAATACAAAAAACAGGATCAAAGTGAGATTGGCCAGGTCGGTTGATACGCCGAAAAACTTTGCCATGCCGGGCAGCGCCGGAAGATAAAGGTCGGTAGATAACGGAACGAATGCGCTGAGAAAGGCGATAAGTCCGATAAGGCCCTTTTCCCCCAGATACTTTTGCCTCAATCTCCGCCCCAGCAGCTCTTTTTCTTTTCCAGCCTTTCCAGGAGATCGCACAGCTTATTGGCGCTCGCGACGACCGTCTTTCTGCCGATGCGGTCTTCTGCAGCAGGTCGCACGGCAATGCCTCCGAAGTGGGCATCGTCTCCTACTACTATCATTCCGTGTATGTGCATCCAGGCGTGCACCGTCTCCAGCGCCTTCTCCTGGCCGCCGTTTCGGGCTCCTCCAACGCTGAGGGCGCAGCCGACTTTATCCTTGAGACGAAATCCCTGCCGGCGTAGGGGAATGGTTCTGTCGAAGACGGCCTTTAGCTGAGCAGTTACGCTTCCGAAATAGACCGGCGAGGCCACGATGATGCCGTCTGCTCTCTCCAGTGAGGGAAGGATTTGCGTCATATCGTCTTCTTTGGGACAGGATTTTCCTTTGCTGCAATCGCCGCAGTCATTGCAAAAATCTACCTTCATCTCGGAAATGAGCAGCCTCTCCGTCTCAAAGCCCCTCTCTTTGGCCACAGCCAGGGCTTCATTAAGCAGAAACTCGGTATTGCCGGCCTTTCTTGGACTGCCGCTGATCCCAACCACTAACATCTTTCCTTTCACCTCTTGACAAGATTGCAGGAGCGAAATATAATGCTTTTGCAGCCCACGAGCCTATTGTGGAGTCCATCGCAAAGTTAATATCTAATACACGAATTTTATTATGGGATTCTAGATGAATGCAGAGATCACATCGCTCCTGGACCAGGATGTTTATACTCAAAAAGGCATCTTTGTGGGCAGGGTGGAAGATGCCGTCCTTGACCCTGAGAACGGCGTGGTGAGTGGCCTGGCTCTGGGAGACGTGAACCGGGAGCTATTTGATCAAAAGGGCAAGGGGATCGTAATACCCTATCGCTGGGTTACTGCAGTGGGCGATATCATCATTATCCGGCACCTGACTCGAAATGCAAAGGATCAGCGCAAAGTCGACTAGCTGGGAGATTTATTCCGGCCTATGTGCTCGCGCGCCACTGGTAGTGAGGGCGGACGGAAGAGGCTTCAAAAAGGTACTGGAGGAAAGCAAAAAGCCCTATGACATCGATTTTGCCCGGTCGATGGCAGGCGCTGTGGAGCGCTTCTTTCTGGATTTTGGGCCCGTGCCCGTTTTGGCCTTCACATTCTCGGATGAGATCAGCCTTGTCTTTCTAGATGCGCCCTTTGCCGGAAGGGTGGAAAAGATCGATTCTTTGGTCGCGGGCTTTCTCTCTGCGGCCCTATCTTTGGACTTATGCAGGCCCGTTTCCGTGGATTGCCGGACGATCCCTCTTTGCCAGGCAGAGATATGCAGCTACCTCGTAGAGCGGCAGGATGAGACCTGGAGAAATCATATATTTTCTTATGGCTTTTACATGCTGCGAGAGGATGGGCTGAATGGGACGCAGGCCATGGAGAAGCTGCGAGGGTTAAAGGAGTCAGAGATTCACGAACTGGTATTCCAGAGGGGCATAAATCTGACCAAGACTCCTGTCTGGGAGAGGCGAGGCATAATGGTCTACCGCAAGAATGGGCGAGTGGCAGTGGATTGGGAGATTCCGCTCTTCTCATCAAAAGAGGGAAATGCTATTTTGGCGGAGATAATTGGGAAAGAATCGTGAAGTATTTCTTGATTATATCCTTGTTTTCGGGAGGAAGGCTCTCGATATAGAGCTCAGAGGGAACTGCGGCTGCCTCTCCTGCCTGGGATTGCAAAAAGACACGCTCCACGGGCTTTGTATTTCTGGCCAGAGATCCGGCTCCTATTCCCGGATAAAGCATAATTTCCATCTTGTTTTCATTTAAGACGGCCAGAGAGGGATTGCCGAAGAGGTTGCCGGTGAGGTTTATTTCCTGATTTGTGCTTTCTGCTGGCGCAACATTCTCAAGAGCGGAAAGGGCTTTGTCTCTCAGATCGGCGAGAGACTGAAAATCCGATGGAGTGACAATTTCGCTCTGGGCTAAGAGAAGGGCTACACCTGATATGAGTACGATGGCAAGTGCTCTGCTGCTTATCTGTCGTGAATTGAGAATCTCAGTGGGCTTGATTTTGTTCAGGCTTGTTTTGATCTCATTGGCCAGGGTTTGCATGGGCAGAGAATCAACGTCGCGATTGTCGTAAGCGGTGCGGGCTTTCTCGGAAAGCTCTGGCCCCAAGAGCGGAAAGATATCTTCCTTTTTTCGTCTCTTGATAAGCGTGGCCCCGGCCAGGCCAATGATTATGGAGAGGATTGCGGGTGATGTCGCGAGGAGAGGCACGTCCTGATAATAGAAGCTCATAAAGCCGGGAAGGCCGACAATCTCTGCCAGGGCGTAAACGGCGATGGACAGTATTGCTGTGTTCATTGCCCACACACTCCTTTCAAAGCGGTGGTATGCTGCATTCAGCCTCCTCAGGGGCTGGAGAAATTCATAGGGCCCTTTCACAATATTTATTCGGATAGTACCAATAAATAGTTTTTGCAATGAATGCTGAAAAGAGTTTATACCACCCAGGTTAATGAATGGGAAAATGGCTGGCATCGATGGATTAAGGGGTAAGCTCCTGATGGTTCTGGTAGCTTTTGCTCTGCTACCTATGGTAATTCTAGGGATCATATCTTTAGTGGAGATGAACCAGGCATCCTTAGATGTCCAAAGCAATATCACCAGCCTCAGCACATCCTTGAATCGCTCTGCCCTGGCGGTCGATCAAGGCGATGCCGATCAGGTACAGCTCGCTATCGCCAAAGCCCGCCAGTATGACGAGTTCTTCGGGCGTATTTCTTCTGAGAACGAACTTGTCGCCGGCTATGTGGCCGACGGTTCTACAAACGAGAGCTGTACTCCTCCTGGAATATGGGTTGCCCCAATCGGTTCTAACCAGACAACCTCTGAAATAAGAGATGCTACCGTAAGATCGCTTTGTGCTCCGGCCAGGATTATGCAGGCACTTCACAAGGCTAAATCATCATTGTACCTATCATATATCGGAACCGAGGATGGAGTGCTGGCAGTTTGGCCTTACAGCAATAAGACTCTCAGTAACACGGCGCCCTTTAGTTACAAGGATATGCCCTATTATGCTCAGGCCAAGCAAAAGAAGAAAACCGTCTGGACCGGGCCCTATGTGAATGGTAAGGGAGATTATGCAATTACCGTTACCACTCCTATCTTTCGGGATGATAAGTTTGCAGGCATCGCGGGAATGGATGTATCTTTATCTCCGATTTATAGCGACCTGTCATCCTTGAAGGGAAGGGGATATCCCTTTATTATGGATTCGTCCGGCCTGATAATATACCGGCAAAAAAATAAGCCGGAAAATGATCTGAATGACCTCTTCGTAGCGGATAATCTCTTTGAATCCACCAACCCCGAGGTTAGGGCGCTGGGCAAAGGCATGTTAAGAGAAAGCTTCGGTTCCCATGTGGTGGGGCTGGGGGATGGGGATGGATATGTGGCTTTCTCGCGCATAGCGACACTTGGCTGGATCCTATGCATTGCCTATCCTGCTGAAGAGATGAGCCTGCCGGCGCGGTACATAGATTCCGGTATCAAGGATGTTGCCAGGAGCGCAACTGCCGGGTTGAATGATGCCTCGCGAAGAGTTCGGGATTATGCGCTGATCATCTTCATCCTAACCGTCTTTTCTGTGCTGGGGGCGGGATGGTGGCTCTGCAGAAGAATCGATGGCCAGATTGCCTCTCTTGCCGGCGTGGCTGAGAAAATTTCGCGCGGCGAGTTTGACGTCGAGGCGAAGACATCGGGCGAGCTGGCGGTTTTAGCGGTCTCCTTCAATAAAATGGCGCAGGGTCTCAAGGGATACGTGGCAAGGTTGGAGAAGGATGCGGTTTTACTGGGGGGTTCTGGCAAGGAGATGGCCTTTCTAGAGGGGGTAAAGCGTAACCTGGTTCCGGCAAATGTGCCCCAGGAAGATGGATATGAGATCCAAACGCTTTACTGGCCTTCTCTGGTGAATAGTTTTGATCTCTATGATATTACCAGAGCAGATGATAAAATTGCTTTTGCCATGGCGGGTGTAGGTGGGGATGGTGTCCAGGCGGCCATGCTTGCCATCATGTCGCGAACGCTCATTCGTGCCTCGCCTGATAAATTGGATCCGGCAAAGGCCATTAGTGACCTGAATATGCAGATAAATCAGCATGGTCACGGAACGAATCTGGCATGCTTTTATGCTCTCTTAGATCCCGTAAACCACACTTTAGAGTATGTGAATGCCGGCTTTAATCCGCCCTTCATTGTCGATCCAGGAGGAATGGTGGATACATTGGGTGGTGGAGGCATTGCTCTTGGTATGCTGAATAGAATGGAGCTGGAAAAGACGCTCATACCCATCCAGCCGGGCGATGTCATGGTCATGTATTCCAATGGTGTCGTTGAGCTGGAGAACGGCATTAAGAAGCAATTCGGCATAGAGCGGCTCATAAATCTGGTCATAAACAATCGAGATCTCTCCGCTTCGGAGATACTGAGGGCCGTGGAGAAGGATCTTCTGGCTTATTCCCAGTCAAATCGTGCTTCTTCAGACGTAACCCTCATAATTCTCCAGCGAAGCTGATTGATTTCCCTCCTTTTTTTGTGCGCTATCTTTAAATACCCATCATCTATTAGGTTTGAAGGCCGATGC
>JAPKXZ010000015.1 GCA_026394555.1 Methanothrix sp.
AAAATCGAGGAAATTGTAACAATATTGAGCATAATATTGGAGGATCGGTGCCTATTTTAGAAAATAATTCATACTTTTCTCAATAGTACTCAAAATGAAGCTCCATAGGACTAAAATCAAGGGCTAAACCGACGCCCTCATATAAGCACAAGAAGCGATAATGTGAATTTGTAGAATTAAGCGCCTCCCTAAAAATCCTTAAATACGGTCGAAGTTCTCTAGGAATGTCTCTTGCAACATAGAAATCTTCTTTCCTTTCAAGGGTAATTGGGAAATAGGGAATGGTGATAAATCTTCCAATCATTTGCCCCGTGTTGAAGCTTGATATTACGATATCACGGATAGTCAGAGGAATTTTAAGACGGAACGATAGTGAATCTAGAACGCTAGAAACACAGTAGGTTGCAGCCCTTACAGCTCTATCGAAATCTTTTTCAAAAAAAAGCGTAACGTCCATGCTGCATAAAAGATTGTCATGCAATACTGGTCTTATCATAGCATAGGATTCTTCAGATGTTACATCACTAAATTGATATGGAACTTTAATCACTTTTCCAGAAAAATCCACTGGAAAAATAATATTAGAGTATCCGTCTGAAGGATTAATATTTCTTTCGACAAGATCATCATAATAAACCATATATTCTGTGCATAAAACAAAGTGAATAAGAAATGGGCCCTCTCTTTTGCCGTCTTCAGAATAATCTAATAAATACGAACTGCCCTCTAATTCTTTAGGAATCTTACCCTCATGGAATACACTACCTCTAAAGCCCTTTATCTCTAGTGCTAACTCGGTCATGAGATGTTCTCTATTTTCTGGCATACCTCTACCGTGCTTTTTTATGATTATTAGATCTTCCTGATGCACAATAAGAATTGGTTCATTTTCTTCCCGTAGCAAGAGGATTTCCTGGATTGAACGCGTTTAGCTCACCCAAAATTGCTCGATAGATGCGGATTTTAGTCAGTAAAAGCATGATGAAAAAGAGCTTGCACTTGATTGAAAAACCATATCAATATCACAAAAATCTAGGGTATCATTTTGGCGACTGCATAAACTCAATTTCATTTCACACCTCATGTTAAGTTCTCCTCATACCTTTTCACAATCCTTCTGCACAATTTCGACATATTCCGCCATTTTCTCAAATAATTGCTTATATCCCCGCCCCCACCGCTATCTTGGAGGTGAGGCCAAGACCTTGCAGACACGAAGCACTCCTTTCAAGAGCTCATTCCTCAAAGTTGGGGGCCTCCACCCCAACTCTCCAACACGGCGGCGGGTCCAGTCTTAAAATCATCAGCCCCCAGATATAAATATGAAATATTAAATAAAATTAATTAGGTGAAATATGAGGCAAATAGCCATCCACGGCAAAGGCGGCATCGGCAAGTCGATCGCTACCCAGAATCTAACCGCATCCCTTTCGACCAAGGGCAAGAAGATCATGCTGATCGGTTGAGTCCGACGGCCCCGAGCCGGGCGTGGGGCTGCATCAGCAGCGGCATAATCACCTCCCTTGGCGTGAGGACCTGAGAGCTTAAAAGGAGGACAGGGGACTTTCGTTTGGCAGAGCACAAAGTTTAATAAGTTTTGCATAGATGCTCACATATTAGATAATAGTAAGCACTAATGCTTACGTAGTCCCAGATGTAACCGACTATATGATAAGCGATAATCCTGGAGGAAGAACAGCAATGATCAATAAAAATTTATTGTTAGCCTTGATTGCAGTCCTGGTTTTGGCCTCGTCTGCAGGATTGGCGAAAGAGCCAAAAGAGCTCACCGTCTTTACCGCAGCTTCGCTGACGGGCGCTTTTGGCGAGATAGGACAGATGTATGAGAATGAGACCAACATTCGTGTCGTCTTCAATTTCGACGGCTCGCAGGCGCTTCGCACCCAGATCGAGAACGGAGCTTACTCTGATCTCTTCGCCTCTGCCAACAAGAAGCAGATGAATGCCTTAAAGAATGACGGACTGATGAACAACTCCAGCGTCGTTATCTTTACAAGAAACAAGCTCTCGCTCATCGTTCCCAAGGATAACCCCGCCAATATCAGCAGCCTCTCAGATCTGGCCAAGCCCGGCCTTAAAATCGTCATGGGAACGAAGGATGTGCCGGTGGGAGACTATGCCCTGCAGATCATAAGCAATCTTGGCAATAATTCCTCATACGGTCCGGAATATAAGACAAAGGTGCTGGCCAATGTCATCTCTCAAGAGACCAGTGTCAATTACGTGGTGACCAAGGTGGCTCTGGGAGAGGCAGATGTCGGATTTGCCTATGTCTCCGATATCACCGAAAATCTGGCAAGCAAGGTGGATAAGATAGACATCCCGGCTGAATACAATATCATCGCCGAGTACCCAATGGGAATATTGCTGGAATCCAAGTATCCGGCCGAGAGTAGGGAGTTCATGAATCTGGTAATGTCGGATGAGGGTAAGGCGGTCCTGGAGAAATACGGCTTTTCTCCGGTGGAAAGCGAGCCAGCCAAATCCGAAGGAACTGCTACCGCTCCAACAGCAAAAGCTGCAGCTTAACCGAAAGGTCTTTCTTTTGGGCCGGGGAAAAAAAGAAATCCCGGCGCCAACCCTTTGCCTGAAGAATTGCAGATAACAGAGTGATCGATGGCATCCAATCAAGCAGATACTGGCCGTTTGTGTAAAAGAAGCATAGCTGAGCTGGTGAATAAAGAGCACGAGACCATCGGCATCCCCTCCAGAACCCGAGAAGTGGCTCTGAAAGCAGGTCTGGCCCTTCTGCTGACACTGGCCATGACCTTTATCGCATTGCCCGTAGTCGCGCTCTTCCTCAAGAGCCCCCCGGAAACTATCCTCAGATCTCTGCACGATCCCGTGGTGATGGATGCACTCCGGCTCAGCCTGACGACCTCGACCCTCACGACTTTGATTGTAGTTCTCATGGGAACGCCCATAGCTTACGTCAGCGCTCGTTTCCACTATTTCGGCAAAGACATGGCCGATTCCTTAATCGACCTGCCGGTGATCATGCCTCCTGCCGTGGCCGGCATTGCCCTGCTCATGGCCTTCGGCAGGATGGGAATTGTGGGACAACACCTGAACGCCCTGGGAATAAGCATAGCATTTACCACTCTGGCCGTGATCATAGCTCAGGTCTTCGTCTCCTCGCCGTTTTACATTCGCCAGGCCAGGACGAGCTTTGAGGACGTGGATCAGGCTTATGAGAATGCTGCCCGCACTTTAGGTGCTTCTCGCGTCTACACCTTCTTTCATGTTATCCTGCCCATAGCCATGAACGGCCTCATCTCCGGTGCCATCATGGCCTTTGCCCGCTCCCTGGGCGAGTTCGGCGCTACCATCATGTTTGCAGGAAACTTCCAGGGCCGCACCCAGACCATGCCCCTGGCCATCTATACCGCCATGCAAGGAGATCTGGACGTATCACTATGCCTGGCCATAATCCTCGTGACCATATCCTTTGTGGTCATAGTCCTGGTGAAGATCCTGACCCGACGGGTGTATAAAAATGTTAGAAATTGATATCCGAAAGAGGCTGCGAGACTTTAATCTGGAGGTGAAGCTGGATGTGGCCATGGGTGAGATCCTCATGCTGGTGGGAGATAACGGCTGCGGAAAGACCACACTGCTCAATCTGGTGGCCGGTCTCTATAATCCCGATGCCGGCAGGATCTCTCTGGACGGCAGAGTGCTCTATGATTCAGCCTTGAAGGTGAACATCCCTCCCGAGTCAAGGAATATCGGATATGTCTTTCAAAGCTACGCCCTCTTTCCTCATATGAGCGTCTACGATAATGTGGCCTTTGGCCTGTGCACCCGCAAGCTTCCAGAGAGCGATATCCGGCTCATGGTGAAGGATCATCTTGAAGCTGCAGGCCTCTGGGAGATTAGGAAAGCCAAAGCCGTTGATGTCTCAGGCGGCCAGAAGCAGCGGATAGCACTGGCCCGAGCGCTCATCATCGACCCGGTGCTGCTGCTCCTGGACGAGCCGCTCTCTGCATTGGATGTTCATAGGCAAGCCCACATGAGAAAAGAACTGCGGGAGATGATTCATTCCTGCCGCGTTCCCTGCATCATCGTGACCCATGACCTGAGAGATGTAGCCTGCATCGGAGACCGGGCCTCCCTTCTGGAGAAAGGGAAGATTACGCTCACCGGCAGCCCGCAAGATGTCATTTGATGTTGACGAGAAATTATTATTACCTATACGATCTTATTCTTCCCTGTGAAAAATCGCGAGGTTGCCGGCCTTCTTTACGAGATGGCAGAGCTATTGGAGCTACATGCCGAGAACCGCTTCAAGATCATAGCCTTCAGCAAAGCCGCCCGAGCCATTGAATCTTTGCCGGAGGATATCTCAATCGTCTGCCGGGAGAAGAGACTGCAGTCCATTCCTGGGGTGGGAAAAGCCATAGCCCAGAAGGTAGAAGAGTACCTTAAAACCGGACATATTCTGGCCCATGAGGAGCTCTTGGCAAAAACGCCTCCCGGCCTGGTAAAGCTTCTTCAGATATCGGGGCTGGGTCCCAAGACCGTTTTTATGCTGCATGAAAAGCTGAACATAACCAACCTGGAGGAGCTGGAGAATGCGGCCAAAGAGCATCGCATCAGAAGGCTTCCCAGAATGGGGCCGACGCGCGAGACCAATATTTTAAAATCCATTGAAAGGTATAAAAAACGCAGCACTCGCATTCTCTTCAGCACAGCCGAGCCCATTGTAAACGATATTCTGGCCTATCTGCGAGGCATGGCAGGACTGGAGCACATCACCGCGGCAGGCAGCTTTCGCCGGGCAAAGGAGACGGTGGGCGACATCGATATCCTGGCTACCGCCGGCAGGCCGGAGGAGATTGTTGCCGCCTTCGTACGCATGCCTCTGGTGGAGGAGGTGCTGGCCCAAGGCCCCACAAAGGCCAGCGTCATAGTGAAAGAGACTATTCAGGTGGATCTGAGAATCGTAGAGCACCAATCTTTCGGCACCGTGCTACAGTATTTTACCGGCTCCAAGGAACATAACGTCCGGCTGCGCCAGTTAGCTCTGAGTCGCGGTTACTCCCTGAGCGAATACTCCCTCACCCGCCTGACAGACAGCCGGGACCTGTTCTTCGATCGAGAGGAAGAGGTCTACGCCGCTTTGGGGCTGCCCTACATTCCTCCCGAGATGAGAGAGGACCGCGGCGAGATCGAGGCTGCCCTGCGAGGGACGCTGCCCAGGCTCCTGGAGCAAAAGGACATGCGGGGCGATCTGCATGTTCATAACAACTGGTCGGACGGAAGGGCTTCTATCCTGGAGATGACTCAAGCCGCTCTGGATCTGGGCTACGAGTACATCGCTCTTTGCGACCATTCCCCATCGATTGGCATAGCCGGGGGCCTGACGCCTGAGAAGCTGGAGCAGAAGATCCAGGCCATAGCTGCTGTCAATGAAGAGATGGAGGGCATGGGCATCACCGTTCTGGCGGGAACTGAGGTGGACATCAAAGCGAACGGCAGACTGGACTATGCCGATGATCTGCTGGCCAGGTGCGACGTGGTGGTGGCATCCGTGCACATGAGCCAACAGCAAACGGAGCGGGCCATAACGGGAAGGCTGATCTCGGCCATGGAAAACGAGAATGTGGATATCATTGGTCACCCCACAGGAAGGATCATCGATCAGCGCGAGCCCTATGAAGTGGATATGCAGGCAATCCTGGAGACGGCAGCCAGGACGAATACGGCCCTCGAAATAAATTCCCATCCCAGCCGCCTGGACCTGAACGATATCAATGCCAAAGCCGCCCGGGAGATGGGTGTAAAGATAAGCATTAACTCCGATGCTCATGATGCCGAGCAGCTATTGACTATGAAGTACGGGGTGAATGTCGCCAGGCGGGCCTGGCTGGAAAAGAAGGATGTGCTCAATGCCCTGTCCTTAAAGGAGCTCCTATCTGAGCTGAAGCGCTAAAGGAAGATTCATATTCATGAAAGGCTTATTAATAGGGAAAGGGAAGCTAAGCCTTATGAGAATTAACAACCAAGCCAAAGTTGGGCTGGTAACTGTTGTCTGTCTCCTCTGCCAGGGTTATATCTTCTCTTTCATCTTGAAAGTTGAGCCCCATCCTTTGATATCCTTTGTACCGCTTCTCCCCTATATTGTCTACATTTATGCTCGCGGAAGTAGAACCTGGTATTTCAATAGGCCTCTTTACTGGATGGCAGCCATAATCGCCTTAACTTCGCTGGATATATTGCCCTATGCCTTGGGAGTAATGGGATGAAGTTCAGATCTATCTGATCTTCGCCTCCACCATCTCTTCCCGAAGCTTGCACAGGTTCTCTGCGCCGCGTACATAGAACCAGTAGTGTACAATTACCAGCAGACCCCATCCAACCGGGGAGTAGTACATTGCCCAGGATGGCTCAATCTTTATTGTGCCCATCATGTTAAGGGCCAGCCAAATAATGTTCACTACCAGATAGATTGCTATGTGAAGCTGGAACAATTTCATCTGGTCTGAGACGTGAGCCTCTCGAAAGAGCCTCTTATATTCATCTATTGTACTCGCCATTTTTTACACCTACCCATAATTAAACAATCATATAATTACGTGCTTGAACGATTTAAAGTTAATGGATCTGTTTAGACTGTAATGCTATTTTTTGGTACTGCGACACCCATGCCACTTTTTGTTCCTGTGGGGGATCAATCGAGGAACTTCATTCTGGTAAGCGACGTAATCCTCGCCGAACTGAACGAGAAGCCTGCTCTCCCAATGAAGCGAGCCCAGGAATAGGTAGACAGAGGCGATAAAGTAAACTAACAATAAGTTCTCGGTCATAATGGGTGTGAACCAGATGAGGATGAGGCCGGACAGCAGGAAAGGATCACGAACCCAGCAATAGATCCCTTTTATCCCCATAGCAAATGCATCCGGACTTTTAGGTTTGGCAAGCTGGGCACGAATCAGGAATCGGTGAGGCGCGTCCAGGAAAGCCCTCAGGGTAGCAATTCCCATGAGGAGCTGGGCCAGAAAGAAAAGCCAGATCCAGGGAGGGGGGACCGCATAAAGCAGCGGGCCGGGAGATCGGATTAGCATAATCACAAGAGGTAATATAGTAATAACCGCAATAGTGCTGAAGAGCACAGGGTACCAGGGGTCCACCTTGGGGCCGAAGTGCCTTCTTGCCATCTCCTTTGCCGGCAGGCTGACCAGAAGACTGTGCAAGGCTGCAAAGCCGACAAGATAAAGAGCTACGTAGAGCGAAAAATTATCCAAAGCAATTGGCCTCCTATTAGTCAATTACGTTATCAGCAAATATGCATTTTCACTTCTTTATATCCCTCGGCCCAAGAAGAGCTCTTCTCCCGCCCATTCGCATTGCGAATCCCGGCAAAGCTCTACCAGCTCCTCGGGGAAAGGCTCAAAGAAGGTCTGATTCTTAACGTACTCCTCGCCATAACGAGCTGTCCAGCTCTGCAGCATAGCCAGCAGGGCGGTGGAGGGAATTTTCTTATCTTTGTATCTCTTGATGCTCTGCAGGAAATGCTCCTTCTCCGGCAAAGATAGTTCGTCTTTAAAATATCCCAGGCAGTGCATGAACACATTGGCCTTTGATGCGGCATTAGGCGGCCTGTGGAGCGCTTTTGCCAGATGCTCCCGGTAAAGAGCGGCCTGCTTTGTATAGTCCAGTCCTTCGTGATTTGCGACAATATTACCTAAAATTCGGCTCTCCGTCTGGCTATGGGCCATCAGCAAAAATTTATTGGCTTCCTGGAATTTAATTAAACCGGAAACCTCGCCTTCACTTCTGACTTTACGAAAGCTTGCCATGGCATAAAGCTTGGTCAGGAAGTGCTCTCTGATGTTAAAATTTCTCAGCCTGCCTTCGTCTTCAATGGCAAGATCGGGAAACGAATTGACCACGGCTCCCCCAAAGAATCCTGATGCTTTCGATATTGCTCCCGCCCCGGTTGCGGAAGAATAGACCTTGATATCCTTCATGCCGCAAGAAGGCGAGCGATACTTGAGAATGAATCCATCCACCTCTGGCAAAGAGGCCAGAAAGCGGCTGGAAAAGTCCCTCATTTTGTCTGTCACATCCAGGTTTGTGGCCGACTGCATGAGCCGAACCTCGCCATCAACCGAGACTATCCTCACCGTATCTCTGGGAACTGCTAGACCCGTTTCCATTTCGGCGCAAACCGGAAGGAAGTCCACATAGGGCTTGAGAGCTTTGACGAAATCACTGGGGATCATGCTGCCATCATATCGGCAATGGTCAAACTCGATGCACTTGCTGATGACTACTTTCGGCTTTGCAAACTGCCTCATAAATAACCCATGGTAGATAGGACGGCAGGATATTTATCCTTGGTGATCAAAAAATATCTATGGAATGGCAATAATAGGAGGATAGACCCTTGAAATACTTATTATCATTGATGCTTCTGATGGCGACGGCGGGCACATGCATTGGAGACATAGATTGTCCCCCAGGAGAGGTATATTACACAATTTCTGCGCCGGAGGGCTGGAGCGTTGTTGGCGTGGGATGCTGCGGGATATCGGCATCAGATTCTACTAACCCGGCAAGGGGGATAATTGCCCTGAACCGTTTACATCAAGGCTTCAACATGCTACCGGCATATACCACACCAGAGACTTACTTGGAGAATTATATGCCACAGGATTTCAGTATGGGAGACAATCAGGTAACAGACATGAGAATTATCGGATACGAAGATAATCAGGATTTAGCAAATGCGTTTGCTTCGTATACCGGCTTTATGGCTTCTGGAAAGTCAATGAGCTGTTCATTTGCAGTTAACGGCATCCCAGCAAGAGGCTCTTTTACAGTTGTAACAAATGAGCTGATGGGTTATGGTACAACCGTGGAATTTCTCGCGGGGATCTTTGCCCCAGAGGATCAATTCGATATGGATGCGCCGATGCTTATTGATGTATTCAAATCGATACAATTGATGCCTAATTATAGGAATATCTGCACCCCACCGGAAAGGTGTTTATCGTGGCAGTATTCCTGCAAAGACAAATGCTGCTCTGAGCCATGCAATGAATATGGGTACTGCGACTAAAAAATGTATAGGTTTTGTCCTGGCGGGCATAGCCTGATTGCCAGTAATCTCGCCATGACCTCGTTTTCAGTTTCACTGGCACCCCAAAGGTGGACATTTCGCACCTTATCGTCCTCATGCCAGGGAACCATCCTGGAAAGATAATTCATTTTGATGTCATTTCCATAAGTGTCATGGCTCCGTTATATCCTAGTTCTCGTGCTTTGGCATAGGCTGCTTCTGCCTCAGAATTGCGGTGCAGCATCCTAAGAGTATCGGCTTTGTTGTACCAAACATACTCATTTTTCGGATCTTGCTTTATGGCTTCATCAAAGTACCGTATCGCAGCGAGGTATTCTCCTTCATTATAGTGGGAACTACCCAGATATGTCATGCTAACTCTATACGTTTGATCTATACTGCTTGCTTTGTTGTACGATTGGATAGCTTCACCGTATTTGCCCTGGCCATCGAATGCAACGCCTTTGTTGTTCCACGCAGCGACATCATTAGGATCTAGCCGGATTGCTTTATCGAAGTATTTGATGGCTACATCGTATTTTCCCTGGTCGTTGAGATCATTGCCTTTGTTGTTCCAGATAGCGGCATAATTGTGATCGAGTCTGATGGCCTCATCGTAAGCCTTGATGGCTTCGTCGTATTTGCCCAGGCTATAGAGAGCATTGCCTTTACGGCTCCATGCAACTGCATATGATTGATTTAGTTCTATAGCCCTATCGTAAGCCTCGATAGACTCATTATAATAGTTGCTTAAATTAAAAAGCAAATCGCCTTTGTGGACCCAATATTCAGCGGTCTCCTGATCCAGACACAGTGCAGGAGTTATCAATGCCAGAAGAAGGATCAAAACAGCATAGCTCAATCTCATTAATTCGAAGAAAGTGCTTAATGAAGATATGCTTTTTGGCCTCTCCATTTTACTCCTAATTTCTGATGATTCGCAATACCGCAATATACAATCCTTGATGGGCGGTGTCTGGTCATTGAAAAAGGAGAACGAGGCCCAAAAGAATTTATCCCAATATAGCGAAATAATTCACTTTAACCGCAAAGAAAACCTCACCCACGCAAGGCCCAGAACCCTGGGCCGGGATTGCAGAATTTGCAGATATCGATCATTACTGGATGGAGCATCAATGTTTACAAAAGTTGAAGAGCCTGATTACACCGTTCTGGAGAGCCGGGAGGACCATGCTAAAATCAGAGAGTTCCGACCGCAAATTTTGGCAGCAAAAAAGAACGCATCTTTATGCGCCGAAATGAGGTAGCACTGCTGGTTAAACGCTAAAGAGGTGTGCAAATTGACCCCTGATAATTCTATCAAAAAGAAACTAACTCCCCTACAGTTCCATGTGACCCAGCAATGCGGCACCGAGCCGCCTTTCCAGAACGAATTCTGGAACAACAAAAAGACCGGTATTTATGTGGATGTAGTATCCGGTGAACCGCTATTTTGCTCGCTGGACAAATTCGACTCAGGAACCGGCTGGCCCAGCTTCACCAGGCCCTTGAAAGATGAAAACGTTATCAACAAGGTTGATAGTAGCTACGGCATGGATCGGGTAGAGGTACGAAGCAAAAGCGCCGATTGCCACCTGGGTCATTTATTCGATGACGGGCCAGATCCCACGGGACAGCGCTACTGCATCAATTCTGCATCTTTGCACTTTATTCCGGCGGAGGATCTGGAAAAAGAGGGCTATGGCGAATACGTGACGCTATTTGAAAGATCAAAAGGCTCGGTAAAGGCTGATTTAAATCTCCAAACGGCCACCTTTGCCGCCGGCTGTTTCTGGGGTGTTGAATCTCTTTTCAAACAGACCAAGGGCGTGGTGGAGACGACGGTGGGCTACACCGGCGGAACAACTCCAGATCCCATCTACCGCCAGGTTTGCACCGGCATCACCGGCCATGCCGAGGCAGTGCAGGTAAAATTTGATCCCGTTGTTGTGTCCTACGAAGAGCTGCTCTCTCTTTTCTGGAGGATGCACGACCCCACCACGCCAAACCGCCAGGGCCCGGATGTGGGCACGCAGTACCGCTCTGCCATCTTCTACTACAACGAGGAGCAGAGAAAGGCGGCAGAGAGATCGAAAGAGGAGTTCGACCGTACCGGGGTTTATGTGAATAAGGCCACAACCCAAATCGTCCCGGCTTCTGCTTTTTATGCGGCGGAGGAGTATCATCAGGACTATTTTGAAAAGCAGGGCGGAGGAGCATGCCACGTGTTGAGGAAAAAATAGAATAGCGCAGCCTGCAGAAATCCTGCGGCCTAAATCGTAATGCAAAAAAAGGTCGAACGGCGCATCACAGGGTAAACCTGTAGGCTGCGCCGCTCACGAAGGTGCCGGTCTCATCATAGCTCTGTCCGTTCTTGCTTATCACTATGGTATGCCACATGTTGCCCGGCACCCGGAAGCTGTATAATCCGTCAAGAATATCGGACCCTTTCCCCTCGGTTCCTATGTACTTTCCATCCAGGTAAACCTCATACCCCTTCAACCAGCTTGACCGCAGGGTCACTGTCGATGTTCCCGAATAGGACGGTGTGGTCGTTGATGTTGATCCCGCATAAGGCCCCTGATCGGTCCAGCGGCCCGAGCTTGCGGGGTAGACGTAGATGTAAATGTAGTTGCTCCAACCTCGAGAGTGGTACTGCAGTATGTGCCAGCCTGGTGTATCTGCGTTAAACCATTTCTTCTGCCATCCCCTGGAAGC
This sequence comes from Methanothrix sp., assembly GCA_026394555.1. Lineage (GTDB taxonomy): Archaea > Halobacteriota > Methanosarcinia > Methanotrichales > Methanotrichaceae > Methanothrix. The sequence goes on from JAPKXZ010000015.1 coordinate 11,807, forward strand.
AATCCCCAGGTAATTGACGCTGAGCTGCCCGCTCGGATACCACTCATAAAACCATATGGGACCTGAGACGGAGGTCTGCAGCCACATGGGCAGCCAGCCGTAAAGCCGGCAGCCTGCAACCGTCTGAGGAACATAAGATACGTAAAGCTTGTTAGTCGCTGTAGCGCCCTGAGGAATAACCATCATGGACGAAGAGGGATTGCCTACTGAGTACTGGGCTTTCTGGACATCGCCATTGACCTGTCCACCAGTGTACTGCATTGCATCAGCTGGAATCAAGGCCCTGCTGGTCTCTGTGGCGGGCGGAGCCTCTGTATAAGTGGCTGACTCTGATGGTATCTGCAGGCCGAGTTCTTGCGGGCTGTTTGGCGCCACTGGAACCGGAGCTCCGGTAGGTACGGTCGATGAGTATTGATCTGGTGGATAAACTTCATTTGCGTATTGACTATCCGTGTAAGTCTGACCAAAGTCCGGCTGACCTTGTGCAGATATCATCATAAGTAGCAACAAAATGCTTATTTTAACCAGAAAATCGGTTTTAATCATGTCTTCTCGCCTCGATTTTATTTTTTTACACCCACCTTGCAACCTGCCGGTGACAGGCTAAGATAGATTATCAATCTAGATATTGTTGATAATGTAAAAAACTATGTTTAATATGAACCTCATGAGAAAGTTGTGAAGCGCACCGCCTAGCCAAAAACCTGGCGGGAAAAGCGCGCCCGCCAGATCACTGGAATCGATTTCTATACAAATTTTTTTAAAGCTCCACCATCTTGGCGCTGGTCACTCCCGGCACAGCACATAGCTTCTTCATGATCTCATCGGTGGCCAGATGATCCACGCTCAGCACCATGAGCTGCGGCAAGCCTTCCGCTATGCGGCCCACGTGCATTCCGCCGATGTTGATCTTGCCCTCACCCAGAACCACGCAGCACGGGCCGATGATATTGGGCCGGTCCTCGATGGTGGCAATCACCATATCTCCCTCCGAGGGGATGTAGGTATGGTATTCATTGAGCTGAACGATGCGCTTTTCCTTGTTTCCGGAGACTGTGCCCTGCACAACTGTCACCGCGCCGTTCCGGGTCAGCTTCAGGGTAATGGCATTGCTGTATCCATTGGCAGATTCGGTCTTGCTCTCCAGGAGTTTGACGCCCATCTCCTTGAGTGTCCTCTGGGCATTGACGAAGTTGACGGAACCGTCTCCCATGAGAGAGCCCAAGAGACCAATGATGGCGGATATGGTCACGGGCCTGACATCCTTCTCGGCCAGCGTTCCGCTGTAAATCAGCTCCAGAGTATCAAAGCCCGTTCCCACAAGCTGGCCAAGCAAAGCGCCCATCTTCTCGGCCAATTTCATGAACGGCTCCATGACGGCCAGAGTCTCTGGTGAGATGGCCGGCATGTTGATGGCATTGGTGGGTAGACCCCCTCTGGCGATGGCCAGGATCTGATCGGCCACAGCCAGGGCCACATTTACCTGCGCCTCGGCGGTCGAGGCTCCCAGGTGAGGCGTGACTATGATCTTCTCCTGATCCAGCATGGGATTTCCGGTGGGCGGCTCCTTGGTAAAGACATCAATGGCAGCTCCCGCCACCTTTCCATCCGCTACGGCTTTGGCCAGAGCGGCTTCGTTAATGATCCCGCCCCGAGCGCAGTTGACTATGCGCACGCCGGGCTTCATGATATTGAATTCATCCTCGTCGATGAGGTTTCTCGTCTCATTGGTGAGGGGCGTATGCACAGTGATGAAGTCGCCGCCACGAAGCACCGTCTCCAGATCGCCCAGGGTGATGCCCATCTCACGGGCCCGCTCTTCTGTAACAAAGGGATCGTAAGCCAGAATTTGCATGCCGAAGGACTTCATGCGCGCCGCAACCTCGGCGCCAACCCGGCCCAGACCCACCACGCCTAAGGTTTTGTTGAAGAACTCGACACCGGTGTACTTCTTGCGGTTCCACTCGCCCTTGTGGAGCGCTGCATTGGCCTGGGGGATATTTCTGGCTAAGGCCATCATCATGGCAATGGTGTGCTCGGCCGCCGAGATGGTGTTTCCGCCCGGGGTATTAAGCACGATGATGCCCCTTTTCGTGGCAGACTCCACATCCACGTTGTCAATGCCCACACCGGCTCTGCCGATGACCTTGAGCCGGTCTGCGGCTTTGATGACATCGGCCGTGACCTTGGTTCCGCTGCGGATAACCAGAGCATCGTAATCCTTTATCTTCTCGATAAGCTCCTCGGGGGAGAGGTTGGTGATGACATCAACCTCTGCTCCCGACAAAAGCCTATTTACGCCTTCTTCGGCTAATGAATCACTGACAAGAACCTTCATGAGCATTCCTTCTGGACGACTAAAGATGTACAAGGATTTGATCCTTTCGAGAGCGAAGACAAAAAGTGGATCATGGGCGAGCTTAGGTCGAGTCGTCTTTGTGCCTTTGTGACTTTGTGGTGAGCGTGGTAGTAAGCTCTAGCCTCTCATCCCTACCCAAAAAACCAAACCACAAAGGCACAAAGCCACAAAGAACGCACAAAGAAACGTCTATCGCATTTTCGTGCCAAGGTTATCTAACTGCAAGGCAGCCAGTCCAGACTGACGGAGCCGAGTGTGCTGTTGGACCAGAGCTGGATGAACTTCTCGATGTTGAATACGCCCGTCAGATCCTCAGTGGCCCGGCTGTAGACGGCATGACGGCCCATGTAGTACGGCATTATGTCTTTGGACTGCCAGGCGATGTGGGCCTTTCCGATGACATTGGAATTTAGATTAACCTCTAAGGAGGCATTGCCCCGCGTGTAGTCCTTACCGTTGATGGAGGTGTTGTAGGAGCGGCTGACAACCTTCGTCTCCTTTTCCAGGTGCTCAAAATCCTTGTAGGACTCGGTGACGCTCGCGCCGGCATCATAATTCTTGACACAAAGGGTATCTTCAGTCTTGACACTCTCCATGGCCTGGTAGAATGAGGCAGGCATTTGTGCGGCGGCGAGGCTGAATAAGAGGAAAATCGAAAACAAAATCGGCATCATTCTAAGCGCCTGCATCGGCTGGTTGGATTGCCCAGCTTCTATTTAAGGCATTTGTGGGGTGGCAAGAAGCAAAAAAATGCAGCAAAGAACTCAGTGCGCGTCTGCAAAGGACAATGGCAGTAGCTTAACTTTGTTCTCGCAGTAGAGGTTGACCTTGCACATTGCCGCAAAAAACTATGGGTGAATCTGGAATTCATGTTCTCAACAGCCGATTTACAGTTGGCCACGCAGGAAGCAAAGCCCGCCTCAGAGCCTAAGTCTGGATAAATTCAGAACGGGCAAGAATTTATCATGGTGCCATACTTGCCTTTAGACATAATTTAATACTAAGTCGCATTTATATTTAGCCTAATCAAATAATTCTTCGTCCCTTTTTAGGCCATGCTTTATTGATCTATCTGCGGTTTCTTTCAATGAACTGTAAAACTGGTATTCTGGAGATCCTAAACGCAAGTTCCCTAGAATTTCGACTGTTTGATCATGTAGCTTGGTATATTTTGGATCAGGCTCACCTGGGGCAGTTATGGAAGCTCCACGCACAATTGCTTCAAATAGATTATTGCATATATGTTTATAAGTATCATGTCCCGCATTATAAGCGCTATTTAGTAGATTCGCCACAAATTCCGAATGATTAAAGATGAAATCAGAAGAAACTTCACTTAAAATTTCTCCTGATGCTTCAATTTTCTTTTTATTTCCAGAGTTGGTCCATTCATCAAGGACCTCTAAACTATCCTGATTGAAACCGAATGAAATCTCTCTAAATAATTTAGAAAAACTTGAATTGATATTATCATTTTTTCCTATTACAAGATCTCGGATTTCTTTAAGCATATCTTTATATTCCACGTTTTCAGATATGCTTGCTAATTCTTCACCTAATCCATCAAAGGGAATTGCTGTATATCTCCTACTCCAATTTTTAATATTATTCCAATTAACAAAATCATTAATTCTCTTTTCATACTCAATTCTGTTTATCAAAAAATGAATCAAAGAATGCGGCAATCTTCTTGAGATATATTTAAGGAACATTCTGATAACGTGCTCGTCTATCTCTTTAACAGGCTCTAGTTTTTTGAGCAAAGATTCCAATTGTTCTGCATTGAAATTATCGTAGGGTATACCGTATCTATCATTCATCAAACGAAAGAGCTCTTCAGCTAATATCTCATAATTATAAATATATATCTTAATAATAATATCTGTAGCAACCTGAGGATCAGATCGAAATATACTGCCCAAGGAACCAATAGCATTTTGTCTTACTTCTAAATTTGGATACACTAGCAGTTCCTTTATAATATCTATATCATCTGATAACGGTTTTTCTGCCCATCTTCTCTTGTACAATCGCGCAATAGCAAGACAAAATCCCAATTTCTTGCTCTGTACTGCACGTTTTGCTATATTTAATCCGCTGCATATATTTGCTTTTCTAATTCCAAACAGTAGCCAATCGAGATAAGAAGCTAAATAAAAGCTTGGCCTTTCAATCAGAAAATCGCAGGCATTAGACGCATAATATGAATTGGTTTCTGATATGCTGAATAGAAATCTATTTGGTTGAATTACAATACCATTATTTTTAAATATTTCTAAACATCTATTAAGCTCATTGACACCATTAACCGCATCAGGAAATATTTCGCAGAATTCTTTAGCCAACGCTTCATTTATTTCGTCAATACGATGCAAGCGCTCTTCATAGCCACAATCGACCTCATCCAATATTTCAACATACGAGCTATTATATAATGCTTGCATCAGTCGTAATTCGAATGAATTTGGTATTAGGTTTAATATTGCTTGTGTTTTTTCTTTTATTATTGGTGTTGGATGATGGTTCGCATGCCATCTTATCGTATTGAGTATATTTAAATGTATTAGAGGATCGGTTGTACGGATAGTGAGTTCATTAATTATTTTTAGAATCTCCAATTGCTCTGGTATCCATTGGCTTTGCTCCTTTTCGATGTCCTTTTCCCGTTTATGCCCATTGGCCGTATGAAGTGCCTCTTCTAAGCTTTCGATTGCTCTAATGACGGTTTTAGTTTTAGGCGAATATGTGCATTCTTCGAGGATATTCAGTACCTGTTTGTGTATATCTTGCACACTCTCAATATTAATAATGAATGGTTGATAAACAAATTCGAATCGGCTATTTGCATGATGAGAGGCCCCATCTTTTTTTAATAATTGATCTAATATTTCCAATGGAGAATGTAAATAATCATGTGCATTTGGCAATTTTATCCATCTAATTATAGCATCAAGAATATTTTTTTGAAATATAATTGGCTTATCTATATCATAATTGGCGATCAAGATTAATGTGTCTATAGCATTTGCCTTCTTGTTATCATCCCTTCCGATTTCCCATAATATATCGCAACATCGAGGAAGATAATCTACCGTAAAGCTCACTTTTTTAAGCAATTCAGGTAATACACGCAAAAGATCTTCATGGTCATGTTTAATATATGTTATTAGATCTTTCTCATCTTCAATGCTTGAAGGATTACAAATTGTATATTCTATTAAATCTAGTACTCGTTTAGGTTGATGATAAGCTACCTCCTTAAGAACATTTAATATTTGAAATCTCTTCGAGTTTGATCCATTTCTATATTCATTTTCAATTTTTTGCCATACATCACCTATCAAATTACATTCTTGATCACTTTTTGCGTTAACTCGCCAATCAAGCTCAGCTAAATTTTGTAACACTCGTTCAGGACACACAGACTCAAATGCTTCGAAAATCCTTGAGCTATAACCTGTAGCTTGCCCATGCCGAGTAAGGCATGCTTTGTGAAGTATATGGTCTGCAAGCACATCAGGTGTGATTCGCAAAGTGTATCCACGTCTTAAGAGTACTCCAGACTCTTCAAGCAGATCTAAAGAATTGATTAACTCGTGACGTTTAATGCCAAGAAATTCTTCAATTACTCTTAAATAATCGCCATTATCTAGCCGAATTGGTGAGACGGCAGATATCGCATCTAATATTTTTTTGCATAAATTGGGATCGATACGATCTTCAATTTTTCCCAATAAAAACTCTTGAAATTTATCCAATGCAGCATGTCGAAAATCATTATCGCATTCAAGCAAAGCGGGTGAAATTGCTTTTTCTGCAAGTAAACGACCGCCAATTACGGTCATTAATGGATTATCACCCGTAACAGCTATTAGCCTATCAGAAAGATGTTCGTATTCATTTCCCAAAGCTTGATGCGCTAGCTTAATCATTTCATCTCGACTTAATTTATTTAAAGTTTTTAACTCCTTAATTTCGTGAATATCAAATCCAAAATTTATTAATAACGAATTAATTCTTTCTAAAGCATAAGGTCTAAGTGATAAAATTATTTTTATCCTCTCTTGACGTGAAATAGATAACAAAATTTTTAAGTCATCAATGTTCCGACGATGTGCATCATCTACAACAATTATGCAATGGTTCACGGGCAAATCATCGAAATTTTCTGAATTAATAGAGGCACCTTCTAATAAAAATCTCAAATGATGATCTCTAAATTTTCCAGTAAAATTTTCTGCAAAAGCTTGAAGGATCTTTGTTTTCCCTATTCCCCCATGTCCTGTAATAATGGCCACTTGCATCGTCTCGGTTTTTATGAATGCATCAAGATTTTCTAGATAATAATTTCTTCCAATTAATTTCCAATTATGATTAAAAAGGTTATTCGGATTCATTAGAGGACAAAAGAACTCTTCGGATGTAACAAAGGGAGACCGGCTAGACAAGCTTAAAAATCTGCGTCGAACAGATTTCCCAAAATGTGTTTCGATTAGGATTTTCGCTTTATCCGAAGGAAGTTCTCGAACCTTTCTTGATATGTCTTGAACATCCCAAACATCCCATTTAGGATTATTCTTAATGGTTTCACGTACAGTAGTACTTGCATCGCAACTTAAAAGAAGGATATAGTGATCTGCAGGATATGTGGTATCAAGAAGAGCTTTTTTCGCATTACTTTTATCAAATTTTTTATGTTGTTTACACGAAAATGCCCATTTATCACCATTTTGAGAATCTGAAATAATATCAATTCCATATTGCTTAGATCCCTTTCCACCATAACGATGGCAATTGAGCGTATCTAGAGATAATGAAATAAAATCTTCGCAAAATGTTTGAAAATTTTCCCAAGAGAAATCAGGCCCATTAAGTGGCAATTGCAGAGATTTGGATTCTATTGGATCTACATATTCTTTCACTTTCTCAGACATCATACCTCACAGAATCTAGATAAAAATTATAAAAAAATATAATTAAAATTGCTATTTAGTCGACACGATCTTGATGACATCCCCGTCCTTCAGCTCGTGCTTCTCGCCCAGGCGCATCTTGGTCTTGGCATCAATGGCGAAGAGGAAGGATTCACCGATGTCCGAATGGACGCGGAACGCGAGGTCACGCGCTGTGCTGCCCCGCTTCATGAGGAAGGCATCGGGCAGGATCACGCCCTTTCTGTCAGTGAACTTGCCCTCATCCTCCACGGGATAGAGCACGATATAATCCAGGAGCTCGAATACGGCCCGGTTGATGCACTTTTGCACTCCCGTTCCCCCGTACTCCTTCATAAGCGCCCGGATCTTTTCCAGGCCCGCCGTCTGGGCTTTGTTTAGCTGGCCCACGATCTCAAAGTCGGCGTCACCAGGCTTGTACTTGATCAGCCCCGCCTTCTCGGCCATGCGTAGCGCAATCTCCGCCGACCCGCTCACCGGTATTACCAGCTCGTTCTTTAAGGCCAGCAGCTTATTCACAAACTCGGGAGGCGCTATGTCCATCTTGTTGGCGGCCAGAATCATGGGTTTGCTGTAGGCGCGCAGCAGCCCGGCGAAGCGGAGCACATCCTCATCTTTCCAGCTTCCCAGATCCTTCTTCATCTCCGCCACTGCACGACGGATCTGGCTGTCCGAGACCCCGACGCCAGCCATCTGCTCCATGAGAACCTGCTCTTGCTTGCCACCCACGCCCTTGTAGTTGCGCATCAACTTGTCCCAGTTGCGCTTGAGAATGCCGTTCAGCCACATGCTGATCTCGTACTCCAGGAACTTGACGTCTGTGACGGGATCGTGGTTGGCGAGCCCGATCGGATTGCCCTCCAGGTCTGTTCCGCCTGAGGCGTCCAGCACGTGAACTACAGCTTCCGCTACGCGCAGAGCATCCAAAAACTCATTGCCCAGGCCCTTGCCCAAATGGGCATCGGGAACCAGGCCGGCCACGTCAATCAGCTCGATGGCGATGAAGCGCTGCCCTTCCTTGCAGCGGCCACAGCCTTCCTTGATGCCCAATTCCCGGCAGGGACAGGGGGCGCGCACATAGGAAACGCCGTGGTTGGCGTCGATAGTAGTAAACGGATAGTTGGCAATATCCACTTCTACCAGGGTCGCTGCCTTGAAAAAAGTGGATTTGCCGGAATTAGGCTTTCCAGCCAGCCCAACGGAGAGCATATTCAATCAGTGGTCCTTTTCCTGTTATCTTTAACGGATGATGCCGCTCACATTCATCTCGACGCATTTAGTCTCAAAGCGCTTGACCTTTCCCGCGGCCAGCTTTTTAGCGAGAGCCAGGCCCTTCTCGGAGACGGCCTTCTCCTGTACGCCGCCCGCAGCCAGAGTGGCAGCGTAGAGCTTCTCGCCTGCATCTGTGCGGGTGAGGACGGTGGACCAGCCTTCGCCCGAGCCCACACTGCCCACGGAGATGTCGGCCAGCTCGCTGGCAAAGTCAAAGCAGGGACCACATCCCGCGAATGTGAAGGCGTCCGTCTCCTCGATCTTGACCTCGTGAGCCTTGCCGGTCTTGTCGATTACCCGGAACATGCCTTTCTTGATCTCAAAGCGCGCCACATCCTTGGGCAAAAGCCCGAATTTGCCGTTAACAAGGCCCTTCATGAGCTTACCGTAGTCGAAGTTCTCCATGCAGAAGAGGCCGACCAAGAGCGCGATCTTGTCCTGGCCGAACTGGTAGGGCTCCTCCAGGAGCATGACTTTCCGTAGCCCCTGAATCTGACAGGGTGTGCCCACAAAGCCGATCTTCTTGTAGCCCTTCTCCAGAGCCGCTTTAACAGCCTGGACACTGTTGGAGATGGTGTACTTGGTTCCGGCAGCGGCGACAATCTCCTCGGCGGTGGTTGCAACTCTTGCCACCGTTCTCCATTCTTCATCCCTGTCTGTGACAACGGCGCAGTCGATCACGCCCGATTGCAGAGCCGCTACCAGCAAAGCGGTGGCCACACCACCGTCTTGCACGCGGGCCGCCGGCCCCTGGGCCTGTGCGGAAACGGCCTTCTGGTAGATTCCCAGGGCCTCGTCCGCATTTCGCGTCCGGCCGAATAACTTGGACTCCATTGCTCCCATGTCCAGGAAGGTCCTGGGGCAGTAAGTGAAGCACAGGCCACAGAGGGGATCGTAATTTACCAGAGCGGGCTTGTTCTCAACGTGCTCAATTCTGGGGCAGAAGGCCTCGCAGGTGCCGCAGCGGCAGCATATCTCCGACTTTATGACCTTATACTCCAGCTCTCCGAATCCACACTCCAGATAAGTGGGTTCAGCAAACTTCTCCTTGGCAGCCATGATCATGATCTCCGAAAGTTGGTGGCTTAAAGATACCTTCCGACCTAAAGCTTTTATGGTTCGAATGGTCTAAGAACAGCAATGATCCTGGGCCTGGATATCGGTGGAGCCAACACCAAAACCGCAAGCTCGGACGGGCTATTTGCGGAAAGCGTCTACCTACCCCTCTGGAAGAATTCGCCCCTGAACGAGGTGCTGAGACTCTTGGCCCTGCAAGAGCCCCAAGCAGTGGCGGTCGTCATTACGGGTGAATTGGCCGACTGCTTCACCTGCAAGAGAGAGGGCATCGAGAAACTGACCGGCGCAGTGAAGCGGGCTTTCTCCTGCCCCATCTACTTCTGGGGCGCGAGCGGATTTAACTGGACCGACCCTCTGGAGCTGGCTGCGGCTAACTGGTCAGCCTCCGCGACATTGCTGGCACGCGAGGTAGGAGACTGCCTCTTTGTGGACATGGGCAGTACCACCACTGACCTCATCCCGATTAAGGGAGAAGCACTGGCAGCAAAGACGGACTTTTTGCGCCTGGCCGGGGGCGAGCTGGTCTACATGGGCCTGTTAAGAACACGGCTGGATGCCCTGCTGCCCGCGGCCTTGATTGGAGGGCAAAAGGTGCCGCTTGCGCCGGAATTTTTCGCCATCATAGCCGATGCCTACTTAGCTCTGGGCCGGATCTCAGAGGAGCGCTATGCCTGCGAAACGCCGGACGGTGCGGGAAAGGACCGCGAGTCAGCGCTACGCCGGCTGGCGCGCACTGTGTGTGCCGACCTGGAGGAGATAGGCGAAGCTCTGGCTTTGGCCATTGCCGAGCAGGCCTGCGAGAGGCAGAAGAGGGTTCTGGTGGCGGCCATGAAAAGACAGGCGGAGAAGCACGGCCTGACGAAGGTGGCGGCAGCGGGGATCGGCGAGGGGCTGATCGCGCAGGCATCGGCATTTCTGGGGCTGGAGTGCCTGCGACTTTCGGAGAAATACGGGGCAGAAATATCGGACGTGTTCCCGGCCTATGCCGTGGCCAGGCTGGCAGAGACGGAGCTATCTGAAATTGCTCGGGTTTAGGATGGGGCTATTACTATCAACAATATAGATATTACTATGATGACTATTTTTAGCCCGGAATGCGCCAGTGCACATTTAATTAAACTTAAATAGTTAAAAATACACGTGATCTATTGGAGCCTTCCCCAAGCGTTACTCCCTTTCGCCCCCCGAAGGCTCATACCCCCTTTCTATTCTATAAGGTTCTCAGGTTCTCCAGCAGCCCGATGGAGATGATTATGCCGCGGCTGGCGCGACCCACTTCCTCCCGTGGACTCGATGCATTTGATGCCGCGATAAGCTGGTCTTCAGTACGTCTTCCAGTTGCACCTCGTCTTCCGTTCTCAAAGCCGCCTTTTGCGGTTCATGAGCAACTTCACAAAGTATGCTTTGGGATAGCAACAGATCTATTTAATAAAAAATTTTGCATCTGTGCAGGGTTACATAATTGCTTTATATCATGAACGCCTATCCAACCATAAAATGGATAGTGGATCAAAATTACGGAAATTGATTGCATCTTATAGCGATAAAGGCGAGTTCATGAAAATAGCTGAAGAGATTATTGAAGAAGAAGAAATGAAAAAGAATAATCTCTTAGCGAGAGATTTAAAAAATATTCTCGACTATCAAAATAATAATATTAATAATATTAGGTCATTAAAAATACCAACCGACAAAGAAAGAGGATTACCATTATTAGAAATCAAAAAATTCAGGAAAGATTGGACAGATATAATTATAACAAATAAAATTCGGTGTTCATTAGAAAATATTATAGAAGAGAATAATAAGCGAGAAATATTAAATGTTTATGGGTTAAAGCCGAAACAGAAGCTAATGTTCTTTGGGCCTCCTGGATGTGGTAAAACGCTTTCAGCGCAAGTTTTAAGTGGAATCATGGGATACCCTCTAATTTATATAAGATTTGATGGAGTGATATCTTCATATTTAGGAGAAACTGCTGGAAATTTAAGAAAGATATTTGATTTCATAAAAGATGGTAAATGGATTATCCTTTTCGATGAATTTGATATTATCGGAAAGCAACGTGATGATCCTTTTGAGCATGGCGAAATGAAGCGAGTTGTTAATAATTTCCTTCAAATGATAGATAATTTTTCAGGTGAATCAATAATAATATGTGCAACGAATCATCAACATCTCTTAGATTCCGCCCTATGGAGACGTTTCGACGATATAATTTTATTTGATATTCCAAATAAAGAAAATAGAATAAAATTAACTAAACGTAATCTTAGGTCGTTTAGAACATCGTCAATAGATTATCCTTTGTTGGCTGAAAAGATGGATGGAATGTCCCCCGCCGATATTGAAATGGTATGCCTAAATACGATCAAGAGAAACATATTAGATAATAATAACGTTATCTCAACAGAAGATATTAATAAACAATTAATAATTCAGAAAGAAAAAATTAGATTTCAAAAGACATCTGTGGGAGCAAATGACTGATGCCAGGACTACCGCATTTGCCACTAATTGAATTAACATCTGATTTGCCAAGGCTAAACAAACGAGGATTTTCAGACCGCGTGCCACGAAACGCAAATGAACGAAAAGACTTTTCCAAAAAGGCGCATGATGAATGTGATCAGATCTATGCCGATTTTAAGAAATTGCAGGAAGAATACAAAGGGTACATAGATCCTGAACTCATATTTCGCATTTCTCTGAAGGGTTCTGTAAAGCCTAGAGAAATTCAGCGTTTAGGTCTAAAAATATTATCTGTATTAGATAAAAATGCTATCATAGTATTTTCATCTAAAAAGCATTTTGATGACTTCTTTGGTAAATTAGGTGAATATGAAGAGGATTCCGAGAGGAGAAAGCATACTTTTTTAGATGCGTTCTCAGATCTAGAAAAAGTCGACTCGAAAACAAAGATAGGGCCTCAATTGCAGAAGCAAGAATTTAGGAAAAATGAAAACGCCATACTTGATATAGAATTTTGGTTCTTGGGAGACGACAGGGGTTCTGTCAAACAAATGGACAAATGGGCTTTAGAGTTAAAAAATGTGATACTTAACAATAAAGGCCAATGGATAACTAAATTCAGAACCAAATCGTTTTATGTATTGCGCGCTAAATTAAATAAAGAGTTATATAATAAAATCATTAATTTACCGCAAGTTGCATTTATTGATAGACCTCCGCGAATGCAATTGCCTATTAGACAAATAAAAGAACAGCGAATAGACGACCTTGAGATTCATGAACCTTCACCAGACGCGACCGGTGTTTTAATATTTGATTCAGGGATTGTTCCCGGACATCCACTTTTATCCAAGGCAATTGGAAAGGCAAAATCGTTTATATATGGGAAATCTCCAGTCGATGAAAACGGACATGGGACTTCGGTCGCAGGATTATCATTATACGGCGATATTAATCAATGCATAAAAAATAAAACTTTTAATCCGGACTGCTGGTTATTTTCCGCACGAGTTCTTGATGAGGATAATGCATATAACAATCAGGAATTAATAGAGAAAATATTTTTAAGATCACTAAATATATTTCTAAGACAATATCCTCTAATCAGAGTAATCAACATCTCTGTAGGAACCATGGACGATGTTTTTGGATTCGGTAAGCGACAATTTAGGTGGGCATCATTGATAGATGATAAGCTGCATGAATTATCAAAAATTAATAGAGAATTGATTATAGTCATCTCTGCCGGAAATAATTTTCCCGACCACGATTATTACGACTATCCTGATAATCTATTCAAAGATGATGCGAAGTTGATAAATCCAGCAACCTCCGCATTGGCCATAACTGTAGGGTCCATTAGTCCTGGATTAGAATCCTCGATTGACCCTTCACGTCGCTCAGTAGCTGGAAAATTGGGCTTCCCATCACCATTCACAAGAACAGGTCCGGGGGTGGACAAAATGATAAAACCCGATCTTGTGGAAATTGGTGGTGATTACATATTACCTGCGGATGAAGACCCAACTATCGGAATAGTTACTATGAATAGAAATTTCGTAGGTGGTGGCCTCTTCACAATAGATAATGGGACCAGTTTATCTAGCGCAAAGATATCTAATCTTGTAGCTAAACTATGGAATACATTCCCTTCGGCGTCTTCAAATTTAATAAAGGCATTAATAATTTCCTCTGCCAATATTCCTAAAAAATCACTACCGGATAAATCAGGGCAAATCATGCTAGATAAATTCTGCACGCTCTGCTGTCCCCCAAGAATTGATGAGGAAAAACTTAATTCAGTTTATGGATATGGTTTTCCTAATTTTGATGAAGCCAAATCTTCCGAAATAAATAAGGTAATCCTACTCGATGAATCAACAATAAAACTTGATTCGGCCAGGTTCTATGAAATTCCGCTTCCTGAAAGCTATTATTCTACTGATGGTGATCGAGAGATCTCTGTCACACTATGCTTCGACCCAGAAACAAGGAGAAACAGGGGTGACTCATACCTTGGCTGCATAATGCAATTTAAATTGCATAGAGGCTCATCTCTTGGTGAATTGAAAGCCAAATATACAAAGGTCCTTGAAGAGGATCTTGATGAAGTAGAAGACCCTAAAGAAATGACTCTTGATCCGGGAATGCGAATAAGAAGCAAAGGATGCAATCAAAAGGGATCAGTAGTTTTAAAGAGACCCAGATTTTCTGATGAAAGCCTTCAATTAGCAATAATATGCATAAATAAGTGGATAAGCGATCCAGATTATGAACAAAAATATTCAGTTGTGGTAAGAGTAATTCATGAAAATCCAGTTGATATATATTCTCCAATTAAAGCAAGAATTGAACAGAGAATACGTGTAAGAACTCATGTATGATCCAATTTAACGGCAGCCGCTTCGACATATTCAGGGCAAAAACGCACGCCCAGCGGCCAGCAATGCATCTCGGACAGCCCGACCCCACTAGCAGCGGACACGAACAAAGGCAGCCGCATGCCCGACAGGCTGCCGGGCGCAGCTCCCTGCGGCCTACAAGGATCGTCAAGCCGGAGACTGCCCTGAAACCTCTGCCAAAAAAGTCTCTGTGCGTACTCTGTGCCTCTGTGGTGAGATCGTTAGTTGTCTGGTTATATTTTTTTGCTAATAATAATAGCGAACCGCCATCGTTTCCAGCCTCGTTTGCTTGGCTCCATCCTCTCCTGGCTCCCAGGCCCGACCGGCCTCCCGTGCCCCCGAGAGCTTGCCTGACAGTCGGGCCCGCCTGGCGGACGACGGCTGTCGCCCCGGATGGCCTTTGTCGAGAAACGGCTCCACCGGCGCGGCCCGAGGGCTCTGGCGAAAAATTGTCCTTCTTTCATCGCAACTTCGCGCCTACAGCGCCTTCGCGTGAACCCGTGATCTCGGCCCGACCGGACAGCATCGCAGCCTGGCCCGGCCCACGTACGGCGGCCACGAGCGAGCAATAGTCGTCTCCGTCCGTTCGTCCTCTGTGCGCTCTGCGCCTCTGTGGTTATATTCGTAATTGTTCGGATCTAATTATCAGCCAATAATATCAAACTGCCATCGTCTCCAAAAATCCAGCCCCCCGGACACGCGCGCGCCCATGCGGGAGCCCGCACGCGCTTGCCCAGCCGCTCTGCCGAAACCAAAACCATTATCTATCCATCTCTTAGTTTATCAAAAACATACTTTGCCTGAGCAAGCATGGCATCATAAGACCTTGCAGAGATCTCGATGGAGTCCTCGTAATCGCAGGCATTCCTCCATTGTCTCAGTCTGTCCAAGTTGCCAGCAATCCTGGTCATGCCGCTGGATCGAAAATGCTCTCTGATTCGCGCGTGGTCTGATGCATTGCACGTTGCGGCAAACCTTTGTTTTTTCTGTGCATAATTTCTGGCGTGACAAAATGCAGCGTAATAGATTCTGCTCATGGAGCATCTAAATGCAGCTTCAGTTGTTATGGGCCTGCTATCGCTGCCCATAAGAGCTTCCGCCAGATCGAGGTATTCTCGCCAATCAAAGGACATGGAGCTTCTATTTCCCTATTTTGGCAAAAGAAAATCGGTTGTCACCACGAGCCATCCCGATGCAGAGCCAAGGGCTGACTCGAACTCTGACATGGCTTCATCAATTCGGTCCAAAATCATCTCTTCGTACTCATTCTTTCGAATGTAAAGGGTTAGATATTCATCGTGAATCTCAGGATCGCGGTAAATCTCTAAAGAGAGCTTTGCATCCTCTGAGAACGTCTTGATCAGTTTACTGCAAATCATCGGAATCATGCAGCTCAAATCCAAATGGGCAAGAAGGTACTTGCTAACCTCAGAGGACTTTGGAATCATGACATGCATCGCTTTTAGATTTTCCAAAATATCCTTGACCTCATGCGTCATGCCATGAGCTACATCTCCTGGTAAAAAACCGGCCCTTGAGGTATTTCTTGCCTTCTTTCCGATATTTATTGGCAGATCCGATCTGCTCAGCTGAGTTTTAGCACGCATTAGATGCCTCGCATCTATCTTGATTTAGGTGCACTTAAGTTTAGCGGCGAATTGTTTGCCAAGCTGCATTCCATGGTGGAACTATAGCATTCGAATTAGGCAAGAATGCCCGCCCGGTAGACGGCAGCGCGATCCGTAGGGCCAGGCCCACTGGCAGCGGACCCAGGAGCGAGAGCCGCAGACCTGCGGCGAGGATGCGACACGATCGAGTGGCTGCCGGGCGCTGCTGCCCACAGACCACAAGGAATGCAAAGCTGGAGACTGCCTCGAATCTCTTTGCGCGTCCTTTGTGCCTTCGTGCCTTTGTGGTTTGGTCCGTAGTTGCTGGATATAATTATCCGCTAATAGTAATAACGAAATGCCGCCGTTACCAAAATCCAACGCCCGAAAAACTGTTTACCCCGGCCCGGCTCTTCCTGGCTCCCAGGCCCGACCGGCCTCCCGTGCCCCCGAGCGCTTGCCTGGCAGCCGGACCTGCCTGGCGGACGACGGCTGTCGTCCCGGATGGCCCTTGCCTGCGAGCGGCCCCACCGGCACGGCTCGAGGGCCCTGGCGAAAAATTGTCCTTCTCTCATCGCAACTTCGCGCCACCAGCGCCTTCGTGTGAACCCGTGATCTCGGCCCGACCGACCTCTTGTCACCTAGTACCCGCCAAGCAAGCCAGCCCGCCCTGACAACATCGCAGCAGCCCGGATGGCCCGGCCCGATGGCAGCCCACAGTCGAGTGGCAACTGGGCGCTGCTGCCCACAGCCCCGCAAGGATAGCGATGCTGGAGACAACCTTGAAGTCTGCAAAAACGTCTCTGTGCGCTTCTTGCACCTCTGCGTTTTTCTTCTCGTAACCTCAGATTTTAATTCTCCAGCTACGATTATTAACCGCAGAGCCGCAGAGTTCGCAGAGCCTCGCAATCTACTTATTTATAAACACTTAATAATAATAGGAAACGACGATCGTTTCCCAAAATCCAAGCTCCCTGGGGAAGCCGCCTCTGCGAGCCTCCAGCTCCTCCTGGCTCCCAGGCCCGACCGGCCTCCTGCCCAACCTGACGACAGCACCGCAACCCCGGACGGCCCGGCCCACTGGCCAGAGCCACGGATGAACTGATCAGATCGGATACAAACATCGTTTGCACCAAAAAGGGCAACGTTTTTAGGGATGTAACACCTCTATTCTATGGATTGAATATGGATATCCTCGACATTATCAAAAGCCACGCCAACGATATCAAGACTCGATTCAGCGTCCGGCGGATCGGTATCTTCGGATCATTCGCTCGCGGCGAAGAGAAGGCGTCCAGCGATATTGACATACTGGTGGAGTTCGAGAAGCCCACGTTTAAAAACTTCATGAACCTATCTTTTTATCTTGAAGATCTCCTGGGAAGAGAGGTGGACCTGGTAACGGTCAAGGGTCTTCATCAACGGACCCGTCCTTACGTGGAGAAGGATGTGATCTGGTCTGAATAAGGATGTAGAGCTACTGGGACACATCCTTGAAGAGATGGATTTCATTGCAAAGTATTGTGCTGTCGTTGGCATAGAGACGTTGATGGCAGATGAAGTTCTCCGCAGAGCCTGCGTGAAATCCTTGGAGATCATTGGAGAGGCATCCAGGAGTATCTCAGATGATTTGAAAAAGGCGCACCCAGAGATTCCATGGAGACAGATGATCGGCATGAGAAACAAGCTGGTTCACCATTACTTTGGAGTAGACTGGGAGATTGTGAATGATGCCCTTAAAAATGAGCTTCCAGAGATAAAATTAAAACTGGAGAAAATATTAATATAAACCTTCGGGTCCGACCGGCCCACGGAAGGCAGGCCACGAGCGCGACCGGAAGCCGGGCGAGGCTAGCCACGGTCTAACGGCAACCGGTCGCTGCTGCCCACAGCCCCGCAAGGAATGCAAAGCTGGATACTGCCTCGAATCTCTTTGCGCGTCCTTTGTGCCTTCGTGCCTTTGTGGTGAAATCGTTAGTTGCCAGGTTATAATTATCAGCTAATAGTAATAGCGAAATGCCGCCGTTACCAAAATCCAGCGCCTGAAAAGCTGTTTACTCCGGCTCGGCTCTTCCGGGCATCAGGCCCACGCGGACACGCGCGCGACCAGGCGGGAGCCCGCACGCGCCCCGCGTGGCAGATCACCCGGAACTTCTACGATCGATCACATAACTCAAAAATCCTCGATTTAAAAAAAGATTATTTGGTTTGGTTATCCCTAATATAGGCGATGGGATCCAAAGATGTGACATTTACAGTTTCGCCGGAATACTTGACTCCCGGAATCTCCCGCAGGGATTGGATATCATATACTCTCGGACCATACTGGTACTCCGCATACTCGAGCCACCAATCGGAATATCCTATATTCGT
>JAPKXZ010000065.1 GCA_026394555.1 Methanothrix sp.
AAGTGCGACGAACCATTCGCAATTTTGCTTGCGAGAATTCATGATTCAATTTCAGAGATCATACCCCCTTTTTTATATTACGGGGGCGTTATAGTAAATATAATTAATTAGTAATAGTAACTGAATGTGAGGTAGTCAAGTTAATTACATATTGATAATCATGAGCAATGACATCATCGACGGCATGCGAACGGAAGAAGAGTTGCAGAAAGCCTTGCAAGCCGCGCAAGCTCGTAACGCCCAGTACGAGCAGGCAGTCTCGATGATATCCGACATCGTCTGGCGTTATGATGTCAATGCCAAAGGAGAGCAGGTTGACTCCTACATCTCGCCGGTTGCAGACCGGATGCTGGGGCTGCCTGCCGGCACCATCGGAGATAGCTTCGAAAAATACTTTTCCTATGTCCATCCTGATGACTTGCCAGTCGTGCAGAAGATACTCTCCGAAGGGATACGAACTCATGGGACGGACAAAACCGCAGAATACCGCATGCTAAAGGCAGACGGCACCACGCTTTGGGTTCTCTCCAAAGGTTCGGCTTATGGCAAATTCAGCGTCTATGGCACCACAAGCGACATCACTGATCGCAAGCAGGCAGAGGAGGCACTACATGAGAGCGAGGCAATGATCAGGAAAAAGCTCGCGGCCATTCTTGAACCGGAGGGAGACATCGGCATGCTGAATCTTGCCGATATCCTCGACATCCCGGCGGTCCAATCGTTGATGGATGACTTCTACCGGCTCACTCATATCGGGATTGCTATTATTGATGTCCAGGGCAAAGTCCTGGTAGCCATCGGCTGGCAGGATATCTGCACGAAATTTCATCGGGTCCACCCCGACACGCTGAAAAGCTGCCAGGAAAGCGATGTTATCCTCTCCAGCAGTGTGCCCATGGGGACCTTCAAGGCCTACCACTGCAAAAATAACCTTTGGGACATGGCAACGCCCATCGAGGTGGGCGGCAGGCACCTTGGCAACGTTTTTTTTGGACAGCTTTTTTATGAGGACGAGATTCCCGATTACGAGCTGTTCCGAAGCTTTGCCCGTCAACATGGATTCGACGAGACGGAATACCTCGCGGCCCTTGACCAAGTTCCGCGTTGGAACCGGGAAACGGTCGATGCGATCATGGCGTTTTACGCCAAACTCGCCGGGATGATTTCATCCATGAGCTACAACGTTGTCAATCTTTCCCGCGCAGTTTCCCAAAAGGAGCTGGTGCTGCGCCAGCTTGGGGGGAGCGAGGAAAAGTACCGCCTGCTGATTAACAACGCTAACGAATCAATCATCGTCGCGCAAGACGATCTGCTCAAGTTTGTCAATCCCATGACGCTTGACCTGTTGGGAGTACATTCAGAGCAGGAACTCATTGATAGAGCATTTCTCGAATTCATCCACCCGGATGATCGGAACATGATGGTTGAAAATTACCGGCAACGGACGGCAAACGAGGCAGTACTGCCCCACGATGCCTTCCGGGTGGTTACTCGGGAAGGCATTGTCAAATGGGTGGAAATCAATGCGACCTTGATTGAATGGCAAGGCAAACCAGCCACGTTGAATTTCCTCACAGACATCACCGAGCGCATGCGGGCAGAAAAAGAGGTACGGGCCCTCAAAACACAGATGGAATTTATCCTCGGCGCAACCAAAACCGGTCTAGATATAATCGACGCAAAATTCAATATCCACTACATCGACCCGGAGTGGAAAAAGGTCTACGGTGATTATGCCGGGCATAAGTGCTACCAGTATTTCATGGACCGCAATACTCCTTGCCCAGACTGTGGGGTGGTGAAAGCGCTCCAGACCAAGTCCATTATTGTTACCGAAGAAGTGATGCTGAAGGAAAAATCTCGTCCCATACAGGTTACTACTATACCATTCCAAAATGATGCGGGAGAATGGCTTGCGGCCGAGGTAAATGTGGACATCACCGAACGCAAGCGCACAGAAGAGAAGCTGCAACAAACCAATCAAGATCTGGAAATTGCCATTGAACGGTCCAATGAATTGGCCAATCAGGCCATGAAGGCCAATGCAGCCAAGAGCGAATTCCTGGCCAATATGAGTCACGAGATCCGCACCCCATTGAACGGCGTCATTGGCATGACGGGAATGCTGCTGGATATGGATTTGAATACTGAGCAGCATGAATATGCAAAAATTGCCCATATCAGCGGCGAGATACTTCTAGCTCTCATCAACGACATCCTGGACATCTCCAAGATCGAAGCCTGCAAACTGGAGCTGGAAACGCTGGACTTCGATCTGCGCTCCATGCTGAAAGATACGACTGACTTCCTGGCCATCAGTGCTCGTGAGAAAGGATTGGATCTGGTCAGTCTGGTGGAGCCAAAAGTTATGTCGCTCCTCTCTGGTGATCCGGGAAGGCTGCGCCAGATTCTAGTCAACCTGGGAAGCAATGCCGTGAAGTTTACAAAGAAGGGCGAGATAGTGATCCATGTAAGCCTGGAGAGCGAAGACGAACAAAATGCCACAATTCGCTTCTCGGTTCGTGACACGGGCATCGGCATCCCGGCAAACCGGCAGGATATTCTCTTTTCACCTTTCACTCAGGTGGATGGCTCGACAACGCGCAAGTACGGTGGTACCGGTCTGGGGCTGGCTATCTCCCGTCAGCTCGCCGAGCTGATGGGTGGCAAGATCGGCCTGGAAAGCAAAGAAGGCAATGGTTCAACCTTCTGGTTCACAGCGGTGTTTGAGAAACGACCAACCGGATCTGGATCGACAGAGGAGAAATCCACTGAAATTGAGGGCGAGGGAGCTATGGAACGCTCTGCCGCTACTTCTACGATTTCAGAAAACGGCAAGCGAAAGATGCGCATCCTGGTGGTGGAGGACAACCCCGTAAACCAGAAAGTGGCACAGGCCATGCTCCGAAAGATGGGACTATGGGCTGATGTGGTGGCCGATGGTCAGGAAGCTGTCAATGCGCTCCAGATGATTCCCTACGACCTGGTATTGATGGACTGCCAAATGCCCGAGATGGACGGTTTCGAAGCCACTCGCCGCATACGCCAGCAAGGATCGAAGGCGCTCAACCCGCATATTCCCATCATCGCCATGACTGCCGCTACCATGCAAGGAGACCGCAAGAAGTGTATTCAGGCCGGGATGAGCGATTTCATTGCCAAACCGATCCTGAAAAGGGAACTGACGGAAATGCTCAACCGGTGGTTGGCAATAAGTTTACTCTAGATCGTACTCATGCTGGCTCTGCCTACTGTCAACGCTTCCCTTGATGTCCTCTTGGATCTGAAGGCGTCAATATCGGCATTCGATGATCCCCGCATGGACACTCAAGATCTGGCTTTCTACCTGGCCACCCACTGATTCGATGTATCCCCCAGGGGTGGCAATGCCAATTTCAACATCAGCAGTTACATTAGCCTCTCTGGAAATCGCTGTAGCTGCTATGAGTGTTCCGCCCTCAGAACTGTAGGCGTGGCCCACCGCACCTATGCAAGAACGGACCCGCCTCCATTTAGGATGATATGGAATTAGCCAGTATACCCCAGCTCCTTGGCCCGGATAAATGCTGCATTCGCGTCCAAAGTGCGATCGAGCTTTTTGAGAGTTAAGCCTCGACAGATCCATGCATTTGCATCTTGCGGATTAATCTCGATAGCTCTATCGAATACAAAAAGGGCCTTGTCATAATTGCCTTGCATGTAAAGAGCGTTACCTTTGTTGAACCAGGCCGCATCAAGTTGTGGATTAAGCAATAGGGATCGGTCATAAGACACAACCGCTTCGTCGTATCTTCCCTGTTCGTAGAGGGAATTTCCGTTTTCAAGCCAGAATTCTGCAGAAGCGGTTTTTGTTTCATTGGCATCGCTATTTTGTGATACATTAGACTCAGATATTGCTTCAAGTTGCGAATCGTTCTGAGATGGCGCAATTTGCTCCGAGGGTTGATCTGATCTTAGCAGATAAACTGCACCTTCACCCGTCTTGGTTACATTATAGCTCAAGTTGAGAGTCTCATAGCCATCTTTCATAAATACAAACAGCCAGGTTCCTGGTTGTCCGCTGACAACTACAACTCCATTAGAGTTCGTCATCCCTTCAAAGCGGTTGCCCGCCGCATCCTGGCCAGCAACCTGGACTCCCGAAAGCAGCGTGCCATTAAGATCTCCTTCATAAACGTAGACCGTCTGGGAGACTTGTTCCGAAGACGATGCGGTTAATGTCATGCTATCATCGGTTGGGTTCAGTCTTTCTCGCTCTTGATAGGGTTGTGTTACCACTAACGGAGTTGGAGTTGCATTAGTCTCCAATTGCGTTTGATCGGCCGTAGTAGACTTCGATATTGCTTCTAATTGCGAATTAGTCTGAGATGGTGCAATTTGCTCCGAAGGCTGAGAAGATTTTACCAGATAGACAGCACCGCTTCCCGTCTCGGTTACATTATAGCTTAAGTCGAGAGTCTTATAGCCATCTTTTATGAATACGAACAGCCAAGTTCCTGGTTGTCCGCTGACAACTACAACTCCACTAGAGTTCGTCATCCCGTCAAAACTGTTGCCTGCCGCATCCTGGCCGGCAACCTGGACTCCCGAAAGTAGCGTGCCATTAAGACCTCCTTCATAAACGTAGACCGTCTGGGAGACTTGTTCCTGGGATGATGCGGTTAGTATCATGCTACTGCCTATTAGCAGTATCAATATTGCTAAACAAGAGCCTTTTATCATGCAAATACACTCCTTTTCATATTTTTATTTTTACCGTATTTAGCCATCGTCCACTCAATATTATTACCCCATAAATTAGAAAACCCCCAATATAGTTATTGTCATAAATTTTTTCCGCCTCAAAAAAATTAATTGGGATATTTTTAGAAATTCAATTTGATCAGGTATTCACATTGATTATTACTATTTTAACCTCTACTTTGTCCTCTCTTCCCTTATCACCCATCATGGACTTGATGGACTTATGGCCCATTGCCTTGCCGTCTTCTCCCATCATGGATTTCTGGCAACCGCAGGGGTTTTCTTTGCCATCCTGGCCCTGGCCCATCTGTTTGCCGTCCTCTCCCATCATGGATTTCTGGCAACCGCAGGGGTTTTCTTTGCCATCCTGGCCCTGTCCCATCTGTGTACAGTCTTTCAGAGAATTCGGGCAATTGCACTGCTTTTGTCCTTGTCCCATTTCGTTATTGGGCATCGAAAGTGCTGGCATGACAAGAATACATGCTGCCACTAATGCCACAAGAAGTCTAATATAATTCATGTTACTACACCTCCAGAAAGGATCAACTCAACTATAGGTGAATTGTCCAATATCCTTCTTCACGGAACGATATAAAAAGACATAGCAGAACGATGGTTTGGTGGAAAGAGATATTTTGTACCGTAATCATGCTAATGAAGTTCTAAAACTAATTTAAAGGTTCAGGATGGTTCCGTATGGAATTAAAAATTATATATTATGCTTTTTTGAGAAAATATCCACTCAAGCTAACTATTTCTGGCTCTTTGCCTCAAAACTAGCCACTACAGCCAAATTTAATCTACATCATAATGCTCCGCCACTGTTTTGACCTTTCGTAGGCGTCCCTATAACTGTTCTTCCGGAAAAGCGGCGAACTCGATCTCCATAGAAGGACGGTTTGCTTCAAGAGCAATACAAGAGAGGCACTAAACTGTAAAACGCATTGTGATGATAGTGATGACAATGGAAGCGATGGAGAACGAGCAGGAGATCACCGTAGCGGCAACAATTGAGCAGATTCCCGTCATCTCTGACTTCATCGAACGTTTGATGAGCCTCGCTGGTTTTGATTCGCGAAAGATAATGGAGGTTCAACTGGCTTTAGAAGAGGCATGCACCAATGTTGCCAAGTACGCCTACCCTGGAAAAGACGGCACTATCCATATTGTTGCCGGAGTGCATGGCGATCGGTTGGTCCTGATCATCGAGGACGATGGAATTCCATTCGATCCCACCACTCATACCGTGACCCTATCCCAGGCCGGCACAAAAGACCGTCCCGTTGGTGGTCTGGGAATTCATCTCATCCGGTGTTATGTGGATGGGATG
The DNA here is from genome assembly GCA_026394555.1 of Methanothrix sp. GTDB lineage: Archaea > Halobacteriota > Methanosarcinia > Methanotrichales > Methanotrichaceae > Methanothrix. The sequence continues at coordinate 6,074 of JAPKXZ010000065.1, forward strand.
TCTTTCGAGTTTCGAGATGGAAAGAATGCTCTCACCCTTGTAAAGAAAAGAGCTTAATGCAATCCCAAATCCAATTTAAAACCTTTAAATGGATCTAATCAGAATTATGAACGATAATTCCTATTTTCTCGGAAAGGCCCTTTTTGAGAGGAGGTTCGTTCGCCCCTATCCTTAAATATCGTTCCGTGCTAGAATAGATTGAAGAACGGGTCGACATGAGACGTTCTCAAAATGGAGTTCTAATCAATGGAGTTCACAAAAATGAAGCATACAAGATTGTTGGTTGCACTGGCAGTTCTCTGCCTTCTGGTAGGCTCGGCTTATGCAGTAGCTAAATTAATGCCAGCCGCGGTGGACGAGAACAAATGCATCGGCTGTGGAGCTTGCGTTGCAGAGTGTCCCGCCGGAGCCATTTCCCTAAACGACCAGGGTATGGCAGTCGTAGATAAGGAAAAGTGCACCGGGTGCGGGAAATGTGCCAAGTCCTGCCCGGTTGAGGCCATAAGTACGGAATAACTTTTTTTCGGTTTTTTGAAGCTGCGACCCCTTTTGTTCACATCTTCTGAGCGGGCTGGACGGGCCGGGGCGAGCGCGCGCGGGCGGATACGGGCGTGGATGGTGCTAGTACAGCCAGGCCTAATTAAAGCCATGATTGTAAGAGGATAATGTGCCTTGCTTTTGTGAACGGCTGACCGTTATTCGCGCCAGTCAAGGCTTCGCGTGAGATTCAACCAGGTCCGGTTTCACGCGAAGGCGCGAAGCCGCGAAGTAAAAACATTGGTTTATTTCGGCCTCGCTGTACTAGTCCCTCGCCCAGGATGCAGAGCTTGCGTAAGAGTTCCAGGTTGACGGTCAGTGGCCATAAGGATTTTATTCCAATGATGTGTATGAATACTATTATGGGAGCTGATGCGAAAAGAGCCGATGCCGACCCCATCATCCGGGATGCACTTCGCAGAGATCTTGCGCTCTTCGAAACCAGAGAGAGACTGGTTCTTTCCGAAATAGCTGATATGGAGCGCAAATACAACATGACATCCTCCGAATTCTGGAATAAATTTGAAAGCGGTATCCTTGGAGATGATCAGGATTACTTTGTTTGGTGGAGTCTGATCCGTGGACTTGAGACAGTAAGAGCAAGAAAGGACAAGATAAAAGGGATGCTTTTCTCTTGATCTCGGATTATTTTCAGGTGGTAGAGAAGAAGACCACTGAAATGAAGATTATCGCCGATAGGGCCATTGAATTCAAGGAGTTTGATATTGATGAAGGCCTTCTAAGAGGCAAGATTCTATTCATTGACGGCTCCTCCCTTGAATTTCTGGAATATCTGAAAGGAAACAGGCCGCTCAAATACAGATTTCATTATATGGACGACAAGGGTGCTCTTGTATTCAGATATGACAACGCACCACATCATCAGGTCGCCACATTTCCTCATCATAAACATCTCCCGACGGACATAATCGCATCCCGTCCACCTCGGTTGATTGATGTGATCGATGAGATTGAAAAAATGGTATCCTGAAGCTATTATGCCAAAGATACCGTTTCAGCATATTCGCACTCATTCTATCGGCCAGCCGGGTATGGCCTTGTCGATCTCCTCCATCAGCCGCGCTGTCTCCGCCAGGGCCACGATCACCTTTTGATAGTGCATGAGATCGTCGAAAGATAACTGCCTGCCCCGGCGGTCCTTGAGCCACTTCTCGCAGACCTGGTAGCCGCCCACGTGAAACTCCCAGACATCTTTTGGGACGCCCTCGAAATACTGCGTCTTGTTGATGTAGACAAAGCCAGGCTGGCCTTCCTCGTAGACCACGAACTTGGGAAAGCCCTTCTCCACGATATTGTCTCCCGCCACGGGATAGCGGGTGAGAAGCTGGGTGAGTTGGGGCGACTCCAGCAAATGCAGCGCCACCAGTTCCTCACCCAGGAGGCAAAGCCTGCGGAAGAGTTCCCGGTTAGAGGTCAGGGGGACCCGGGGGAAGTCGATCTTCAGGAACTCGGCATAGCGCAGACGGTAGGTGGGCGAGTGGAAGACGGCGTAGATGTAATCGAAGATGTCCTCCGGGCCGAAGGTGGCGGCCAGATCGCCGTGGCCGTCGGAGACGAACGTGAGGCCGAGGCGGGATGCGAAGGCAGAGACGAAATCTGGATTGAGGTTGGGGGTGCGACCATTGCTAGTTGAATATTTCCATGTAGATTCGGAAAAATGATTTTGACTGCTTGAGATATCTGAAGATGATTGATATAAATAAAGTGGGTAAAGTGAATCAATTGTTTTCAATGAAACTGCTACATGTTCAAGAATTTGGTTTGATACCATAACATGTCGCCAAGGCCCAACGGTTTCTACCCGTCTCGGAAGAATGATCCCAGTATTTGATCCGTTAAGCATGTGTTTCATGACTTCGAAGCGCGTGCGTGTGACCACACTTGGTTTATAAACAATCAATCTCGTATCAAATGGTCGGTACAAAATAGGTTCTATGGATTTTTCTGGAAGATTATTTTCCGAAGCTAAATCAATTGCCTGATGACGATCAAAGCCAATTGTTTTCTTGTCCTGTCCTGTAACAACTCCCACAGAGCTAATCGGAAAAATGTCATTAATCTTGCATCCGATCTGATATTCTTCAAGTAAAATCGTATTTTGCGGTACGAATAGCTTAAATGGTGATTTTGGCGACAAAGTCTTCCAATTAGTCGTTTGAATATCATTATCAAGAAGTAGCTTATACTTATGCTCACGCAGCCCCCGAAACTCTGCATGATGGACCATCGCAGTATCTCTCTTATTCCTACTTTTTATGAAAATGCCAACTGCTACGCCTTGTTGAATATCAAAGACGTTCTCATCTTTCGACCCGTCTGAAGCTCGCTCTTTTTTCTTTGAATTCCCATGCAAATCTAGAATATAGATCTCATCGAATGTGCTCATTAATTGCTCTCGCATTCCTCGAAAAGTTGGATTATCAAGATAACCATTATTGGAAATTAAGGCTAAAACACCCTTACCCGTTCGTTCGATCCGCCATTGGCCCCAGCGAATGAACTTCACGTAGTCATCCTGTAGCCATTTTGGATTTTTTTCACCCAATGGCTTCCCATCTAGGTAATAGTAATCCTGTAGCAACCGGCCGATGAAGTTGAGCTTCTTCTTTTTTCCCACCATTTCCCAGCTACTATTAGCGGAATGCCCGGAGTAGGGCGGATTTCCCAACACCACCATTATGGGCAGATCTCTTTTCACTCGCGACGCCGCATTCGCCTCTTCGCTCAGAATGCGGTAAGCGCCAAAGAGCTTCTGCCACTCGCTGGGAGCCTCGTCCAGTGTGTTGGTTAGATAAATCCCCAGCCGCTCGTCTCCCATAAAATCGTACTGCCATTGCTTCTGCTGATCTTTGGGCAGATCGTATCCCGCCAACTGCATGCCCAGCTTAAAATGGGCCATGGCGTAAGGTGCCATGAGCAGCTCAAAGCCGAATAAGCGAGGCAGCAGGTGATCTCGCACGTAAGCCGACCAGAGCCCGGCGTCCCCTCGCTTCATGAACTCGGCCCGGATGAAGTCCATTACGGCGTAAAGAAATGTTCCGGTTCCGCAGGCAGGATCGAGGATCAGCACTTTTGGCCTCTCCTCCGGCACGACCTTGAGAAGCTTGCTTCTATCCGGCCGGCCCTGCTCATCCAGGAAAGCCTCCTCCCGGTCGTACTCGACGATATCAGCGGTGTGGGCCAGCCCGCCCTCCAGGCCGAAGCGCGTCTTCAGGATGTGATCCACCGACTTGACGATGTACTGCACCACCGGCTCCGGAGTGTAGTAAACGCCCCGCTTCTCTCGTGTCTTGGGATCGTAGGCCGCCAGAAAGGTCTCGTAGAAATGCACAATCGGGTCTTCCTGTTTGGTGCGTTTGCCGAAGTTCTCCAGCACCTTCTCCATGTCCGTGTTGGCTAAAATCTGCACCAGATCATCCACGAAATCAACGTAAGGCTCCTCGTCCAGGCTGGAGCCGGTGATGGTCTCAAAGAGCTTCTTCAAAAATGGATTGGTCTTGGGAATCTCACGAGCAGCTCCCAGCCGCTGAAAGGGGCCGGGTCCTTTGTGATTGACCCGCGCCGCAAAAAGCCCGTAGACGATGGTCTGGGCATACATGTCTGCGAACTCGGCCACCTTTTCCGGCTGGTTCAGATCGGGAATGAGAACCTCGGCAAAGGCATCGCGCAGTTCCCTGAGGTCTTGCGATGCTTTATCCTTTTCAAAGGCTTCCACAATGGTGTCCCGGATGATGTGAGCCAGCTTGGCTGCCCTTTCCGAGAGGTCCTTTGGCGTGGTGATGGGCTCAGGAAGGCTTTCCAGGAATAGCTTGAGGAGTTGGGTGGTTTCGTCGATTCCCTTCTTATCCGGCAGGATCTTGTTTTCCTTTCCGATCCTGCCTAGCCTGGCGCTGTCGCGTAGCTGCCCGTCCACAAACCAGCGAAACTCCAGGTAGTCTGTCAGAATCAAATTGGGCAGAGACTTTTTGTAGCGCTGCAGTTGGTCTGAATCCTCTGCCTCATCCAGGGACTTGCCTAGATCCTTCGTCTCCACATAGCCAATGGAAAGACCATCCCTGCGCAGGATGAAATCCGGTGCTCCGCACTCTACTCTTTTTGGTTCGTTGGTAGCACTGACCCTACTGTCCAGAGATTCGATAAGATCCTTAAAAGCCGGACGATGAGTGTGTTCTGTCGCCCTTCCCGTCTTGAATTCGCGGTCAATTTTCGCCAGATACGACTTGATAACATCACTCATCGCTTGATCTCCCAAGGCAGTTGACTCTCTGTCTGCCTGAAGATAGTAATAAGCGTCGATCAAAAACATTCCTATTCAAGCACTAATTTGCCCGAATGCAATCCCGGAGCGGCGGCAGAGGTGGATGGAATATTCCAGCTACAAAAAGTATTTTACCGTTCTTCGTTGAATGTATTATTGATATGGAGACAAAGGAATTAATTTACAGAGAGATTGAGGTTTTCCCTGAGACTTATCTCGAAGAGATTCTCGATTTTATTCATTTTTTGAAGGGAAAAGCATCAAAGGAAATAATGGGGACGGCGATATTAAGCGAATCCGTGCTCTCAAAGGATTGGCTAAGCCCAGAGGAGGATGAAGCTTGGAAAAATTTGTGAAAGGAGATGTGGTCGTCGTGCCCTTTCCATTCTCAGATTTAACCGAAGCAAAAAGGCGTCCTGCACTCGTGCTGGCAGAACTCGACGGAGATGATAGAATTCTCTGCCAGATAACGAGTCAGCAATTCAGGGATAGATATGCGGTTCCTTAAATGAATCCGACTTCGAAGAAGGGTCGCTTCGGAAAATAAGCAACATAAGGCCAAATAGCTATCCGGATTTTTGATTATTGGAGGGTGATAATTTTGGACATATCGAAATTGCTTGATCTCACGCCGGCAGAGTCCCTCATGATCTTAGATGAGGGCCGGAGCAGCTCATGGAAATTGGTCGCGGTCACATTCGCCGATCTGATATTGAAGGGTATTATTGAGCTGAGATTTGTAAGGAACAAGAATAAGGGTCTATTGTGTCTATTTAGAAGTCCTTTTCAGGTTTATGTGCGGCCCGGCAAATATTATAGTTTACAGGATCGCCTTAAGCCTCATGAGAGAGCGCTTGCTAGGTGCATTTGTACCGATTATGAGCAATTCAGCAGAAGACCTGAGATAAACATGAGACGTGCAGCATTTAATTTTAAAAGGAAGGAAGTGGGATTGGCGGTATCGGTCCACGATTACCTGCTGGACTTGGGATATTTTCGTAAGGAGAGCAAAAAGCTATTCTCACTTGAGATTTATTACAACTATCCGCTTGCGGAAAAAGGCCTTGAGGCTCAGGCCAGGATCAAAGAGTTGTTGAAGGAAGGAGCCTTGAATATGGAGAGGTGGATTCATGAGGAGCCGGCAAGAGCCAGAGCCTACCTGAATCTTTGCGGTGGCAATGTTCTCCTGATTGAGAATCATTGCAACCTGAAGAATATATTTAATTGGAGCAAAGGCATCTTCGACAAAAAAACCGACTTTGTGTGTGATGCATCCTATTACGAATATTGCTGGTATGATTACTCCTGGCGCGGACGTGACCTAGCCGGGTGCATAGAGGAAAAAGCTAAAGTGCCTACATGCTCATGTAAACCGGGCTTTACATCCCTTGAAACAGGATTTCTGGACGCCTTCTGTTCCTTTAAGGAATTCGAGGATGACGTTAGATTTTATTGGGAGGAGCCGAAACCTATGAGCAATTAAGGTACCGCAGTCGAGATAAAATTAAAATTAAGTTCCTATCTTCACCGGCTCCACAATGGATCGCAATGTGGCTATGGCGGATAGCGCCGCCAGATAGCTGGTCTTGGGATTTCGAGGCGAAGGAACATTCTCTACCAGGGTCGAGATCCGCCCAAAGTCGCCCACCACCACGATCTCGTGCCGATTTACATGGATGTTTGGATCGGCCACAATTTTCACCTTCACCTCGCCTTCCCCGGAGGCCAGGAAAAGGGTGGCGGCCACATTGACATTGGCCGGAAAAGCCCTCACTGCCTGCAGCGCGCTTCCCTCAAAGATCAACGTCGGCCCCGCGAGCAGATCCAGATCGATCTTATTTTCCACGATGTAGGGCGCGCCCTTCAGCCCGCCGGGATTTTTGGTGGTGGTGAGTGTCACGCTGCGAATAGTGCCAATGCTGGCGGACTTAAGACCGTCCAGGCCCGATATCGCTCCCGATGGCAGATAAACCCGCGAGCCGTGCTCCTTGGCCAGGGCCTTCACCTCGGCGAAGAACTCCCGGTCCGCGAAAGCCCCCACGCTCATGATCATCAGCTTCTTTCCCGCTGCCAGCGCGGCCCTGGCAATGGCAGGAACGGCCTTCTGGCTGGCGGCCTCCACTACCACGTCAGAGAGGGCCACCAGCTCCTCCAATTTGACCCTAGCCGGCTTATGCTGCAAGCTGTCGATCAGCTCCACCGCTGTTTTTGGATTATGATCGCATACCGCAACTAAATTTGCGTCTAACGCACCGGAGTCAACTGCTTTTGCAATCTCGGCCCCAATAGCGCCGCACCCAACAAGCCCGATCTTGATAGGCATCGGAGGCTATAAATCAATTGGACATCAAAATCTTTGCGGTATGCTAACCTCAGAGCTGGAGAGATTTGTGGGCGAGGACCTGGGCGAGTGGGATGATTCCAGCAGTCTCGTTCCAGATATTGGGGCCAAGGCCGTCATCATCGCCAAGGAAGAGTGCATCATATCTGGCCTGGCCGAGGCAAAGGAAATTTTTGCATATTTTGGTCTTTCTGCCACGCCTCTTTACGATGACGGCGAGTATGTGCCCGCCGGAGCCCAGGTAATTTCTGTCTGCGGAAGTGCCAGAGCCATCCTGCAAGCAGAGAGAGTGGTATTGAACTTCATGGCACGCATGAGCGGCATCTCCACATTGACCAAAGAATGCGTTCTGGCCGCGGGCGGACGGGTGCGCATTGCCGCGACTCGCAAGACCACCCCCGGCTTTCGGGTATTCGAGAAGAAGGCCGTCTTTTTAGGTGGTGGCGATACGCACCGGTTCAATCTCTCCGATGCCGTGCTCATCAAGGACAACCACATAAAAATCCTTGGCCTGGAGGAATGCCTGCGCCGCGCCAGGGAGCGCGCCAGTTTCACCAAGAAGATCGAGGTGGAGGTAGAGAGCCAGGGTGACATGATCAAAGCTGCAAAAGGCGGCGCTGATATCATCATGTTCGATAATATGGCTCCGGAGGAGATTGCCCAGGGAGTCGAGCAGCTTACGGAAAAGGGCCTTAAAGATCGCATTCTCCTGGAGGCCTCCGGAGGCATAACGCTTGATAATATCCAGGAATATGCCGGCAGCGGAGTGGATGTGATATCACTGGGGGCCCTTACCAGAAACGCTAGATGGATCGATTTAAGCCTGGAGATCGACCTGGAAGATAAGATCAAATTAAAATAGAGATAAATTCAAATCGAAAAAGAATATATCGTATCAAGAAAGGTGTTCCCAAGATGCAGCGTCCCATCTATCTGCCTTGTTTAGTATATCTGCTTTTCTCCATTCTCCTGATGCAAGCAGCCCATGCAAAAGAAGCCACTGATAACAGTGATGAAGTGACCTTCAAGGATTATACCCTCAATATTGGAGACCGCATAGATCTTGGCGACTATCAGATGGAGCTCATTGAGATACAGTCAGTAAGGGATGGACTGGTGGTGATGAGGACCTCCAAGGTAGGCGGGTCCTTAGATGAGCAAAGAGCCCTCCTGCTAGACAGCCCCAATAATTTCGATGGTGGCGCGGAAAACAAGGGCATTACCATTACCGTAGCCGATATTTTCGATGAGCAGTCTGCAAAAGTTCGGATCGAGTACAGCCAGAGCCTGGGTAGCCCCAGAAAGCATGCCTCAGAAAGGCCGGCTCTGGCATTAGACAAGCCTGAGCTTTTTGTGCAAAAGAGCTTCGAACGGAATCAAATGAGTGTAGGCGACGCGGTTAAGGTCACCATCACGGTCAAGAACACAGGCACGGGACAGGCTCTGGCCATAAAAGCAGAGGATATACCGCCCCTTCCTGAATTCACTTATGTCGCCGGCTATCCGCCCAAGATCAAGGAGACTATAGACCCCGGGCAGTCGGATTCAGCCGTTTATGTGATGAACGCCGTAAAAGAAGGCTCTATCCGGGTCCCGGCCATGATGGTCAGCTACACCGACGTAAAGAAGAATGCCAAATCAAATAGCTCGGAGCCTTTTAACATTCTGATAAGTCCCAAGAGCAAGGCAGATCTGGCCATAAAGCTAGCGAGCTCAGGCCCGCTAGCTCTGGATGGGGAAAGCATGCTGAATATCAGCATCTCCAATTTGGGAACCGCTTCCGCTAGCAGAATAGAAGTGGATGGGACCGTCGTACCCTCTGAGGGCCTGCAGGTCACGGGCCTGGAGAAGAGCTTCTTTGAGATAATGCCTGGTGCAGAGGTGAATTACTCGGCCAGTCTCAGGGGCCAGAAGGCCGGCAACTACATCATCCACCTCAAAGTCAATTATGACGGTGGAGACGGATCCGTTATCAGAGAGGGCACTGGTGAAGTCGTTGTCCTGGAACGAGAGTATAAATATCAATATCTACTACTAATTATCCCAATTGCAATTATCATTGCCTGGATGTATAGGCGATACAGAGAGTATAAATATTGATGGAGAGAAATATACAGCGAGATTCGAAATATACAGTGAGATTTGATTGTCATGCTCAACGTACTCATACTCGGCGTAGGCCAGTGCGGTAATCGAATACTGGACGCAATAAATAAGGAAGCATTTGGGGGCGGCGGTGCCGCTAACCTGGCTAAGTATTATTTGCGCCCCAAGTTCCCCAGTCGAGTGGAGACTTTAGCCATAAATACGGCCATAAATGATCTCAAGGAGCTGCGCTTCACCACGGCCAAAGATAGACTGCATGTCCCCAATCTGCACGGTGTGGGTGCCAATAGAAATGTGGGCAAGCAGGCCTTTATGGACAATCGCGACGTGATCATGGGCGAGATCGAGAAGAGGGGTGACTTCGATATCGCCTTTGTGATCACATCAACTTCCGGCGGAACCGGCTCATCTTTCACACCTCTGCTCATAAATGAATTGAAAAGGCAGTACAAAGATATCACCGTCGTCACGGTTGCAGTTCTACCGGCTCGAGAGGAGGGGTCGATCTACCTGCAAAATGCCGCCTTTTGCATGAGGGAGCTGATGGAGGTTGAGGCCGAGGGCATCATCCTGGCCGATAATCAGTACATGAAGAGGTTTAGCGGCGATATTGCCTCTGCCTACGATAAGATCAACAACATGATCGCCAAACGTTTATTATTCTTGATCGAGTCTCTGGATTCCGAGATGCTCTCTGTAACCGATCTTGGCGACTTCAAGACGGTAATGAATGGGGGACTACGCATTGGCACTATGGGATTTTATCAGGCCGATAGCAAGAATCTGTCCATCAGGGACGCCATTGAGAACAGCCTCAAGCCGGTCAATTTGCTTTATCCTGCCAATGTTGGGGACGACGCCGCCCGAGCCATGATCATCATTCAGGGCTCCCGGGAGCATCTGGACGTGGATGAGATCACCAAAGAGGTGGAGAGGCTCACGGCCAGCGCAGGCCATGTATTCAAGGGAATTGTGGTCAAAAAGGGAAATCCCAAAGTGCTCTCGGTCTTCACCGTAGCCAGCGCCCCAGAGCTGGAATCCATCTATGCCCAGGCGGCGCGAGGCATGCAGGACGAGAAAGAGAAGAGGTGCAGAGCCCGAAAACAGCTCGATGATGCCTTTGCTCATATCGAGGATTTGGAAGAGATCTACTAAAAGAAAAAGATCTTGAGAATTTTTAAGGGAATTCAGGTACTTATTTGATCTGCGCCAAATCCCTTTTTCACTAAGATCTCTTTAATCCTTTGAATATGGTTGCCCTGCAGCTCGATCAGGCTTTCTTTCACAGTTCCGCCGCAGGCCAGCTTGGATTTGAGATGGGTACAAAGCTCTTGAAGATCAATCTCATGAGGATCAATGCCTTGGATGACCGTCACCTCTTTTCCATACCTGCGCTTCTGTACTTTCACAGCTATCCTCTGCTGCTCCTTGGCAACCTCCTCGCAGATACAGAGCTCCGTGGGAAGGCCACAGACGGTACACATTTGAGAACTCATTTGGTGGCAGTTACCTCCGCAATATACCAACGATAAAGCTGATTATGCTATTAAAATCTAATGGTGTGACTTCATGCACGAAATCGACCTCTTCTACGCATCTCCTCCATTTTTCGGTACAGTATTTCTGCCAGGAATACCAGCAGGGCTAAGAGCAGCAAAATGTCTCTTCGAGAGAGCCTCTCCTGCACGGTTCTCTGGCTGACACGGCCGGCTTCGACCACCAGGCTTTGGCGGGCCAGATCTTCGCTGAAGACCTTTCCGCCATTGGCCATGATCAGCCGGGAAAGCTCAGGATTAAAGCCTATATCCCGATACTCCAGGGGATAGTTGACCGCCAGGCCATAACTACCGATGTAGTATATGCCGGAACTATTGGGCATAAATGTAGCTACATATCGATTGTCGCCCACCTTTTCCACATCTGCATCGGGTAGGCTTGGCCGCGCATTGCTGCTGATGGTGACAGATAAGGGCGTACCCTGCCACCCATCGTCTGCTTCGACGCGATCATCCTGGGGGCGCGGATCGCCTACCGCCCAATTGACGGTGGACGAAATCATCTGCGAGCTTGGACTGGCATAGAGCCCGCCGGCCCAGGCACGGCCATCATCGACAGTTAGCGCTGCCACCCTGCCCAGACCATAGCGCCACACGGTTAAGACGCTCTTGCCATCGGGCAGAGCCGCCAGACGCTGGGCACCGGAACGGGGCGTGACATCATTAAAGCCGGTAACTGTCGCATTTAAGTTCAGATCGGCGGTGATGTAGTGATTCTTATTGACCACATTTACCGCATATCCGGAGAGGCTACTTTTCTCCGCAGGCGTCTCCAAAGGAGGCTCTTGCATCGTAGTAGTCAACGAGTCCGGATAGACGAAGGCAGAATAGTCCGATCCCGTCTGGGCGGCCAGATAATCGAATCTGCCCGTCGCTCCGGGGAAGGCCTGCACCTGTACGAGACGAGTAGTGACATTCATCTGGGAAAGTAGGGCGACCGAGCGCGCCACCACTTCCGGATAGTTGTAGAGGTTTCCGTCCGAGAGGATAACCAATTCACCCTGGCCGCCGCTAACATTGAGCATATCCCAGGCCAGCTCTAGACCGCTATCCAGATAGCTGTTCTCCGTGCCCGTGGGGGCCAGGCTGGTTATCCTTTCCCGAAGAACATTCTCTGCTCGGGATAGGGGAATGGGGTCCTGCACATCGTAGGCTTTGCTGCCAAATACAATCAGGCCCACCTTATAGTCCTGGAAATGGGGCGATTTTAGCAACTCCACCGCCAGAGCCTTCTCATAATCGAGCAGAGGCGTGCCATCCCCCGCGCGCGTGGAGAGCAGGGAGAAGGAGATATCCATCACAAAGATGAGCGTCTTGCCGCCTTCGAAGATGCTGGGCGTAGAGCGCACCGGCAAAATTTCCTCCAGACTGGAGTTACGGTAATCGCCCAGATCATAGGCATCCTCGCCCCCGACTACTACCAGCCCACCGCCTTCGCGCACATAATCCTGCAGTGGACCCAGGTTGGAATTGTATCTGATGTCATCGAGCACTACGGCCTTATAGCCCTTTAGCTGGTCCGGAAGCTCGGAAACGAGTGTCAGCTTGTAAAGGTCATTGAGATTGGTGGCCAGTGGTGAGTTGCCGCTGGAGATGAGCAGAACCTCTGGCTTGGGGACGACATAGACCGCCTTTTGGTAGTTATCGTTTATGGGCTGCCCGTCCGGGGCAATAGTCGCTCGCAGAATATGGTTTCCCGTCTCCAGGAAGGAATGGGATATCTTGATGGACGCGCTGGTGTTGGCAACGATCGTGTCGCTGTAGATCAATTTGTCGTCGGCAAAGACAAAAAGCGGTCCCTGGTAACTTCTCGAGGAACGCACCAAGACCCGAAAGGGATAATCCCCGGCCAGAACGGCGGTGTTCGTCCCGGATATCTCCACGCCCGCGTCATCTCTCTGTGGGGTAAGAGAGAGGGCAAAGGTCGTGGTATTGGAGGCGCGCGCCAGTGCCAGGGCATCAGCCAGGGTGCGACCGCTATTGCTGTAGCCGTCCGTTACCAAGAGAAGAGTGCTGCCCGGCAGGGCGTACTGCACGATTCTGTCGCCCAGAGGCGTAGCATCCCCGGAGAAGGTGCGTAGCGGCGCGTCTACAAAGTTTTTCACCCTTGCCGCGACATCAGGGTCAAAGATGCCCATAGATCCGGTCCGATCGTCCAGGATGGTGATGCTGGGCTTTTCTGATTGGACGGTATGCAGCTCGACAAAATAGGGATTGGCGAAAGCTGCTATGATCAGGCAGAAGGCGAGAAGCCTTGAGACGGCAAAGAGCCGGTTCTTAGCTCTTTTGCGAATGATGACCGCACCTAAGAGCAAGATCAATGGAATGGCCCAGAGCAACTCCGGTGTGGCAAAATAAAGATCCAGGATCATGTCTCTCTCCTCCTTCGCATAATGGCCAGCTCCAGAAGGATGGCCAGAGCCGCGAGTGCAATGATCCAGTTGGAGAGGTCCGTTTCCACTATGGTTTCCCGGCTTTCGGCTACAAACGCTCCCGCATCAACGCCATTTTTCCTTTGCAGGGAGGACTCTTGGGGATCATACATATTTGCAGCCACGGCCTTTCCCGAGAAGCGATAGACACCCACCTCATCCAGCAGCAGACTGCTGGCGGCAAGGCTTGTTGAGGGCGTCTCTACGGGGGCCGTTTCGCCCAGATGGATTATCTCGCCCGTCTTCCTATTGGCCTCTATTATGTCCGGTACACCTGTGATCCAGTTCACCATCTGATACCAGAAGATGGGATATTCCGGACGCAGATAAAAATCGGAATCCATCTCCAGGCCGCTGTAAATCACCATGCCCTTTCCCAGGCGCCAGTAGGAGAGAATGGGTTGGCCATTGGCCTCGACTAATGTGGTGGAACCCTTTCGGGATACGGCCTCGGGATAACGGAAAAGGCCGATCTCATCGAAGTGCACGCCTTTGGCAAAGCCCTCGCTTCTGACCCAGAGGCTGGCCGGACCGGCCTGCTCGCCCGTCACGCGAACGGGCAGGTACTCGGGGCTCTCCTGGTCAGAGGCAATGAATATCACCCTTCCGCCGTCGATGTAGCGATTGAGCTTGCCGTCCAGTGAAGCATTCCGGGCCACCACGATCAGGTCGAAGCTATTGAATTCGCCGGAGGTCTCCACCTTAACATTGGGCAGAGAGCGAAGAGCTGCCAGGGCCGGTCCCTCTTCGCCCAGGTAAAGAACCCTCTTCGGGGCCAGGTCGGGAACATAAACGTAGGCATGATTGTCCCAGGCGACGGCATCCACCAGGTCCAAAGATATCTCATTGACCCCAGGGTAAGCCGTAAAAGAGAGATAGTCGTCCCCTCCAGAAGCCAGCTGCACCGTGCGGCTGTCGGCGCCGCTCGGGCCGCGGATGGTGATGGGGACCACTCTTGCCGGGCCATAGTTATGCACGAGAGCCGTGTGGTTGACATATCCCGGTCCCGGCACATCCCAGGCCTCCACCAGGGCCAGGTTGTCGCCGCCCTGGTAAGAGTCGGCAAAGACGATGCTCACCCGCCCGTCTGCCTGCAGAATCTTGCGGGTGGCATCGGGATCGTCGCCGGTCCAGCTTATGAAATCCGAGACCACCAGCATGTGGCCGCCTTCGCCCGCCAGCAAGCTGCCGGCCAGCGTCATGGCGCTGGAGAGATCGGCAGAGACGGCCTTGGGCTGCTGCCGCTGCAGAGCGGCCCTGGCCTCGCTGGGACTGCCCTCCGAAAGAGCTGTCAACGGCATGGCTCCCGCCAGCACGATGCTGATCCTCTGGTATTTGTCAAGGTAGGGATCGATGAGCGGCAAAGCGCGGGAGCTGGCCTGCATGCTGGCCGAGCCGTCCAGGACCACCACGAGATGACTGCTGGCCAGCCCGGTTTCAGTGGTGAATGGTCCGGCCGCCGCGACGGATAAAGAGAGAAGCACCAGAAGCTGCACCCAGAAGAGGGGATCGTTGATCAAACGACTGAGCACGGCGGAGCGCTCCACCTCACCCTCTCGCAAGAACTGCGTGGCGGAGAAGCGGATCTCCTTGGGCCGGGGACGGATAAGGTATATTATTATCAGGGGAATTATAGAGAGGAGCCCCAGAAGGGCCATGGGATTCCTGAAAGGCATTAGAACAACCTTTTGATTCAAGAACTATGAAAAGGTTTGCGCAGCCCATAAATATAATCGAGGCAAATCTTTCCCAAAATTGAGGTTCTGGTTATGGTCGGCGCCATGGAGATCTATATGCTTTTGCCCAAGACCAACTGCAAGAAGTGCGGGCTTCCCACCTGCATGGCTTTTGCCGTGGGCCTTTTGGGCCGGGAGAAGAAGGTCGATGAGTGTACTCCCTTAATTGAAGAGAAGAAGTACGAGGCCAAGCTGAAGAAGCTGCGAGAGGTGATGGCACCCATTGAGAATGCCTCGGAGACCGGCCTGATCATACATCCGGAGAGGTGCTTTGGCTGCGGCAACTGCGTTGTCGCCTGTCCCGTTAATGTGGCCGCGGAGCCCACACGCTCTGCGGTGGGTCTGGGCCCAGAGAGCGAAAAGGTCATCTTGCGCGTGGAAGACGGAGTGGTGGTGGCCAACAACCTCAAAGAATGCCGGCGCTTCGGGCCGAACAAGACCCTCTGCAATGCCTGCACAGCTACCTGTCCGAGCAAGGCCATAGAGTTCGTCTAGTTAAAAGGGAAGGTGAAAAGCAAATGGCAATATGCACGGGATGCTCGCTTCTCTGCGAGGATATTGTGGCGACCTATGAAAATGGTGCGCTCACCCATGTAAAGAACCTCTGCCGCAAGGGGCACGGCCACTTCCAGGCGGCCTTCACAGAGAGGACAGTGCCCATGATCGATGGTGAGCAGGTGACCCTGGATAGAGCAATCGCCAAGGCCGCGGAGATTTTAAAGAGCGCCAAAAGCCCGCTCCTGTACGGCTGGTCCAACTCCACATTAGAGGCACAGGCAGCAGGCATAAAACTGGCAGAAAAATTGGGCGCGACCATGGACGATACCTCCTCTTTCTGCCAGGGAATCTTAATGGAGCGCATTTTATCGGGAAAGATTCCTTCTTGCACTTTAGACGATGTGCGAAATTATGCCGACACCAGCATCTTCTGGGGGTCGGATCCCTCCAGCAGCCATCCCCGCCATCTCTCGCGCTTTTCCTATTACCCGAGGGGAGAGAAGAGGCAGAAGAGCTACGAAGAGGAGAGGACCTGCATTGTCGTAGATGTGAGAAAGTCTGCCACGGCGCGGCTGTGCAGCAACTACTACTTCCGGGTGGCGCCAGGAGGCGATGCGCAGTTCATGGAAGCCATCCTGGCTGTTCTTGAGGGAAAGATCCCCAAGGTGGGGGACAAGAAGAAAATGATTGAGCTAGGAAGCCATCTTAAGAAGACTAAGTGGGGAGTGATCTTTCCGGGCCCGGGCATGATCGATTCCCTGCAGGATAAGATGGAGCTCTTCGAGAGGCTGCTTGCTAAGCTAAATGAAATTACCACCTTCAAGGTCATCCCCATGGTAGGGCACTACAACATGCGCGGCTTTAACGAACTGATGCTGGAAAAGACGGGCTTTATCAATCGCGTCTCCTTTAAGGGCGGCGCGGCGGCGCACGGGCCGGAGCACAGCGCACTGGTCGCGGCCAAGACATGCGACGCGGCTCTGGTCATCGGCTCAGATCCACTCTCGGCGCTGCCCTTTTGCACGGCCCATGCCCTGGCCCGGCTGCCGCTCATCGCCATAGATCCGCGACGATCTTTGACCACGGATGCCGCGAAGGTTGTCATACCTTCGGCTATTTCCGGCCTGGAGGCAGGGGGCACGGCGGTACGCATGGATGGAGTGAAGATCAAGTTCGAGCCCATCATCGATACGAATCTCCTCTCGGACGAGCAGATCTTAACCCGTATCATGGAGGCGATTTAAATGGCAGAGGTTGTAGAGGTCATCATAGTTACCGTGCGCGACATCTTCCAGGACGAGGCAGGAAGAAGGAGCCGGTTTTCCGATGAGTACAAAAACCTGAGCGCCCTGATCATTCTGGACAAGCAAGACATGATCCGCCTGGAAGCCAAAGACGGGCAGAAGCTGCTGGTGAAAAATGACGTGGGAAGCGTAGTTGTGGCCGCCAAGACCTCGGAGGACGACATGCATCCGGGCCTGGCCTTCATGTACAACAGCCCCTGGTCCAATCAGCTCGTCTCCGACAATGTGTGCGACGGCAGCATTCCCGGCAATAAGCGCATCAAGGCCACGCTCTCCACCACCGAGGAGAACATGGACATAACCCAGATATCCGAACTCCAGGCAAGGATGCAAAGCTGAGGAACGAACAATGAAAAAGGATCTCATCTCTATCTCTGATCTCTCCCAAGAGGACATTTTGCGGCTGCTGGAGAGCGCCGAGGCCTTTCGGTCCAGGCGGGGCTGGCATGGCCATCCGCTCCTGGGAAAAAGCCTGGCCATGATCTTCGAGAAGCCCTCCACACGAACACGCGTCTCCCTGGAGGTGGCGGCGGCGGAGCTTGGTGCCCATCCCATTTACCTGTCGGCAGGGGAGCTTCAGCTCGGGCGGGGTGAGACTATCGCCGACACGGCGCGCGTGCTCTCTCGCTATGTGCAGGGCATCACGGCCCGCGTCTATTCTCACAACACAGTCGTTCAGCTCGCGAAGCACGCCCGCGTGCCTGTGGTCAACGCTCTCTCCGACTGGGAGCATCCGCTACAGATTCTGGCCGACCTGCAGACCATGCATCAACGCTTCGGAAAGCTGGAAGGGCTGCGTCTGGCCTGGGTGGGCGACGGAAACAATGTCTGTAACTCCCTCATTCTGGCCTCGGCCATTTTGGGCATGGAGATCACAGTGGCCTCGCCCCAGGGCTACCAGCCAAAGGCCCTCATTCTGGAGCAGGCCAGGAATCTAGGCGGCTGGCCAAAGGTAGTGGAGGAGCCATCTGCTGCGGCAGAGGGCGCAAACGTGCTGGTTACGGATACCTGGGTCTCCATGGGAGATGAGGGCCAGGAAGCGGAGCGCCTCAGAGTATTCGGCAAGTATCAGTTGAATTCCGAGATCATGGGCCTGGCGGCCCCAGAGGCCGTGGCCCTGCACTGTCTGCCTGCCCACCGGGGCCAGGAGATCACGGACGAGGTGATGGACGGGCCACAGAGTGCAGTCTTCGACGAGGCGGAAAACCGGATGCACACCAGCAAGGCTGTCATGGCCTGGCTGATGGGCGAAAGATAATTCCAATGGAGCTCTGCCATCAATGAAGATAGAAAGAGCAGGCAGATACAAGGATAAGCTCGATCTCATTTTCAAGAGAGCCGGGCAGGCAGAGGACTGGCTGGAGGAGGTCTCCTCTGAGGTTTTTTTAGAGGATGACAAAACGAAGCTGGCATCCTACAAGGCATTTCAGGAAGCCGTCGAAGCTTGTATGGATCTGGTGGCAATGATGTGCAAGGATCTGGGGATCAAGCCACATGACGATTACGGCAACCTGGAGAATCTGGGGGATTTGACAGAAGGCTCAAAGAAGGTCCTGATTGAAGCCAACGGCCTACGCAATCATCTGGTGCACAGGTATAATAAAAGGGATGATCTGCTCGCCCTGGATAGCATGAGAGGCTTGCTTTCCGGCATCATGGCTTTTGGCGAAGAGGTAGAAATATGGCTGGAGAAGATGTTGCCGCCCAGGTGAAAAACGACCTGTTGTTTCTGCATGAATCCTTCTGGCAGGATCAAGTGCAGGGCGTGCTACTCTACGGCTCTGTGGCTCGTAGTGATGCTGGGCCGAGAAGCGACATCGACCTATGCATCGTAGCCCCAAAGGCCGCCGATAAAGCCGCGCTCTGGAGAGAGTTCATCTCGCGTCTTCGTGACAATCGCTATGAAGTGCGCATCTTCGAGCTCTTGCCTCTGCACATCAAGATCGCGGTGATTGAGGAAGGGCTCGTGGTGTATGCAAGGGACATCCTGGAGCTTTACGAGTATTTCTATCCCTTCCGGCGCGAGTGGGAGGACCAAAAGCACAGGCAAGAGGTGAGCCGTGAGGAGATGAGGGACCTCATCCAGGCGTCGAGGAGGCTGAGGGCCTCTGGCAGATGTTGAGGGGATCGCAAAGTTCTAGTAGAGCACAGTTCTTTTATGTGGCCAAGCCTTACTGAGGACGGCACAAACGCGGGGGTTGCCAAGTGGTTAAAGGCGCAGGGCTTAGGACCCTGTCACGAAGGTGTTCGCGGGTTCGACTCCCGTCCCCCGCATCTAAACTAATTAAGATCCATTACATTCACGCCATGGATGGGCTATTTATATAAATCGACTATTTAAGAGAACTGCATCTCTAAGTGATGAAAAAATATTACATAAGCAGGATATAAAACGTGATATCAATGAGGATTCTACTTGATTCTAATCTCTATGAAGAGATGCGGTGCGATAGTGTTCTCTCAGATAATCTAGAAGAACTCAGAAGAATCTTAGAAGATGCAGGTATACAGATTGACCCGAGGACATTATCGATAGAAGTCCTGAGTGGTATTGCAGATTCATACGATTTTATTATAACTGAAAATAGAGATATCCATAAAGCTTACAATAAATTAAATATAATAGATAAGATACTATTAATAGATGAAGCTTTGCAGATTTTCAGAGGATATTTAACACGAGATGCTATAACGGCACCACCTGCCCTGAAGAGCGAGCCTGTTGGCAACTTAGACTACTACGATCCAATATTTGATAGTTTAAAGGAAGAATACAATCCCGTGTTTGAAATTTGGTTTAAGAAAATATCAAATGAGGGGAGAAATTGCTGGGTATATTATAGAACGGACGGAAGCATTGGAGCACTTCTTATTTACAAATTCGAAGAAGAATATATCGATGATTCGAAGCCGTCCCTACCCAAGAAAAAAAGGCTGAAAATTGCTACTCTAAAAGTAACCCATATTGGCTATAAAATTGGAGAACTATTCATTAAAATGGCGGTAGATATCTCTGTAAGAAATGGCATAAATGAAATATATTTAACTCATTTTACACGTTCGCCAGATCGATTAGTTGAATTGATCACAGAATATGGATTTGAGAAAATTGCTGTAAAAGATAATGGCGAAGATATTTTTGTAAAAAGATTAACTGCTAAGGGATACGAAAAACAAAAATATCGTTCTCCAATAGAGATCTCAAGGATATTTTATCCCAGCTTTTATGATGGCAATGATGTTAAAAAATTCATCGTGCCTATTCTTCCACTCTATCATAACAAGCTGTTCACAGATTTTCCTCGGAGGCAGACTACTTTATTGGAGCATTCCAGCGATTTTATTGTAGAAGGAAATACCATAAAAAAAGCATACCTCTCTCATTCGAATATCAAAAGAATGGGTCCTGGTGACTTGATACTATTCTATCGGTCGGAAGATTTGCAGGCGATAACCTCAATAGGCGTAGTAGAGTCGATATACACCGGCATAATTGATGCAGAGAGCGTGCTCAGACTGGCAGGGAAAAGAACTGTTTTTTCTCAACAAGAAATTAATAAACTCGTTCAAGAAGGCCCCGTATCTGTTTTTCTTTTTAGACATCACATCCACCTGACAAAACCATTCGGCTTGATGGAGTTACTGGAAGGCGGCATACTCAAGGGCGCCCCACAATCGGCTATGGAGTTGTCTCAAGAAAAATATATCAAAATAAAAGAAATTGGAGGTATAGATGGACGTTTTACTATCCATTAAGCCACGATTTGTGGAAGCGATTATGGATGGGCGAAAAAAATATGAATTTCGCAAAAATAAATTCTCTAAAAAAGATATAAATTGCATATATATTTATTCAACATCCCCCATTAAAAAAATAATTGGAATTTTCAAAATAAATAATATAATTGAAGACTGTCCGACAGCTTTGTGGGACCAACTAAAGGATGACGCTGGAATCTCTGAAGACGAGTTTTTTGATTATTTTAGGAATAAACAAAAGGGATTTGCTTTGGAGATAAAAGAAGTAGAGAGATTTGAAAATCCCGTGGACCCTAAAATTATATTTCCGAATTTTGTCCCACCCCAATCATTTTGTTACATAAATAGTTGCTTCATAGCAGAACACCACTCTAATGCAGTCGCAAGGTAGGCACTCCCGGGCCTGGATGGTCTCGATGCCGTGGGCGGCCCCGGCGGCCCAGGCGCGCGCGTGAGCATTTCCAGCATCACTAACTGGTTGGCCCCATTGTCCTTCGCCAGGAGGATGCGCAGGTATGCAAGCGGCCCAGTCGGGAGACCGCTTTTTTGGTTTTATCCTGATAGCGGAGGTCTGCTTGCCCCATTTGGTCACGGTTCTCTAACATCTTGGACATCATCGCGCCCCATGGGCATCGTTACATTCGCGCCATGGATAGGTTATTTATAGAAATAAATGGTTGCAACGCGAAAATCGTCGAAAAATGTCTGAGGACCTCTCAGGGAAAGGGTAATAGATGAGCATGTCGAAAAAATGGCCAATAGGAGAACTCGTATGACTCTAAAAGTAGAAATCAAGGATAACAAGCTATTCATAGAAATTGACCTGGAAAAACCAACGCCATCGTCATCCGGTAAAACCCTTGTTGTTGCAAGTACACATGGGAATATCGTTACTACCGCTAAAGTTGATGATAAGCCGATCACCATCGGATTGAATGCTTATATTAAGCCTTGAGCAACCGCAGAGTTGCTCTATACCATCTGGCGCTGGCTCAGGTCGAGATGAAGGTAGGGGTGGGTTATGTTTCTCGACCATCGGCCCTCGTTTGCGAGCTTTGAGAAGGGCCTCAACTTAACTCGTTCGAGCATATGCCCGAGGGCAGCTGCGCTTGGCCGGTCCGTCCCATGGAAGTCTTTCTTGGCCCGTGTGGCTTTTTTGCTGGCGTTTTCACTTGGAAACGTGCCAGTTCTTAGAAAGGTCAGTGTGTAGAGAGACATAGGGTTTGATTTTTACTCGTAAACTCGTGCGGGGTTCCCGTCCCCCGCATAATACCTCTTTTTCGTCAGCTTCTTGAATTGCTTATAAAAATGGCTTGGAAGTAGGGGCTTAAATGTCATTGAGGATCAAAATAGAAAATATCAGGGGCTTAATAGGTAGGCTAGTAGCTCATCGGCATCCTTGAAAACCTTATAGCGGCCCTCAGCATAATCCTCCAGGCCCTCTCTGATACCCTCGATGAACTCCTTACCTGCTTCAGAGTCAACCTTCGCAGGCTTAATGACAGATGACATCATATCTGTAACCTCCAGGGAATCTGAGCAAACCAATTATAGTCAATCGTAAAACATATTACCTCATAGATATCTTTAAATAATTTGTACACAATATGCATAGGTATGGGCAGGAAACCTGTAATAGTAAGGCATATATCAAAGGAAGAACTCATTAAATTATATAAAATTGAGAA
>JAPKXZ010000026.1 GCA_026394555.1 Methanothrix sp.
CCAATTTAGAATTTTTAAGTAATATAATCACCTAAAGGATATAAATGCTTCGATGCATAACGTATATTTCTAATGCAGAACTAATTATTAACAGACATTAAGTTAAATTGATAAGAGTTATATACTTTCCCGACGCCCTCATATCCAATATTCCGCCAACTTCGTCTATAAAAGATGTAATTGTGGATTTCAGTGGTTATCAAATTGTATCTGGAGATCCCTTTGTCAATCTGGGCTGTCTAGGAGGATATTCTGTGGATTTCGGAAACCATATTGACCCGGCAGATTATTCTTCACAGTTGGATTACTCCAGTGCTGCACTTGTGTTCTGCTCGCCAAGTGATCTGAGAACAACCCAGAGTCAATCTAATTTGGTCAATTCTATCCAGAATAAGTTAGGGAATTCCCGATTCCAGCTTAGGCTCCAATTTCCGGAAAAAGAGTCAAATGGTGATGGAGTCTCCGACATGATCGATTTGGGATCTGTCAATCGTCTAATCGTGACTATTGATCCAAAAGGGAATGGAACTATGCCAGCAAGGGCGAAAATACCATGGATGGGCACTGTTTTGGTCGTACCGAGGAACTCAGATCATGTAACACATTTTATGGGTGGTACATTTCTGGCACCACCTAGAAATTTGACCAATGAAAGTGAAAGTGGCACATTCTTATCACAACCAGGAAATATGACCAATATATCGAGAAATTATACTAATTGGATATTTTAGGGTTTGCATGATCGTTCAAGTGGCAGAGAGCGGGATGAATTGAGGCAAAAGAAGACGAAAATATGAAGATATTGGCAGAAGGACGAAGCTGGAATTGGGTAGAAAAGGTATTTAGGAGAATACCGTTCCCTTACCCCTTGGTATCTCTTTGCCTGGCTATATTTTTTATTTTGTATAATTATATATTATCAACAAAAATCGTTGGCTATTTATACTGGCGTCCTCAAGAGTATATCATTATTTTGTCAATAAGCCTATTGCTTTTATTGGAACCCGCGGGTGTCCAATATTTCATAAATAATGCTAGAACTATTTTTAGAAATCTGGAGATTCATTCTGAGGATAAAATACGTTCGAACGATCTCTATACGCAGGTCGAAAAAAGATTTGTTGAATCAAAGTTATATTATATATTTATATTAATAATATCCCCGTTTATAATAATTGATCCGATTCGTGGCAATTATTCTCTTTGGTCTCTTGAATTGGGGGTTAGTGCTGCTACCATAATATACGATATTTTGAATTATCTTATATTCTTCATAATATTTTCTTCAATTGCCGCCTTCTTTTGGATTATGGTTAACGTATCCTGGGTACTTGGTGAAGTAGGAAGTCAAACCTATATTAATAACATCAATATAGATATATTCAGCAATGATAATATTGGTGGATTGGCACCTCTACGAAAACTGATTTTAGAAATAACGGTTTATAATTCTATCTGCATATCTCTTTCTGTTTTTAGTTTCATTACACCCGATGAAATCAAATATGACGAAATCTGCTTTCTCTCCATCTTGTTTATTTTTGGCATCTTCTTATTCTTGAAGGGTTGGTTTATACTGAA
The DNA here is from genome assembly GCA_026394555.1 of Methanothrix sp. Taxonomy (GTDB): domain Archaea; phylum Halobacteriota; class Methanosarcinia; order Methanotrichales; family Methanotrichaceae; genus Methanothrix. The sequence goes on from JAPKXZ010000026.1 coordinate 1,582, forward strand.
TAGGATTCTGAAATTAAAAAGAAATCATGAACTAGATACCATTTGCGGACTATATCAGCAACAGCGTATGCGTATGGAGAAAATCATCACCAATAAAGATGACTATAGCGGAGAGAAACTCAAGGACATAATAGGAACTTTAGAATTCCTAAATGCAGAGAAGGGACGGGCATCAATCTCTTTTCACAATGCGTACGATATCAAAACACTATTCACGTTCATAAGCGCCCAGTTTCTGCCCTTTTTAAGCACCTATCTTCTTCCATTTATGAAGTCCGGAACCACTAAGAATGAAATGGTAAATCAGCTAATATATTTGGCAAATAAATACAATGTATTTAGCCAAATTATGGATCATTTGCCAAAATTAAAATAGCTATTTACTGTTTACTTCGAGCAGTTGGGTTGCGTTTCTCCTGAGAATTGCCTCTTTCTCCTGATCGCTCAGATCCAGATTGCATATTATCTGCGCTGCCCTTCCCGGCTCCTCCCAGGGGTAATCGCTGCCGAAGATGACCCTCTCCGGCCCGATATCTCTAATGAGCTCTCCCATCTCTTCCTGGCCCATGTAAAAGGAGACGTAAGCCGTATCGAAATAGACATTTCCGCCGGCGGGCAGAAGGTGCCGCCGAACGTCATCCCACATGCGTAGACCCCCCAGGTGAGCCAGCACCACTCTCAGCTCGGGGTAGCATTGGACGGTTTTGGCAAAGCGCTCCGGCGTGCCAAAGACCTCCTGCCGATCAAGTGGATCGCGGCCCGCATGGGCCACCAGGATCATCTTTCTCTCGATCAATGCCTCGTAAAAGTTGCCGCAGCATGGATCATCGGGATAGACCTCCTGCAAGAGCGGCATCATCTTGACTCCCTTAATGCCCCAGGCAGCCAAGCGGTCCAGCTCCGCCTCCAGGTTTGGCATGAAAGGATGCACAGCCCCAAAGGCCGTCAGCTCCTTTCCCTCGGAGACAGAAAGGGTCCAGTCGTTGAGGCTGGAGACATCTTCCCTGCCTTTGGCCAGGGGCAGGAGCACCGATTGGGCCACTCCTGCCGCTTGCATCATGCGGCGCAGATCATGGGGGGCGCCGCTGCCCGGCACCGCCACCTTCAGCTTTCTTTTCGCCGCAGGCAGGATCTTGGCCGCCACCCATTCCGGGTAGATGTGAGTATGAAAATCTATGATCAAACTCAGATTATCCCCATCTCAGTAAGCCTCTCTGGCAGGTAGGTCTTGGTCACATAATCCAGGCCCTTGCCGGCAAAGGCCTGCTGCTCTGCCTTTTTCTTGAGGTCGATCTGCAGCTTAATCTGCTTTTCCCAGTAGGGCGTGGCAAACCGGGGGTCGGTAAGTTCGCTACGCAGGGCCTGCATATCCTTATCGGTCAGCTTGTCTGTGGAGAGGTTGTAGTCCACGATGTCGCTGGGCTGCACCCCCAGGAAGCGCGCCCCGGGGGTGACCAGGTGCTCGGAGAGGTGAGCGCTCTTGATGGCCCCGTAGGCGATGCTGGCAAAGATGCGATAGGACCAGGGATCACCATCCGTGAAGACGACAACTGGGATGTTCAGCTCCGTATTCAGCCTCTTTATGATGCGGCGCGTGGACCTGGCCGGCTGTCCTTTGATATGCACCAGGATGGCATTGTACTCCTCATCAAAGCCGTTCTCGATCAGCCGGGCGTACATTCCGCCCGTCTCAATGGCCATGACCATTTTGGCATCGTGGCTCAAAAATTCGATGTTATCCACATTGAAAGGTATCTGATAGCCGGCCTCGCCCACATCCTCCTGGCAGTGCATCTCCCGCTCGCCCCGTCGTGTCTGCTCCTTGAGGCGCAGCGGCCCGAAGACGGCCGCACCATCTTCCTCCGGCCGAACGTGAAAGTCCTCCCGGTGCAAAGAAGTTACGATCTCCAGATCCTCGATAAGCCGGTCACTTTCCGCCTGCTCATGGAATTTAGCGATATCCCAGTTCTCAGAGATGTAATAGATCTCTCTCAAAGTCGAGCCGCGATTGTTCTTGAGATGCTCTTTGATGAGAAGCTCAGCCAGGTGAACCGTCTTGAGCAGCGTCTTGGCTCCTCGCACGGTCTTGACGCTACGTGTCGTCTCCTGGTCACCATAAACCCAGACATCGTCCTTAGTGGAAAACTCGATGTTTCCTTTGGTTCGGGAGGGCAGGGAGATATGGGGCACGATGCCCTGCTGAAACTGGTTGTAAAGAGTATCTGCGAGGTGGAGAAGATTCTCCTGGGCGATTTTTGATTTTTCCGCTTTTTTTATATTTAGCTTCCTTTCAAATTCATTTTTCTCGTCGGATTTTTCCATTGGCTAGATCACCCTGGCCCCTGTGACAATTTCCGCTTCCAGGCCCTCAATCACCGGCTCTTTTAAGGCTGCGCCTTCCGCCGTGATGCTGTAGCACAGGGTGGTACTCTGGCCCGGAGCGATTGATAGCTTCCAGTGATAGTCGTAGCCGTCTCCCAGAGAGATGACTTTGGCGGCAGGCGAGACACAGTCGGCCTGCACTGCCAGCACCTCATGCAGCTTAAAGGACCGTAACTGTTCGCTGTGATTTTCTACCTGGATTTTGACGGATAGCTGTCCGTTATTCCTCTCCACTTTCCGGAAGACGAGAAGATTGCCCATGATCTTGGCTACCACCGGCCCGATATCCGGCAGCTCTTTTTCCAGGACATCGGAGAGCTTCTGGGCGATGCGCGGCAGGATCTTCCTTATGATCTCTTCCTTCTCCCTTCTTTCCGAGAGAACGCTCTGCCTGCTTAAGTAGCGGCGCAGCTTTCTGGCTACCTCTTTCAGCCCCAGATCGATCTCCGTTAGAATCTCCGGCATATCGGCCACGGCATCTTTGCTCTCCGAAGTGAAGGGAATGTTGGTGGAGGCGATATGCACCAGCAGCACCGCCGGGCCGACCGGCACGCCGCTTCCCGTAGGCTGGCCCAGGGAATAGTTCTTCCAGGAGACGCTCTCCACCGCATGAGTTACGGCGCAGGCACCCTGCTGATAGACGAGTGGGACGCGATTGGCAAAGCGCAAGAGTTCAATGCGGCTCTCCTTCTCCAGCTCTCCTCCGTATCCCAGTCCCACCTCGACCAGGAAGGGATTGCCCGAATAGACGGATACGGGCCGAACCGTGGTAGCGATATAGTCCAGACGAAACTCCTTTTCCAGACCGGCCTTGATCAGCTCCTCGCCAATCGGAGACAGACAGTCCACGGGAGGCGACTTGACCTTGATCTGTTTGAAGGCCGAGTGAAGGCGAGATGCAGCATCATGGGTAAGACCAGTAGGCGCCTCTTCCGGATCCAGGCCCGCCCGGCTGCATAGCTCCTGAGCGGATATGGTGCCGATGGAAGAGAAGGTCTCTTTTAAAAAGACGCGCAGCTTCTTTTTATCGGTGTAGCGGAGGAGCTTGATCAGCTCGCCAAGCTCAATTCCGTCGGGATGAGGGGAAATGGCATAGGCTTTTTTGGGCAGACTCTCCGTGGCCCTCTCGAAGACCTCCACGTTGCCCTCCGGCTCCACTAAGGTCAGGCGCGCATGGGGATTGACAATGGCTGTGCTCTTCAGCGAGCCATAGACCGACTGGCGGCGGCCCCTCACATAGGTGCCCTCCATCTCCAGCTCCACGCGCGTGCCCCTGGGGCGTTCCCAGTCCATATCCTCAGATTTAAGAATCTCTGGCTCGTTTTTGGCTGTATTTATGAGCAGCTCGCAGTAACGAGCAGGTCTGTCCGGAGCGATCTTGGAGATGACCTTGGTGGGCCTGCCGCTGGTGAGCTGGGAATAAAGCACCGCTGCGGATATGCCTATGCCCTGCTGGCCGCGGCTTTGGCGTAGCGTATGAAAACGCGATCCATAGAGCAGTTTGGCGAAGACGCGCGGTATCTCCTCTTGCACAATGCCCGGCCCGTTGTCCTCAACAATAACCTGATAGTATTCACCGTTCTTCTTTATCTGCACAAAAATGTCCGGCAGTATCCCGGCATCTTCGCAGGCATCCAGGGAATTGTCTACAGCTTCCTTCACGCAGGTGATGAGCGCTCGCGGAGCGGAGTCGAATCCCAGGATCTGACGGTTCTTCTCAAAAAATTCAGCTACTGAAATGGCCTTTTGCTGCTTGGCCAGCTCCTCGGCGATTTCCATAAAAAGGGGAAAAAGGGCTAAAGTTCAGCCCCGACTACGGTTTGGGTGGCGGTTACGTTATCTATCTCACGGATGACGTCCACGAGCTTATTCAACATACTCAGGCCCTCAACCTCGATGATGACCACGAAGTCGAATTCGCCGAAGACATGGTAGACATCCTTAATGCCGTCGATCTCTTGTAAGGCATTGTAGACGGTCTTTTCCTGCCCCGGCACCACCTTTACCATCGTTACTCCAATTACCATATTGATTCACCCATGTTATACAGCTTCAGCACATTATATAAAACCTTTCAGCTCAGCTCTTCTTGCCAAAGTTAATGGTCTCTACCTCTTCATCATCATCCGCTTCCGGCCAGGTATTGTTGGGCTCGCTCTTCTTGGGCTTGCTTTTTCGGGAAGAGGGCACCTCTTCCGGCGCTGCCGGCGTAGCGGCGGGCTTCTTACCACTCTCGATAGTCGCACTCTTCGCGGTTGTTGTTTCCGAAGGCATATCGCTCTTGACCAGGTCCGCCTTCAAGGAGGAGAGCGCGCGAAGGACCATCTGCCGGAAGTGCTCGATGTCGGTGTGATAATGCTGCAAAGCTCTATCGGTGTCCTGTTCAGGAGTGGACGAGGAAGAGGAAGCCGGCACATTGTCTGCGGTGGCGAAATCGCTGGATACCGGGATTGGCCTGGCATTCTTCAGCGCCTCCAGCCTCTCCAAGGTCCGGCGGGCGGTGTCTATTATCCACTGGTTTCTCGTGTTCTCGTCTACTCGCTGGATGGATTCAGCACGTAGAGAGATGATGATGTTTCCGTCGTCGGTCTGGTAGAGATTGGGCTTGCCCACCACGGCGACATATTAGGGCGCCTCCATGCAGGCGAGTATTTGAGCGGCCTCAGGCTGGTACTGACCGGCATAGATCAATATGCTGCCCGTGGGATCTACCACTCTTCCCCTCCAGTATTCCGTGTCGCTGCCTATGTCATCCTTCTCGGTAAGGGTGCCGACCACGAAAACGCGATTACATTTAGCACCCGTGGGGGTAAGAAGATACGAAGGTGCATACTGGTGCTGATCCTCGCCGTCGCGGAAGGAGTAGTTAGAGCTCTTTAGCTCCTCGGCGAAGATCCTTTTTGCCACTTCTCGTGAAAATCCTGCCATTTTTATGCCACCTCCGCGCTAGCTATGAGCTCGTCCACTTGCGTCAGCGACACCGGCGGGATTTCATTAATGCTTTCCACCAGAAGATAGCGATCAATCCTCGGCCCGGTTATGGAATAGTATCTTCCCATCAGCTTGCTCTCAATTAATGAGTGCACTACCTCATGATCGAGCGCCTCCATGGCCATCTGTTTTGCCTCATCTAATGTGAGATTTAGCAGCCTCTCAGTGGTCTCCCGGTTGACGAGTAGATCCTGCACCCGGCGGCCGTCGTCCAGCACAGCTTTAATACGCAGATCATAGGTACCGTCCACCTTTCCATGCTCACTGCAGACACCCTTAGCCAAAGAGCGCTTGCAAACCGGGCAGCGCTTGATTAGCCCGGAGCCCTTCTGTACATCCACCAGGGCGCCAGAGAACTCCGCGGCGATGGAGCCTATCTCCACATCGACATCTAACGGCTCGATCTGGCTGGTGCGATTCAGTTTTACGGAAAACCTGCCCTGAAACTCGTCTGTAACCAGGTTTTTGAGAAGGTAGCTTTTGCCATCCACCAGGTCCGGCAAATCGGCCTTAACCCACTTCACAAATTTTATGGCGCCGGTCTCATCGCCCACCAGTCCCGATTGGGAGATGGCTTCGCTGTTCGTCTCCCAGAGCTGTGCCACCTTGACCTTCAGATCAATCCATAGGCCAGGCTCATTGATCTGTGCCACTGTTACGAGCTGTGCCGCTTTGCTGGCGGGCTTTGCCTCCACATCGACATCCAATGGCTCGATCTGGCTGGTGCGATTCAGTTTTACGGAAAACCTGCCCTGAAACTCGTCCGTGACCAACTTTTTTAAGAGATAACTTTTGCCAAGTTCCAAGTTGGGCAGATCGGACTTGGTCCACTTCACAAATTTCATGGATCCGGTTACGTCGCCCACAAGTCCGGTCTGAGAGATGGCCTCTGCCGCCGGCTCCCAGAGATCTAAAACCTTGACCTCCAAATCCACCCATTTACCGGACTCCTTGATCTCGGCGATCTTGACCTTCTCCGAGCCGGCCCTAACCTGAGGCACTATGCCGTGCTCTTTGAAAAAGTAATTTAAAACCGATCTTCTCGCCTCGCCTTCAGGCACGCGAAAATCCACGATGAGCTTCTTTAGGCGAGATTCGATATCCTCCTCAGAGACTTCGATCTTCTGATCCCGGAGACGAGCTTTTATCTGATCAACCAGTTCTTTCATAGACAATTCAGCCCCCTAATTTTATTTGTTGAGAGGTAACTGTAACTTGGGTCCGGAAGTATTTAAACTAAATCTGTGCGGGGCGAAAGTAATCTATTCCAGATCGAGCAGGTGTATAGGCAAATGGTGATCCTAACCTGGTTTGGAAGAGTTGACCTGCATACCGGATCTTTGCTGACCGGAGATATGCTGGGCAGAGAAGAGTCGGATGGGATATCAGAGCCTCAACGTAATTCGGCCAGTGCCTTTCCACTTCCCCAGACTGATCTACGCGCCCTGGCCAAGGCCTGTGGCTTTGCAGCCGACGACGAAGAATATAACAGGCTGCTGCGAGAGGCGGCCTTGGGCCTGGTGCGACGAAGCATCCTGGCCGGCAGCACCGTTGAGCAGGATCTGCTCCAGGCCATGGAGGCCCTGGATGATTTGTCTCAGGCCATCAATCTGCTGGACGAGAGGCTCTATGAGTGGTCCCGCCTGCACAGCCAGGAGATCGTCCATGGAAAGGATCTGGCGGAAGGGCTAAAAGAAGACGAAAATATGGGGCTCCTGGCAAAAGCGATCCTGGGCATGCGAGAGGCGAGGATAGCCACGGAGACTGACGTCTCCGCCACTGTGCAGGCTCTGGCCCCCAATCTCTCCAACCTGGCTGGCCCCGTCCTGGCGGCAAGGCTCATCTCTCGGGCCGGCGGACTCTCCCGTCTGGCAAAGATGCCTTCCAGTCGAGTGCAGGTCATGGGCGCAGAAAAGTCTCTCTTCAAGCATCTTCGGGGCCATGCACCTTCTCCCAAGCACGGCATCATCTTCCGCCATCCTGCCGTGATGGGATCTGCCAAAAAACTGCGGGGACGTGTGGCTCGGACCCTGGCGGCAAAGCTGGCCATCGCCGCCCGCCTGGACCATTTCGGGGCGGGCCTCTCTTTGGATCTGCAGGCATCATTGGATGCTCGATTGAGAGATATAAAACAGAGAGGACAAAGTAAGGGCCGATGAATGCCAACAATAGCACTAAATCCAGAAGAGGTCACGAGGCACAAATGCCATTGGCCGCCTTCTCCTGCCGGATCATATAATAGAGAACGAAAAGAACGCAGATGTTGCCTGCCAATCCCAGGATGGCAAGAAACTGAGCCCTGTAAAAGAGGAATACCTGCACTAGAAAGATCTGCACCAGGACAGCATCCTTGAAGAGTAGGTAGGACTGCAGTCGGTTGCTTCTTATCCTTATGGCAGCGGCGATCACCAGGGATGCGGCCAATGTGGCCGAAAGAAGGCCGGCCAGATCGAAGAACGATAGTGTGGGAAAGATGGTATGCAGATCCACCATCCATTCCAGCTTAGCATAGAGCAAAAAGAAGTCCATACCCAGGGCGAGCAGAGCTTGCAGGATGAAGAAGGCAATCACCGCATTTACGAACCAGGATTTTTGCACCAGCTTCCGGTAGATCATTCTGCCCCGATACTTGGCAGCAGTGTAGATGTCAGGCTTTGGAACTGGCACAGACTCTGTGGCGTTAAGCAGCTCTTGAAGAGCTTTTGTCACCGGATCAGAGGGGGAGCATTCTTTAAGCAGATCCAGCGCCCGTCTTCTCTCCCGGTGATCCAGGTCTTCCAGGACCACCTCTTTGGCGATCTCCAGGACATTGATCAGCTTCTCCTGCTCGCTGAGTATGGGCTTCTTTACAAAGTTCTCAATGACCAGGTAGATTAGAATAAATACAACATAAATCAGGGAAACGGCGGGCCGGTAGAAGTAGTCGTTGTCGCCGGTGATGAACTTGCCCAGCTCGTCTATGAAAGCTCCAAACCCAAAGCCCCCCAGGGCGGCAACCAGATAATAAGCGGATTTGTTGATGTAAGCGAGAGCAATGACCAGGGCGATCATCATGAGCACCCCACCTAAAAGGACGTGGGCGATGTGCAAATTGCCCTCGCGCAGGGATGGATAACCGGTAACGGCTAAAAAGAAGCGGATGCCCAAAACTGAGAAGACGGCTGTGACAAAGAACAGCTCCAGCAGGCTGGTAGCTTCCAGATTGCGCATTAAGTGGCGGTTGAATAGCTTCATCCGAGATCTCCCTATCCCGTCCTGGTTGCAGATGCCGTATTGATATCTGCGGCCCGGATTCGGCGAACTGTTCTGATTAGAAAAAATGTATTTTAAGTTTCCTCAACCGGATAGTAGTACTCGCCCTGCTCCTTTTGCGTTCTTTCCAGCCTTGACTGTGGCTTGTTGACCCGTGGCCGCCGCGTCTCCTCATCGCGCCGGAAGGTGATGTTGATGGCTTTGAGAAAGGCGTTCATGCCCTCACGCATCTCCAGAGGCGTATGAGCAATGCCCAAAAGCCCAGGCGTTCCCTCAAAGACCATGAGCCGTTCCGCGAGCAGATCGATGAGATAGATATCATGGTCCACGACCAGCACCGTCTTCTCCGAGGACTCGGCAAAACGCCTCATGACCTTGGCGGCCAGCATCCTCTGCTCCACATCCAAATGCGCCGACGGCTCATCCAGCAGATAGAGGTCAGCCGGACGGCTCAGGCAGGCGGTAATGGCTACGCGCTGTAGCTCGCCACCGGATAGCTCCGTCAGGGCCTGATCCATAAACGGCTCCAGGCCCATGGGCTTTAAAATCTCCGTCTGATAGAAGCTGGTGTCAAAGTCATGAGTCACGCTGCGCAAAAGTCCCTGCACAGTTACGTCGGAATCGGCTTTCAGGTACTGGGGCTTGTAGGATACTCTGAGCCGGCAATCGAAGCTTCCAGCGGTCGGCTTTTCCACGCCCGCCAGGACCTTGATGTAGGTACTCTTGCCGATGCCGTTCGGACCCAGGATGCCCACCACTTCGCCGCGACGTATTATGCCGGGTTCTGCCACCAATCGGAAGGATGAGTACTGCACTTCAAAGGCCCCGTAGGCGATGAGCGTGGGGATCTCCTTGTCGATGCGAGGAGCATGCACATCAAAACGGATGGATGTATCCCGGAAGCGCACATTCTCCTCAGGAAGGTTGCCGCGCAGGTATTGGTTGATGCCCACCCTTACCCCTTTGGTGCGGGTTATGACGCCATAGGCCCCAGGCACGCCGTAGATGAGATGAACATTTTCTGCCAGAAGGTCAAGCAGGGCCAGGTCATGTTCCACTACCATGACCGCCTTATCCTTGGCCAGGCTCTGCAGGATGCGGGCCACGTTGATGCGCTGATAAATATCCAGGAAGGGGCTGATCTCATCGAAGAAATAGAAATTGGCGTCGCGCGCGACCGTCGCCGCGATGGCCACTCGCTGCAACTCTCCACCGGAGAGGCTTGATATCTCCCGGTCCATGAACTTGCCTAGGGAGAGTCCTTCCACCAGATCGGCGAGAGCACCGCGTTCGTCCGTCTTCTCCAAGAGACCGCTAACAGGCCCTGAATAGCTCTTGGGGATACGATCTACATACTGTGGCTTGTAGGAGGTCTTGACACCCTTATCGGCTACCTTTTTCAGGTAATCTCCCAGGGCGCTGCCCGCAAAGCGGGAGAACACATCATCCCATGAGGCATTCTTTCCCAAATTAGGTCGCAGGATGCCAGAGAGTATGGATACGGCGGTACTTTTTCCTATGCCGTTGGGGCCCAAAAGACCGGTGACCCGGCCCTCAACCGGCACGGGCAGACCATAAAGCGCAAAGCCGTTCTGGCCATATCTGTGCACCGGGTCCTCCATCTCTTCCGGCAGGTTGGTGATAGTAATCGCCCCAAAGGGGCATTTGCGCACACAAATACCGCAGCCCACGCAAAGGTTCTCGGTGATGAGGGGCTTGCTGTCCACAAATACTATGGTCTCGTCGCCCGTGCGTACCGGTGGGCAGAAGTACTCGCACTCTTTGGAGCACTTGCGGGGCTGGCAGCGATCGCGATTGATGATGGCAATTCTCATGCATTACCTCAGTTGAGAAGAAGCGTCCAGGTAACCAGCCAGAAGTCGACTACCATGAACTCCACATAGAACCAATCTTTGGTCTTGAAGCTTGCTGCATCTATTTTCAGGAAGGTATAGGTATACTTTTGAATGACATAAGTAAGCAGTATTACAGACAGCATCACGAAATGCCAGGGATAAGGTGCGATTGCCGCGCCGGTATAATAGCAGGCAAAGCCCGCCACGGTTCCCAGGATAGAAGGATACACGGTCTTGATTATTCCATCAATGCGGTCCTTTCTGCGTTCGGCTGCGCTCTTGGGCTTGACTTTTGTTGGTAGCTTGGCTACCTTTTCGCTCGGTTTTTCCTGGGTAGTCGCGAGGGTCGCGAGCCGTTGGTCTTCCTTATTGCCAACCTTTTTTTCTTTCTTGGCCATCCAACCTTTGCATTTCATTATATGATAATAGCGTTTTGGTCCGGGAAAAGTCCAAGTACTATAACTTTCAAGAGCCTCTGCATGTGTATGTCGTAGCGGATGCCTCGGTATTCATCTGGGGCAAAAGGCCAGCGGGGGAATTGATCACCGTCCCGGCGGTTGAAGCGGAGCTCAAAGATATAAGGACAAAGTCCCTGCTTCACATCTTTGAGACACGGGTGGAAAGCCCCTCCCCCCAGGCGCGAAAGGCCGCAGAGAGCGCCGCAGCGGAGACTGGAGACCTCAAAGCACTGTCTTCCGCTGATCTGGATGTCCTGGCAAAAGCCCTGGAATATAGAGCAGTTCTAGCTACCGATGACTACGCTCTGCAAAACGTCGCTCTTCACCTCGGCCTGAAGATCGAGACCATCGGGCAGCCCAGGATAAAGAGATTGCTAAAACACGTGCAGAGGTGCCAGGGCTGCGGCAGCAAATTCGAGGGAGAAGCTTGTACTGATTGCGGAACTCCTGCCCGAAAGAAAAAGAGGTGCATAAGATGAAGAATATTGAAAGTTTGATTAAGAAGGCAACAGAACTAAAGGCGGAAGGGCTGGTGGAAGGCCAGATCTCAGAAGAGCTGAATGTCTCCAGCGAGACGGTGACTTGGCTGCTTACTCATGCAGAGAAGACGAGCACATCGCCCGGGCCCAAAGATATCTCAGTGGACTGGTCCATGATCGGCAAGAGTGCCTTTAGGCTGAACCACGTCTCTGAAGCACTCTCCGATATCATTTATGATACTTTAGACGACAACGACTGCGGCGTGGATGTCGTGGTGGGCATAGCTTTAAGCGGCCTGCCTCTGGCCAGCATGGTGGCCAATAGCCTGGCGGCGGAGCTTGCCGTCTATACTCCCAGCAAGCAGATGCTCACCAAAGAGAGCGGCAAGGCACGCGGCAATCTGAGCGCTAACTTTGCCGGTGTTATGGACAAAGAGTGCATCATAATCGACGATGTGATTACATCCGGCCGGACGCTGGAGGAAGCGGTCGAGTATCTGGATGAGCACGGGGCCAAGATCAATGCCGTCGCCGTCCTGATCGACAAGAAGGGCACGGACGAGATCGCGGGAGTCCCCGTGATTTCGCTCTTGAAGGTCTTAAGAGTAAATTAGATCAAACTGATCAACTATGTTCTCCGAGGATGAGTATCGATTGGACTTCTTCGTGGATGAGGGATTCCAGCGCAAGAAGTGCGACAAATGCGGCAAATTCTTCTGGACCAGGAACGGCGAGAGGAGGACCTGCGGGGACCCGCCCTGCGATCCTTATACCTTCATAGGCTCGCCCATATTCAAGCGCGAGCACACAATTGACGAGATGCGCGATCACTACCTCAGCTTCTTTGAGGCCCGAGGGCACGCTCGCATCAAGAGGTATCCTGTGGTGGCCCGCTGGCGAGACGACATTTACCTCACCATTGCCTCCATCGCCGATTTCCAGCCTTTTGTGACCTCCGGACAGGTGCCGCCGCCCGCCAACCCCCTCACCATCAGCCAGCCTTGCATCAGGCTTGATGATCTAGATTCGGTAGGGCGCAGTGGACGACATCTCACCACCTTCGAGATGATGGCCCACCACGTCTTCAACACTCACGAGAAGGAGTACTACTGGAAGGATCGGACGGTCCAATTATGCGATGAGCTGCTGGTCGGTCTGGGCATGGACCCGCTGGCTGTGACCTACAAGGAGAATCCCTGGGCTGGTGGCGGGAACGCGGGACCGAGCGTGGAGGTCATGGTCGGGGGTCTAGAGCTGGCAACTTTAGTCTTCATGGACCTGAAAACCGCGCCCGGTGGGTCCATCCAGATCAAGGACGAATCTTATGAGAAGATGAACAACTACATCGTGGACACCGGCTACGGTCTGGAGAGGTTTGTCTGGGCCTCCAAGGGCTCGCCTACCATTTACGATGCCATTTTTCCCGATCTGGTCAGGAAGGTGGCCGACCTGGCGGGCGTCGAGCACAACCTGCAAGATCCAGAGTATGCCGAGATCTTCGCCCAGAATGCCCGCCTTGCAGGAATGGTGGATCTGGACGAGTACAGCATGTTGGATCTGCGCAGGAAAATTGCCGGCAGCATCGGCATCTCGCCCGAGAAACTGGAGAAGACCATCGAGCCCATGGAGCGCATCTATGCCGTGGTGGACCATACCCGCTGCCTGGCCTACATGTTTGGCGACGGCATCATCCCCTCCAATGTCAAGGCGGGCTACCTGGCCAGGCTGGTCATCCGCCGCACTCTGCGCCTTATGAAGGAGCTGGAATTGTCTCTTCCCCTGGCAGAATTGGTGGAGATGCAGATCCAGCGGCTGGACTATTCTGACTGGCAGGAGCGCTTTGCAACCATTCAAGAGATCCTTGACCAGGAGGAGCAGAAGTATGCCGAGACCCTGGAGAAGGGCAAGCGTCTGGTCAAGAAGACAGCTGAGCACTTTAAAAAGTTGAACCAGCCCATTCCCCTGGTGGAGATGATCTCCCTTTACGACACGCACGGCATTCCCCCTGAGATCGCTCGCGAGTCGGCAGAGGAGATGGGGGCATCGGTGGAGCTGCCGGACAATTTCTACTCACTGGTGGCCAAGAAACGCATCCGGGCCGAGAAAGTGGAAGCCAAGGCCACCCTGCCCGGCAAGACACTGCTTTTATTCTACGAGCAGCCCAACGAGTGGGTCTTCCAGGCAGTGGTGCTGGATGTGACCGAGGAGGGCAGCGTCATCCTGGACCAAACGCTGCTGTATCCGGAGGGCGGAGGCCAGCCGGCCGATCACGGCACTTTGGAGAAGGCAGGACAGATCTTCTCGGTAGTGGATGTGCAAAAGTCGGGAGACGTTGTGCTCCATAAGTTAGCAGAGCCGGAGGGGCACAGCCTGGCGAAAGGCGACTATGTCACCGGCAAGGTGGACATGCGCAGGAGGCTGGCGCACGCCCGCCATCATACGGCCACTCACCTGGTGCACGACTCCGCAAAACGCGTCTTGGGCAAGCACGTCTGGCAGGCGGGAGCCCAGAAGAGCGAGGATCGGGCCCGTCTGGACATATCCCACTACAAGCGCATCACAACCCTGGAGCTGAAGGCCATCGAGCTGGAAGCCAATCGGCGGGTGATGGAGATGGAGCCTGTGGACACCCAGTTCCTTCCCAGGACGGAGGCGGAGAAGCTCTTCGGCTTTGAGCTGTACCAGGGAGGCGTGCCGCCCGGAAATCAGATTCGCGTGGTGCGGGTGGGCAGCGACATCGAAGCCTGCGCGGGAACGCATGTCACCAACACGGGGCAGATAGGGGCCATCAAGATCCTGCGCGCCGAGCGCATTCAGGACGGCGTGGAGAGGATAGAGTTTGCTGCCGGCGAAGCAGCCGTGCGGGCCGGACAGGAGCGCGACGACCTGCTCTCCGGGGCCGCAGACGTGCTGCGCGTTCCGAACGAGCAGCTGCCCCGCACGGCGGAGCGCTTCTTTGAAGAGTGGAAAGGCCAGCAGAAGGAGATCGAGCGACTGAAGGAGGACTTAGCAAAGGCGCGGCTCAAGACGCTGGTAGCTGAGGCCGAGATCATGGACGGTCTAAGAATCGTGGTGCAGAAGATGGGCAGCGCCGATATCGATGAGCTTCTCAAGGCGGCAGCCCTTCTGGCGGAGCAGGACTGCGTCGCCCTTTTAGGCAGCGAGACGGGCAAGCTCGTGGCCGCCGTGGGCCAGTCGGGCCTGGCGAAAGGGGTCAAGGCGGGCAGCATCATCCGGGCGGCAGCGAAAGCTTTAGGCGGAGGCGGAGGAGGGCGGCCGGAGCTGGCGCAGGGTGGAGGGCCCAACGTCGAAAAACTGGACGAGGCATTGCAGGCAGGAAGAGAAGCGATGAGGGCGAGTTGATGGCCTAATCACCTTTTTTCGCGCGAAAAAACAACTCAAGCCGTCTGCATCAAATCTATTTCCCCGGCGGGAATGGGCTTTGCCACCAGCCTACAGGCGCGATATTTCTCCATGACATCGTCGATCTGCCGGGAGGTATCCGGCGAGATGTAAGCTTCATCGCATAGATGGCATACCCTGGCGGGAACATTTTTTATGACCAGCAGAGTTTCATCTACCCGGATCCGAAGCTCGGTGAACCCGTCATGCAACTTACCTCTGCCACAGAGGCATAGGTCATCTACGTCTTTCGTGTCCGATGATTGAGCCATTTTTCCTCGTCCGCTCTATAAACAGTCACAATTTTCACCAGATTCCTGCCCTTTGCTGCCACAACGTGAAAGGCATATCCCAAAATGTATCCCAGTATCAAGGATGATGGATATGGGAAATCATCCGGATATTCTTCTATTATCTCTCCATTTATTATTAAACATATCAGGTCCTCGGTTGAGACACCTCGTTCTGCCATCCTCTCCCTGGCGTGCACTGTGATCTCAAACTGCTCATCAAGGACCAGCTTTCGGATCTCATCGATTGCGTCCTAACAGAGCGAAATCGCGAGGAACCATAATAAATTGAGGTTAGCCAATGCTTATGAGATTGAGGATCGCTTTTATGGCCTCTTCCGCCACCTCTTTTGCATCCTGCTTCGCGTCTATCTGCACAAATCGCTCCGGCTCAAGGGCGGCCATGCGCCGGAAGTTTTCATCCACCAATCGCAGGAATTCAAGCCTCTCGAACTTCTGCCGTCCCTGGCGCGACTGCATTCTTTGCAGGGCGACTTTTGGGTCTAACATGAAGAGCAGTGTTTTGTCGGGGCGCAAATTCCAGGGTCGGTAGATGCTCTGGATCCATGACACCGGATCGGGCACAATTCCTCTCAGCGTCACGCCCTGGTAAGCAGCGGTGGAGTCGGCATATCTATCGGACAGGACAATTGCACCCGTTTGCAGAGCGGGAAGGACGGTCTTGGTGAGATGATGGGCGTGGTCCGCCATGAAGAGGAAAAGCTCTTGCATACGTTTTGCTGCCGAGGATTCCGTCTCGTCGTCCACTCTTGCCATTTCCGCCCTCAGGATCTTTCCTACCTGTCCAGACGTAGGCTCGGCGGTAAGCACCAATCTCCTTTCCGGCATTGTCTCTGCTAACCATGCGGCAATATGTTTGGCAGCCGTGCCCTTTCCCGAGCCGTCGATGCCCTCCAGGGTGATGAGCAGTCCCTTCACACTTGCATGCTTTGAGCTAAAGAGTGATTAAATTATCGCTGTTGATCAGTTTGGGAGGAAAATAGATTTTGTCGCCCGATACTAACTCTGGTACGTCATCCGATGGGTATCCGCAGTCAGCCCAGTAACCCTCGTAGCGGGCGTGTGTACCGCATTTGGGTTGTCTCATGGTCATAGGTAGACAGATAGTCAGTATCCTACCATAAGGACCTATCAACGCGGCCTGTAGTCCCCTTCTTGCACCAACATTCACAGCAGAACATATTCTAAGCTCATGTCAGCCCTCTAAGAGGACGTTACTTGAATGCAGCCGGAATTTATAAAGTTTTCCCAAGCCATATACAACAATTTCCGGGATGTGTCTTTGCTGCCTAGTAAGCTTTAAGTCGAAGTTCTACATTAACAATGCTGAGGTGCAATACTTGACCGACAAGATCTACGTAGTTGGACACAAGAGTCCCGATACCGATTCGGTAACATCTGCAATCGCTTATGCCAATCTGAAGAACGCCATGGGAATGAAAGAGGTCGTCGCTGCCGCCGCCGGAGACATCAACGACGAGACCCGTTTCCTGCTGGATTACTTCAAAGTTGCATATCCTGAGAAGCTCACCGATGCCACCGACAAGATGGTCATCCTGGTAGATCACAATGAGATGGCTCAGGCTGTGGACAAGCTCTCAATGGAAAATATCGTGGAGATCGTAGACCACCACAAGATCGGCGGCCTTGCTACCGGCAAGCCCATATTCTTCCTCAATGAACCGGTGGGCGCGACGGGCGGCATCATCGCGAACCTCTATGAGCAGAACAATATCGCCATCAGCAAGGAGATGGCCGGCCTGATGATGTCAGCCATTCTCTCCGATACTGTGCTCTTCAAGTCTCCTACCTGCACCCCTCGCGACAAGGCTGCCGTGGAGAAGCTGGCCAAGATCGCGGGCGTCGATCCCATGAAGTTCGGCATGGAGCTCTTAAAGGCCAAGAGCAACATGTCCTCCAAGTCTGCCAAGGATATTCTCATGGGCGACTTCAAGAAGTTCGACTTCTCCGGCACCAAGTCCGGCGTGGGCCAGGTCGAGGTTATGGATCTAGCTGACCTCGCACCCAAGAGAGCTGCCATACTCGATGAGATGAATAAGATGAAAGAGGCCGAGAAGCTGGACATGGTCGTGCTTATGCTCACGGATGTCATGAAAGAAGCCAGCGATCTGCTCTTCGTAGGAAATGCCGCTGCGGCGGCGGGATTTGAGAAGGCTTTCGGCGGCAAGCTCGCCAATAACTCCATCTACAAGGAGAAGTGCCTCTCTAGGAAGAAGCAAGTAGTTCCGCCCCTGGAAGGCGCTTTTAAGAAGTAGCTTTTCCTGGATAAAGGTTGAAGGTGGCTCTTGCCATCTTCGTTTTCACTATTTTTGCAGCTTTCAACATTTGAGCCCTCTGTGAGTACCATGTGCGCTCTGTGTCTGCCGTGGTAGTTCGTAATCATGTGGTTATAACCAGCGTCTAACGACGTTTCCACCACAGAGACACAAAGCTCACAGAGGACGCACAGAGACGAACTAACAACTGGAAAACCATTCTCTCATCTGGCGGGATGTACTTTCTCGCTGTCCATTCGCACCAGCGGCTTGGAAAGATGGCGGCGGGCGATGGGAGGCACCTCGTAGTAGCCGGTCTCCAGATCTCTGGAGCGGAGCAGGTGCACTCTGCCCTCGGCATGGGTCTTGCAGCGGCGGCAGCGGTAGCCCTGACCTTTGCCTGCCGACTCCATTCTTCTCTGGCACTCCGGACAGAGGGGGGCAGACGTCTCCACAATATCTGCCAGATGCAGGATGTTGATCTTCTCCAGGTTGAGCGTGCCCTCTTGCACCGAGCCGTAGACCTCCAGCTCATCGCCTAAAATAAGCTGCTTGATTATGGTGCGAAAGTTCTTGGTGGGCTCAAAGGCGGCGCAGTTAATGCGGGCTTCATTTTCTTGCAGCGGGAAGAAGAGATGGCCGCCGGCAATAGCCTTCGCCGGTTCTGCCACAAAGCCGTGCAGCCGGTAGCTCTGGCAGTCAAGGACATCACTCAAGAGGCCTTGCAGGATGTGGGCATCTGTACCCTGGTTGGTCTGGTAGAGCACGCTTCTTTCTACCGGCTCCGATTTTATGGTCTGGAATACCTCCAAGATCGCCTCAGGGTCAGAGCCTCTTATGCCAAACAATACCGGATCTCCGGAGTGAGGGGCAAAGACGATTCTATTATTATGATGATCCACTGTATCCCAGGTGCGTGGATAGGTGAGGGCATCCGCTCTCCAGACAGATTCTTCATCAATGCGGCGCAGCGTGCCCCAGCGCGCCCGCTCCCGGTAGGCGATCAGCTCGTAGGTGAAATCCGGGAGCACGGCTCCAATGGCCGCCAGGGCTCCGATCAGGCCGCGCCCTTTCTTGAAGCCCCGGTACCAGATTCGCTCTTCATCCAGCAGTTTTTTAGCATCTTTTATCTCCAGGATCTCTGTAACGGCGCGCTGGTAGAAGGCCGTCATCTGCAATGTCCGCTGCGACGCGATCACCAGGCCAGGGTTGGTATTCATCCCGGAAAAATCGGAAAGTTCCTGTACTGTCTCTAAAGCTACATCCCTGACTTCCGTCGGGTGGTCGCTCTTAAGCTCAATGGCTATGGCGGCGTTGCCACGTGTTTTAAATCGGGCGCAGGGATTGAGACGGATCAGTTTTGGCCGGCCCACTATATCACCCAGTGGCCGAAGCCTCTCCATCAGCACCGCGCAAAGGTAAGTGGTGCATAGTCCCCTCTCAGAATCGGTATCATCAATTCCAATGAACATAGTCAGCCTTAAATAGCCGTCAAACTGAGATATATAATGATGGATAAGGAACTTCTCGCCGAGCGCGTGGAGGAGGTTCTAAGGCAGGCCGGATTTTCTACATCAGATCGCTGCTATCTCCGTCCCAGGAGCTTCGATCTTGCTGCCCGAAAGGGTGATCTTTTCCTGCTCATAAAGATCCTCTCCAACATCGACGGCCTGAATGAGCAGACAGCCACCGAGGTGCGCCGTCTGGCCAAGCATCTTTTTGCCAGCCCCATATTGGTTGGCGAGAAGACCCGGGACCAGTACCTAGAAAGGGGTGCGGTCTATTTTCGTTATGGCATTCCTACACTCAATCTTAACACCCTGGCGGACTGCCTTTTGGATGATGCCCTGCCCTTAGTCTATGCGGCGCACGGTGGGCTTTATGTGCGCATCGACGGCACCAGGATGAGGGAGCTAAGATTATCGCGCGGCATCTCGCTGGGAGCGCTGGCATCAGAGCTTGGCGTCTCCCGGCGCACCATAAGCAAGTATGAGGTGGAGGACATGGACACAACGGTGGATGTGGCTATCAAGCTGGAAGAGATCTTCGAGCAGGAGCTGATCCAGCCCGTGGACCCCTTCCTTCCCGGAAACAGCGTGGTGGATAAGGGGCCAGTGACTGACAATATCCTGCTCAGGCTTCTGGAGATCGGCTTTGATGTAGTTCCTACAGCCCAGGCCCCCTTCAATGCCATAAGCCGAACAGAGAGGCTGGTGGTGCTGACCAGCGTAAGCAAATTTTCTCAGAGCATGCTCAAGAAGGCCCGGCTCATGAGCAGCCTTTCTGCCGTGGCCAGGACCAAGTCAGTAGTAATCGTAGACGGCGAGACCAAGTTGGAGTGCATCGAAGATACGGCCTTGATTGAGAAGCGCGAGCTGGAGGGCATTGACGCCACCGGCGAGTTCGAGGATCTGGTGGCCGAGAAGCAGAACAAATAGATTACAGGCGTGGGGTGTAGGGGTAGAGAACGCCCCGGTCTTTAGGCCGGGGATGAATCGTACCCCACCCGTTACGCAAATATCCTTAAATACAATCAACTGCTTAACATAGTTCTATGCTTAAGGCGTACAAGTACCGGATCTATCCAACCAAGTCCCAAAGGACCATGATGGAGAGAACCTTAGACTTGTGCCGCTGGACATACAACCAGACCTTAGCATATCGAAAAGATTCCTTTGAAAAGAAAGGCAAATCGATTTCAAAATATGAGACAAATGCGCTCCTACCTGATTGGAAATCTGACAAACCGGAATTAAGCGATGTCTTCTCCCAAACTCTTCAGAACGTCCAGGAACGGGTAGATCTGGCTTTCAAGGCTTTCTTCAGACGGGTTAAG
>JAPKXZ010000044.1 GCA_026394555.1 Methanothrix sp.
CTCCAAACAGAGTACACCTCTCATTTGGACATGCTACATCCATGAATCGTGGTTTTGGACCTCTTTTTCCCATTTGCTACACCCCATGTATCATATGCAGTGTAGTTCTATTTATAACAACCTATAGTTAAATCACGACCAGATTCTGATGGCAGGCAAGAATGGGTGAAATTCAGAAAAAGAAAATATGAAGGGAAGAACCTCTTCTACTCGCCGACTGCTCTGATGACCCAGTTAACCTTGGTCGATTCGTTATTATCAATTTTGAATTCCGCAGGAATCAGCTCGCTATACATGCTATTGTATTGATAGGAGTTCCCTGTTCCATTATCCAATTCCACACCGATCCTCATTGTGCTTCGATCGTAGAAGATGATGTAAAAGACGCCTGTCAATGGAAGAGCAGGAATATTTATGGGAATGAGAGCTGGCGCCGGCAAAGTGAAGTATGCATTCTGTGTGTCTGCAAGTCGGTAAAGCAGGTTTAGCTTTTCATCTCTGACCTCAATAAGGAAATCGCTCGGCGAAGGGACCGCTAGAGTCGTTTCATTGAAGCCGTTCCAGCCTAGTACTCGTATCTGCTTTAATTTCCAGCCGGGCTTTGGTGCGGTGAATTTTACGGCTTCACCAACACTGAATGCATTGATGCCCCAATCCTGGCCAACGGAATACAATGTCATATTCATCTTAGTAATATTGGTTCCACTATCCTGCGTGAGGACGGTCATATTTTGATTAGCATTACTTTGAGCTACTGCCATGCCCATTAGAGTTAAAAAACAGAAGGCTGAGATCAATAAAATCATCTTTTTCATGCTATCACCTAAGGTAAGGGAATTAAATTTGATATTTATATAGCTGATGCAGTCGAACAGCGACTTCTGCCTTTTCCCGGGCTTGGCCTCCATCTTCCCCTCGCTCTCCGCCGTCTTCGGCCTGACCCGCTTACGGGGCGCCTGGCAGCGGGCCCCTGCTGGCTCTCGGCAGCCGCCCCAGGCTCCTTCTGCACGGGCGGCGCAGACTTCGTCTTGGGCGGCTCCGCCTCCACAGCGCTTGCATTTTCGGCCATGGCTTGTTCCACTCCAGTCACGCTCGCGCCCACCTGGCAACGCGCCTGCATCCGCCCGAGCAGCACGATTCCTCAGGAGCGCACTCCTTTCGCCATGGACGCGACCAGAATTCGGCTAAATTCGCTCTCTTTTCATCCCTTGTTCGCGTTTCCTTTTTGGCGCTTTCCCGGCGGGACGCATCTGCGTTCCCACGAGGGGCTGGAGATAGTCGAAGAACGGCTTCATGGCAGCAAAGACCCGCAAGGCGTAGTCAGCAAAGTCTGGCTCCAGCACTCTCTCATCGTTGAGCGGATGGACGACCAGGAACTGCTTGTGGCGCAGCAGCTCGATTTGCAGATGGTCGGGGGCGTATCCTCGCGGCGCTGTTTTTAGCATTTCCCCGGAGATGCCGTCAAAATATTTCCGGAATTCTGGCGCTTCGATCACCTTTTTTATGGGGCCGGGGTCCTCGGCGATGGCCGTGCGGATGGCCTGCAGATCTGCGGAGGTGGGCATGTGCGCGCCGCCCGCCAGAAGCGATCCGCCGGGCATGATGTGGATGTAGTAGGGCAGCCGCAGAGAGTGCCTGCCGCCGGGAGCCAGCACGGCTGAGAAGTGGCTTTTGTAAGGCGGCTTGTTCTTGGCGAAGCGCATATCATTGTGGATGCGAAAGATGGCATCTTTGGCTGCCAGATCGCCCAGGGGCTCGACGGCATCGAAGCGAAATATGAGGCCCTGGATGAAGTCCTCGAAGAGCGCTTTGGCCTCTTCGTACTCGGGGCGGTGGGCTTCGAACCATTCATGGTTATTGTTCTGGCGAAGGTCGTGCAGGAAAGCGAAGATGGACGGGAATTGGGTCATGGGAATGAATTGGGTCTTCAAGCTTTAGATAGCTTTCACTTCAGTGTGATGCTTCATCTAAGCCACAACCTTTGCTTCTTCTTGATCTTGCCTGATAACCTTGGATATGCTGGCATCCTGTGATCCGACCTCTGAGCGGCGGTGCTTCATGGCAAAGTACTCAGAGATGACGTTATCGAGTTCCATGAGCTTCTTTACCAGAGGGCTTTTCTTATTCAGCCTGTACATCTTGGCCTGGCCTACTTTTCTTGTGGCTGTGATGAGATCCAAGGCTTCCAGCCTGGGCCACACCTTGAATAGAGTGGCTCGGCTCATCTTTGCGCCTTCTGCGATGTCGGTCTTTGAATAATCAAAGGCCTCGTTATCCATTAAAAAGTCCAACACTTTCAGCATCGGGCTCTTTATTCCAAGCTCTCTTATGAATAAGGACTCATCCATTAATTTATCAACCTCGTTTTTCTTCATCCGGTTCTTTCACTATGTATATGCAAGCATACGGCAAAGTTTAAGTAATTTACCGTCTAAGTTTTAAAATGTAGATGTGAATAAAACAGTAGTTAATGATATTTGGGCCTGTATATTTAGTGAAAATATAATGATGAGGGATGTATGAGAAGGGATAACGTAGTAATAATAAAGTCGGAACTTTTAAAGAAGCTACGTAGACGTGATAATTGGGGCAATAGTCATACAGCTTTTGATGATCTTCCCAGAGGGTTCCCGAAAGATCTTCGCGGAAGCGTGAAAGATATCGCTGACGATTTGGTCAAAGAAGGTTTGCTGCTGGAAAAGCCGACCGGTTACGGCAGGCATGTATCCTTGAATCCTCGAAGAAAGGCTGAGATAGACAGAATAATCAAAGAGGTACTGGGTCAAGATCTTGTGTAGGAATAGATCAACTATTTTCTTGCAGCGACTTTAGGTTGTTCCTCACCAAAACTGCGTTAGGATGATCTTTTCCCAGACGCTTTTCGAAAATCTTCAGCGCCCTCTCGAAGCATCTCTTTGCGCCCTCTAGGTCGCCCTGAGCCTTCAGCACCGAGCCCAGGTTGTTGACATCTCTGGCCACGCTGGTGTGATCCGGCCCAAGAGCCTTCTCATCGATCTTCAGAGCCCTCTCAAAGCAACTCTTTGCGCCTTCTAGGTCGCCCTGTTCTTGTAGCACCGAGCCTAGATTGGTTGCCATCGTGGCCACGCGGGTATGCTCCGGCCCGAAGGCCTTCTCGTCAATCTTTATTGCCCTTTCGCAGCATCTTTTTGCACCCTTTAGGTCTCCTAAATCTTTCAGAACCAAGGCGAGATTGTTGACTCTGGTGGCAACGCGGGGATGCTCCTGCCCGAAAGCCTTCTCGTCAATCTCCAGAGCCCTTTCGAAGCATCCTTTTGCGCCTGCCAGGTCTCCCAGATATTTCAGCAGCAGGCCCAGGTTGTTAACATCTATGGCCACGCGAGTATGCTTTGGCCCAAGGGCCTTCTCGTCGATCTTTAGAGCCTCTTCGCAGCATTTTTTTGCGCCCTCTAGGTCTCCTAAATCTTTCAGAACCAAACCCAGGTTGTTGACATTTATAGCCACTTGGGTGTGCTCAAGCCCGAAGGCCTTCACGTTGATCTTCAGTGCCCTTTCGCAGCATCTTTTTGCGCCCACCAGGTCTCCCTGATCTTGCAGCACCAAGCCGAGGTTGTTGACATCTCTGGCCACACTGTCATGCTCCGGCCCGAGTGCCTTCTCGTCGATTGCGAGCGCCCTCTCGAAGCATCTTTTTGCGCCCACCAGGTCTCCCTGATCTTGCAGCACCAAGCCGAGGTTGTTTGCCATCGTGGCCACGCAGGTATGCTCCGGCCCGAGCGCCTTCTCGTCGATTGCGAGCGCCCTCTCAAGTACGGATCTGGCTGACGTAAGCACCATTCGATTGTTCAGATATCTGCCAAGATTATTGAGGAGATTTGCAGTCTCTTGTGGCGAGACTTCCTGGCTCTCAGCACGCTCAGATGCATGAAAGGCGTGAGCGGAGAGCTTTGAGCACTTCTCCCAGGTTTCCTGATCAAATTGACCGAAAGAGAATGCTTCATTAACCAGCTTCAATGCAGACTCAGCCCACATCCTTTGTTTTTCAATGCTCAATCTATCCCGAACAACTGCCTGCACCAGCCTGTGCACCGAGATCAAACTATCCGCCACATTGATCAGCGAATACCTTTTCAAAACGGCAATGCATTCATCAAATTCAATGGCATTCTGCACGCAGGAGGACAGAGCCTCCGTCAGGTGTTTTGCTCCGTCTTCCAACATCCATCTTGGAATGGCGTCCGGTGCCAGAAATGCACAGAGATTGAGAAGATCTCCGGCGACTGGTCGTTCTTTTTGCACCGCTTCAAAAGAGATCACCCAGGTGGTGGCGACCGTGTCAGGATAATTCAAGAGCTTGCCGTGCCCTAGCAGCGTTTTCCTGTCTTTCTTAAACCGGTCTAGATAGTCAGGGAATGAGATCCCGGTCTCCTTGATGTAGGCACCGGCCTGCTCCAAAGCCAGGGGCAAGTCCCCCAGCTCTCGGGCGAGATTCGTCGCCTCTTCTCTATCATTTTTCCCGGTCCTCTTGAGAAGGAACTCGACTGATTCATCCTGTTTTTCATCTCTCTGAAAGACGCCCACCTCCAGAGTTTTGGCCATGCCGTCCCAGACCGATAATCGGGAAGTAATTATTGCCTGGCCGCTTCCTGCTACGGGGAGATATTTCATCAAATCATCTGGCTTTTGGGCGTTGTCAAATACAAGCAGCCAGTTGGAGCTGCATTCGACTTCCAGCCAGCGCTTCACGGCTTTTACGGTCTGGTCGGTATCTCTCAAGTTCCATCCCGGCAAATTGAGGTCCTCCGCAATTCCAATATAGTCATCAAGTAGCGTTGCGGGCTCTTCTGAGCGCAGCCACCAGACGTACTTGAAATCGTTCTCGGGTCTGTGGGCATGCTGCAATGCGATCTGTGTCTTGCCCATGCCACCGTTGCCAACCAGAGCGAAGATTTTGGAGCTGGAGGTGGCTTGAACTAGAGATTGATGAAGCTCATCCAGAAATTTCTCCCGGCCTGTGAAGTTGGGATTGACTGGATGCAACTTGAATAAGCTCTTAGGAGCTTCCTTCTCAGAATTTAGTGAGTTATCGATTTCTTCCCCGTTTTTTTCTAAAATACATTTCGGCTTAAAAATTCTAATTATTTTATTTCTAATTAACCAAAGAAAAAATCCGGTCAAAATCACTAAGATCGTAAGCAAATTCGCACCATTGGATAGAATTGAAGAGATATCCAATCCTTTGAATACGTCCCAGGAAATTGGCTCAGGATTTACAGAAATATTATTTGTTGATATCTGGGATTCGTTTACGGGAATTATACTTTCTACATTGGATTGTGATTGAGAAATATTACTGTTATTAGTATTATTATCAACAGCAAATGAGCCCATAGTGAATACCAAAATCAACAGTGCAAATGATATGACCATCTTATCGGTCAGTTTTGAGCCCATCGATTTAACTTATTCACAATCTATCCACAAAAAGGTTTTGTATCCCTGACCGACCTAAATGGGATGTAGAAAATCTAAAAGTCAAACAGCGACTTCTGCATATTTCCCGTCGCCTGTGGGGTCTTCTTCTCTGTCGTCCCCTCGCTCTCCGCTTTCTTCGGCCTGCCACTCTTGCGGCCCTCGGGCTTGGCCGCGCTCCCCTCTGGCCCTCCGGCTGAGGTCCGATTGCTGGCGCAGCAGGCTCAGTTCGGGGCGGCTCCGCGACCACGGCGCTTGTATTTTCTGCGCTGGCTTGCACAACCCCAGTCACGTCCGTGTCCACAAGCACAGCACCCGCATCCGCCCGCGCCCGGCCCACAGGCGCGCCCGCGCAGCACGTCCCTAAAGGGTGTGGCAAGAATTGTCCTTCTCTCATCGGAACTTCGCGCCTTCGCGTGATACTTCGGATCTAGCTCGAAGCCATGAAGGATGCAGAGAAGAGACGAACTTATGATGTTCTTGGCGGAACGGTCTTACGCGAAGCCTTGATTGGCGCGAAGCCATCAACCACGATCGGTGACCTCAATCACCATCGAAAAGAAATGCATTCACTCAGGAAATATCCGCTTGAGCCGATCGAAGATCTCATCATGCCGTTCTTTGGTTATGACCCAGACGATTTTGCCGTGGATGTCAGTGGCTCCCCCATACGGCATCTGGTTTTTGCTTGGATCATAATATTGCCCTACTACATCTTCTTCCGTTTCCATCTTGACATCCTGTTGGGATTTATCGATCTCTAAAAGTCAAACAGCGACTTCTGCCTTTTCCCGGTCTTGGCCTCCGTCTTCCCCTCGTTCTCCGCCTTCTTCGGCCTGCCCCGCTTACGGGTCTTGGCCGCGCTCCCCGGCTGGCTTTCGGCAGCCACGACAGGCTCCTCTGGCAGGGGCCCGACCGCCGGCGCAGCAACCTCCGCCTTGGGCGGCTCTGCCACCACTGCGCTTGTCTCTTCAGCGCTGGCCGGCACAGCCTCAGTCACGCCCGCGCCCACCAGCACCGCGCCCGCATCCGCCTGCGCCTGCGGAGCACGTTCAAGCGGTGTGCCCCCCAGGGGCTGCTGAGACGTGCCTGTGCCCTGCCAGCCCAGTTCGATCTCCTCGAACTCCTCAGCGGCCCGCATCTTCATCGCCTCCTCGAAGATGCTCTGCACCTTCTTGGTGGTGGAGGTGCTGCCCAAGAGAAGCGCGATCTCATCTGCATCCAGCTCCAGCTCCGCCGCCAGGGGGACCGCCTTCTTTTTGTCCGCCAAGAGCAGTCCCACAAAGCCCATCAGCTCCGCCCGCACGAATGCCGCAGAGACGTGGCAATGGCGGCCTATCTTCTTGGCTGCCGAGTCTCGAACATTGCGCGCTTTCTTGGTTTGGCCCATGCGCCGCCAGCGGCTGGGGGGCCGGAAGGCCACGTAGCCGTGCCGGGCAGCGGCCTTGGCGGCCTGCACCCCGCCCGTCATGAGAAAACTGGCATAGCGCCAGAGGCCATAGTTCTGCCTGATGCGCACCCGCCCCAAAAAGACATCCGCCCGCGCCAATCGCTCATAACCCTGCCAGAGGTCTTCGCCGCCGTAGGCGAGCGGCAGGTTCTCGTCCACCCAGTTGATGAGATCCTCCGGGCTCTCATCCAGAGCATAAGACGCCTGCAAAGCCTCCTGGGCGCTATTGCCTTTGAAGATGACCTCTAAAACCTTGAAGATGGAAGACTTGACGTCGCGCTCCGCTGTGGCCACGTCCTCCAGCGCCAGAGAGGTCTGGCCCTGGGCTGCCGCCTGCAGATCGTTCACGCCGGAGCGCATGTCCCCGCCGGCCCGCTCGGCGATCATCATCAGGGCATCAGGATCGCATTCCACGCTCTCTGCCCGGCAGATCTCGCGCAGAGCCTGGGCGATGGTGGTAGAGCGCATGGAGCGAAACTGTATGCCCTTGGCCGCATCCCGCAGGGGCTTTTCCATATCATAGTACTCGTTAGCGATTAGAAGGACGGGCTGGCTGGTCTCTCTGACCAGACGCAACATAGCCGCCGCCCCGCCCCGGTCGGCAGTGCCGTGCAAATTGTCCGCCTCATCTAAAATAACCAGCCGCGGCTTGCCGGAGAAAGTCATGGAGCGCGAGGCCGGCCCGGCAATCTTCTGAATCATGCCTGCGGTACGCGCATCGCTGGCATTCATCTCGATGTAATCCCAGTCAAACTCTCGCGCCAGGGCCAGAGCCGCGGAGGTCTTGCCCGTTCCCGCCGGGCCGTAGAGGATGACAGCTCCCGTAATGGGCGACTTCCTCTCCCAGGATGCCGCCCAGGCCCGCAGCTCCTCTACGGCCTTACCATTGCCTAAAACCTGTTTGAGAGTATCGGGCCGGTACTTCTCAGTCCACTTCACAGCGGGGGGCATTCTACCTCAGACCGACTGGTGCCTACCAGACTCCTTCTCTGCCGGTCATTTCCAGAATTTCGATCTCCCAGATGGTCATGGGCATCTTCTCCATCTCCTCGCGGGAGAACTTCTTGCCGGCGTGCCCGCCCTGGCCTTTCTTGGTGAAGGCATCAAACATCTTCTGCTTGGCCTCTACACTATCGGACAGACGGCTGATGCCAGAGACGACGACGCTCGACCAGTGCTCCTTTTCTAAAACATCTATCTGAAAGCACACCCTGGGATTGTTTGTGGCATATTCGACCTTCTTTCCCATGCCGCGGGAGTGAAGGTAGAGTTTGCCGTCTTGATAGACATAGGACATGGGAACGACATAAGGCTGATTGTCTTTAGAAAGAGCCAGCCGGCCGTATCTGGCCGCAGAAAGAAGACTCGTGCACTCGTCTTGAGATAGATCCCTGGGCGACATGGCTCAAAATTAGGGTCTCATGCATTTTTAGCTTTTGCTTTCTCTGCGTAGTTTCATGACCGGCCCGATAAAAATGCGCCCGCAATTAGCAGGATCATGCCCAGAGCAATCATAGGCACGCCTGGAAAGGCCGTCTCTACCTGAAACTTGGTGGTCCCAGCCTCCGCTCCTATGAGCTTGAAACTCTCGCTCTGCATATCTTTGCCCTGGCTCTCCATGACCTGCACCCCCACCAGAGCGATTCCGGTAAGAATCACAAGTACCCCCATTGCCACAGTTAAGTTTACGTGAACCATTTTTCGTCATCCCCTTTTCACTAAATATTTGGCGCTATAGATATAATGCTTTGCCTACTATTATCACAGATCATATATCACGTTAGATCACACAAGCCGGATCACCCCGGTCCCGCCCAAAAAGGTTTTACCCTGGCCGCGCTTAACACCCTGGAATGTTCAACAAGATCCTGATCGCCAACCGGGGTGAGATCGCCATCCGGGTGATGCGCGCCTGCCGGGAGCTGGGCATCTCGACTGTGGCCGTCTACTCCGAAGCGGACAAAAATGCCCTTTTCGCCAAATACGCAGACGAGGCCGTCTTCATCGGGCCGGCACCCTCCCGCCAGAGCTACCTGAGGATAGATAATATCATCAAAGCCGCTCTTGATACCGGTGCCCAGGCCATCCATCCCGGCTACGGTTTCCTCTCCGAGAACACCCACTTTGCCTCCGCATGCGTGGAGAACGGCATCGTCTTCATTGGTCCGCCCTCATCGGCCATCGATGCCATGGGCTCCAAGATCACTGCCCGCCAGACCATGAAAGATGCGGGCGTCCCAATTGTGCCCGGCATCGAAGAGGGCATCACCGATCCAGATATCGCAGCCGAGATCGCGGAAAACATAGGCTACCCCATTATCCTCAAGCCGGCGGCAGGAGGCGGGGGAATCGGCATGAAGATCGTGCAGAGTCGCGAGGAGCTCTTTCCCGCCTTAATCTCATCTCAGTCCGTGGCCAGAAGCGCCTTTGGCGACGACACCATCTACATCGAAAAATACCTGACCGAGCCCCGGCACATCGAGTTTCAGATCCTGGCCGACAATCACGGAAAGACCATCTATGTCTCAGACCGGGAGTGCTCCATCCAGCGCCGCCACCAGAAGCTGATCGAAGAGTCCCCTTCGCCCGTCATGACCGAGGAGCTGCGCGAGAGGATGGGCTCCATCGCCGTCAAAGCCGCGAAAGCAATAGGCTATTCCAGCGCCGGAACTGTGGAGTTCATGTACTCGCGCGGCGACTTCTACTTCCTGGAAATGAATACCCGCTTGCAGGTAGAGCACCCCATCACAGAGATGGTAACCGGCGTTGATCTCGCCAAAGAGCAGATCATGGTGGCGGCAGGCTACCCCCTGGGCTACGACCAGAGCGACATGAAGATTAACGGCTGGGCCATCGAGTGCCGCATCAATGCCGAGGATCCCCTCAACGATTTTGCTCCCTGTCCGGGAAAGATTAAGCGTTACCGAAGCCCGGGCGGTCCTGGCATAAGAGTGGACAGCGGAGTTTACACAGGCTACGTCATCCCGCCTTACTACGACTCTTTGATCTCCAAGCTGGTAGCCCACGGCAAAGACCGTAAAGAGGCCATTGCCAGAATGGAGCGCGCCCTTTTTGAGTACATCATTGTGGGAGTTAAAACCAATCTGATATTCCACAAAGCGGTTCTTCGAAATAAGAGGTTCCGCAGCGGGGATATAAACACTCACTTCATCAAGGATGAGAACATCGTCGAGGCCGTAAAGGTTGTGGCTGTTGAGGATTATGAGAAAGGCATGTCGCTGGCTTCGGCTCTCGGCGCGGACAACCGCCAGATTGCCGCCATCTCCGCGGCCGTGGGGTCTTACCTCAGCCAGAACCGGGTCGAGGAGAAGAGCTGACGGTGTCAGCACTTGATATCCTCTCATTTCTAAACTCAGGAGAGTGGGTATCGGGCGAGGAGATGGCCAAAAGGCTCGCCATCTCCCGCGCCGCTGTCTGGAAGCAGATCCAGGTCCTTCGCCAGAGAGGATATGAAGTCTCTGCCTCTACCGGGAAGGGCTACAAATTGGTCAAAAAGCCCGACCTTCTGGATGCGGACCGCATCTCCTGCTGCCTTCAAACAAAGTGGCTGGGAAGAGAAATGCGCATCTTTGACGAGGTTGGCTCCACCAATGCGTCTGCCCTCTCTCTGGCCCGCGATTGCCCGAACGGCACTGTCATACTGGCCGAGACCCAGAAAGAAGGCCGGGGCAGACTCTCCCGATCCTGGGCTTCGCCTCCCGGTGGAATCTGGATGAGCCTCATCTTAAAGCCAAAAATGCCGCTCAATCTTGTCTACCAGATAAACATGGCAGCGAGCGTAGCTCTCTGTCGTGTGTTCTCCTCCCTGTTCGGCCTGGATGCCGGCATCAAGTGGCCCAACGACCTCTTGATCAGGGAGCTAAAGATCTGCGGCATACTCATGGAGGTGGGCGCGCAGGTGGACCGGCTGGATTATGCCGTGGTGGGACTGGGCCTCAATGCCAATAATAGCCCTTCCGGCTTTCCTGCCGAGTGGAGAACGACCTCTCTGGCGGCAGAGCTAGGCCACGACATCGATAGGTGCGAGCTGGTCTGCAGGATTCTTGAGGAGATAGAAGTGGCCTACGAAAATATGGGAAGCAAAGAGATCTATGAAGAATGGCGCAGCCGCTCGCTCACCTTGAATCGGCAGGTACGCATCACCTCCGCGGCAGGCGACCTGGTAGGCCAGGCCGTGGATCTGGCAGAGGACGGTGCCCTTCTCCTTCAGAGCGGGGATGAACTGAAACGGGTATTGGCAGGAGACTGCATTCACCTGCGCCCCCTGCAAGCGGAGGCGCTGTGAGATGATGAGGACGAGAAAGGTGCGCGGCATTGCAAGGGATACGTTGCAGTTCATCTTAGAGGCGTCCCGTTCCTCTCTGCCGGTGGAGTTCGCAGGGCTGCTTCAGGTTGATAAAGAGATCATCACCGAGGTTCTCATCCTGCCCGGCACGGAAAGCTCCCGCATGAGCGCCCTGGTTCGCCTCTACATGCTACCTAACATGCAGGTGGCGGGCTCAGCGCATAGCCATCCTTCCGGCGATCTTCGGCCGTCCGAGCCGGACCTCATCTTTTTCTCTCGCACCGGGGACTATAACATCATTGTCGGCCCGCCTTTCGACGAGCAGAGCTTCGCCTGCTATGACGGAGCGGGAAGGCGGCGTGATCTGGCCATTTTAGATGTGGAGTTCAAGGACGATGGCTTTGATGACGATTTGGATGATGATGAATTCAAAGAGGACAGGCCTTGACCCTGGTAGTCGCCACGGGCACCTTTGACCTTCTCCATCCCGGCCACGTCCTCTACCTGGAGCACTCCAGATCGTTAGGTGACGAGCTGGTGGTAATTGTTGCCAGGGATGTGAATGTGCGCCACAAGCCCAAGCCCATCCTGCCTGAGGAGCAAAGACTGAGGATGGTAGAGTCCCTCAAGGTCGTGGACAGAGCTGTGCTGGGTGAGGAGAAGGATATCTTCCGGACGGTTGAGCAGCTCAATCCGGACATAATCACGCTGGGCTATGATCAGCATTTTGATGAGGCGGCTTTGCAGGCGGAGCTATTTCGCCGCGGCCTCTATCCCCGGATTGTGCGTATCGAGGAGCATGAGCCCTGCCTTCTTTGCAGCTCCAGCCGCATTGTGACCAAGATCCTGGAGCGCTTCCGGGGACGGCGAATCTAAGAGCGCGGTAAGGCCGTCAAGTTCTTATACGGCTCTCTCTTTAGCGGGCCTGATGGCCAGAGTTGCAGTCGGAGGAACCTTCGATCCCATCCATGATGGGCATATCTCCTTGTTGAGGCGTGCCTATGATCTGGGGGGAGAGGGCGAGGTAGTAATTGGTCTCACCTCCGACGAGATGGCCAGAGAGAGCCGAACCCGAGCCGTACGGAATTTTGATGTCAGGGAGAAGAATTTGCGGGCGGTCGTGCAAAGGTGCTTTGGCATCAAGCATGCCAACATCATAAAGATCGACGATCAATGCGGCTCCTCCATCTATGAAGACTTTGATTTTATTGTCGTCTCTCCGGAGACCTTGCCCATGGCCGAGAAGATCAACCGGCTAAGAGCAAAGAAAAACCAGAAGCCGCTCCAGATATCCGTAGTTGAGTATCAACTGGCTCAGGATCTTGTCCGCATTAGCTCTACCCGGATCTACGAAGGAAAGATCGACAAGCATGGCAAGGTTCTGATTGGCTAATTATTGATTGAATTTGTTTTTTTACTACGAATACTTGAGTTACAGAATCTGGTGGCTTGGTAACTGGCTAATTTTATATATATTAAGATATGTATAATTGTATATCATTCATTGTTGGGCCCTAAAGTGAGCATATTTCTCATATCATCGAAATTATGTGATAAAATTTTTCCTGCTACCATTACTTGCTGATTCGATTATGCCGCATGGTATGAAAACGTTTAACTAGTTTGAACTAATTGATGGCTCCAGAAGAATGTTTTGGGATGGTGACCTCGGACATGCGTGTTTTTCTAAATAAGTTTTTCTGGCAATGGACTCTGGTTGCGATCGTCTGCGTGTGCGGAGTTGCGCAGGGGGCCACCATCACCCTCGGTCCGGGCGGCAGCATCCAGGGCGCCATCGATGCGGCCAGCCCCGGCGACGTTATCGAGGTTCAAAGTGGGACTTATCATGAGAACGTAAATGTGGACAAGCCGATCATCCTATTCGGAGTCGATACTGGGGGAGGAAAGCCGTTGGTGGATGCTGGGGGCAGGGGCAGCGCCATTTCCTTAAGCGCCTCAGGATCCGTCCTGGAAGGGTTTGAGGTCACGAATTCCGGCAACGATACCAACGTGAACGCAGGGATCTGGATAACTTCAGACCGCAACGTTATCAGAGACAACCTCGTAAAGGACAACGATGGGTACGGCATTATTCTTGAAAACTCAAGCTACAACATAATCACACACATTGAATTGAGCGGCAACCCTCGCGGCATCAGGCTACTTAATTCTTCTAACAATGTCTTATTTCTCAACGTCTTCAAAGACAATGGGGAAAACGTCATTTCTTCGAACTCCACCAATCAGTGGAACTCAACCGATCCCATAACCTACAGGTACAAAGGCAAGACCCTCACCGTCCGCCTGGGCAACTACTGGTCCGATTACCTCGCTCCCGATCTCAACGACAACGGAATCGGAGATGTTCCTCACCTCTTCGGGCACGAACGGGACGATGCGCCCCTGATCATGACCGGCCTTCGCCCCGAGATCATGGTGGACAAGGTCGCGAACCTCAGCTCGGGTGAGCCTGGAACCGTCGTCAAGTTCACGATCAAGGTCGCAAACGTCGGGGATATCGAGTTCGACCACGTCGCGGTCCAGGATCTGCTCCCCGACGGCCTTGAGTATCTTGGAGATAACCGGAGCGGGACCGTCCAGGGAAGTAACGTCACCTGGGACCTGGGATCATTGACCGTCGGCGAGTCAAAGCATGTGGAGCTGACGGCCAGGATAAGCGGCACCGCCCTCGGTAACATCACAAACCACGCAAAGGTCACCGGGGTCCTCTCGAAGGAGTACAGCCTGACCGATGAGGATGATGAAGTCCTGGACGCGCTTATTCACAGGGTGATGCTCACCAAAGAGGCGGAGTTCTCTCAGGATGTGATCTACGTGGTCCCGGCACCTTCGGCGCTGTCTGGGGAGACGATCGGAAATACCCTTTCCATCGTTCCCCCTGGGTCCGGTGGGCCAGGAGATTTGACCGTCCAACAGGCAATCGACAGGTCCAATCCGGGCGACGTAATTGAGTTGCGTGGCTGGGACGGAGATTATAACAAAGCAGAACGTTATGGTCCAGAAGAAATAATAGTCGATCGGCAGCTCACCTTGCATGGTGTGGATATCGGCTTTGGGTTGCCTATCGTATATCCAGCCAGTGTATCCGGAAGCTTCTACGGCACTCCGATGACCCTGAGCGCAGACGGATGCATCATCGAGAGATTAATTTTGGAAAATTCTGGGGATGATCCGGATGCAGGAATTATAATCGCCTCGAATGGCAACGTCGTAAGGGAGAATGTTGTTAGAGATAACGATGGATTCGGGATTATTCTCGTATCCTCTATCGGCAACACCATTACAGGCAATCGAGTTGAAAATAATGGTAAAGAGGGCATTAGATTGGAGTCGTCCAGCGGCAACGTTATCTATTTCAACAACTTCGTCAATACCCTTAACTCTTACTCAGGGAGTTCGACCGACTCCAATCGTTGGAGTTCTCCTGCGGCCATAAATTACCGGTACAACGGACGAACTTTCACCAACTACATGGGAAACTATTGGTCCGATTATAATGGAATCGATGGTGATGGCGATGGCATCGGCGATACACCTTACAACATTCCTGGTGGATCAGAGCAGGACAGGTATCCCCTGATAAAGCCCATAGAAAACTATGATTTAGACTATAGCGATGGAGCCGTCTCCAAAGTTGCCGATCGTAGGACTGCCAAGCCCGGCGAGGAGATCACCTACACCATCAGAGTATGCAACAACTTCAGCCTTGTCTCTACAGACGTGGTGGTCGAGGACATCTTCGAGAGGCCGGTGGAGTTGGTATCCGTCTCGCCTGCACCGAACAGCGACGGTCTGTGGCGTTTTGATGGCGTGGGCTTTGGCGAGTGCCGGGAGATCACCCTGGTAGTTAGGACGCCCAAGAGGCAGGATTTCAAGTTTCGGATGGGCTCGATGGTGTCTGGCGAGGGTTTCGTCAACGTTGCCGACGACTACTCCACAGAGCCGCCGTCATACCTGCTCATAAACTGCGTTAAGGCCGTCTTTTATCTGAACAACTTCACCGTGGGCAGCTACAGCAACTGCGCCGCCGTTTCAATCGCTGATCCCGGCACCAGGCTCTCGAGCCGGGAGCACGGCAGCGGCTCTTACGAGAGCGACGAGACGATCAAGCTTCTAACAGAGAACAAGTCAATCGAGATGAAAAAAGATGTGTTGGCAGATCACGGTTCTACCGCACTGGCTCTTTACAGGAACCGAACTGTCACCTACTCGTCCCGCTGGACCGAGGAGGCCCGGGCGAAGAACCGGGCGACTGGGGCCTCGATGAGCGAGTCCTACAGGTACGCCACCAGCATCGACCGGGAGAGCCGGATGAAGCTCGACCAGAACGAGTCGGTGATGCAGGTCGAGTCGGAGTTTTCCGGCATGGGCCATATCGGATTTCTCAAAAAGTCGAGCCCCGGCGCCGCCCCTCAGGACTCGCCAACCTTCAATTCGCAAGAGGACTACACCGGAAGTTTCCGGGTCCTGGGGAAGACCGACGAGTACGGCTCCGGCGTTTCCTCCGACCGGTCGGCTTCCGGGAACGGTTTTGTGGCGGTGGACCGGCGGATCAAGGACAGCCAAAGGTCCCATGAGTCTGGGACCGGGTCTTATCAGTCTGATGAAATGATCCGAACCTACACCAACTACATCGCCAAGAATCTGAGCCTCGTCTACAGACCAGAAAACCAGACCATTACAGACGACCTATCTTTGAGCCGGTCAATGAAGTGGATGGATGGGGTGCGGTCCCGGGTCAAAAACAGCAGTTTCATCGGCGAGGAATACTCCAGCTTGACCCAGCTGAAGGGGGAGACTATCGCCCGGGGCCTGAACGAGATGGACAGCTCTGCACAGTTCTCGGGCCAGGCCAGGTACAGAACGGTTCTGAAGGACAAGGTCGACCTGGACCAGGCTTACGCTGGCAATTACTCGATCAAGAGGAGAGTCCTCTTAGGGGGAGTATCCAAGTACGATTGGCCTCATCTGAACCTGACCAAGACCGGGGTGGTAACCCAGAAGACGGTGGTTAAGGATATGGAGGAGAAGACCATCGATATTGCAGACTACACCATCACCCTGGAAAACGACGGAAACAGATCTCTGGGGCCGGTTTACCTAAAAGACCTGTTTCCGCCCGGAGCGGTCTACATAAATTCATCGCTCAGGCCGCAGTCGCAGCCGGCCGGGAGCGCCGAATGGGTCCTGACCCATCTGGCCATCGGAGACCGGGCGGAGATACTGCTGAAGCTGGACGTCACCGATCTAGGCGGCGCAGATCTCATCAACCGGGTGGAGGCTTCGGGAGGCTACAACGACAAATGGGTCAACGCCAGCAACTTCTCTTCCATCGAAAGGGGAGGGCTGAGTTGTTGTCCGGTTGGCGGCTTCTCGGCGGCGAAGACCGCAAGGCTTGACACAAAAGATCCCAAACTGGTCATCTACAACCTGACCATCAGAAACGAGGCCGGAACGACGAGGGTGGTCGCGGTAACCGATCACCTTCCGGACGGCATGAGGCTGATCAGCTCCTCGGTTCCCTTCTCGTCGTACAATGGCGACGTGGTCACCTGGAGGCTGACGGACCTGGAGCCGCTCGGGACAGAGACTATCTCCTACAGGGTCGAGGCCCTGAGGAACGGGACTTTCGTGAACTGGGCGGAGATCGAGGTCGGGTCTGTGGACGGGACCGCAATTTCTCAGCCCCTATACGTCGATTCTGTGGTAGCCATCGGCAATTCCGGAGGAGAGATCGAGATTGATGGCTGGCGGCTCCCAGACTGGGGGCTCAACTACACCGCTTATCCGTCCGAGACGGATTGCCTGGGCATATGCCCGCTAACATCTTTTAATGTCGGCGACTCGACCAGGGACGCCTAGGTGCATATGGAAAATATGGAAGAGGTGAAATAAGATGCTAACTCTACCAAAAAAAATAGACTGGAATAACCTTAATGGCAAAAAGTGGACCACAGAACTTCGGAACCAGAACCCTGAAAATAAAACTGTAGCTAATGAACCTAAGACTTGTGTGGCTTTCGGCGTATTAGCTGCCCTGGAAGCACTGTTGAAAATTCATTATTACAACGATCCTGACCAGTCCCTGGACCTATCCGAAGGTAGTCTCTGGACCTGCGGTCATCGATGGGCTGCTAAAGGGTATCCGGACGGTAAGTGCAGCACGTGGCAGGATGATACATCGGTGGACCCTATGGTTGCTTGGACGATAGATCCGCCCTTGAGATACTTAAAAAAATTTGGCGTAGCTGCTGGTGTAGATAGCCTATGGCCCAGTACTTGTAGTACTTGTGTTTGCGCAAAATCTTCGCCCAATACGATAATTACAATCGCTGGAATAGGGAAATTAGATTGGAAAGAAGAGCTGAAGAAGAAGCTGGTCATGTATGGTCCCGTTATTGCGGAGTACAGCTTACCGGATTACGGGAAGCACTGCGTTGCAATAGTCGGCTATGATGATGATGAGGGAAGATTTATGTTTAAAGACAGTCGGAATAACAAAACTCCATTCCTCTCATATAACGGGGAAATCCCTGATATTCATTCGATCGAGGTTTATAAGCCGTGTCTCAATATTATCGATATCCCTGGCATGAGAGGAGCAAGAGAATTGTCTCTGAATATAGTCAAGATTGAACCTACGAACCTCGGAAACCTGGCTGAAGTTGATCCGACTTTGTTGCCCAATTTGCAGAGCAAATACACTGCATGGTATTCCAGTGCGAGCGGCTGGCTTGAAATACGTCCAGAAAATCCGGCTGGCACCATATCTCTGCCTTTGCGTCTTGCCGTACCACTCGTCGGCACTTATCGTATTCATATGATCGCTAAAGATGCGAGATCCATCTATGACAAAACTATAGTGGTCGCATTCCAGTGAGTTAGATTCAGTAGAAATTACCCTTCGAGAATTTGTTGACCCTACGTACATCATCTACGCCAAACACAGCGGGATGTGTCTCGAAGTAAATAACGCCTCCACAGAGAAAAATGCATATGTGTGTCAGAATACATGGAACGGAGGTGATAATCAGAGATTTAGACTTGAGCCAGTCATCCTCTAACTATGATAATAACTTAGTTCTTCCCGGGGCCAGTTCGCCGAGGTTCGAGCCCGCAGCAAATCACGCACCCAGTTGCAGGTTCTGCAATCAGGTGGCGGCTTCTCGGAAGGGAAGACCATAGAGGTTGAAGCAAAATCCCCATCAAGTCATCTGCAACCTGACCATCAGAAACGAGGCCAGTACGACGAGGGTGGTCACCTGGAGGCTGACGGACCTGGAGCCGCTCGGGACAGAGACGATCTCCTACAGGGTCGAGGCCCTGAGGAGCGGGACCTTCGTGAACTGGGCGGAGATCCAGGTCGGGTCTGTGGACGGGACCGCTATTTATCAGCCCCTATACGTCGATTCCGTAATAGCCATCGGCGGTTCCGACAGAGGGATCGAGATTGATGGCTAGCGGCCCCCAGACAGGGGGTTCAACTACACCGCTTATCCGTCCGAGACGGATTGTCTGGCCATATGCCCGCTGACGTCTATTGATGTCAGCGACTCAACTAGGGATGTTTAAATGTATATGGAGAATATGGAAGAGGTGAAATAAGATGCTAACTCTACCAACAAAAATAGACTGGAATAACCTTAATGGCAAAAAGTGGACCACAGAACTTAGGAGCCAGAACCCTGAAAATAAAAATGTAGCTGATGAACCTAAGACTTGTGTGGCTTTCGGCGTATTGGCAGTCCTGGAAGCACTGTTGAAAATTCATTATTACAACGACCCTGCCCTGGCCTTGGACCTATCCGAAGGTAGTTTCTGGACCTGCGGTCATCGATGGGCTGCTAAAGGAAAACCGGCTGGCGAGTGTAGCACGTGGCGTGATGATGTACCGGTGCAAACTACCGATTCTTGGACGCTATCGACGGCTATGGAATACTTAAAAAATTTTGGCGTAGCTTCTGGAGAAGATAACCCCTGGCCCACAATTTGTGTTTGCGCAGCTTCCTCGCACTATACTAAGATTAAAAATTATCAGATGATATCAATCACTGGTACCAAGGACTCGGGAGCCTGGACGGAGGAAGTGAAGAAGCATCTGGTCACGAATGGTCCATGCATTGCGGAGTACAGCTTACCGGGATACGGGAAGCACTGCGTTGCAATAGTCGGCTATGATGATAGTCTAAGAAAATTTTTGATTAAAGACAGTCTGGATAACGTAAATCCATTCATCTCATATGACGGGGGAATTCCTGATATTCATTCAATAGAGGTTTATAAGCCTCGTCTCAACATCAAGATTGCTGGCATCAGCGCAGCGAACACATTATATCTGAAGATGGTCAAGACCGCACTAACGTACCCCGGAAACCTGACCGATGTCGATCCGACGGTGTTGCCCAATCTGCAGAGCACATACAATGCATCGTATGACAGTACGTGCGGCTATATTACAATAAACAAAGAAACTAAAGAAGTTCTACCTTTGCATTTGGCCATACCACCCGGCAGTTATCATATATATGTGAGGATTCCCGACCACGACCGCCCATACTTCGGCGTCGTAACGGTCGGTACGCCAGTGAGTGAGATTCCAGTAGAAATTACCCTTCATGAGCAGCCTGCCACTCAGGATCTCTCTCTGAGCTTCGATGCCGTCCGTAAAATGATTACTGCGAACTGGAATGCGGTTGCGGAATGTGCGAGTTATCGTTTAATCAAAGCTCATATTCGAGTGCTGGACTATCGGGAGAACCGTCTACTAATTGAGAAGCATGATCTCGCCGTCACCTGCGAAAACGGCAATGTTTCGTCAGAGATATCTATTTCTGAGATTCTCCCCCAGTATTCCGATAAGTTATGCAAAGTTGAAGTTAGATCTGATAACCTTGGTCAACTGAGCGAATGGTCCGAACCTCTGGGTATTGCCCTGGTTACCCCCTCTGCAATTATAAAAAGATTGGAAAACGGCATCAATAGCATCTTCATAGAGATAGGTTTTCGAGACGCATGCGGCTTGGAGGCACAGATTTATGATGGCGAAAACCTGATTTATTTAGATCCAAGCGACATTGAGATTCATGAAGGCCTTATATCCCGCCATATGTCTCTTCATTGCCAGAAGTATCCGCATTGTTATACCGCAGGGAATTGGGGGCTGATGGATTCCAACATAAAGACGTTTCGTCCCATTGTAAGTTCTGGCAGAAAAAAATTAAAAATAAGCTCCTCCAGATTGATTGATGGCAAATGCTACAATATTAAAGTAAGAGCTAAAGAATGTAACTTTATCGGGCCTTTTGCAGAGCAGCAAATAACCTGGCATCCTGCCAGTCATGACCCAACATGGTTTTCGGACCCCACTGACATAAAAATCTAGATACAAGTGAATTGTAGCGAGACGCAACCGAGATAATCAGAGATTAGATTTAAGCCTATCATCTATGATAATAACTTCGTTCTTCCCGAGCCAGATCGCCGAGGTTGGAGCCTACAGCAAGTCACGCACCCGGTTACAGATTCAGCGACCATGTGGCGGCGATTGAAACGGCGACGAGGACGGACTGGTGGGCCACTGGCGTTTCGAGGGAGGCGAAGCCAGAGATTGCTCAGGAAACGAGAACCATAGATATAGACGGCTATCTTTCTTGCAGTTCGCTCTCCGCCGTCCCCTCTTTGGGAGGGCTCTTCTTCTTTTTCGCCCTGCGACTCAGGTACCATCCGGCCACAGGGATCAGGACCGTGGTGAGGATGAACTGCCAGTTTTTCGCTACAAAGCCCTTTAATTCGTTTCCGGGGGGGACATCCACAAGAATATCCCTCTCGAAGACCGGACGCTCGTAGGATTTCTCCCGTGACTCCACGCTTATGGTGGCGGTGACGTAAAGATCCAGGGTGTAGGTGCCAGGCTCTAAGGGTGTTACATCCCACTTCCAGCTGGCAGAGTCGGGTGGTGGCGGCACAATCTTCTTCTCTTCCGTCCTGGCGATGATCTCGAAGGCGCGGCCGCCCATCAGCTTCGCGCTCATCTCGTAGCTTATCGGGATATCTTCGATAGCGACCTTGCCCTCACCCTCGAGCTTCTCGGCAAGCTCTTTCGCCAGCCTCTCGCTGGTCTCTCTGGTGATTATAACCTCCACCAGCTCCGTCTCGCCGACCGTCATCCTCTCCTTCGGACGGAAGAGGATCTGCCCTCGGGGCAGTCCCTCTATTCCCTGGTCGATGAGACTCTGGAGCCTCACGGCCTCGCTCGGCGGCTCCACCGTCGGAGACGGCGCGAGGTCGGACTCGTCTCCTCCTCTGTCTTTTCCTGGGTATCCTGGTGTGGTTTCCGTCTGCGCGCCGGGCGAGAGAGGTGCGCCGTTTCCTCTCAGATTGTTATCGTTGCTGTCGGCGTCGAAGTTGACCTTATGCCCCTGGTTGCCTTCCAGATTGTTGTGGACGAGATCGTTTTCGTTGGAGGGGTCGAGAACGATCCCGGACTCGTTGTTCTCGCTTGCGGTATTGGCCTCGATGGTGTTGTTATCGGAGTTGTAGAGCTTGATCCCATCGTGGAGGTTTCGAAGGGCCATGTTCGATGCGATGGTGTTGTTGGTGGATCGACTGAGGAACAGGCCAAACCCGTTGTTGCTGGCGTTGTTGCCCGAAACGGTGTTGTTGGGTGAGCGGACCAGGCATATCCCGACGTCGCTCTCGGTTATCTGGTTGTCCCGTACGGTCGAGTTGGTTGTGTTGTAAAGGTAGATCCCATAGCCATTGTTCGTGATGTCAAGCCCGGCTACGGTGATGTTGGTGCAGTTCACACAGTAGACGACTCCTGCGCCGGTGGACGAGTCGATGTTCTCATTGGCGGCGCCGACCCGATAATAGACCGGCTTTCCATCGACCAGGTTGTCGGAACTGACGGTGTTGTCCAGCGTCGAGCGGTTTTGCTCAACTAACGCCCCGCCGAGCGTCCCACCTAACGCGAAGTTGTAGCGGTTGCCGGACATCGAGTTGTTCTTAAGCTCGTTACCCCCTGAGGCGTTCAGACATATTCCCTGCTCGTTTTGGCTGGCCTCGTTGGATTCGACGACGTTGTCGAATGACCCG
Organism: Methanothrix sp.; assembly: GCA_026394555.1. Taxonomy (GTDB): domain Archaea; phylum Halobacteriota; class Methanosarcinia; order Methanotrichales; family Methanotrichaceae; genus Methanothrix. The sequence goes on from JAPKXZ010000044.1 coordinate 22,323, forward strand.
GCAAGATAAATCCCGCCGCCTCGGTTGCTAAGGACTCTGTTGGCCAAGACATTGTTGTTCGATGAATTTTCGAGCAGGATTCCGTGCCGGTCATTTTCGCGGGCAAGGTTTCCGGAGATATCGTTATGATGGGACCTTTGAAGAATGATCCCGTCCAGCTCGTTGCCGTTGACGTCGTTATCGAGGATGGTGTTGTTCTCGGACTTATCGAGGAAAATGCCGCGCTCGTTTTCGCCAACCCGGTTGTCTTCCAACTTGGAATTGCTGGTGTTGTAAAAGTAAATCCCGTACACGTTACCCGTGAGGTTCATACCCCTCACCGTAACGTTATCGCAGTCGATGCAGTAAACCGTACCTGCATCTTGGGACGAATCTACTATCTCGCCAAAAGCGCCCACAAGGTAGAGTATCGGCTTTCCATCAACCAGGTTGGTGGCGTCGATCTCGTTCTCGCCGTCGGCATAGAAGCTGTATTGGTTGCCGGACATGAGGTTGCCCCTCATGATATTGTGAATCGACGAAGTGAGCCGGATGCCGTAGGTGTTGTTCTCGCCGACGCGGTTTCCTTCGAGAACGTTCCGGGTGGAATCGAGGAGGGATATTGCGCAGGTGTTGTTGCTGGCGTTGTTGCCTTTGACCGTGTTATTGCTGGACCTGGTGAGGCGGATGCCATACACGTTCCCGCTGAGGTTGTTGTCCTCTATCCTCGATCCGTTTGTCTCGAAGAATATTATGGCTTCGCCGTTTCCGCGAAGCTCCAGATCCCTCACGGTGACGTTGGTACAGTTAACGCATACGACCGAGCCCGCATCCAATGACGAATCTATGACCGCATCGTGGGAGTCGACCAGATAGCGTATCGGCCTTCCGTCTAGGAGGTTTGTGGCATCGACCTGGTTATAGAAATCCGAGCGTGTCTGGCCATCGACCACGAAGTTCTGGACGTTGTCGTACATCAAATTGTCCTCAAGCTCGTTTTCGCCGGAACGGTTGAGACATACGCCCTTCTTGTTGTTGCCAAGGTTGTTGGCAGTGAGCGTGCTATTGAATGAATTATCGAGGCGGATGCCGCAATCGTTATGGTGGGCATCGTTTGCCGTGATTGTATTGCTAGGCGAATGATCGAGGATGACTCCCTCCCGCTCGTTATAGTGGGCATCGTTGGAGGAGACCGTGTTGTTGCCTGATTCGAAAAGATCGATGCCGCGACCGTTCTGGCTGGCGTTGTTGCCATCGACAAGGTTTCCGTCGGATCGGTTGAGACAGATGCCCCTCTCGTCGTTGTGGGTGGCGTCGTTGTCGATGATCTCGTTGTTGCTGGATTGGTTGAGGATGATCCCAAACTCGTTATCGCTGATCCGGTTGTTCTCTACCCTTGAGTCACTGGTGTTGTGGAAGTAGATTCCGTAGGTGTTGTTTGTGAAGAACTGATCCTTCACAGTGACGTTGCGGCAATCGAGGCAGTAGACCAGTCCTGCATCGGCGGACGAATCTATCACCTCGTCAAAAACGCCTACTAAGTAGCGAACCTGCTTTCCGTCCACGAGGTTGGAGGCATCGACGTCGTTTTCGCCATCGGCATAGAAGTTATATCGATTGTTCCACATCCGGTTGTCTCTCATGGTGCTTTCGTTCGAAGAGGATAGGTAAACCCCCCAATGGTTGTCGCTGGCGTTGTTGCCGGCAAGGTTGCTGCTGGCAGAGTTCTGGACGAGGATGCCTTCCAGATCATTGCGGCTGGCGACGTTCTCGCTGAGGTTGTTGTCAGGCGAATCCCTGAGATATATGCCGACGCAATTGTTGCTGGCATCGTTTGCCGCGATGACATTGTGAGAGGAAAGCTCGATGAGATAGACGCCAAACCAGGCGTTTCTGGCGTTGTTCTCTGAGATGTTATTCTCGCTCGAACCCCGGACCAGATAGATGCCGATGTGTTCGCTCTCGCTGGCGTTGTTATCGACGACGGTGTTTTTGCTCGAAAAGTTGAGATGGATTCCAACCCCATTTTTGGTTGCGTTGTTCCCTTCGACGGAGTTATTATCGCTGGCATCATAGAGGTCGATGCCCACGAAGTTGACGCTGGCGTGGTTAGAAGTGACTTCGTTATCGCGAGAGGAGCTGAGAACGATGCCGTATGAGTTGTTGGTGGCACGGTTTGACACGAGGTTGTTTTTATCGGAAGTGTTGAGATAGACGCCGTTCTCGTTCTCGCTTGCGTCGTTGGCTGCAAGGACGTTGGAAGAAGAACCTTCGAGGAAGATGCCGTTCCAGTTATTGCTGATTTGGTTGTCTTCCGCCCTCGAATTGCTGGTGTTGCTGAAATAGATCCCGTAGATGTTGTTTGTGAGGTTCTGGCCCTCTACTGTGATGTTATTGCAGTCGATGCAGTAGACGGTGCCCGCCTCGGCAGGCGAGCCGATTATCCTATCAGAAACGCCCACAAGGTAATAAATCGGTTTTCCGTCTACGAGGTTGGAGATGTCGATATCGTTAACTTCATCGGCTCTGAAGTTATATCGGTTGTCCGACATCAGGTTGCGTCTCATAGTGCTGTTCTGGGTCTTAGATAGATAGATTCCGCAGTGGTTGGCGCGGGCTACGTTGTCTTCGACGGTGTTGTTGCCTGATTTGTAGAAGAAGACGCCCCACCTGTTGGCGCCGGCGTTGTTATTCGTAACGTTGCTATGGGACGAATTCAGTAGTCGGATGCCGTTTTTCTCGTTGTGGTGGGCATCGTTGCCCTCGATTGTGTTTTGGGGAGAGTCTTCGAGCAAGACTCCGTCCAGGTCGTTGTAACTGGCATCGTTCTCGGTGATTTTGTTGTTCCTGGAACTTTCGAGCGATACCCCATGCATCTCGTTATGATGTGCCTTGTTGCGGATGATTGCGTTGTTGCTGCAGAAATCCATGAGACGTATTCCATTCCACTTATTGCAGCTGGCAGTATTTCCAGATATGACGTTATTGCTGGAATTCCAGAGAAATATGCCGCTCTTGTTGTTGTAGCTGACGATGTTATTGATTATCGAATTATTGCTGCTGGCGATCCACACAAAGATGCCGGTTCCCTTGTTGTAGCTGGCGTTATTGTTTCTCACGATGTTATCGTTCGAGATTATCTTGATTCCAGCCTCCAGCGAGTAGCTCGAGTTGGTCGTCTCGAACCCCTCTAAAATGACACCATCAGCAAAAAGTGTTATCGCGTCCCCTCTGCCTCGGGCATCCACCGTCGGCATCCCGACCCCCTTCAAGGTTAGCCTTTTGGTGACGTTCACATTTTCGTAATAGGTACCGCTCTGGACGAGGATCGTGTCCCCAGGGCCAGCAGCATCTATGGCGGCTTGGATGATCTCGCCAGGGTTGATACTGATCGTTGCACCCTGCACAGATCCCAGAAGGAGAACTACGATTGCAAATTTATAAATACAATCCAGCATATGTGGTTCTTGTATGGAAACATCCTCTCTTATTGTTATAGAATCTCGATGTATAATAAGTTTTTTGAAGTATCTGAAAAAGGAATCTACGTGACATTCAAGACCACGAAGATGTCTGAGCGGGGCCTTCCATGAACCTTTCATGGCGGCTTTGAGCTCGGCAAGATCGGCATCTATGCGCTGAGTGTTCTCCATCTTCAACGCCGATGCCAACCTCTCCGGTGAGATTTCTCGCCTTCTGCGACCACCTCGACCCGGCTCTCTGAAGAGGCTCATGTTTGTACATGATTGCAAAGCCTCGAAAAACATGAGAAACAGTAGAGAAAGGAGAGAACCCCTGCAATGCTCTCTCCTTTTCCGTAAATCAACGCCCGGACCGGGATTCGAACCCGGGTCGAAAGCTCGACAGGCTTTCATGATGGGCCACTACACCATCCGGACAGTTTTCAGATCCCGCCTCCCAGATTCGAACCGGGGACATCGCGGTGACTGCGCGTAGC